>JAPPFE010000010.1 GCA_028823955.1 Candidatus Dadabacteria bacterium
GATCTCTCAAAGATCAGAAGTCGGGTGGTAAGCGGTGCGAATTTTGCGAAATACGCCGAGATGCTGGGACTGGGAGAGCAGATAAGGCTTGGAAAGGGAGAAGAAAGCACCGGGGGGAGGGAAAGAGAGTCAAACAACGCAAATGCCTTTGAGGCACTCATAGGAGCGCTGTATCTTGATGCGGGCTACGAGAAAACTTTCGAGGTTGTGTCTCGATTGTTTCAAGACGCTGTTGAGGAAGACGATTTTCCCCATGACAGCAAGACGCAGCTTCAGGAAGTTTCCCAGAGCGTCTTCGGAAAGACGCCCGAGTACAGGGTTCTGAGCGAAGAAGGTCCCCCGCATGAAAGGACTTTCACAGTGGAGGTAAGAATTTCTTCCGACTTGGCGGGTACGGGCAAGGGCAGAAGCAAGAGACAGTCCGAGCAGTCCGCGGCGCGCGATGCGCTCAGGAAGCTTGGGTATTAGGTCTTAATTCCTTTCTATTTCCAGGTCGTTTATCTTTTTTGACAGGGTGTTTCTGTTTATCCCCAGTATTGCTGCCGCCTGTTTCATGTTTCCGTCAGTTTTTGCGAGAATGGCTTTGATTAACTGTTTTTCAACTTTCCCGATTACTTGCTCGTGGATGTTCTGCAGGGACAAGTCAGAATTTTCTACCATCATGCGAACAAGCTCTTCGGTTTTCCTATCCGTCGTTTCCGTTTCTCCGTAGCCGGTTTGCGAATCGATAGCTTCTTTTGTCTCCTCACCGCTTACTATGCTGTCGGGAGTTAAAACCAGAAGACGTTTTATAGTGTTTTCAAGTTCTCTTACGTTTCCGGGCCAACTGTGGCTGATCAGTAACTGCTCCGCTTCGGGAGAGAGCACCTTTTTCTCGGTGCCGAATTCAGCGGAGTATTTATTCAAAAAATGTCGAACCAGCTCCTTTATATCCTCTTTTCTTTTCCTGAGAGGGGGTAGGTTTATGCTTATGACGTTTAGCCTGTAAAACAGGTCCTCTCTGAAAGAACCTTCCGTGACAGCATCTCTTAGGTTTTTATTTGTGCTTGCGATTATTCTGGGGTCAACGGAGACCGGTTTTTCACTGCCGAGCCTGTAGATCTGTTTTTCCTCGATGGCCCTTAGGAGCTTTGACTGCAGGTCGGTTGAAAGTTCCCCTATTTCGTCTATGTGAAGGGTTCCGCCGTCGGCTTCTTCAAATCTTCCCTTCTTCAAGGTGGTGGCGCCGGTGAATGCCCCTTTTTCGTATCCGAACAGTTCACTTTCGATAAGTTCCTTGGGGATCGCGGATATATTTACGGATACCAGTCTTTTCTTTCTTCTCGGACTGTTGTAGTGGATGGCTCTTGCGATAAGCTCTTTCCCGGTGCCGCTTTCTCCTGTTATCAGCACGGTGATGTTTTTGGAGGCGGTGCGACCGATAAGCTTGTATACGTTCAGCATGTCGGGTGAACTGCCGACTATTTCTTCGAACGAAATATTCTCCTCGGAATCCTGAGACAGCCTTATTTCTCTCTCGGCTTCGTAGTTCTTTATGGCCCGCTCGGCAAAGAGTTTTACCTCTTCGAGGTCAAACGGCTTGGTCAGATAGTCATAGGCCCCAAGCTGTATTGAATCTATGGCGTTGCTGACGGTATTCTGCGCGGTAATGAATATTATGGGCGAGTCAATTTCTCTGTTTCTAAGCTGATTGAGAACTTCAAACCCGTTCATATCCGGCATGTTTATGTCAAGAAGAATCAGGGAGTATGGATCCTCGCATGCTTTTCGGACGGCGTCTTTTCCGTTCTCGGCACACTCGACTTCAAAGCCCGATTTCTTAAGGGATGTCTCGAGTATCCACCTGATGTCCTCTTCGTCGTCGGCTATTAGGATACGATTCTTCATGATCTGGTTTCTCCAGCCGCCAGGTCGCGATTGCGTTGCCTGTTCCCAAGAAGCTGATAATTTCTAGCTTGCCGGGAGCTGTATCTTGAATTCGGAGCCCGTTCCTTCTTCACTCTCCGCGGTAATTATTCCTCCGTATTTGGCTATTACTTGGCTCGATATAAAAAGACCAAGCCCTGTTCCTTTCCTTTTGCTCGAGAAAAACGGGGTGAATATTTTTTTCAGGTCTTTTTTCTGTATTCCTGTTCCGTTGTCTTTTACCGATATCAGGACCGTGTGTTTATTGCGTATCTTGTAATCCGTTACCCACTTGGTGCTGACCGTTATCTGCCCTTTGTCCTTTATCGAACTCACCGCGTTTTGGATAATGTTTATGAACACCTGTTTTAGGGAGTTGTAGTCTCCTGGTATGGGAGGAATGGTAATATCGAGCTTGTGCTTGAATTTTATGTTTTTATGCAGATTCGATTCGAGAAATATTATGTCAATCAGGATTTCATTTATATCTACCGACATCAGATGCTGCGTTGATACCGATGACGGTTTCACGAGTCTGTCAACCAAGTCTCTCAGTCTTTCCGTTTCCTTTATTATTATCTTCGAACACCGGTTTTTCTCCGTTTTTGACAGCGTGCCGTTTAGAAGTTGTGCAGCTCCCTTTATGCCGCTCAGGGGATTTCTTATTTCGTGCGCGAGCCCCCTTACAAGGGTTTCGTAATTTTCTTCGAGGCTGCAGTTCCTGCTGATGATGGACATCATGTTCATTTTTTCAGTGTTTCTTATCTGGATCACAAGTCCATTCATCCTGCCGTCGCTTCCGTGTATCGGAGATACGGTGCATTCCACGTTGATCGAAGAGTTGCGGGATATGCGGAAAAGCAGATCGTTTTCTTGCACAACTCTTTCTTCTTTTACCGCCCTTGAGCAGAGGGTGGTTATTTCTTCCGGCAGAAACTTTGATATATGATTTCCGATTGTCTTTCGCCTTGAGATATTGAGTATGGTCTCAGACGGCTCATTAACGGAAATTATATTAAGATCCTTGTCAGCTACTATCACTCCCTCGGGAAGTGAATCCAGAAGATCCTTGTAGAACGTCGCGTGTTCCTGCGGTTCTGTGTCCGTAAGCATTTTTCTCGCTACCGCTGATTCTCTCATATTTTTTCGATCCTTATGAAAATCGCGTCGGCTACGGATGTCATGGATTTTCTTATCCTATCAAGAGCTTTCCTGAGACTTTTCTCCCCCGACTCGTGGGTCATTATTATGATGGGAACCTCCCCGCCGTTTGTTTCCCTTGTCTGCTGAATTATGGACTCTATGCTTATTCCGCACTTCCCAAGAATCGTGGTTATTTTCCCGAGCGTGCCGGGCTTGTCCTCGACTTGAAATCTAAGGTAGTAGCGGCCCGTAAGACCGTCGGTGCTGACAAGAGACCTGTGTCCGGCGTCTTCCGCGTAAAGCATGGGAGGGGCAGGCTGTGAACCGTTTTGGGCGGTTTTTGCAATTGAAACCAGATCGCCCACAACGGCGCTTGCTGTCGGAAGCATCCCGGCTCCCATTCCATATAACATTGTCGGGCCTACCTTGTCTCCCACGATATGGATTGCGTTAAACGCGTCTTTTACATCGGCAAGCTGAGTGTTTTTTCTTATAAGGGCCGGATAAACTCCAGCCTGTATGCCCGAGTCGGTTAGCTTGGCTATTGCAAGCAGTTTGATCTTGTAGCCGAGCTGCTCGGCGAAGCTTATATCGATTGAAGAGATGTTTCTTATCCCTTCGACGTATATGTTCTCGAATTTCGGAAAGAATCCGTAGGCAAGCATTATCAGAATCGACAGCTTGTGTGCGGCGTCAATGCCGTCTATGTCAAACGAGGGGTCGGCTTCTGCGTATCCCTCTTTCTGGGCGCGCTGCAGCATTTCGTCAAACCCTTTTTTCTCCTCCGACATGTTGTGGAGTATGTAGTTGCACGTCCCGTTCATTATTCCGTGTATGGAGAGAATGTTGTTTGCCACATAGCTTTCATGCGTCGCCTTGATTATGGGTATTCCTCCTCCGACGCTTGCTTCAAACGCCACGTGAACCCCGTTTGCGGCCGCTTCCCTGAATATTTCACCCCCGTGGTGGGCCAGAAGGGCCTTGTTTGCGGTTACGATGTTTTTCCCGTTTCGTATCGCGGCCAAGACCAACTCGCGCGCTGCCGTAGTTCCACCGATAAGCTCGATTATTATCGAGATGCTCTCGTCGTCTATGAGTTCGCGTGCATCGGTGGTAAAAAGTTTCCTAGGGATTTTTACCGGGCGTTTTCTCTTTATGTCGATATCGGCTACTTTCTTGATTCTGAGCCTTATCCCGGTTCTTTTTTCTATTATGTTTCTGTTTTCGCTTATTGTCTTATAAACTCCGCAACCTATGGTTCCGGCGCCTATAAGACCTATATCTACGGAATTCATCC
>JAPPFE010000039.1 GCA_028823955.1 Candidatus Dadabacteria bacterium
CTCCCCTGAAAAGAGCTTATCGAAGTCAGTGGTGCACTTTAAAGTTCAAGTGGTGGAATGATAAGAATCCCTACAATACGTATAGTCCTAGAGAATGTCTTTAAGTCTGTATCTTCTGGAACGATAGGAGTGTTCTCTCTTCGCTTACCGTTTCTCATGGCAAATCCCTATATGGTTATAATGTAAATGAATATATTAATTCCTTTTCATTACGTTTACCCATTGCGAACAATGAAATCGCAGAAAAAGCTATCTAAAAAATCAACCTCATTCCAGATATGCCATTCGATAACGGAAGTCGAAAAAAGAAAATACGACTCCATCCAGCCCGATAACAACCCCTTTTTCGAGTTTGATTTTCTCTTCGCTCTCGAGAAATCCGGATGTGTGGGCCCGGGCACCGGATGGGAGCCGTGCCACCTTCTGCTGCGCGAGGGGAAAAAGCTTGTCGGGGCAGTTACGTTCTACCTGAAAACCGATTCCTACGGCGAGTACATATTCGACTGGCAATGGGCGCGGGCCTATCAGGACGCGGGGTTAAGATACTATCCCAAGGCGGTCGCAGGAGTGCCGTTTACGCCGACAACCGGCCCGAGAATAATCGTTCGCAAAGACTACGACTATGAAACGTGTGCGCGGGCACTCATAAAGAAACTGGTTGAAGTATGTTCTCTTAAGAGCCTCTCTTCAATACATTTTCTGTTCGTAACAGAAGAGGAGCAGGAACTGCTCTCTGACTGCGGGTTTCTCTCAAGACTCACCCACCAGTACCACTGGCATAACTCGGGTTATCTCTGTTTCGATGACTTTCTCGGAGACCTTCGCTCTGGAAGAAGAAAACAGATAAAGAAGGAAAAACGCCGCCTCGGCGATCTGGGCGTTGAGATCTCGGTACTCGAGAAAGAGCAGATACGACGCGAGCACATAGACTCCATCTGGGAATTCTATATGAACACCAACTCGAGGAAATGGGGAAGCGCCTATCTTAACAGGGAGTTTTTCGACTCGGTGTTCGAGACGTACAGGGAAAAAACCGTGCTTGTGATCGCGCAGATAGATGGCCATCCGGTCGGTGGCACCATAAATTTCAGAAAAGGCGACAAGCTCTACGGCAGGTACTGGGGATGCAACATAGAGATTCCGTACCTTCATTTTGAGTGCTGTTACTACAGACCGATAGAGTTTGCCATAGATAACGGAATAAATGTCTTCGAGGCCGGCGCTCAGGGCGAACACAAGTTCCTCCGCGGTTTTGAAGCGGTACCGGTTTACAGTTCCCACCTGTTTTTCAACCCCGGGGCGCAGAGATCCATAGATAACTTCCTTCGGGAAGAAAGACCCTACATGCGCTCGCTTATCTCAGAGTACAACAGACACTCCCCGCTTAAGCGGGCCCGCGGTGGCAAACCGGAAAAAATCGTATAAAATATTGCGCATGTCTGAGCGCGAGAATCCGACTCATACTAGGGACCCCCAGCAGGTCGTCAGGGAGGATATCCGGGTAAAAAGGCCGGATATGTATATGATAGTCCTGCTAAACGACGACTACACCCCGAGGGACTTCGTAGTCTGGGTTCTCATGAAGGTGTTCTTCAAAAATGAAAACGACAGCAGAAATATAATGCTCGAAGCTCACACCAAGGGAAAAAGCGTCGTCGACTGCTATACCTACGACATAGCTACCACGAAGATAAGACAGGTAAAAGACCTGGCGGAGAAATACGAGCATCCGCTGAAATGCATACTTGAAGTCCAAAAGGCGGAGAGCTGACATGGTAGCATCAGAAGAACTCGAAAAAACCCTCTACCGAGCCTACCAGCAGGCAAAAGACCGCAAGCACGAGTTCATCACCCCGGAGCATATACTCCTTGAACTCACAAGGGACAAAGTCGCCGTGGAAGTGCTGATAGAATGCGATGTCGACACCGGGCTTCTCGCAAACGATCTTGAGGAGCACCTAACTAAAAACGTATCCTCGATCGACTCCCCCCATCTCCCCGAACCGACGTACTCCGAAGGAAGCAAATACATCTTCAGGGTGGCTTCAATGCACGCCGAAAGCGCGGAAAAAAAAGAAATAACCGGGGCTAACATACTGGTCGCCATGTTCAGGGTTCCCGAATCGCACGCCGTGTACTTCCTGAATCGCCAGGGGCTTACCCGGTTTGCCGTTATAAAGCATATCTCCCACGGAAAAGGCGAGGGGACCGAGGAACATCAGGAAAAACCCGCAACCACCAAGGAACAACAGAAGGAAACAAAAAAGACCGAGACCAAGAACCCCCTTGAGCTTTACTGCACGGACTTGATCGAAAAAGCCCGGAACGGGAGCATCGACCCCCTCATAGGAAGAGAGAAAGAGGTTCAGAGGATAATCCACATTCTCGGCAAGAGAAAGAAAAACAACCCCGTGCTTGTCGGGGACGCGGGGGTAGGGAAAACGGCGATCGTTGAAGGGGTAGCTCACCGCGTGGTTTCCGGGGAAGTCCCCGAAGCGATGAAAAACCTCAAGATACATCTTCTAAACATAGGAACCCTTACGGCCGGAACGAAATACAGGGGGGACTTCGAGGAAAGGCTAAACGCCGTAATAGACGAAACCAAGAGGGATCCGGACAACGTGCTTTTCATAGACGAAATCCACACGGTCATAGGAGCCGGAGCGGTTTCCGGAGGAAGCCTCGACGCGTCTAACATGCTAAAGCCCGCCCTTGCCGGAGGAGACATAAAGTGCATAGGAACGACGACGCTTAAGGAATACAGGATCATCTTCGAGAAAGACCACGCGCTTTCTAGAAGATTCCAGAGAGTAACCGTGGATGAGCCGTCGGTTGAGGACTGCGGAAAAATCCTGTTCGGACTTAAGCGCCATTACGAAAAGTACCACAACGTGAAATACTCCCGGGGAGCGATAAGGGCGTGCATAGAACTCTCCGACAGGTACATAATGGACAGAAAGCTTCCGGACAAGGCGATCGACATCATGGACGAGGCCGGAGCCGCAGTGAAGCTCCGCAACCCTGATCCCGAGATAACGAGACAGGTAAAAGTGTCCGACATGGAGAAGCTGGTCGCGAAGATCGCCAAAATACCGACCAAATCGGTAAAAGCAGAGGACCGAAACCTCCTCCACGACCTCGGGGACAACCTAAAAGAGTTCATCTACGCCCAGGACGAGGCCATAGACAAGCTCGTAAACGCCATACAGATGTCGCGAGCCGGCATAAGCGAACCGGAAAAGCCCGTGGGCTCCTTCATGTTCTCAGGACCTACGGGGGTCGGCAAAACGGAGCTTGCGAAAAAGCTCGCAGAGATCCTTGGGGTTGAATTCATACGTTTCGACATGAGCGAATATATGGAAAAACACACCGTCTCCCGCCTCATAGGCTCGCCGCCCGGATACGTCGGCTATGACCAGGGAGGACAGCTTACCGAAGCCATATACAAATCTCCTCACTGCGTACTTCTGCTCGATGAGATCGAGAAAGCGCACGAGGACATATACAACATACTGCTTCAGGTGATGGACCACGCGACGCTCACGGATTCAAACGGAAGGAAGGTGGACTTCCGACAGGTAATTCTGATTCTGACGACGAACACCGGCTCAAGGGAAAGCATGAACAGGAACGTCGGGTTCGCGAAAAAAGAGTTTGAGGACAAAAGCCCGGAAGCCATAGACAGGTACTTCTCTCCGGAATTTAGAAACAGGCTGAATGAAATCATCAGGTTTAACCCTCTTGATATAAAGATAGTGGAGAGAATAGTTGACAAGATGATCGGAGAGCTTCAGCAGAGGCTCGTCCCGAAAAAAGTAACGATCAGTCTTACGCCGGAAGCAAGGCTTTTTCTCGCCCGCAAGGGCTACGATCCCCAGCTCGGCGCAAGACCCGTGCAAAGAGTAATAAACTCCGAGGTGGCGGAGAAGCTTTCAAAGGAAATCCTCTTCGGCGAACTCTCAGGCGGCGGCAAGGCGATTCTCTCCCTTGAAGATGAACAGATAGTTCTTCGGGCGGAAACTGACTGAACTTCTCCCGGAGCGCACGCCGCGGCGGAGAGCGGCCAGAAAACTCATGATCTCCATACGCGAAACTGCTAACAAAATGGTCCAGTACGTGCTTCCCGAACACTCGAACAACCACGGGACCCTGCACGGCGGAATACTCATGGACTGGATTATGCTCACCGGCAGCATCACGTCCTTTAAGTTCGCAAACGGGCCAGCGGTCCTAGGGGCTACAGACAGCATAGATTTTCTTAACCCCGTAAAGATCGGGGAAATAGTAGTTCTTGAAAGCTGGGTTGAGTATGTGGGAACCTCATCCATTGAAGTCGCGGTACGCGTGCACTCAGAAGACGGGGAGACCGATGAAAAAAAGCTTATAACCCTCTCCTATATGGCCTTCGTCGCCGTGGACGAAAATGTAGGAGCGAGAAAAATAGAAGCAAAACTAAGCGCGTCCAGCACGGTTGAACGGGAGCTTATAGCCCGGGCAGAGGAAAGGAAGGCTCAAAGACTTCCAGAGATAAAAAGAAGGCAAAGAAACGTCTCCAACGTAGCGGATGAGACGGAAAGTTCAAGGCTCATTTTCAATACCACCAAGATGGTGCTCCCGGAAGACGCCTTCTACGGGAAATTTATGTCCGTAGGGAAGCTTATGAAGTACATTGATGAGAGCGCCGCCATTTTGGCGAAAAGGTTTACCAAAGGTGTTCTGGTTACGGGATCCCTTGACGACCTTTTCTTCTACTCGCCGCTTAATGTCGGGAATCTGATCGAATTCAAGGCGGGCATCACCCATGTGGGAACAAGGTCTCTTGAACTGGCGATCAAGGTCGATTCGTATGATACACAGACCGGAGAGTCATCCCACGCGTGCACGGCGTTTCTCACCTACGTGAAAGTCGACGAAGCCGGAAACCCCGTCCCGGTCCCCGAGTTCACCCCTGAAACTCCCTACGAAATCCGGCTCTGGAAAGAAGCGGAAAAAAGAAAGGCAAAGAGAAGAGCGAGGGTGGAGAGAGCCAAGAGTCTTGCCGATGATTACCTGAACGAATACAAAAAAGTAAGCTCACGATCAAGAAAAGAGAGTTGATCGCCTTCTCCGGCGGAATTTGAAATCCGTTTTTCCCATCCCCGGAGTAAGCACGCAGCCACGACGGCAGAATTATGGAAGAGAGAAAAAACCGGCCAATAGGGATTTTTGACTCGGGAATAGGAGGACTTACGGTCTCAAAGGAGATAATGAACCTTCTTTGCGAGGAGAATATCGTATATCTCGGCGACACGGCCAGAGTCCCTTATGGAACGAAATCCCAAAGAACCGTAAGAAAATACGTTGAGAGCACCACTAATTTCCTTTTATCAAAAAACATAAAACTCCTGGTCGTGGCGTGTAACACCGCATCTGCGTACGCTATAGAGATGCTGAAAGAAAATCTCGAAATTCCCGTTGTGGGAGTAGTGGAGCCGGGAGCGAAAAGAGCCTCGGAACTCACTGTTAACGGGAAGATAGGGGTAATAGGCACCCAGGCGACCATAAAAAGCGGCTCCTACGAGAAAAAACTGCGGGAAATCTGCTCCTCTTCAATAGAGATACACTCAAAACCCTGCCCGCTTTTCGTTCCGCTTGCAGAAGAAGGATGGGAAAATGATGAAACCGCCGTCCTTATAGCCGAGAAATATCTTGGAGATCTCAAGGAATCCGGAATAGACGTGCTGATACTAGGCTGCACGCACTACCCTATTCTTAAAAACACGATCGCCGGGGTTATGGGCAAAGGGATAAGTCTCGTCGATTCAGCTGAAGAAACCGCAAAGCAGACCGAAAATATACTAAGGTCCCAGGGGTTGCTAAGAGAAGACGGCAAGGCGCGGGAGATGTCGTTTTACCTTACCGATGATTCGGAAACCTTTACTTCAATCGCGTCCAGATTCCTCGGAAAACCCATGGAAAAAACGGAAGTCGTCGATATAGTGTGACGGGTTCCGTTACTCGGACAAGGCTTTTTTGAGCTCTTCCGTAAGCGGGGGAAGAACCTGGAAAAGGTCTCCGCAGATTCCATAATCGGATTTCGCGAAAATCGGGGCTTCCGGATCCTTGTTTATGGAAACTATGACCTTTGATGAACCCATGCCGGAGAAATGCTGTACCGAACCGGATATGGCAACCGCGACGTAAAGCACTGGAGATACCGCCTTTCCGGTCTGGCCGACCTGCATGTCATATGGACAGTATCCCGCGTCGACCGCGGCTCTTGTCGCCCCAGCGGCCGCGCCAAGCAGATCCGCAAGATCGTATATGTGATTGAAATTCTCCTCGCTTCCAAGTCCTCTGCCGCCGGAAACCACCCTCTCGGCCTCGGTAAGCTCGGGTCGGTCGGATTCCTTGGTTTTCATTTCAATGACCTTGATCTTTATGTCGGCATCCGTAATCCCTGCATCTTCGCTCACTACCTGCCCCGCGCCGGCCGACTCTTCCTCCTTAAAGGAATTGGGCCTCACGGTGGCGATCATCGCACTTCCGTCGCCGTTAAACTCCTGGGTGGAGATTGCTCTGCTTGAGTGTGAATACCTTTTTATCCTGAGCCTTCCGTCGTCGGTCATGCCTATATCTACGCAGTCCATTGCAAGCCCCGAACCCGTGCCAGAAGCGACTCTGGGCATATAATCCTCGGCGAAAGCCGTGTTGCCTGAGAGCACAACCGCCGGAGAGTGTTTCTTTATAAGTTCGCAAAGGGCTTTCACGTAACCGTCAGGATTAAAATCCCTGAGGTTGGGATTATCTACCACGTAGACTTTCTCCGCTCCGTAGCTTGCAAGCTCAGAAACCCTGTCCGAAACGCCGCTCCCGAGCAGCACTGCGCAGACGGAACCTCCAAGTTTTCTTCTGGCCTCGGAAAGAACCTCAAACGTCACCTTTCTTATCTGTCCGTCAGCCTTTATATCAGCAACAACCCAGATTTCACTACTCATTTAATTCAAGCCTCCTAGCGATACTTTCTGATAAAGCAATTCCGGATGTCCCGGATCATATGACCTTCGCGTCATCTCTCAAAAGCTTAACGAGTTCCCTTGCGGACTCGGCAATCTCATCTCCCTTGACCGTGGTCTCGTCGCTTCCTTTTATGATTCTCAGTTTTCTCTCCACCTCGGGAACTTCAAGACTCACTGTTTTTATCTTCGCCCCGGACTTGCCCACGGCATCCCTGTCAATACCGAGAGAACCGAAATCCACATCGTCTAGGGAGACTGTTTTCATCGGTTTTCTCTTCGCTTTCATTATATTGGGAACGGACGCGTAGCGGGGCTCGTTCATAGCGTCGGGACAGGTTATAAGGGCCGGGAGAGAAACCTCGACGGAAACGCTCCCGCCATCGATCTCTTTCTGGCAGACAAGTTTTTTCTCGTCCGGCTTTACGTCAATCACCTTACTTACAAGCGCAAGATGGGCAATTCCAAGTTCTTCGGCTATCTGTATGCCCACCTGAACGGATTCCTCGTCAATGATCTTCATCCCCGTGAAAATCAGGTCCACCCCCTCGATATTTCCGAGTTCCGACGCGACTAGTTTTGAAATGACAAGGGAGTCAACGGTCTCCCCGAGAGCTTCATCCGAGATATGCACTGCGGAATCGGCGCCCATTGCAAGCCCCTGAAGCAACGCCTGTGAAGCGCGCTGCGGGCCCGCTGTGATCAGAACAACTTCGCCCCCGTATGCTTCCTTGGTCCTGATGGCCTCCTCAACGGCGAATTCATCGTAAGGATTCATGATCCATTTCATGCCTTCTGTATCTATGGAATCGCCGGAGGAATCGACCTTTATCCTCGCTTCGGTGTCCTGCGTCTGTGTTATAAAAACCACTATCTTCACCTGATACTACCTCCATGCTGGACTGATTTAATCTAGAGATGAAAATTCAAAAAAAAGGAGCGGAAAAGCTCACTCCTTGCTAAGCGTATCATTATAAATACTAGGGAATTGCTGTCAAGAACAGAAAGCCCCCCTGCAGAGAGTTATCCTCGGAGAAAAAGCCGGATTTCCACCCGCACCGCAGGCGCCCGGAATCATCAATCGTTGTTCCGAGGCTCAGGAGCACTGCTATAGATCAGTTCGATAGAGGTAGCGGATATCCCAAAGCCCGTACAACGTGGGCGTCGTGTTGCCGAAGACGTTTCGGACTGCGGTCAGCCGTTCCGAATGCGTTGTGTAGATGAGCGGCACTTTCTCGGCAACGATTTCCTGGGCGCGGTGGTATAACTCTACGCGTTGGCCACGATCCAGTTCCTGACTCGCCCTTATGTAAAGACTATCTATTTCGGCTTCCCAGTCCGTTGCCGGCTGCGGCTGATTCGGATACCAAAGGTGCAGATTCTCACTGCTATGCCAGACATTAATGCCGCCATGAGGGTCTGGCCCCCCGCTTAAGCCAATGACTATAGCTTCCCAGTCATAAGAGCGTGTCAACTGGGAAACGAGTTCGCCGAACTCGACCAGCCTGAAATCCGCCTTGATGCCGACCTCCTCGAGACCCTGTTGGATGATCTTTCCAATCCTTTCACGTACGTTGGCCTGGGTTTGGGTTACCAGAGAGAATGCAATCGTATTGCCTGCATCGTCTTCACGAATCCCGTCCCCGTCAGTATCGACCCAGCCGAGATTATCTAGGATTCGGTTGGCTTCGGCGATGTCGTACTCGTACCGCCGCACGTCGGGATTGTGAAAATCACCTGCGGCCGGACTGATGGAGGACCACTGCGGGTAGCCGAGTCCATGCTGTACGTCGCGTATGATCGTCTCTTTGTCAACGATGTGTGCGACAGCCTGGCGGAACTGCGTATTCCGGAACCACTTAAGCTTGGTGGCCGCTACATAGGGTTCCATTGTATCCGGGTTTTGGTCGGGGTTCATGTTAAAAGCCAGAAACGTCGACCCGAAGTTGGGACCTCTCCTGTGGATAGTGAAATTCCCCTCCGCTTGCAGCGGTTCGAGTTCCGCGAATTCCTCGCCCAGCACACCATGAATGTCTGAGTCCCCTTCCTTGAACCTAGCGAGTTCGGTCTCTAGGGACGGGACGATAAGGTGAACGATTTTGTCCAAGTACGGCAGACTGTTGCCCGTTTCATCCTTGAGCCAGTAATTCGGGTTGCGGCTGAAGACCACGCGATCGTCGGGGACATAACGCTCAATGGTAAAGGGACCGGTGCCGATGACTTCGGTCGGCTCCGTGTCTATGCCCCATACCTCGTTGAAAGTGCCGTCATCCACGTACGGCTCCAGGATATGCTTGGGATAGATAGCGGTACCCATGGAGCGCAGGAACGGTGCAAACGGCACCGGCAAGACGCACCGTACCGTATAGTCGTCAAGCGCCGTAACAGTCATCCTCTCCTGCGTCCAAGTTCCTGTAGCCTCGTCCAGAAACCGGAAGTTGAACGTTGCCCCGGCGCTGGATTTTATGTCCTCGTTGTATACGATGCGGTTGAAGGTGAACTCCACGTCATGCGCCGTAAAACGTGTTCCGTCGTGCCAAGTCACGTCCTTGCGCAGGGAGAAGGTCCAGGTCAGTCCGTCATCCGAATGGGTCCAGGACTCGGCCAGCAACGGTTTGACTTCGTCAGTGAGCCACGAGGTCTCGGTCAGGCCCTCGAAGAGATACCCCAGAACTCCTGTCGACCCGGTATCGTTCGCAATAGCCAAGTTCAGGGTAAGTGGCTTGGAGGTGGTCGCGACCGTCAGCACCCCGCCGGTCTTGCCAATCGTGTACTCAAACGCCTCGGCATTCTTTCTTAGCTGGTCGGCAATGCTGCCCGGGCGGTCGCTGTCGTGCAAGCAGGCAAGCAAGGCCAGCGTTGTGAAAACGGCTAAAGTGGCAAAAAGAACACCGGTCTGAGCACATGACCGCAGTAATCGTCCTCCTCTGCGGAGTACACGGCCTCCGGCAAGCTTGCTACGCCAAGAACTGCTGGGAGAAATGTAAGTTTTTAACTTTCGCTGTTGAGACATATCTTTCACTCCATGTTCAAGTTGCTTATCTTGTCCTGACGACAGATCATTTACAATATCACATGTTTTAGAGTATTTCGAAATTGAGCTTCACTGGCGGTACCAACCAGAAGCTAAGCGTTAATTAACCTTATCAAACATTCTGCAGACGGAAAACACTTCTTTAAAGCGATAACCCCGGCAGGTTGTTCGACCCGTGATGTAGCCGCCATATTATGGTATAGACTTATATAAAAATGAATCGGTATGTTTTTCGATCTGAGAAAGGAGATCCCGAAGATGAAGATCGCTGTTGGAAGTGATGAAAAAAACGCTCTTACCGACGAGGTAATAGAGGAGCTTCGCAAAAGAGACATGGACGTTGAGCTCTTCGGACCGCTTGTGGATGAAAACGTGGAATGGGCGGAAGTCGCAGAGCAGGTGGCCGAGAAAGTCTCTCAGAAAGAGTGCGATCAGGGAATACTGTTCTGCTCGACGGGAACGGGGGTAAGCATTGCCGCGAACAAGGTTCCTGGAATACGGGCCGCCCTGTGCACGGACTCAAAGACGGCCGCGGGGGCGCGCATGTGGAACGACGCGAACATACTCGCTATGAGTCTGCGTCTAGTATCCCCTGACGTAGCTAAGGAAATCCTTGACGCTTGGTTCCAGAGTGAACCGGATCCCTCTGAGAAGGAAAATATAGAAAAAGTAGCCGGAATCGAATCAAAGCATCGTAGCCGTACGGATTGATCGAAAAATGGAAAGAAAAGAAAAATACAACGTGGCGATAGCGGGAGCCACGGGTGCTGTGGGACAGGAAATGATGCAGATACTCGAGGAAAGAGATTTTCCCGTGGAAGAACTGCGCCTTCTCGCTTCCGAGCGCTCCCGAGGGAGAAAATACAGTTTCCGCGGAAGGGAGATAACCGTCTCGGTGCTGGGTGAGGACTCCTTTCGTGGCATAGACATAGCTCTTTTCTCCGCCGGCTCCGAAAGAAGCAGAAAATACGCGGACTGCGCCGTTGCAAGCGGAGCGGTGGTTATCGACAACAGTTCGGCGTTTCGCATGGACCCCGAAATTCCCTTGGTAGTACCCGAGATAAACGCCCAGGCGGCCGCGCTTCACGAAAAAAAAGGGATAGTTGCCAATCCCAACTGCACAACTGCGGTAGCCATTATGGCGCTTAAGCCCATCCATGACGTATCAAGAATAAAAAGGGTGGTCGCAACGAGCTTTCAGGCGGTCTCGGGAGCGGGAGCCGGTGGAATAGCGGAGCTTGAAAGCCAGGTGCGAAACTGGTCTGAGAGCGAAGAGCCCCCGCGCGAAACAAACACGTTTCCCCACCAGATAGCCTTTAACGTGATCCCGCACATAGACTCCTTTACGGAGAGCGGCTACACGAAGGAAGAAATGAAGCTTCATAACGAAACGCGCAAGATACTGGGGGATGATTCCATAGTCCTCACGGCGACGACCGTGAGGGTCCCGGTTTTCCGGTCCCACTCGGTTTCACTTAATCTGGAAACGGAAAGAAAAGTGACTGTCGAGGAGGCAAGGGAGGCGATCAGGAATTTCCCTGGGGTCTCGCTCGTTGACGACCCGGAGAATTCCGACTACCCGATGCCGGTTGAAAGTTCCGGGAAAGATGACTGCTTTGTCGGAAGAATCAGGGAGGACTACACGGTCAAGAACGGTCTTTCTCTCTGGGTAAGCGGAGACCAGTTAAGGAAGGGCGCGGCTCTTAACGCAGTGCAGATAGCTGAGCTTCTGGTTAGAAACCATGTCTGAGAGAGGTGTTTTGAAAAAGCTTTCGGATTTTTTCCTTGCGCCGCCAAGGATCGACTCCGATGAACTGAAGGAGCTGCTCGGGGAAGACGACTCCGTGCTGCTCACGGTTCAGACCCTCAGCTGCACTTACAAACCGAGGGCGTGGATAGACAGAAACACTTTTTTCAGAAGCATCCTGATGCTTACGAAAAAAAGGGTCCTGATACTTAAAAACAGCTCCAAAGTGAGCGTTCTAAGGGACATAGAGCTTAACACCATAACGCATCACAAGTTCGGTTCCACCAGAAGCAAGGGACTCAAGCTTGAAATAAAAACAGTCGACGCGGAAGACTCGATAATGTTTCACCAGCAGTACAGAAAAGAGTTTGAGGAGCTTTCGGGGAAATTCGAAGAGGTGATGGCCCAGGCCATTGAACTCTCCGCGGGAACCGGAGAAACTTTTTTCTGCATGCACTGCGGAGCGAGAATTCCCGCCGCGAGCGTCTTCTGTTCTTCCTGCGGCAAAAAAGTTAGGGTATAGCAGCCTCTTGGTACGGAGAGAAAATTGATACACGGTTCTATAGTAGCGATAGTAACGCCGTTTGAAGACGGCGCCGTTGACTACGGAAAGCTAGAGGAGTTAATAGAGTTCCATATAGAGAGCGGAACCCACGGCATAGTTCCGGTCGGAACCACAGGAGAATCCCCCACCCTCTCTCACGCTGAGCATGAAGAAGTAATAAAATTCACCGTGGATACGGTAAAGGAGAGGATTCCCGTGGTCGCGGGCACCGGGTCAAACAGCACCGAGGAAGCCCTGCGACTCACGAAATTTGCGGAGAAGGCCGGTGCGGACGCAGCTCTGGTGGTGACCCCTTACTACAACAAGCCGACTCAGGAAGGAATCTATAGACATTTCCGTACAATTGCAGACGAGACAGCCGTTCCCCTGATACTCTACAACGTGCCGGGGCGCACGGTCGTAAACATAGAGCCGGAAACCGTGGAGAGACTTTTTTGCGACTGCGAGAGCATAATCGGCATCAAGGAAGCCTCGGGCTCGCTTGAGCAGGTAAGCAGAATCATTTTTCTCTGCGGAGAGGACCTGATCCTTCTCTCGGGAGACGACGCGGTTAACTACCCTCTTCTAACGGTCGGTGGGAAGGGCTTCATAAGCGTGACAGCGAACATAGCCCCCGCAGACGTATCGGAAATGTACAACTCCTTTGCAAGAGGGGAACTTGAGAGGGCCAAAGAGCTTCACTACCGCCTTCTCCCGCTTAGCAGAGTTCTCTTCGTGGAATCAAACCCGATACCCGTAAAGGCCGCTCTTGCCGTGATGGGGAAAATAAGCCCCGGGATAAGGGCCCCTCTTTACGAACTTTCGGGAGAAAACCTCGAGAGGCTGAAAAGAGAACTTGAGAGCTACGGGCTCACGTAACACGGAAATTGTCTGAATCCGACTGCCTTTTACACACTGAAGATGGAATCTCAGGATCTGGGAGAATCATAGCCGGCGTCGACGAAGCCGGAAGAGGATGTCTGGCCGGGCCGGTAGTGGCAGGCGCAGTAATACTTGATGAGAACCGGCCTATTCACGGACTCAGGGATTCCAAGGCGCTTTCCGAAAAAAGGCGCAATGAGCTTTTTGAGCAAATCCGGGAAAAGGCCCTCGCCTACTCGGTCGGCATGACCGCGGCCGAGGAGATCGATCGCATAAACATCCTGCGGGCGGCACTCTTGGCAATGGAAAAAGCCGTTCTATCCCTGGGGAGAAAACCGGACTTCCTTCTCATAGACGGCAACTCGAAGACTTCTCTCCCCATCCGGCAAAAAGCGATAATAAAGGGTGACTCAAAGTGCGCCTCAATAGCAGCCGCTTCAATTGTCGCAAAAGTGACAAGAGACCGCATGATGACCGAGATTGAAAGAGAATACCCCGGATACGGCTTTTCCCGTCACAAGGGGTATCCAACAAAAGAACACCTCGGTGCCTTGCGAAATCTGGGACCCTGCCCGATACATAGAAAATCCTTTAAAGGTGTCTTATAACTGATTGACATAATTATATCTTGACTTTTTCCCAGCGTTGAAACGATAATATACGTATGACTGGGATGCTTTCAGGTCTGTCTCTGCCGGACAAGCTTTATTTCAAGATCGGAGAAGTAAGCGAGATCATAGGAGTGAAACCCTATGTTCTCAGATACTGGGAAACCGAATTCAAAGAAGTAAGGCCCATCAGGAGGAAGTCCCAGAGACTTTACGACAAGGACACGATTTATCTCTTCCACAAGATAAAGCACCTGCTTCACGATCAGAAATTCACCATAGCGGGGGTTCAGAAAAGACTCAGGGATGAGAAAAGCGGAAGCGGAAATATATCCCCCCTCTATTCGGACAAAGTACTGTTGCGCGAAATTCTAAATGAGTTAAAATCCCTGAGGCAGGATCTCTGAACGGGCCACTTCGCGTCCTGTTCGCCTCTGATCCGGTTTCTTGTTAAATACGGGGTGTGGCGCAGTTGGTAGCGCACCGGTCTGGGGGACCGGGGGTCACCGGTTCAAGTCCGGTCACCCCGACCAAATCAAACCCCCAAGTCAGTTTCCAAGTCAAGTTCAGTTGTCCACGCGACTCTCTCAGTGCGCCGGGATTGGCTGTTGCGAGAAATCCCTGATGGGTTAAAATCTAGCCGGAACTTTTTATTCGGGGTGTAGCGCAGCTTGGTAGCGCACCGGCTTCGGGAGCCGGGGGTCACCGGTTCAAATCCGGTCACCCCGACCATTCCCAGACATGAAGCATAAAATACTGCTCTCAAACGATGACGGGGTGAACTCAGAAGGCCTGAAGGCGCTTGGAGAAGCCCTGTCCCACTTGGGAGAGGTCTACACCGTGGCCCCTGACCGTGACCAGAGCGCTTCTAGCCACTCGCTAAACCTCATGAGGCCCCTGAGGATAGAAGAGGTTTCAGAAAGAGTGTTCTCCGTGGATGGAACTCCGACTGACTGCGTGAATCTCGCCGTGAACGGAATCCTGAGCGGCAGAAAACCCGATCTTCTGGTCTCCGGAATAAACATGGCCGCCAACATGGGGGACGACATAACGTATTCGGGAACCGTAAGTGCCGCCATGGAAGCGACCCTTATGAAAATCCCCGCGATAGCGGTATCGCTCGCGGCGAAAAAAGATTTTTTGTTCCAAACCGCGGCCCATTACTCAAAAGTGGCGGCGGAATTCGTTCTCAAGACCGGTCTTCCCGAGCACACCCTGCTGAACGTAAACGTTCCCAACCTTCCCCTTGAGGAAATAAAGGGAATACGGGTTACGCGCCAGGGCAAGAGGGTTTACGAGGCTCCGATAGTGGAGAATACGGACCCCAGGGGGAAAAAGTATTACTGGATAGGCGGAGACGAGCTTGATTCCCTTAGAATTGAAAACTCAGACATAGTGTCCGTCCTTGAAGGCTATGTCTCGATAACCCCGATAAAGCTTGACATGACGGATTACGGGTACCTAGAAGAGCTCAGGGAAAAACTAGAGAACCATGCTTAAAAGCCTCTACGAATGGGTTCTGGGCTGGGCGGACAGAAAGCATGGCCCCTTCGCGCTTTCCCTGGTTTCCTTCACGGAAGCCTCTTTTTTCCCCATCCCCCCGGATCCGCTTCTCATGGCGCTTTGCCTCGGAAACCCGCGGAAGTCATACCGCTTTGCTCTTTACTGCTCCGTTTTCTCCATACTGGGAGCGGCGGCGGGGTATCTCATAGGATACTGGGTGTGGGAGCTTGTCGGGGACTTTTTCACATCCCACATAATAACCCCGGAGACGTTTGCGATTGTAGGCAACAAATACTCAGAGAATGTCTTTGAAGCCGTTCTGGCCGCGGCCTTCACTCCCATACCCTTTAAGGCGTTCACCGTGACGGCGGGGGTCTTCAAGATCGACTTCCTCACCTTCATAGCCGCCTGCGCCGTGGGAAGAACGGCCAGATTCGCTATAATCGCTTTCCTTCTTTCGGTTTTCGGAGAAAGAGTAAAATTGCTTATCGACAAATACTTCAACATATTTACGGTTATATTTTTCATACTGCTTCTGGTTGGGGTATTGCTTCTAAAGGAACTGGGCTGAAGTGCCTGGCAAAAGCTTCGCGGACATGCGGACACGGAAAGTGATTTGTTGGCACGTAACTTGCCGCATAAGAACATATATGTTTCATAGAAACCTGGTTTCAAACCGTATCACACGTACAGATTATGAGCGCTAGAAAAGTCGTTTTAATCCCGGGAGACGGTATCGGCCCGGAAATCGCCGAAGCGACAAAGGACGTCATCTCCGCTTCCGGAGCCAAGATCGAATGGGTTATAAGAAGGGCCGGAGTATCGGCCATAGAAAAATACCGGGAAGTCCTGCCGGAAGTTACTCTGGACGCCATAAGGGAACATAAAGTCGCGCTCAAGGGACCATGCACGACCCCGATAGGAGAGGGATTTTCATCGGCAAACGTGGAACTGAGAAAAAAACTTGACCTGTACGCGGCCGTAAGGCCGGTACGAAGCATTGAGGGCGTGAGGACCAGATTCTCCGACGTTAACATAGTCATCGTGCGCGAGAACACCGAAGGTCTTTACAGCGGCGTTGAAAACACGGTTTCCCCTGGAGTCGTGATGAGCATGAAGGTCGCGACCGAGAGAGCGTGCGAGCGAATCGCCAGATGGGGATTTGAGTACGCGAGAAAAAGAGACAGAAAGAAGGTAACCGTGTTTCACAAGGCCAACATAATGAAGATCACCGACGGTCTCTTTATCAGCAAGGCAAGGGAGGCAAGCGAGCAGTACCCGGACATAGAGTATGAAGAGTACATCATAGACGCGGGATGCATGAGGCTGGTTCAGGACCCGGGCATGTTTGACACGCTGCTGCTTGAGAACCTCTACGGCGACGTGATGAGCGACCTCTGCGCCGGTCTTGTCGGAGGACTCGGGGTTGTTCCCGGCGCCAACATAGGGAATGAATACTCGGTCTTTGAAGCGGTGCACGGGTCTGCGCCGGACATAGCGGGACTCGAAATAGCAAATCCGCTCGCCCTAATAATGTCAGCGGTAATGATGCTCAGGTATCTGGCCGATTCAGAAGGAAGAGAGGACATGAGAGAAGCGGCCGACAAGATAAAGACGGCTTACAACATAGCCCTTTCAAACGGCGACAAGACCCGGGATCTCGGAGGCAACCTCAAGACGGCCGATTTTGCCAGGGTTCTCATACAGAATATACTGAAGATATAAACAGGCCCCGCCTCCCGCGTGGCAAAATGCTGGTAAACCCCGATGAACAGAAACAGAAAAGTCCCTTTTCCGGTTTTTCTTCTGATCTCAACCGTGCTGAATTTCATACTGATTCAGTTTCTTTTCTCAGAGATACTTCCAGACCCCGAAAGTCTTAAGGACTCGCTCGAGAGAACGTACATAGAACTTATCGAGATACCAGTTAAAGAGACTGAACCTCCCGACAAACCGTCAAGGCTCGCCGATAAGTCTCACAGGGCGGAAAAAGAAACTACCATAGATGACACGACAAAACTCTCAAGGTCCGCTCCCCAACCGACAAAGAAAAACACGGCGCAAAGAAAACCCGCGGGAGCGATTCAACCCGGAGAACAGGAAAAGAGCACGGAGAGGTTCTCTCCCGAAAAAGACCGGGTCGCCATCATACCCGAGGGGGAAAGAAATAAATCCGAAAAAAGAAAGGCCAGCCCCGATCAGCTGCCTAGAAGCGACCCGAGTGCTTCCGCTTCCCAGATGGTGAACCCCAGCATAGTGGATGTTCCCTTCGATTACAATACAGAAGAACAACTTCTTGGCACCAAAGACGTCGAGAAGGAAATTACCGTTGATCTCAACACGACGGAATACAAGTACATCTCCTATTTCACGAAACTGAAAGAGAGAATTTACCAAGTCTGGAAGTACCCCAAGGAATCGCAGGTAAGAAGGGAACAGGGAAACGTACGGATCGTTTTCACTCTCAGAAAAGATGGATATCTTGAAAACGTGAGGATAATCCAGCCCTCCGGTTTCGAGAACCTGGACAGGGAAGTGCTGCGCACAATAAGGGTGGCTTCCCCCTACAACCCCTTCCCCGAGAGCTGGAAGGAAGAAAGACTCAGAATACCCGCCACCTTCGATTACAAGCTTCCAGCTTGGGTAAGAAGGTACTACAACTGAACCTGCACTCTCAGAGAATGCGGACCTTGGGGCCAGGGGTATCGGCCTCTTTTATCTCCCCGATAAGGTAAGCCGTTTCCGGTAGATCCTGCGCGAAGGACAAAGCTCCTTCGGCCTGCTCCCGCGGCAGCACCGCTATTATTCCCACCCCGCAGTTAAACGTCGAGTACATTTCGTCGCGGCTTATGTTCCCGGTTTTCATTATCAGGTCAAAAACGGGAGGTTCAGGCCAGTTTTGGCCTTCAATTGCCGCAAAAAGTCCGTCAGGAATGACTCTTGAGAGGTTTCCCGGAATCCCGCCACCCGTTACGTGGGCAAGAGCCCTTACGTCGAATTCTCCGCAGAGCCCGAGAACGGCCCTTGAGTATATGGCCGTGGGGGTGAGAAGTTCCTCTCCAATGGTTTTTGAGAGGCTTGGGGGTTTCGAATCAATCGAGTAGTCTCCGATATCGAAAAACACTTTTCTCGCAAGCGAGTAGCCGTTTGAATGAAGACCGCTTGAAGCAAGCCCGATGACCGCGTCGCCCGGCCCTACCCCGGCGCCGTCAATATAAAGATCTTTCTCTACCACTCCGACACAAAAACCCGCAAGATCAAACTCCCCCTCGGCGTAAAATCCGGGCATCTCCGCCGTCTCTCCCCCGATAAGCACGCATCCCGCCTGGACACATCCCTCGCAGATACCTTTCACCACCTCGGCCGCTTGCTCGGAATCAAGCTTCGAGGTAGCCAGATAATCAAGAAAAAACAGGGGTTTCGCGCCGCACGTAATCACGTCGTTAACGCTCATGGCAACCAGATCTATGCCTATCGTATCAAATCTGCGCGCGGAAAAGGCCGTCTTGAGCTTCGTGCCGACGCCGTCTGTGGCCGATACAAGCAGGGGCTCGCGAAAAGTGTCCGTATCAAGCGGAAAAGCGCCCGCAAAACTCCCGAGCGGGCTTACTTTGCTTTCGCCGTAGGTCGACTCGACCAGAGGCTTTATAAGCCGCACGAACCTCTCGCCTTCCTCCACGTCAACTCCGGCGCTTTTGTAAGTAATTTCTTCCGACACGAAAAAAGAGACCGTCTGTTAATTGACGACCTTCATGGACAAAATAGACACCGTCTCGACGGGAACATCTCCCGGTCTGGTCTGAACAGCGGCTATTTTGTCAACAACTTCGATTCCCTCAGCCACTTTTCCGAACACCGCATAACCGAAATCACGGACACCATGATCAAGAAAAGGATTGTCCCTGTGATTTATAAAAAACTGCGACGTAGCGGAATTAACATCGGCGGTCCTAGCCATTGCTATGGTGCCGCGTTCATTTTTAAGGCCGTTTTCAGCCTCGTTTTTTATCGGGGCTTTAGTAGGCTTTTGTTTCATGTCCGCGGTGATACCGCCACCCTGTATCATGAAATTATTTATCACCCTGTGAAATATGGTGTTGTCGTAAAAACCCTCTCCCACGTAGGAAAGAAAATTCTCCACGGTAATCGGCGCTTCTTCTTCATAAAGCTCAAGTTTTATGTCGCCCAGCGAAGTTGAAATAAGAACCATTGGTTTTCTCCTTTCTTTCTTGCCGCTCGATTCAGCGGACGTTTTTTTGTTCTTACTAGAATCAGAATTAGAGTACCCATCTCCGGGAAAAGCGATTAAAGCGAAAATAAAGCATAGAGCGAAAACAACTGCGTTTTTCATTGGAAACCTCTGGATCGTAGATTTAAGAAGAAATGGAATTCGTTCTATTTAAAACAGGCGGTAAAAAGTTCCTCAGACACTGTGGGCTTTCTTCTTCCCGCCGCCCGTAATGATAGCACAAAGAAGTGAAACAGTGAACTTTTATTTCCCTGCCCAAGCAAGCGAAGGGGCACTGCCATGTTTACAGCATCCTCAGCTAAAGGGATAATTACCCGTGCGCTTTACAACCCTGCGCGAACACCAAAAAACGGAGACAGACAATGGGCAGACCCGAATTCGGAGTAATGCTGAGACAGCAAAAAATAGACTTTGAAGACATAAAGGCTGCGGCGCAGTTATGCGACTCGACCGGATATGATTCCGTTTGGTTCTACGATCATGTTCTAGGTCAGGGAATAATCGGTATCGACATCTATGAACCCTGGACTCTAATGTCAGCTCTCTCGACAGTAACGGAGAACGTTAAGCTCGGAACGATGGTGCTTTGCAACCCATTCAGGTACCCTCCCCTGCTCGCCAAGATGGCTTCAACGCTTGACGTGATAAGCAACGGACGCTTGGAATTCGCAATAGGAGCCGGGTGGTTTGAAGAGGAATTTCGCGCTTATGGATATCCCTTCCCCTCAACGGAAGAAAGAATAGAGATGCTGAGAGAAGCGGTCACGATACTCAAACTGATGTGGACGGATGAGACCGCCTCTTTTGCCGGCAAACATTACAAGGTGGAAAACGCGTTTTGCAACCCCAAGCCCGTTCAGCGTCCCAACATTCCAGTATGCATCGGAGGTTCCGGAGAAAGATTCCTCTTAAGAGCAGTGGCAGAACTCGCCGATGAATGGAACTGTCCCGCGACAAGCGCAATTGAATTCGACCGTAAGCACTCGATACTCCGCAAGCACTGCGAGGAAGTCGGCAGAAACATAGAAGATATAACGATATCTCAGCAGACAGTCTGCGTTCTGGTTGAGGACAGAAAAGATCTTCCCGAAAAACTCGAAAAGGCCCAGAGACGCTACGGATTCTTCGGAGATATAGAAAAACTCGGGATCGTGGGAACCCCGGAAGACTGCGTAGAAAAAATCAACACGGATCTGGAGAAGGGAATATCCAAATACACGATTTTCTTCTCCGACGTGATGAACCCCAAGACCATAGAACTTTTCGGAAAGGAAGTAATACCCGAATTCAGATAAAGACGGATTATTGCAGTTCTTCATTGATTTGCAACCACTCCTGCGCAATCTGCTTCTTTCGAACCTCCGCCATTGAAGTTTGAACTAAAAGTGAATAGTTTATAATCAGGACGTGGACACTATGAAGACAGTACTGCTACTGGCGACATGCATCGCATTGTTTCTTACCGGCGGCATGGCAAACGCCCTCTCCACATGTCCAATGAAGATGGACAAGGCTTCCGCCGAAATGCAGATGGACGCCGACATGGAAATGCCTTGCCATGAAACAAAAGATTCGGAAGATCGAAGCTCCGACCAGTGCGATGGCTGTGATTGCCAGCATTGCGTCCAGATAAACGCACTGCTGGTTGAAGAGTTAAAAGATCATCATGGGGGAGATGCTGTCGGAATTCTTGCCGGTCAGCTCCTGTCCTCCCGCCAGATCAAAACCCATTTCCGACCTCCAAAACACCTCTCCTGAGCAAACCTGCGCGCGTCCGCGCGCTACAAACGGCTTCGCTTCGGCGTCGCCAAGCCATAATCGATACTCAGGAGGAAACATGAAATTAACGGTTTTCACTTTATGTTGCGTGATCCTGATGGGCTACGCCCCTCAGTCACTGTCTCGTCCGGTCTCATATCCGGGCGGCTGGACGGTCATGCAGAAAAACGACAAGAACGCGCATTCTCTTCACGTTCATTATTCGCCGACGGCAAAGTATTCAATAGGATACAGAACCGAATACTGGCGCGAGGAGGATTGGCAGTTCCACGGTGTGCAGATTAACTATCTGGTAAAGCGCCTCAACGCGCCGGCCTCGCAGGCAAACTTCTATCTTAAAGGCGGCCTTGGCACAGCCTACGGTGATCTTGGAGTGCCCGACGGCGAACTCCAGCCCGCTGCCTTTGCCGATATCGCCCTTGACTGGGAAACTCGACGGTACTTTACGAGTTATGAGAACCGCGTCTACTACGCCGAAGACATAGCGAAGTTCTTCAGGCAGAAAGCGCGGGTGGGAATCGCCCCTTATATCGGAGACTACGGCGATATCCACACCTGGCTCATGCTGCAAGTTGACCACATCACGGGGGAGAGAGATAACATCTCGTTTACGCCTTTTGTACGGTTTTTTAAGAACGAATATCTCGCTGAGGTCGGAATCAGCGACAAAGGTGGGATTTTGTTCAATTTAATAATAAGATTTTAAGGAGAAAACTATGAAAATATCAATCAGAGTGATTTTTTTTATGACACTTTTTTTCGCGTTCCAAAGCCTTGCGCATGGAGAACACGAACATAACCATGAAGGTCAGGTGGTGGAGCCCTCTGCCGTTTCAAACAACATGGGAAACGTTGCATGTGAAGACACCATCAATATCAAGGTAACCGGGCTTGTATGCGATTTCTGCGCCCGTTCCCTGGAAAAAGTCTTCCTAAAACGCGGCGATGTTGGGGGAGTCAAGGTTGATCTCGGCAAAGGCTCCATAGTAGTCGCTATGAAACCCGGATTGACCATTGACGATGCAACGCTTACGAAGCTTATTGCGGACTCAGGATACAACGTGAGCGCCATTCGCAGGGGGTGCGAACATGGATAAGACAGATCCCGGCTATGGAGTGAAGCAAACGCTTCTCCCTTCGCTCAGTCTGCTTACGTCCGCTGGAACCCTGGTGTGTTGCGCCCTTCCCGCATTATTAGTGACGGTCGGCGCCGGCGCAGTCCTAGCGGGAATCGTAGGAACCGCACCCTGGCTGATTGCGTTGTCAGAATATAAGATATGGACGTTTGGAATCTCCGGCGCGATGCTTCTAATCGCCGGATTCGCGCTCTGGAGTTCAAGAAACGCCCCCTGCCCGATTGACCCGGCGCAGGCAATGGCGTGCGCCAGATTACGAAAGACAAGCAACTGGATATACCTGTTATCCGTGCTCCTATGGTGCGTGGGGTTTTTCTTCGCTTTTATCGCCGCGAGAGTTTTTTACTGATTTCTTTCGGGTCACAAGATTAGGGAAATGTCGGGGAAAACCGGCGTTTCCCTGGCCTGCAGGGGCCTAGGGATGTTGGTCAGGAATTCTTCTGGCCTCCGAAAGACTCAAGGACCATCTCGGCGAACTCGCCCGCGAATTCTCTCATTCTGTTTGATATCTGCTTCTCGGAGGTAGCCTTTTCATATGTGTCGGCCATTTTCATCATCGTATAGTAAAAATGATAGTTCATCTCCCCCACTTCCATTTTCTTTGTCCAAAGATCTACTACAAGAGATTCCTTTTTCTCGGCATCCCACATGGAGAGAAAAGCCGCCTCGCAGCGCTTCTCTCCCGGTTCCTCAGATTGGGAAGCCTCCCAGAAAAGCCCCTCGGGAACATTGTCGTCCCCCAGCACTACCTTAAGCTTGATTTCGGCGTTTTTGGACATGGAAAACTCCTTAGAAGATTTTTTATGAAAAACGGGAAAATCCCGCACGGAAATTATATCCGGTTTCGAGCAAAGCGTCTTAAGGCATATTCTGCGTCGCCCGGTTAACGCACAATGGAAGGAAAGAAGGAATTACCAGGGAAGTTTGCCCATCAATGGGGCTATCTTGGTGCCGAAAAGTGCCACGGTGGCCACTATACCTATAAAAGCCGCGATACCGATAGCCACTTTCACAGTGAAAAGCAGAACTATTTTGTCGAGCTGTTCAGGAGTAAGCTTCATCTTAATGTCCTCCTCCTTTTGACTTGCCGTCAAAGTACGGGTCGCCGAAAGGTATTACCGGGAACCTGTTTATAAACAGGAGGAAAGTCGCCACAAATCCCGCAAGAAAACCGAGAGTGATCAGGAAGTGATTGATACTGAAAACCAGCTCGTTGGTAAGCGAGGGGATAACCAGCAGGAATTTGTCCATCCAGAGACCCGAGAAAGAAACCGTAGCGATAAAGACAGCTATCGGGGTAACTATCTTGTGCGTTCGGGGCAGCAGGGAAACAAAAGGAAATATGAAGCAGCAGGTAAGGATAGCCCACGCAAGCGAGCGGAAAGGTTCATCCACCACCCTTTTTATCACAAACCCGGTCTCTTCGGGCATGTTCGCGTACCAGATCGTAAGAAGCTGGGAGAACATAAGGTAAACCCAGAAAAGGGAAAAGCCCTGGAGTATCTTTCCCATGTCCCAGTAATGATTAACGGAAAGGTAGTCGTCAAGTCCCAGGTAACGCTTGAGGGGGACCGAAAGTATTATCGTCGCCCCTATGGCCGCTATTAGACTTCCAATAAAGTAGTAGGGTCCGAAAAGCGTGCTGAACCAGTGAGGATCAAGCGACATCATGAAATCCCAGGCGAAAAGGGAAAAAACAAGAGCGTAGACCCCGATTACGGCAGGAGCCAGTTTCTTTAACCTGACGATCCTCTCCTTGCCGTTTAGGTCCTGTTCAATTGAGGTTTTCAGGTAGAAGTAGTTCAGAACGAGAAGGATCGAGAAACCTATTACGTTTCTCGCCATTACGAAGTTCATATTAAGCCATATGTCCTTGGGACTGTGGTAGTGATGATGCGCATAAGGAAGGACGAATTCCTGTCCGATGAAAAGAACCAGCAGGAGCACTAAGGAGACTAAAGTGAAGCTCGCAAAACCCTCGCTTATGCGAAGAAGCCCCCTGCCCCACCTGGCGTTGGTTATCCTCAGTATGCAGGAGAACACGAGCCCGCCCTGGGCCACTCCCGTCCAGAAAAGAAAATTCACCAGGAAGAGCTGCCAGACCTCCTCGGCCCTCTCCCCCCTGGCGTTAATTACAAAAGCCACTACACCCACAGCCGCCAGAGCGAGGAAAACCTTGAATACCCAGCCGGGTATCTGGTTTCTCTTCGCTAGTATCTCCTGGTTTATGGACTGATCCATCGTTTTACTGACTCTCCTTGACAGAACCCGGGTTCTGAAGCTTCCTCACGTAATTGACCACGTGCCATGCGTCCTGTTCCGAAATGTTCTCGCTGTAAGAAGGCATCATCACCTTGCCCCCGTAGCGTATATAGGCATAGATGTAACCGTCAGTTCTCTGCGCCACGGTCGGCGTGGTAAGGTTAACCGGGTAAAAACCGAGCCCTTTCTTTATTATGATTCCGTCTCCCAATCCCCCGGGGCCGTGACACACGGCGCACTGCTCTTTGTAAACTTTCGCTCCCCTGGCTACCGACTCGCCGCTTCCGGGAACCGGTCCCTTTTTTATCTGCTCGACCTCGCCCCTGTCTTCAAGTTTTGTTTGCTTCCCGTCGGTGGAAATCGAGTTGCGCGGAAAAAGCACGGGCTCTTCATAGGGCTGAATCGAGTCCTGAGACCACATGTCCCACGACCACGGAAGCGAGTGGGCAGAGGAAACGGAAAGCGCAACCGCAAAAGCAACGGCGGTACATACTTTCAATCCCCCGAGGAAGTTAAGATCCCAAGCTCCCCCTGGAACTGTCCGAAAAAACTTTTTATGCCTCATCAAACTTAATTTCTTCAGCTCCCGTAGAATTTAATATCGCTTCAACCGCACCTATATTTTCCTTCTCGCATATAACGGCGACCCCAAACTTGTCATCCGAAAAACGCTCGTCATAGAGCCTCACCGGGGTTCTCTGTCTTATAAGGGAATTCACTATCAGCCCCAGAAAGGTTGAAAGCGCGCCGAAAAGGACCGTAAGCTCAAAAACGATGACCATGTAGGGAATTATCGAAACTATGGGCTTGGCGCTCACCGCTATCGGCCAGGAACTTGAAGTAAGAACCGTAAAACCGATTCCGCAGGTCGCCCCCAGCAGACCTCCGAAGAGGGTAAAAAACCGCACAGGGCTCTCAGGCAGATCAACCGCCGCCTCAATTTCGTGGTCTGGAAACGGGGAGAACACCCTCATGTTGCGGTAACCCGCTTCCTTGAGCTTGCCAATGGCTTCAAGAACCGAATCCTGATACGAGTAAATTCCGATTACGCCCTGATCCATTTCCTGCTAACCTCCCTTCTTCGGCACCGGAAGTATCTCCTTCATCTCCGCTATGGAAACTGCCGGAAGAGTTTTCACAAACAGTAAGAAGAACATGAAGAACCACGCGAAACTTCCGATCGTTATGCCGGCCTCGACAAACGATATCTTGTATATGCCCCACGCGCCGGGCTCAAAATCTCTTGAAAGCGATATCACGATGATATTGAACCGCTCGAACCACATCCCTACGTTTATCAGTATGGAAATGGCGAAAAGCGCCTTTATGTTTTTTCTAACCTTCTCCCACCAAAACGCTATCGGAACAACGCAGTTGCACACCACCATCGTCCAGTAGAAAAACGCGTACTCTCCAGTCATCCTGTACACAAACTGTCCCCATTCATAAGGACTTCCACTGTACCACGCCATGAAAAGTTCCGCCGCGTACGCGTAGGTGACTATGCAGGAGGTCAGAATTATGAGCTTCGCCATGCCGTCGTAGTTATCAAGCGTTATGTAGTCCTCGAGATGGAAAATCTTCCTTATCGGTATGGTAAGGGTGATAACCATCGCGAGTCCCGAGAAAATAGCTCCCGCAACGAAGTACGGAGGGAATATGGTTGTGTGCCATCCGGGAACGTTGCCCATCGCGAAGTCCCAGGACACGACGCTGTGAACCGAGAGAACAAGCGGCGTGGCGAGAGCCGCGAAGTAGAGATACGCCCTCGTGTAGTGAAGCCATTCCTTGTTTGAACCCTTCCATCCGAAGGAGAGAATCGAGTATATGATCTTTCTCGGAGCTTCCTTTACCTTGTCCCTTATCGCCGCTATATCGGGAATCATTCCGACCACGAAAAACACCGAACTCACCGTAAGATAAGTACCCACCGCGAACACGTCCCACACAAGCGGGGACTTGAAGTTTATCCACAGCTCCCTTGAATTCGGATATGGTATGAGCCACAGGAAGTTCCATGGTCTTCCGAGGTGGATTATGGGGAAAAGTCCCGCCGTGAGAACCGCGAAGACCGTCATGGCCTCGGCGATTCTGTATATGGACATCCTGAACCTTGCGCGGAACAGATAAAGTATGGCCGAGATAAGGGTTCCCGAGTGCGCTATTCCAACCCAGAAAACGAAATCGGTTATGTAGACTCCCCAGAAAACCGGGTGACGATAGCCGGCAACTCCAAGTCCCGTGGCCACCTGATAGAAAAAGCACGTGACGCCGAGTCCGACGAGCGCCACCGTGGGAAGAAAAAGCGCCCACCATTTCGCAGACGGCTTGTCGACCATCCTGACTACATCTTCAGTTATTCTCGCGTAAGTTAAAGGTGTCTGCTGCGTCTGGCTCATTACACTCTTTCCTGTTTGACTTTCTTAAGATAGGTAATCGCGGGCTTGGTGTTTACCACTTCGAGAACCTTGTAGCCCCTATCGTCCTCGGACAGCACCGACGCCCTGCTCTTGTCGTCAAGCAGGTTGCCGAACACTATCGCATCGCTCGGGCAAGCCTGCTCGCAGGCCGTGAGAACCTCTCTGTCGCGAAGAAGCCTTCCTTCATCCTTGGCGAGGTCCTTCCCGTAACTTATTCTCTGAACGCAGAAAGTGCATTTTTCCATGATTCCCTTCGACCTTACCGTCACGTCGGGATTAAGCTGCCAGTTAAGAGGCTCGGGGAACTTGTAGGTATACCAGTTGAACCTTCTCACCTTGTAGGTGCAGTTGTTCGCGCAGTACCTGGTGCCCACGCAGCGGTTGTATATCATGCCGTTTAGGCCCTCGTGGTTGTGGTAAGTCGCGAAAACCGGACACACGGGCTCGCAAGGGGCGTTTCCGCACTGCTGGCAGAGCATGGGCAGAAATCTCACGTCAAGGCTTCCGTCGCTGTTTTTCTCAAAGAATCTCTCTATGCGAATCCAGTTCATCTCGCGGCGTTTCGCCATCTGCTTCTTCCCGACAAAGGGAATGTTGTTCTCTGCGGAACACGCGGTCACGCAGGCCCCGCAGCCGGTGCACTTGTTAAGGTCTATGGCCATTCCCCATCTGTATTTCGAGTATTCTATTTCCGGGTAGAAGTCAGGGTGCTCCGAGTGGTGCGCTCCATGGGCGCCGTTATGATGGCCAATCTGGTCAAGAGCGATGGTCTTGGCGACGTGCCTGTCTCCCTGGCTCTTTGTGTACTGTGTCCTTACAAGCAGGTCTCTTTTCCTAAGGGATGAAACGTTCGCCTTGGTTGAAAGCAGCGAGGGTCCACCTGAAAGCGCATCGGTAGCCGCCGGCAGCAGAGCAAAGGGATTCACCCCTCTTCCCTTCGCGTACCTTCCGTAGGAAGTGTGTCCCTGCCCAATTGGAATGGCAATTGTATCCGGCCTTATTCCCTCATAGACGAAAACCTGTACCTCGAAACTTCCCCCGGGGGTATCAACCTTCACGTAAGAACCGTCTTCAAGACCCATTTTCGCCGCGACGGCGGGATTTATCTCAAGCCATGAATCCCACACCGAAGTGGTAAGGGCATCGGGAAGTTCCTGAAGCCAAGGCTTGTTCGCCCCTCTTCCGTCAAGAAACCTGTGGGACGGATAAGCAATCAGGTGGAAATCTCCTTCTCCCCGGAACTGTGGATCGCTGAAAGAAACGGAACTTACCCTGGATGAAAGAGCGACATTGACAGGAGCAGGTGTGGTCGTCACCGAACCTTTTACAAGAAGTTCTTTCCAGAATTTCTCGAAGCTTGTTCCGGGAGAAAGAGCCGCGGCTCTTTTCTTCCAGGCGCTTCTTAGATAGTCATAGTATTTTTTCTCTGTGAACGTGTTTTTAAGCGCCTCGACATTCTTTGAAACAGATATCAGCGTATCGCCCGCGGATTTGGTATTGAAAACTGGTCTCATGACGGGCTGAGTGATGCCGGTCACGCTCTTTTTCGGGCTGTAGTCTCCCCAGCTCTCAAAGGAAGTGCTTTCGGGAAGTACGAGATGCGCCTTCTCGGAAGTCTCGTCAAGGAACGGGGAGAGACTTACGACAAACGGCACTTTTTCAAGAGCCTCGGCAACTTTCAGTTCTCCCGGAAGCGTGAAAACCGGGTTCACATTATGAACGATGAGAATTTCCACCTTGCCCGACCTCATTTCCTCCACCAGTTTCTTCATGTCGCCGAAGCTGTTTGCATCCGAGATTGAAAGAGAATCGGAGAAATCAACCGTCTTGCCGATGTTTCCGGCAAGGTAGTTAAGCATGTTCACGGCAACCATGGTTTCGGTCGCGTTTGATCCCGTGTTGGCTGCTCCGCCCCCTATCGCCAGGCTTTTTGAAGACGCGAAGTCCCGGGCGATTTTCTCTATGGTGTCCGTGGACACGTCGGTGAGCGCCGCAACTTTTTTGGGCGTGTAGCCAGAAACCATTCTGGCTATCGGCCCCGGGGCAACCTTGTTAAGACCCTTTGAGATCATAACGTTGGCAATTCCGAGAGCGAGATACTGCTCCGTGCCCGGTTTCGCCGCAACCCACGTATCGGCGTTTGAAGCGGTCATTCCGGAGCGCGGCTCTATATGAACGACCTGACCGGTTTTTCCGTGATCTATATCTCTTAGCTTTGAATATCCTATGGAGTTTGAAACCGCAGAAAGCCACGTTTCAAGGTAATCAGCCCCGAATGAGAGAAGGTAGTCCGCTTTGTCTATCCTGTAAGAAGGGATTTCGTCTCTTCCAAAAACAATTGAATTCGCCTTTCTGATGGGTTCATGGGAGAAAGTCTCGTAAACGTAATGCTTTCCTCCAAGAGGCCTCAGGAATTCCGCCACGAACTTCGAGTAAGTTCCCGACACGTTGTTGCTCAGATAGACAATCTTCCCCGAGCCGAGAGAATTTAATTTTTCTGTGAGTATCCCTTCACCCCGCTCCCATCCTATGGCCTCGAGTCTCTGGGTTTCAGTGTTGCGTACAAGCGGGGAGCGGACTCTGTCGGGGTTGTAGAGACCCTGTAGGGAGGCCTGACCCATGGCGCACGTCTTTCCCCTGTTTATAGGGCTCTCGGGATTGCCTTCAACCTTGATGGCCCGTCCCTCGCGGTTTTTCACTACGAGACTGCAGCCCGACGAGCACTCCCTGCAGGTCGTCGCGTAGAACTTGGGTACTCCGGGAATAATGTTTTCAGGAGGAATAACGTAAGGAATTATCTGCTCCACCGGCTCCGAACAGCTTCCGGCAACGGCTGCCGTACCGCCGGCTACCCCGATCACTTTCAGGAAATCCCTTCTCTTCATGCCGTTTTTTCCTTTATTTTCTTTCCGAGACATATATCCCCTCCGGCCTAGTAATGGCAGGTCAGACAATCCTTAAGTTCGGTTTTGTGCTGTTCGTTGTCGGCGTTTTCTTCATGACACGATATGCAGAACCCCATCGTCAGGTCCTTTGCCTTGTGCACCACGTCCATCTTCTCAACTTCCCCGTGACAGGTGCTGCACTCAAATCCGCGCTTTATGTGCCTTTTATGGTTAAAACGCACAAACTCCGGCATTCCCGCGGAGGTCGTGCCGTACATTCCGGTAACCCTTACCCACGGTATCGGTTCCTGCCTGCGCCAGTAACCCTTTACCTTGTTTATCTCTTCTCTTATGTTGATCGTCTGCCCTCCCTGCGTTGTGTACTCGACGTCCCTTCCGGCAACATAGGAATGACATCCCATGCACTTCTGCACCGAGGGGATACCGGGATGGGGAGAAACTTCCGTGTAGCTGTGGCAGGTCTGACATTGTATCTGGTTGTCACCAGCGTGTATTTTATGGCTGAAAAGAACCGGTTGCGCGGGGCCCTTGTCGCTACTCTCGGCAGTTTCCGCATAAAGGTAAAAACCCGCCGTCACAAGTAAAACGGTCATAGCGATACGCAGGAGTCTGTGTGTATCTCTCTTCATCCTAAATTTGCTGAAAAACGGGTTTATTAATCAGGAAGCAAATTAATAATGGGGTAGTATTATTAGCAAGTTCTTCAAATCTGTCAAGAACTCAGAAACCGCTCTGGAAAAACCGCGAAACTCTAGAGAAAAAAGCCGGTGGCGACTGGTTACGGTCCGGGGAAAATCACCGCCGTGTTTTCTCCGAAAGCTCGCTCAAAAAGGCATTCGCTGAGAATTTTCCACCGAAAAGCGGGGAAAAACAGCTCTCCCCAATATTCTTGAGTCCAGAAAAGGAGCCGCCTTCTACGTCAAGCCCCGGCAAATAGGGCAGGACCCCGAGTATGTCCACCGAGAAAACATCCCTCAAGACGGCCGGGTTGGTCGCTGAAGCCACGTCGGCAGGTTCCGGAAACCCGTTTATCACCACCCCGAGCACACGTGCGCCCTTTTGTCTCGCGTACTCAACCGAAAGGGCGGTATGGTTAAGCGTGCCGAGCCCCGGACGGGCGACTATAACCATCGGGGCATCGAGATCAACGGCGAGGTCAGCCATCATGTAGCTCCCGGTAACGGGTACGCAGAGACCTCCCGCGCCTTCAACGAGGGTTACGTCGTTTCGGGATATATAATCCCGAGTATGTTCTATTATGTCCCGAAGAGGAATATCAGCCCCTTCAATCGCGGCAGCTCGATAGGGAGAAAGAGGAACTTTCAGGCGGCAGGGAGAAACCTCCGAGAGCACGCAGTCCCTTCCCAGGAATGCGTAGATGAACTCGGCGTCGCTCAGGCCTTCGAGATCCGTTCCAGTCTGAAACGGCTTTATTACTCCGGTCACAAGACCTTTTTCCCGGAGAAGAGCCGCGAGCGCCGCGGTGACCGCGGTTTTCCCCACTCCCGTGTCGGTACCGGTTATGAAAACGGCTTTGGGAAGATCCTTCATCAAATTCGCGGCAGGAGAACTACAAACCCAGTTCTCTTACCTTCTCGGTTACCTCTTCAGCGTGAGACGAGGTCTTTACCTTTTTCCAGATATGGACTATCCTGCCACCTTTTTCTATGAGGAAAGTGACCCTGCGGGCGGTATCGAACTTGCTTTTTATCCCGTACAGATCCACTATCTCCCTGCTTTTATCGCTCAGCAGCGGGAAGTTGAGTGAGAACTTGTTTCTGAAGTTCTCATGGGACTTGACCCCGTCTGTGCTTACTCCCAGGACCTGCACTCCAAGAGATATAAGTTCCTCCTCCGCATCGCGAAGCGAGCAGGCCTCCTTGGTACAGCCCGGAGTGTTGTCTCTGGGATAGAAGTAAAGAGCTACGGTCCCTTTCGAATAGAAGTCGCTCAGTCTTACCTTCTCCGCCCCATAGGTTTCGGCTTCAAAATCAGGGGCCTGGCTCCCTACCTCAAGATTTTCTCCCATTTCCAACCTCCTTGGTCACGGCGGCAAAGCACGTGGAGTCAGAACATCCCCAGGCTTTCCTTTGCCGCTTCGCTCATCTTTCCCGGATCCCAGGGAGGATCCCACACGATCTCGATGTTTACCTCGGAGACCCCGTCAAGCTCCTCGACAAGGTACTTGGCCTCGGCAACTATCTGCGTTGCGGCGGGACATCCGGGAGACGTCATGGTCATATCGATATTCACCCGGGAATCTTCTATGGCAACCCGGTAAACAAGCCCCAGATTGACTATATCTATCGGTATCTCGGGATCGTATATGTCGCCGAGAACCTCCATCACGTCATCTTCGGTAATTTCGAATTTTTCAGTCGTCTCGCTCATCGAAAAAAGACCTTTACTTAAAAAATATCATTCCCCAGCCTGCAACTCAACACCGCATCTGGGACAGAAACCATCAGACTCTCGGTATTCGTAGTATTCGCCACAGTAAGGACAAAGCTTTACCCTGGGTCTCGTGATAAGCCACAGCGGCAGAAACAGTATGAGGACGAAAAACACGCCGAGGAACCATAAAAACGCCTTCCCCGTGCTCTTACCCCTGTTTTTCGCATCCGTATAAACCCAGAAAGCCGCTATAAACGCAATCGCCAGTCCAAGAAACTCCATGGTAATCCCTATTTCCTATAGAAAATTATATGCTTTGTTCACCGTTTAAAGACCTAGTTCTTTTACCTTGCTGAGTATCTCTTCGGCATGGGACGAGGGTTTAACTTTGCGCCAAATATACGCTATCCTGCCACCTTTTTCTATAAGGAAGGTGGTCCTGCGAGCAACGAAGGGGATGAGCCTCCACCTTGCCCCGTACAGATCCACTATCTTCCTTCTTCTGTCGCTCAGCAGCGGGAAGTTGAGTGAGAACTTGTCTCTGAACTTCTCATGGGACTTGACCCCGTCTGTGCTTACCCCCAGGATCTGCACTCCAAGAGATGCAAGTTCCCGCTCCGCATCGCGAAGCGAACAAGCCTCCCAAACACAGCCCGTACTGTTGTCCCTAGGATAAAAGTAAAGCACCACGGTCCCTTTAGAATAAAAGTCGCTCAACCTTACCTTCTCCGCTCCGTAGGTTTCGGTTTCAAAATCAGGAGCCTGGCTCCCTATCTCAAGATTCCTTCCCATAATTGTTCCTTATTCTTATGAAATCTCTGGTGAATTCTGTATATAATTCCCTTTCTATCCTATTGATTTTATCGCATCAAGCGCCGCATTGTAATCTGGCTCGTTCACTATGTCTCCAACATACTCAACGTGCTCAATTACGTTATCACGACCCACAACGAAAATCGCGCGGGCAAGGAGCCTGTTCTCCTTTATAAGCACCCCGTAGGCCTCGCCGAAAGAAGCGTACTGGTAATCTGACGCCGTCTTTACCCTCTCCACTTCTGCGGCCGCACAGTAGCGGCTCTGCGCGAAAGGAAGATCCATGCTCACCGTTATTATCTGGACCGAATCAGAAAACGCCGCCGCTTCCTCGTTGAACCTTCTGATCTGGACATCGCAGACCGGCGTGTCTACCGAAACCACGACGTTAAAAACCTTCACGTCATCGCCGAAATTCTCAAGGCTTACCTCGCTTCCCAAGGTTTCCACGCACCTGAAATCAGGAGCCTGGTCGCCTTTTTTCAGTTCAGGACCGATAAGGGTAATCGGATTGCCTTTCATCTTTACCGCATCATCTCTTTCCATCTGGCTTTTTCCTCCTCAAAGCTGTTTTTCTTCAATATCAAGATTTATTTTTTTGGCCGTCACGTTCGCGTCGTAAATTGATATCCCCGCAATGAAAAGCGTCGCAAGAGAATACCCCGCGACGAGAGTAAGTGTAGAGCGGGGAACATCTTCGAGCGTCTGGGTATCCGCAAACTCAAGGAAAACCCGAAGCGGTTCGCGCGAGAGGATATTCACTATTATTATAAGGGCGAATATCGAGATGGCCTTAGCAAACTGCCCGTTATAGAGCTGTCCCAGTCCCGGGAAAAAAAGGGAAAGCAGAACTGCCAGCCAAGGTCTTTTTCTTCCTTCTCCACGCATGCTCCACAAGCACTCCATCAGCAAAGAAAACCGCGAAGAGCCTCCCCGGGGCTTTCGGCTTTCATAAATGTTTCTCCTATAAGAAAAGTGTCTATACCGCAGTCAATAAGTCCTTCCATGTCCTTGACCGACGATATGCCGCTTTCGCTTATTATGATTTTCCCTTCAGGCACCATGCCGGAAAGCCTCTTTGACACGTCAAGCGAAACATCAAATGTCCGAAGATCCCTGTTATTTATGCCGATTATTTCGCTTCCCGCCAAAAGAGCGGTCTCGAGTTCCTCCTCGCCGTGCACCTCCACGATGCAGTTCATCCCTAGGGAACCCGCGAGAGAAAGATATTCCTCTATCTGCCCACGATCCAGTACGGCGACTATAAGAAGCACGAGGTCGGCCCCGTGGCACCTTGCCTCATATACCTGGTAGGGGTCTATGGTGAAATCCTTTCTCAGAATCGGAAGCGCCGAGTGAGTTCTTATATCGGAGAGATAGGAAATATCCCCTCCGAAGAACTTGCGGTCGGTAAGAACCGAAAGCGCAAAAGCCCCCGAGGCTTCATAATCCCGGGCAATAGAAAAATGATCGAAATCATCCCTTATGACTCCCTTGGAAGGAGAAGCCCGTTTTATTTCCGATATTATCTTCACCCCACGGGTCTTTGCGTGAAGAGCGGCAAAATCAATGGCCGGGGAACGGTCCGCGGCGGCGGACACGAGTTCTTCGAGAGGAAGCTTTTTTTTTGCCTCATCCAGTTCCTGCCTTTTATACGCAACTATGTCGTCAAGAATCATTCGGCTGGTTCCGGTTGGTAATTTCGATCAGCATCTCAAGCTTTCCAAGAGCGGCCCCGCTTAAAAGAGAATCTTTGGCCAGAACAAGTGCTTCTGCAAGACTCGCCGCCTTGCCCGAAACGTATATGGCCGCCATCGCGTTAAGCAGACTCGCGTCTGTTTTCGCACCGCTCTCCCCTCCTCTCAGCACAGAGAGGGTTATCTCCGCGTTTTCGGCCGCGCTCGCCCCGCCCCTGAGTTCTTCGTGCGAACGGGTTTTTACGCCAAAATCTTCGGGGTGCAGATCGTATTCGGTGATTTCGCCGTCACGAAGTTCGGCTACTTTCGTGCTTCCCGTAACTGTTATCTCGTCCATGCACCCTTCTCCATGAACTACCATTACTTTTTGCGAACCTAAGTTTTTAAGCACTTCGGCAACAGAAACGAGAAGCTGGGGGGAGTAGACTCCCATAACCTGATTTCTCACCCCCGCAGGATTTACCACGGGACCTATCAGGTTAAAGACAGTCCTTATTCCGAGTTCCTTTCTGCACTTTGCTACGTTTCTCATGGCGGGGTGATATACAGGAGCGAAAAGAAAAGCTATGCCCGCTTCCAAAAGACATTTCTGTGCAAGAGACGGGGGAATACCTATTTTCACTCCAAGCGCTTCCAGAACATCCGCGCTTCCAACCGGGCTTGAAACAGACCTGTTGCCGTGTTTTGCGACCGTGACTCCTGCTCCTGAGACTATGAAGGCAGCGGTTGTGGATATGTTAAAGGTCCCGCTTCCGTCACCTCCGGTCCCACAGAGGTCCACCGCGGTTTCCCTGTCGCAGTCTATCTTTTCAGCCTTACCCAAAAGGGCCTTCGCCACGCCGGTTATCTCGGAAACGGTTTCCCCCTTCATGCGAAGCGCCGTAAGAAAGGCGGCCATCTGGCTTTCGGGAAGTTCCCCTTCCATCATAAGGTCAAAGACCGCTGTCACTTCCTTTTCCGAGAGGTCTCCACCTTCCACAAGCTTAGAAATCACTTCAGTTATCATCGCCGAACTCGCCCCTCTCCATACTTTTCCCAATCTTATCGAGAATACCGTTTATAAACGCGGCGGAGGTCTCCGACCCGAACTCTTTGGCCACTTCGATCGCCTCGTTTATAGTAACAGGCAGAGGTATATCGCTCAAGAAAACGATCTCGTAAACCGAGAGACGCAGAATGTTCCTGTCTATCATGGACATTCTCGACACCCTCCAGTGCTCAGAAGATCTGTTTAAGATGCCGTCTATGGCGTTGATATTTTCCAAAACGCCCTGACAGAGCAGAAACGCAAATTCAAGCGTTTCGCCGTCCGCCGCTTCGTGATGAAGTAAACAGAAAGATTCAAAATTGGAACGCAGGTTGGATGACCGTGAGGAACTGCCCCCGGAGGCTGAATCAGCCTGATAGAGAAACTGAAGGGCGGTTTTTCTGGATGACCTTCTCTTCCCCATCTGGTAAATCTAGGAAAGCGCTTTTACGAGATTAACCATCTCGAGCGCGCTAAGTGCAGCCTCGCTTCCCCTGTTTCCTGCCTTGACCCCTGCCCTTTCAATGGCCTGCTCGGTGGTCTCAGTGGTTATTATTCCGCAGCAGACGGGCACTCCGGTCTCAAGAGCCACCGCTGAGAGATCCTTTGTCACCTGCGAAGCGAGAAAATCAAAATGGGAAGTCTGCCCCCTTATTATGGCTCCAATCGCCACGACGGCATCGTATTTTCCTGACAGCGCCGCCTTTTTCACCGCCAAAGGCACCTCAAAAGAACCCGGAACCTTTATCACGTCTATTGACCTCTCGCCCGCGCCGTGGCGAACGAGGGTATCGATCGCTCCCTCCGTCATGGGGTTCGTGACGAAACTGTTGACCCTGCTTGACACGATGGCGAAGCGGAATTTCCCGGCGCTCAGTTTTCCTTCTATCGTTTGAGGCATTTGCTCCCCTCTTACTTTGATATTGAAACAATATTACCGTAATCAGCGCTTTTTCCCATTGCAATTTCCTTTTCCGTGTAATCCGAAATGTCTATGGGAACGCTCCCGACCATCCTGAGCCCGAATCCCTCAAGCCCCTTTACCTTTATCGGATTGTTAGTGAGAAGCCTTATGTCGCGCACTCCAAGATCCCTGAGTATCTGGGCTCCCACTCCGTAATGCCTGAGTTCAGCCTTGAGTTCCTGTCTCTCCGGAACAAGGGCAGGCGTCTCTTTTATTTTTCCGTTTGAATAGCGCTTTATCTTTTTCGCGAACCCCCCGTTGCTTGACTCTTGGTTTATGTAGACGAGGACTCCGGAGCCGTTTGCCTCTATCATCTTCAGGGACTGGGTAAGCTTCGCCCTGCTGTGGCAGTAAAGAGAACCGAAAATATCGCTTATGGCGCAGTCGGAATGCACCCTAACTAGTGTCCCATCCTCGGGACTCAGTTCCCCCTTCACAAAGGCCATGTGCTGAAGGCCGTCTATTTCATTTTCAAAAGCGATAGCACGGAAAACCCCGTATTCGGTAGGCACTTCCGCCTCGGCCACCCTGCGCACGAAGCTCTCCTTGCCTATTCTGTATCTTATGAGATCGGCTATAGTGGCAATCTTTATGCCGTGCTTTTTCGAGAAAGCCATCAGGTCCTCAAGACGCGCCATGTCGCCGTTCTCCTTCATTATCTCGCAGATAACCGACGCCGGGTGAAAACCCGCCAGCCTTGATATGTCAACCGAGCCTTCCGTGTGGCCGGCGCGGACAAGCACCCCGCCCTTTTTCGCTATGAGCGGAAAAATATGTCCGGGACGCACGAAATCCTCAGGTCTTGAATCCTGGGATATCGCCTGTCTTATCGTTGAGGCTCTGTCATGGGTCGATATGCCGGTCGTAACCCCCTTTTTCGCATCTATTGGAACGGTGAAAGCCGTGTGTTCGGGAGCTTCGTTGTACTCGGGCTTTATGGGCTGAAGAGCCAGACGGTCTGCGTCTTCCTGGATAAGAGAAAGGCAGATAAGGCCACGGCCGTGAGTAGCCATGAAATTGATCACTTCCGCGGTAGCGTTTTCGGCGGGTATGACAAAATCTCCCTCGTTCTCCCTGTCTTCGTCATCGACCAGTATTACGAGTCTGCCCTGTTTTACGTCATCAATAATTTCTTCGATGGAGTTCATCTTTCTATATACTCTTCCGTCGCAAAAAAGGTCATAAACACAAACAATTTCTTTAAGCAGGATATAGAATAGACGGCGTCTCTGTCAACAAACACGCAGAGCCTTACGTGCGGAAAAGACCAACCTTCTCCTTTATCTCTTCCATGTTCTCTTCGGCTATCCGTTTCGCCTTGAGGGTTCCCTCGCGGAGTATGTCCCTTACCTCATCCGTCCTTTTTTCATACTGCGCCCTTTTTTCCCTGATGGGCTCAAGGAGAAGGTTTATGGCGCGGGCGAGTTTCTTCTTCACCTCTACATCCCCGACGTTTCCTGTCCTGTAGCGGTCCTTGAGGTCCTCTATTTCCTCGGTATCGTCGTTGAAAAGATCGTGGTAGATAAAAACCGGGTTGCCTTCCACGGTGCCCGGTATGTCGGCCCTTATTCTCTTCGGGTCGGTATACATGCTCCTTACCTTGCGCTCAACTTCCTTTTCGCTGTCGCTTAGGTATATGCAGTTGTTAAGACTCTTGCTCATTTTCCTGTTCCCGTCGGTGCCCACGAGGCGAGACGCTTTGCTGATAAGCGGTTCAGGCTCCCCGAAGTAATCGCCGTAGAGAAAATTGAACCTCCTGGCAAGCTCCCTGGTGAGTTCCACGTGACTCAGTTGATCCTCGCCCACGGGGACCTTGGTCGCCCGGAACATCAGTATGTCGGCCGCCATTAGCACGGGGTATCCGAGAAGCCCGGCCGAGTAGTTGTCCCCAACTCCCATATCCTGAATTTTCTCCTTGAGTGTGGGGATTCTCTGGAGTCTCGGCACGGGACAAAGCATCGAGAGTATGGTCGAGAGTTCCGTTATCTGCGGCACCTGGGACTGGACATAAAAAACTGAGCACTCCGGGTCCATTCCCACGGAAAGCCAGTCGCACACCATTTCGACCGTGTTTTCCTCAACCTCGACGGCCCTGTCGTAATGCGTGGTCAGCATGTGGAGGTTGGCAACCAGAAAAAAGCAGTCGTATTCACTCTGAAACCTGATGCGGTTCTGAAGCGAACCCACAAGGTGTCCCAAATGAAGTTTTCCAGTCGGCCTGTCTCCGGTAACCAGGATGGGTCTTCCGCTCACTTTAACCTCCGATAAATCGATGCGTGGCGGTAATGTTACTCAAACAGCAAAGATACTCAACAGGATGGGCGGGGTTTGAGTCTATCCACCTAGGCTTTCCGCAAATTTCAGCGGAAAAACAGATGACGATAGTGCTAAAGAAGTTGCAACCAGAACATTAGAAAAATATAATCTAACTAGAAAGAAAATTGAGCAGGTGATATATGTTAATCAACAATTCTCTAAGGTTAGTAGCTGTGGCCTTGCTACTCATGCTCGGTGCGGCGGCCTGTAGTAACGGAAATCATGATAAATACGATTACGAAAAGAATTACGAAACTGAAGGTGTAATCACAGGTATCGTTGACTCCCAATCCTTCCTCTTGGGCAACGTCCTCGTAACGCACGATTCTTCAACCCGTTTTGAACACGGCAGGGCCGAGGACCTCGCCGTCGGCAAACGCGTAGAAGTCGAAGGCACCAGAACAACTTCGGGAATTATCATCGCTCGAGAAATCGAGTTCGAGGATAGAGATTAATGAGGAGAGGGGTGAAAAGTCTCAATGAAAGACTCCTGGACAGCTCTTGCAGTTGTTCTGGTAATGTTGGGTTTAATAGCCTGTAGCGGTGGAGATACCGGCAATACAGGAATAAGCAATACAGCAAGACCTACGGAACAGACTGACACGGGGTTAAGAACTACCGCTTCCAGTTACGAGATCGAGGGCGCAATCACTAGCATTGTTAACTCCCAGTCCTTCTTTCTTGGCAACACCCTCATAGTACACGATTCCTCAACCCGCTTTGAATACGGTAACGCCGACAACCTCGCCGTCGGGAGACGCGTGGAAGTCGAAGGCTCAAAAATAACTCCGGGAACCGCCACAGCTCAAGAGATTGAATTTAAGGATAGGAACTACGACGATGATTATGAGGACTATTACGAGATCGAGGGCGCAATCACCAGCATTGTTGACTCTCGTTCGTTTTTCCTGGGCAACATCCTGATAACGCATGATTTCTCCACCCGATTCGAATACGGCAACGCCAATGACCTCGCTGTCGGAAGACGCGTGGAAGTCGAAGGCTCAAGGATAAGTTCGGGAGCCATCACAGCTCGAGAAATCGAGTTCGAGGATGGAGACTATGACGATGACAATAACCATAATAACGAGATCGAGGGAACAATCACCAGCATTGTCGACTCCCAATCCTTCCTCTTGGGCGACATCCTCGTAAGGCATGACTCTTCAACCCGCTTCGAATACGGCAACGCTAACGACCT
>JAPPFE010000048.1 GCA_028823955.1 Candidatus Dadabacteria bacterium
AAGACGTGCTTAAAAAGTTTTACTGTGAAACGGACGGTCCCAACTGGACAAACAAAACCAACTGGGGTTCTTCAGGTGCTCTCAGCACTTGGTATGGGGTTATTGCTAATAACCAAGGAAAAGTTTTTGCCTTGCTTCTCAGGGAAAACATGTTAAGCGGGAGCATACCGCCGGAACTGGGCAGCCTGACTGATCTCGGACAATTGTACCTTAACAACAACATGTTAAGCGGGAGCATACCGCCGGAACTGGGCAGCCTGACTGCTCTCAGAGAATTGTACCTCAACAACAACGAGTTAAGCGGTGAGATACCGCCGGAGCTAGGCAGCCTGACTGCTCTCAGAGAATTGTACCTCAGCCACAACATGTTAAGCGGGAGCATACCGCCGGAACTGGGCCGCTTTATTTCTCTTGATGAATTGGATCTCAGCCACAACATGTTAAGCGGGAGCATACCGCCGGAACTGGTGGGCCGTGAGGAAGGTTTTCTTTATCTGTTTTATCTCACTGAATTGGATCTCAGCAACAACGAGTTAAGCGGGAAGATACCCGAGGAACTGGGCGACCTGACCAACCTTGAGCAATTGCATCTCCACGAAAACGAGTTGAGCGGGGAAATACCCGAGGAGCTGGACGAGCTGCCCAGCCTTGTTGAAATTTCCATCTGGTCAAATCCGGAAATTGAGATCCGATTCAAGGACTTAAACCTCTTGGGCAATGACAGGACGAAGCTGCGCTATATCTATAACGCCAACAACGGGGCACAGTGGAAAAACAATAACAACTGGCTGTCTGACGAACCGCTGGGAGACTGGTACGGGGTAACAGTCAATGACAACGGCAAGGTTACGGGACTTGATCTTCAGAGCAACAACCTGAGAGGACCTGTTGATGGTGCGTTCTCAGGCCTGCTGTATCTCGGGACCTTGAATCTTTCCGGGAACTGCGGTCTCACAGGAGAGCTGCCTTTAGGGCTGATGCGTGCGCCCTCTCTTAAGACACTGAACCTTGGGTCCACCGGGGTGGGAGTGCCGGACAATGAGGATTTCAGGGATTGGCTTGCCGGCATCAGTTTTACCAGTTCCTCTTGTGTATCGCCGCCGCGCCCCTCGTCACCCTCGTCACCCTCGTCACCACCACCATCATCATCACCATCATCGCCACTGCCGGAGTCTGACTTTGAGGGTCTGCAGGAAGACAGGGGAGAGGATGGACTGGCCATAAGTCCCGGGGGAGTGGGTACAAGCCTGATCGTGATCAGTCGCGAGGAAGCAAGGTACATTACAATTGAGTTAAGCGTCATGGGGAATGAATATCCTGAAGACCTGCCGTCAATCATTCTTTCCCCCTCCCTTCTTGAGCGGGTTGAAGCTGTTTCCTTCAGTCTGAGCGCTCCTTCGGAAGAAGAACTGCCTGAAGGACTTCGCCTGGAGGGGTTTGTGGTGGAAGCAGGTATTGGAAATGCCATGCTTGGGGCAGGGGAGACCGTAACGGTTTGTCTGCCTGCGGGTGTTGAGGAGTCGACGCCGAGGCTTTACCGTTACGAAGAGCAGTGGAACCCTCTTTCGGGGTCTGTGGTGGAAACCGTTAACGGCAATAGGTCTGTTTGCGCCGATGTGTCGTTTCTTCCGTCGCTTTTTGGAGTTTTCGTTGAGATTCCTGGGGTTATGGAGGAAAGCGCTGGCGGATGTTCGGTTGCTTCCGGAGAAACTGGGAGAGGCGGGTCGTTTAACGTGGCGTTTAATCTGTTTTTGATCATGTTCGGTCTTGTGGGTGTTTTTCGGAGAAGGCGGCGGATATGTGTTCACAGAGCCAGGTAGCGGGGTTTCTGTTCAGCGGAGATATTCCATGCCGCGGAACCAGGATTCGCCGTGACGGCTTTTTGTCCTTTTCTGAAACCGGGAGGATACAGCCGGTCGTTCCGTGTGTTTTTTCCGGATGCTCACGAGCGGACAAAAGTGTTGCCCTCCCACTTTCTGTGAACCACTTCCCTGCTAACACAGGCGGGTATTTTCTTGCTGATTTTTTTGTTTTATGTAGAATTTAAATCGCTTTGCAAAGAGTGGGTCTTTACCCGCTCTTTTTTGTTGATGGGCTTGAAAGATACGGAGAATTTTTGTGGAAAAGGCTAACGGTAAGCTTGAAAAAGCAGTTTTGGAGATACTCCACCCGATTGTCGAGGAGAATTCCTGCGAGCTTGTGGATATAAAGTACCTGAGGGAAAGAGGTGGCAGGGTCTTGAGAATATACCTTGACAAGGAGGGCGGGGTTACCGTTGATGACTGCGCTGACGTGAGCAGGGAACTCAGCGTGGCTCTTGACGCTTACGATATAATGCCGCGACATTCCTACACGCTTGAAGTGTCTTCTCCTGGGCTCAGGAGACCCCTTAACAGGCAAAGCGACTACGAGAGGTTCAAGGGGAGAAGAGTGAAGATAAGGACCGCGGATCCTGTCGGGGACAGAAAGGTTTTTTCCGGGACTCTTCTCGGAATGGATGGGGAGATGATTCTGGTGGAAGTTGACGGCCGTTCCTACAGCGTGCCTTTCGGTTCCGTCAGCAGGGCGAACTTGGAAATTGATTTTGGGAAAGGAGCGAGAAAATGATTACGGAACTGACGAGAGTTATAGATTCCGTAGGGAAAGACAAGGGCATTGACAGGGAACGCATAATAAGCGCGGTTGAGGAAGCGGTTCTGTCCGCTGCCGAGAAGCTTCTCAAGTCAAAGAATCAGGACAAGGAACTCGACGTCTACTATAATCCCGATGAGGGAGAGGTGGAGCTTTTCGAGTACAAGGAGGTTGTGGAAACCGTAACCGACCCCGAAATTGAAATTTCCCTCGCGGAAGCGTCCGAACTCGATCCCGAAACTGAACTTGGAGACATGATAGGCGTTAAGATAAGCCCCGAATACACCAGAATTGCCATTCACAACGCCAAGCAGAAGGTCCTTCAGAAACTCAAGGAGGCCGAAGGCAAGGTTATATACGAGGAATTTATCGGCAGGAAAGGAACCGTAATCGGCGGCATAGTGAGAAGGGTTGACAGAAGGCACATAATAGTTGACCTCGGAAGGGTTGAGGCTGTCCTGCCCCCGGAACAGCAGGTACCGAGAGAGTACTACAAGATGAAGGAAAGAATACGAGCGGTGCTTCTGGATATAAAGGAGTCGCCTAGGGGGGAACCTAGGCTTATTCTTTCCAGAGCTCATGTGAGTTTCGTAATGAGGCTTTTTGAGTCGGAAGTCCCTGAAATCGCCGAGAATATAGTGGAGATAAAAGCTATCTCGAGAGACCCCGGGGGAAGAACGAAAATAGCCGTGGCGTCAAAAGATTCGGATGTGGACGCGGTTGGCGCCTGCGTGGGAATGAGGGGCTCTAGGGTTCAGAGCATAATCCAGGAACTCAGGGGCGAGAAGGTAGATATAGTTCCCTGGTCAGAAGATCCTGCCCGCTACGTCTGCAACGCCCTCTCCCCGGCAGTTGTCAACAAGGTTGTAATTGACGAGAACAGCCGCTCTATGGAGGTCATAGTTGATGATGACCAGCTTTCTCTCGCTATCGGGAGGAAGGGACAGAACGTAAGGCTGGCATCGCAGCTTACCGAGTGGAAGATAGATATAAAAACTGAGTCCAGAGTCAAGCAGGAACAGCAGGAAGTGCTCTCCCTTCTTACAAGCTTGCCGTCTGTGAGCGAGGTTACAGCAAGTCTGCTTTACAATGACGGATTTTACTCTCTTGAACACATAGCTTTTTGCGAACCGGATGTGCTCATGAAGGTTGGAAGTCTCAACGAAGACGAGGTTTCCACGCTCCAGAAAGCGGCCCGCGTGGCACTTATGGAAAAACTTGAGGAGATGCCTGTTGAGAGCGGAACTGAAGAGGTTTCGGATGCAGAAGGGGTTAAGATGTCATCGCCTGCCGACGCAGAGGCAGAGGATTTGCAAAAAGACGAGTAGCAAAAACCACCGGCCCACCTCTCTAGGGGAGCGGGTTTTTTGGGGAATATGCCTAAAGTCAGAATACATCAGATAGCCAAAGAGCTGGGAATAACCAGCAAAGAGGTAGTGGAGCAGAGCGTAAAGCTTGGAATGAAAGTTACAAGTCACCAGAACGTGGTCTCGGAAACAGATGCCGAGAGAATAAAAAAGGCGCTTATTAGCGTCCCGGAGGAGAATTCTTCAGAACCGGCGGAAAAGCAGAAGGAAACCGTGAAGGTTTTCAAGTCTGAGACGGGCGACTTCGTCGAAAGAAGAAGCGGCTCGAGAGTTATCAGGAGAAAAAAGAAGGTTGTAAAACCGGAGCCGGAGCCTGTGGAAGCAGAAGCCGTTCCGGCTGCCGGGGAACCTGCGGAAGCAAAGCCGGAGCCTGAAATTCCTGTCCCGTCCGAGCCCGCAGAAGCGGAAGCAGCCCAGGTTCCAAGCGCCGAGAGCGAAGCGATGCCCGAGGAAGCGCCCGAAGCCGAGGTCGAGGTTCCACAGGAAGATGACCTTGAACTTAAGCCGGAGCCATCTCCCGAACCTGGAAAGGTCATTGAGGAAGTGGAAGATGAGAAAAAACCAAAGCAGAAGAAAAAAGCTAAAAAGAGCAAGCCACTAAAAGAGGAAATACATGATGAAGAGACCCTGGAGCAGCTCAAAAGAGCGTTTCGGACCAAGGTTCCCAGCAGAAAGGAATATGTAATACAGAACAAAAAGCCCAAACTGAGGCAGAATTTTGACGGACCCGGGAAAAACAGAGGAGCCTACCCAGCAGATGGACAGGACGGGAGAGTTGTTCCGATTTCTCCCGCCCACACGTCGAAAAGAAACATCAAGGTCGGCGAAACGATAGTGGTTTCCGAACTTGCGAAGATGATGAGCGTAAAAGCGACGGAAGTCGTTAAGAAACTTATGACCATGGGTACGGGCGCTACGATCAATCAGTCAATTGACAGCGATACCGCCGAGCTTCTTGCCGATGAGTTCGGTTTTAACGTGACCGTTGAGAGGTTTGTCGAAGAGGACCTGCTTTTTGATCAGGATGAGTCGCAAGATGTGGAGAAAATGCCGCGCCCGCCGGTCGTTACCGTCATGGGACATGTTGATCACGGCAAGACCACACTCCTTGACTCTATAAGGGAAACCAATGTTGTCGCGGGAGAGGCCGGTGGAATAACGCAGCACATAGGCGCCTATGCGGTGAACATAAAGGATTCAACCATAGTTTTCGTGGATACGCCTGGACACGAGGCGTTTACTTCGATGAGGGCCCGCGGCGCGAGTATAACGGACATAGTGATCCTGGTAGTGGCGGCGGATGACGGAGTAATGCCCCAGACGGTCGAAGCGGTTAACCATGCGAAAGCGGCCGGAGTTCCGATTATAGTAGCCATAAACAAAGTTGACAAGGAAGGTGCCGATGTCGAAAAAATCAGGAGAGAGCTCTCCGAGATAGATCTCCTATCGGAACAGTGGGGAGGAGACACTCTTTTTGCCGAGGTTTCAGCGAAAAAGAAAAAGGGTCTAAGCGAACTCCTCGAGCTTGTGCTGCTCCAGGCCGATATACTTGAACTCAAGGCGTCGCCCGATAAAAAAGCAAACGGCGTGGTGGTAGAAGCGGAGCTTGACAAGGGAAGGGGAGCGGTCTCCACTGTCATAGTCAAGGAGGGGACTCTTCGGGTCGGAGATTGCGTTGTATCAGGCGTTCACAGTGGAAAAATAAGGGCCCTTACCGATGACAAGGGCAAAGCGGTAAAAAGCGTCGGTCCTTCAATGCCCGTTAAGATCATGGGTCTCTCGGGAGTTGCCGAAGCCGGGGAAAAATTCCATGCAGTGAAGGATGAGAAGACAGCCAAGGAGATAACTTCTCACCGTCTGGATAAGATCAGGTCCCGCAAGGTGATCACCACTCCGAAACTTTCGCTCGAAGACCTTTTCAGCTCTATTGAAAACGAGGAAGCGAAGGAACTTTCGCTCATCATAAAGGCAGATACCCAGGGATCGGTTGAGGCTCTCAGGGAGTCTTTGGAAAAACTCTCTACCGAGAAATGCAGGGTAAAGATCGTTCACTCCGGAGCCGGAGGCATAAACGAAACGGATGTGGTTCTTGCAAGCGCCTCAAACGCGGTGGTGATAGGGTTTAACGTCCGCCCGGATGCGAACGCGCTTAGGATTTCTGAGAAGGAAGGTGTCTCTCTTGAACTTCATTCAATAATTTACGATGTGGTAAGCCGCGTAAAAAGTGCGATGGAGGGACTTCTGGAGCCCATTCGCAAGGAAGTCGTGGTGGCCCACATGGACGTAAAGGAGCTTTTCCACGTGTCAAGGGTAGGGACTATCGCGGGATGCATGGTTTCTGACGGCAGGGTAAGCAGGGACAACAGCATCAGAGTGGTTCGGGACGGCACGGTTGTCTTTGACGGCAAAGTAAGTTCTCTTAGACGCTTTAAAGAGGACGTGAAAGAGGTCCAATCGGGCTACGAATGCGGTATAACGATAGAGAATTTCAACGACGTGAAACAGGGAGATGTCTTCGAACTCTACAAGCTTGAGGAGATAAAGCAGGAGCTTTGATATCTGGATTTTAAATGGTAGTGGGTATAGCCAGGTTTGAACTCTACATGTCGGGCAACAGGTCTTTGAAAGATAAAAGACGCCTGGTAAAAAGCCTTGTGGAAAGGACGAGGTCGAAATTCCCGAGCCTCTCACTGACTGAAGTTGATTCCCTGGACTTAAAGGACAAGGCCACCATAGGGCTTGGTTATGTTTCCAACGATGCTTCCTTGGTAAATTCCGTTCTGGACAAGGTGACTTCCTATATAGAGAGCACGGGGAATTTCCGCATGGGTGAAAAAGAAATGGAGATCATCCATTTCTAAGTGAACGAAGATGTCTCACAGCTACAAAAGATCCGCAAGGATATCCGATCTTCTCATAAAGGAAATATCCGAGATGCTGGTACGCGGCAAGATCAAGGACCCCAGGGTATCGTCGGCAAGCATAACGGCTGTTAGGGTCACAGACGACATGGGCTACGCGAAGGTCTTCTTTACCTCTTTTGATGAACGCTCCGACACCCAGGAGATGCTTGAGGGATTAAGGAACGCTACAGGCTACATAAGAAGCACCCTTTCCAAGAGATTGAGGATAAAGAAGATTCCCAACATAGAATTCGAGTACGACGCTTTGGTGGAAAAGCGGGCGAGAATTGACGAACTCATAAAGGACCTCTCGGATGGATAAGCTCGATAACATTCTTAACCTAATAAGGGAAAACCAAAGCTTTCTTGTCGTTTCCCACGAGAATCCGGATTGCGACGCTTTGGGTTCAACCATAGCCATGGTGCTGGTTCTTCACGAGCTTGAAAAGGATGTGATCATGTACAACGCAGACGGGGTTCCTGAATACCTGCGATTTCTTCCCGAATGCTCCGGCATTATCGATTCTCTTGAAGGCGTCACCAACCCAGTGGATGTAGTTATGCTCCTTGACTGTGCTGATGTTTCGCGACCCGGAAAAGAATTTGAAAATTTTATCCTGGAAAACGGTTTCACGTTTGCGTTTGTGGACCACCACGCAACCAACAGCACGGGTTCCGAGTACTGCTTTGTGGATGAAACCGCATCTTCTACGGGGGTTATTCTCTACAGGATGATAAAGCGGCTCGGGATTCCCATCAGCCCGAACGTTGCGGAATGCCTTTTTTCCACCATAGTCGGGGACACCGGTTCGTTCCGGTATTCAAACACCTGTTCTGAGACGTTCACGATCGCCGCTGATCTGGTCAACTGCGGAGCCGATCCCGAAAAGATCTCAAGATTCATTTATGATAACGAACCTCTTAGAAAGGTCATGCTTAGAACCTTGGCAATGAACACCCTTGAGGTAACCGGGAAAATCGCTTTTCTTCACGTATCGAGCGAGATGTTCCAGCAGACCGGCACCGAAAAGGAGCATACCGAAGGCCTTGTAAGCATGGCTAGGTCAATTGAAGGGATTGAGGTCGCGGTTTTTCTGAGGCAGGAATCCGCCATCGGCTGGAAAGTGAGCCTCAGGTCCAAGGAGTACGTGGACGTGGCGCAGATCGCCAGACGTTACGGTGGGGGAGGGCACCGCAAGGCGGCCGGATGTGTGGTTTCCGCACCGCTCGCTACCGTCAAACGCAGACTTCTCAGTTCGATTCAGGAAGCGATGTGATGAATGGAGTTATGATTCTCGATAAACCCAAGGGTTATACCTCCGCTCAGGTTCTTAACAGGGTGAAAAAAGTCTTGGGAGCAAAAAAGGCGGGTCATACGGGTACCCTGGATCCGTTCGCGACGGGGGTATTGCCCGTGTGTTTTAATCAGGCGACAAAAGCCATTCCTTACCTCGGAGATGATATAAAGGAATACGAGGCCGAGATGATCCTGGGCGTATCAACCGATACCATGGACGAGACCGGTGCTGTTACCGGCCGGGTGAATGCGGAACATCTGGGCAAGGATGAGATTGAAGAGGTCATTGAAGGATTTGCGGGGGAGATAATGCAGGTCCCCCCAATGTATTCCGCCGCTAAGGTTTCAGGTACGAAGCTCTACGCCCTTGCAAGAGCCGGGAAGGAAGTTGAAAGGAAACCGAAAAGAGTCACTATAGAGGAAATAAGACTTCTTCATTTTTCTTACCCTAAAGCGACTTTTTACGTGAAGTGTTCTCGAGGAACCTACGTAAGGGTTATTGCCTCGGATGCCGGGAGGAAACTGGGCTGCGGAGCTCATCTTTCCGAACTGAGAAGACTCAGAAGCGGTCCCTTCACGCTCGGCGAGGCCAGCAGTATTGAAGATGTGGAATCCGGGAATTACAATGTTCTTCCCCTAGAGGATGTTCTCGGGAGCTATCCTAGGGTTCATTTGGAAGAGGATCTGTGCGAGAGCGTGCGCAACGGAATTCCTCTTTGCCGTGGGGTTCTTTCGGGCGTGGAATTGCCCGAATTCAAAAATAGGGATATAATCACCGTATTTTGCCGGAAAAAGATTCTTTCTATCTGTGAGGCGAAGACTGACTCGGATGAATTTGAGTATATGGGAGATAAGGATATAGTGTTCCGGCATTTAAGAGTGTTTAACTGATCAGGCAAGGGTCTAGGAGGAAGTAATTTATGTCTTTGCAGAAAGAAGAAAAGGCGCGAATCATAAAGGAGTTTCAAAAACATGAGAATGACGTTGGTTCGGCCGAGGTTCAGATAGGGATTCTGAACGGAAAGATACAGGAACTGTCCGAACACGTGAAAAGGGCGCCCAAGGATAACCATTCAAGAAAGGGACTGGTTTCCATGGTTGCCAAGAGAAGAAAACTGCTCAATTACGTAAAGAGGGTGAGACCGGAGGAGTACGGTAAGCTGATTGAGACCCTTGGACTAAGAAGATAAGGAAGTAATATTTGGAGGAAATGAATTGACTGAACAATTAAGAGAGATGGAAGCGGAGCTGTTTGGAGCTAAGCTGCGCCTTGAAACAGGAAGGCTTGCCAAGCAGGCAAGCGGGGCGGCGCTCGCTTCCTGCGGAGGAACTACGGTGCTTGCCACGGTTGTTGCTTCGGAAGAAAAAATAGAAGATGATTTTTTGCCGCTTACGGTTAACTATCAGGAGAAATCATTCGCAGCCGGGAAAATTCCCGGAGGTTATTTTAAGAGGGAAGGGCGTCCCAGTGAAAAGGAAATCCTTACGTCAAGGCTTATTGACAGGCCGGTAAGGCCGCTTATACCCAAGGGCTTTTCTTATTCCACCCAAGTTATAGTTACGGTTATTTCCGCTGACGGTAAAAACGCTACGGACGTTCTGTCAGTAATAGCGTCTTCAGCGGCGCTCATGGTCTCAGATATACCGTTTGCCGGACCCATAGCGGCTCTTACCGTCGGAAAAGTAGACGGCGAGCTTGTTATAAATCCCTCTCCCGAGCAGCTTGAGACCAGCACTATGGAGATAACTGTCGCGGGCACAGAAGATGCTATTGTGATGGTAGAGGGTGGCGCGAAGGAAGTAAGCGAGGCCGAGGTGGTCGAAGCTCTTATGGTTGCCCATGACGGAATTAAGGAAATCGTTTCTTTCCAGAACCGTTTTGTTGAAGGAATCGGGAAGGAAAAAAGAGAGGTTCCCGCTGTCGAAACGGATGATGCGCTTGAAAGCGAGGTTCGTTCATCTGCGCTCCCTTCTCTTGAGCAGGGGATAGTGGCTGATTCAAAGGACGGTAGAAAGAAACTTATAAACCAAGCTTATGAAGAAACGGTAAAAAAACTGATTGAGGAACGCCCGGAAGACAAATCCAAGATTGACAAGTCGTTTGAGGAGTTGATCAAAGATTCCGTGAGAAGCAAGATAGTGGAGGGTAAAAGACCCGACGGAAGGGACTACACGACGGTAAGGCCCATATGGGGTGAAGTGGGTCTTCTTGAAAGAACCCATGGTTCTGCGCTCTTTACCCGCGGGGAAACCCAGGCCATAGTCGTCACGACCTTGGGAAGTTCATACGACGAGCAGAGAATAGACGCGCTTGAAGGCGACCAGACAAGAAGTTTCATGCTGCATTACAATTTTCCTCCCTACTCCGTCGGAGAGACGAGCTTCCGGCTGGGTCCCGGCAGAAGAGAAATAGGGCACGGTGCACTTGCCGCAAGGGCGATAAAACCCGTTTTGCCGGATAAAGAGGATTTTCCCTACACTATCAGGATCGTCTCCGAAATACTTGAATCAAACGGTTCTTCGTCGATGGCGACCGTGTGCGGTTCCTCGATGTCTCTTATGGACGCGGGTGTGCCTATAAGTGCCCCCGTGGCCGGCATAGCCATGGGACTTATAAAGGAAGGGGACAATTTCGTCGTTCTCTCTGATATTCTTGGTGATGAGGACCACCTTGGGGACATGGATTTTAAGGTGGCTGGCACCCAAGGCGGTATTACCGCCTTGCAGATGGATATTAAGATAACTGGCATAAACGAAGATGTTCTCACAACTGCACTTGCTCAGGCAAAAGATGGCAGAATGCATATTCTCGGGAAGATGGAAGAGGTAATTAGCGGACCCAAAGAAGAGCTTTCCGAATACGCTCCGAGAATCCTTACGATCCAGGTAAAGCCGGATAAGGTCAAGGTTGTTATAGGCTCTGGCGGCAAGACTATAAAGCAGATAGTCGAGGACACGGGAGCGCAGATAGATATACAGGATGATGGTCTGGTCAAGATTTTCTCCCCGGACTACGAAGCCTGCAAGAAGGCCGAGGGCATCATAAAAAGAATCGTTGAGGATATAGTCGCCGGCAAGTTATACGTCGGAGTGGTTAAGCGTATTCTGGATTTCGGAGCGATAGTCGAGCTTGGTCCGGGAAAAGACGGGCTTTTGCATATCTCCGAACTTGAAAACCGCAGGGTCGAAAAAGTAACCGATATCCTGAACGAAAAGGACGAGGTTCTTGTAAAATGCCTCGCGGTTGAGCGTGACGGCAGGGTGAGGCTCAGCAGAAAGGCCGTGCTTGACCAGAACATAGAGGACTACAGAGTTTCCGACTAATCCGCACAGTTGAATCTTTCCCGGGAAAAACCGAAGCTGGTTGTTGTTTTGGGGCCGACGGCTTCGGGCAAGACTGAAATGGCGCTTGAAATAGCTGCCAGAACAGGCGCTTGCATACTAAGCGCCGATTCCGTTCAGGTCTACAGGTATTTCGATATAGGAAGCGCCAAACCCACCGAGGAGCAGAGACGGGGGATTCCCCATTTCCTCATAGATGTTGCGGACCCCGATGAGGATTTTAACGCCGGTACGTACATGAGACTTGCCCTTGGCCACGTCGGGAGACTCGTTGAAAGCGGCAGGAAAATAGTTGTCGTCGGGGGAACTTTTCTTTACGTAAAGGCTCTTCTTCACGGGCTTCTTGAAGGTGTTGAGGTTGATCGGGGATTCAGAAGGCACCTCGCACAAGAGAGGGATGAAAAAGGAGTAACGCCGCTTTACGAAAGACTTCGGTCTGTAGACCCGGTGTCCGCAGAACGGATAAATCCGAACGATTACGTGAGAATTGAGCGGGCACTTGAGGTATATCATACTACGGGAGAGCGCATGTCGGATCATCATCAGCGCCACGGTTTTGCAGAACAGAGGTTTAACGCGCTTAAGATAGGTCTCCTAGGGGAGCGGGAGCGGCTGCGCCGCGCTATAGACGAAAGGGTTGACGCAATGATCGACTGCGGCTGGGTTGAAGAAGTAGAAGCTATAAGGGCCAAGGGATACGGATCCGACTTAAAGCCTATGAAGTCTATAGGTTACAAGCGGATAAACGAATTTCTGGACGGTCGGCTTGATTTAAAGACGGCGGTTGAAAAAATAAAGACGGATACGAAAAGGTTTTCCAAAAGGCAGTCCACTTGGCTTCGCGCGGATGAAGACATAAAGTGGTTTGACTCCGAAAGAGGGAATACCCCGATACTTGAGGCATGTAGAGAGTTTTTCGACTGATTCTCTCTTTGGCTATTTTTTTTCCTCGACTTTGTATGAGTAAATCGTCCTCAGGATTATTGCCGCGCCGATAAGTACGGAAAGTACGGGCAGAAGCCATAATATGACGCTGAATCCTTTGGGTGGAGGGGACGCGAGAATAGTTTCTCCGTAGCTTGAGACGAAATAGTCTATTATCTCTTCCTTTGACTTGCCTTCAAGCAGTTTTGTTTTTATGACAGCCCTCATGTCTCTGGCAAGCTGGGCGTTTGATTCCGCAACGCTCTGCCCCTCGCACACCGGGCACATGAGTTCTCCCGATATTTCCGCTATTTGGTCTTCAAGTGTGTCCGCATCCACCTGTAAGGCGATAAAAAAGGCTAGGGACAAAAAAAGCCCCGCGCTCAGGATCTTGCGAAATAAACAGTTCACGGGTTTTCAGTTCTCCGGCTCTGCTCGTTGTAGGTAGTCGCGTTCTCTATATAGCTCATGATCATTTTTTCAGTAAGTGGTCCTCTGTGCTTGCCGGTTATGATCCCCTCGGGGTTTACGAAGAAAGTTTCCGGAACCCCTCCCACTCCGTAATCCAGGTGTATCCTGTTTTCCGGGTCATAAATGTTGACGAAGCTTCCCCCGAACGATTTTATGTATTCCTCGGCGCTTTTTCTGTCGTCCATTATGTTTATTCCTATGAACTCAACCTGATTGCCTGAAAGGGACATGTAAATTCTCTCAAGCACAGGAGCCTCCTCTCTGCATGGATGACACCAGGATGCCCAGAAATTCACAAGCAGGGTTTTTCCCCGAAAATCAGAAAGCCTTACCTTTTCACCGCTAAACGATTTCAGCGCGAACTCGGGTGCGGGTCTTCCCACAAGCTGTGAAGGGGTTTGAACATCTCCCTTACCCGAAAGCCCGCTCCATAGGGTGTACGCAAGCAGGGCTATAATAAGGACGGTAAGAATCTTCGGTACCGCGTTTGATATTTTCATACAGAGAACCTGTTCTTTCTAGCCTTAAGTTTTCTTTTGGTTATTATTCCTGCGACTGACCCATTTATTATAATAAGTTTTCATGAAAAAACTTGTAATTGTATCCAACAGGTTGCCGACGACTGTTCGGGAGGAGAACGGAAAGCTTTTTTTTGATCCGAGCATGGGGGGTGTGGCTACGGGCCTCAGTTCCCTTGATACCGATTACGAAAAATGCTGGATAGGATGGCCGGGAATAGATTACGGGAGTTTATCGGGGGAGCAGATTGCGGAAGTGGAGCGGCGCCTTGGAGAGGAAAACTTTTATCCCGTGAGCCTAAGCGCTGAAGAGGTAAAAGACTATTACCAAGGGTTTTGCAACGAGGTGATATGGCCTATCTTCCATTATTTCGTCCAGTACGGAACTTATAAAAAAGAGTTCTGGGAATCATACATAAGGGTGAACAACAAGTTCGCCGCTGCCATTCTCGACGTGGCTCGCGAAGGGGACTACATCTGGGTTCACGATTATCAACTGATGCTTGTCCCAGACCTTGTAAAAAAACAATTACCCAAATCAAGCATCGGTTTTTTTCTGCACATACCTTTTCCGTCTTCAGAGATTTTCAGACTTATTCCGTGGTGCAGGGAAATAATACAGGGGCTTACAGGGGCTGATCTCATAGGTTTTCACACCTTTGACTACGTAAGGCATTTTGCCGAAAGCGTAAGAAGGATACTTGGACACGAGCATTCTCTCGGAAGGTTTATAGTCGGGGAGAGGGAGATAAGAACCGATACTTTTCCTATGGGGATCGATTACGAGAAATTCTCCTCCGCGCCAAAGAAACGAAGCATTCAGAAAAGAAAAGACGAATTCATAGATCTTCTTGGGACCGATCAGAAGACTATTCTCTCAATAGACCGTCTTGATTACTCAAAGGGAATTCCGGAGAGACTCAGGGCATTTGATCTTTTCCTTGAGAGGAACCCGAAGATAAGGGGCAAGGTGGTGCTTTTGCTTGTCGCGGTGCCTTCGAGAACAGAAGTGGTTCACTACAAGATACTGAAAAATGAAGTTGACAACATGGTCGGCGCGATAAACGGCCGCTACGGAACGATTGGCTGGAACCCGATTCACTACATGTACAGATCTTTCGGCTTCGAGGATCTGATTTCCCTTTACCTGGCGGCGGACATCCTTTTCATTACTCCCCTTCGCGACGGTATGAACCTGATTGCTAAGGAGTATGTTGCGGCGAGGCAGAATAAAGCTGGTGTGCTCATACTCGGCGAGATGGCGGGAACCGCACAGGAACTGAGTGAAGCCATAATCATAAACCCCAATGATCTCGAAGCTACTTCACGGGCGCTTGAAACCGCCCTCGGCATGACCAAAACGGAGCAGAAAAGACGGATGAAGGCGATGCAGAGTCGCCTCAGCAGATACGATATCAGGACATGGACGGCGGACTTCATGGAGAGGCTTGATGAAACGAAGGAAAGGCAACTTAAGATGTTTGCCCGAAGATTCAGTCTGGAAATGACAGCCGAACTGATTGAAAAATACAGGGCGAGCAAAAAGTGTCTTTTTCTGCTTGATTACGATGGGTCCCTTGTATCCTTCAAGAATAATCCGCAGGATGCGAAACCTGACCCGGAAATTTATTCCGCTCTTAGGGAACTTTCCTTGAGGGAAAAAAATGAGCTTGTCATCATAAGTGGCAGAGACAAACAGACTCTTGCCGGCTGGCTTGGGGATGTGACAAACGGTCTTGCGGCCGAACACGGTCTTTGGATAAGACGTGAAGAGTGGAAGATGTCCGATATTGCTCCGGAGGGATGGAAAGAAGAAATAAGACCCATACTGGAAGTGTTTGTTGACAGGACTCCGGGATCGCTTATCGAGGAGAAAAATTTTTCCTTGGCTTGGCACTACAGGAAGGTTGACCCGGCACTCTCAATAGTGAGGGTAGGAGAGCTTAAGGACATGCTGTCGCATATAACTGCGAATCTGGAGGTCGGCGTGCTTGAGGGAAACAAGGTCGTGGAGATCAAAGGTTCTTTCATAAATAAAGGCAAAGCGGCTACTCAGTGGCTAAAAGCGAAAAAATGGGACCTTATCATATCTATAGGAGACGACTGGACGGATGAGGATATTTTTGAGCAGCTTCCTGAAGATGCCTATTCCATAAAGGTCGGTTTCGGACCGTCAAAGGCCAAATACAGGGTTCGGTCGACCGCGGAGGCAAGAGAACTTCTGTTTTCGCTGGTAGAGGCAACCCGAGAGACGGAGGATTTACCTTCTGAAACCATAAAGAGCAGGAGGCGGAAATAATGGAGTTTGTAGAGGTTGCCGGTACGGAAATCAATTCGTCGAGGATAGGTCTTGGGACTTGGGCAATGGGAGGATGGCTCTGGGGAGGAAGCGACAGGAAAGAATGCGTGAGGACTATATACGAGGCGTTTGATAACGGGGTAAATCTCATTGATACCGCTCCTATTTACGGTTTCGGCCTTTCCGAAGAAATCGTGGGAGAAGCGGTTTCTCAGAGCGGGATGAGAGATGAACTGATAATCGCGACGAAAGTAGGGCTTGAGTGGGAGAGGGGAGGAATATTCAGAAATTCCCTCCCGGAGAGGATATACAAGGAGATTGACGATTCCCTTAGAAGACTGCGCACCGACCGGATAGATCTTTACCAGATTCACTGGCCCGATTCCCTTGTCCCTATTGAGGAAACCGCGCAAGCCATGGCGGAACTCATTGAAAGCGGGAAGGTAAGAGCTGTCGGAGTAAGCAACTATTCGGTTGAGCAGATGGAGATTTTCCGTTCCGTCTGCCCGCTTAACTCGAGTCAGCCTCCTTACAATCTTTTCGAGAGAGGGATCGAGGAAGACGTACTTCCCTGGTGTGAGGAGCACGGGGTTACCATGCTTCTCTACGGGGCTTTGTGCAGAGGACTTCTGGGTGGGAAGCTAAAAATCGACTCCGAGTTTCCAGGAGACGACATAAGAAATTTTGATCCCAAGTTTCGAAGGCCCGTCTACGATAATTACCTCAGTGCGGTTGAAAGTCTGGGGGAGCTTGCCTCTGAGCGTTTCGCAAAGAACGTGCTTGAACTTTCCGTAAGGTGGGTTCTCGATAAATGCAAAAACGATATCACTCTCTGGGGAGCTCGACGCCCGGGGCAGCTCGATGATCTCGCGGGCACCGTAGGGTGGACTATAGACGATGATTCTATGAATGAAATAGACGCAATACTTGATACTTTTGTCCCGAACCCCATAGGTCCAGAATTCATGGCTCCCGGTCCAAGACCTTTTTAAGCAAAGCTCTTTATGTCTTCAAGGCGGATTTCCGAAACACTTTTTCTGAAGATGTCAGCCTGAGGGTAATCTTCTGGGGCTATTCTCGGGTCGGGTACTGCGATACAGCGCATGCCGGCCTCTTTTGCTGATACTATGCCGTTTGTGGAATCTTCAATCGCAACGCATTCTTCGGGGCTGACCCCGAGACGCCTTGCGGTTTCAAGGTATATGTCGGGGTGAGGTTTTCCTCTTTCCACGCAGTCTCCCGAAACTTTTATTCTGAAAGTGTCCGAAAGAGAGAATTTTTTAAGAACAAACTCTATTACTTTCATCGGGGAGCCCGAAGCGAGGGCCGTTTTTACGTGTCTCTCCGCGCGTAGAGTTTCAAGGATTTCGGGAATTCCCTCGACGAGTTTGAGTTCCTTTTCGTAAAGTTCGAGAAGGATATTAAGACGGGTGTGGAGAATTTTCTCCGGGGATTCATCAAGGCCAAAAGTTTCTTTTAGAAGTTTTACGGAGTCTTTCTGGTTAAGACCCATTATCTTCTTTCTGTATTCTTTTCTGTAACTTTCGTTGCCCGCAAACCCCTTTTGCTTGAGCATAATAGACTCGCTTTTCTCCCAGAGGGGTTCGCTGTCTATTATGACTCCATCCATATCAAATATGACCGCTTTTATCAATGGACCGGATAGGTGTTAGAGAACTGCCTTCCGCATTGCGGAAGGCGGTTAACCGGAGGATTGAGGCAATCTCGCAAAACGCTGGTTTTTTCCTAGAGCAGGTCTTTTATCTTGTCTTCCAGAGACTTCTTGTAAGCATCGAGATCGATCTGGATTCTGGAAACGCCGGTTTCCATTGCAGCCTGTGCGACCGCGGCTGACTCCCATACCAGAACCCTGGGATCAAATGGCTTCGGGACTATGTAGTCCGGACCGAACTCAAATTTCTGGTCTCCGTAGGCCCTGGCTACTTTATCCGGTACGGGTTCCTTTGCGAGCGCTGCGAGGGAGTATGCCGCTGCAACTTTCATTTCGTCGTTTATTTTTGTCGCTCTTACGTCAAGCGCTCCTCTGAAAATAAAGGGAAATCCCAAAACGTTATTCACCTGATTTGCGAAATCGGATCGGCCCGTGGCGGTTATTACGTCGCTTCTGGCTGCCTTTGCGTCTACAGGGAGTATTTCGGGGTCGGGATTCGCCATGGCGAATATTATAGGATTTTTCGCCATGTTCTTGACGTCTTGCTGATTGATGGCTCCGCCATTTGAGAGTCCGACAAACACATCGGCCCCGACCAGTGCGTCCCCTATGGTTCTTTTGTCCGTCTCGACAAGAAATCTTTCTTTCTGGGGATTAAGCCCAGCGTTTCTTCCCTCGTAAATTACGCCCCTGCTGTCGCACATTATTATGTTTTCCCTTTTTGCTCCGAGGGCTATGAAGAACTCTGCGCATGCGATTGCGGACGCTCCAGCTCCGTTAAACGCCATTTTGAGCTCGCTCATCTTTTTCCCGGTAATCTCACAGGCGTTAAGAAGTCCGGCGCCCGATATTATCGCGGTTCCGTGCTGATCGTCGTGAAAGACTGGTATGTCCATCTCTTCTTTCAGTTTATCTTCTATGTAGAAGCACTCAGGGGCTTTTATATCTTCGAGGTTAATGCCGCCGAAAGTGGGCTCGAGGTATTTTACGGTCTTTATGAATTCGTCAGGGTCATCGGTATCTATTTCAATGTCGTAAGCGTCCACGTCCGCGAACTTCTTGAAAAGCACCCCTTTCCCTTCCATCACGGGTTTTCCCGCGAGGGCTCCCAAGTTTCCGAGTCCCAGTATTGCGGTGCCGTTTGAAGCTACCGCAACCAGATTTCCTCTGTTGGTATATTCATAAGACAGATCTTCGTCCTTATCTATTTCCCTGCAGGGCTCAGCGACTCCGGGGGAGTACGCAAGAGAGAGCTCCCAAGCCGTGTCACAGGGCTTTGTTGGTAGGACTTCAAGTTTTCCTTTTCTACCGCTTCTATGATATTCAAGAGCGGCTTCCTTCATTTTTTTATCGCCTTCGCACATTTCTTGACCGATCCTCCATCGGGTGTTTTAAAATGAAACGTTAATTATATACAGAGATAAATTTTGTGCAATTGCACCGGGAAATCAGCAGCAACCGCAGGACGATTGCGAGCAGCTTCCTGAATCCTCGCTCTCGGAAATTTCAAGGCTCCCGTTGCTACTGCCAAGTCCGAAAGTCGAGAACTGTTTTCCGATGTTCTCCGAATCGCAGATCACACACTTTATGGCTTCGTCTGAGTCAAGCACCAGAATTTCGAATACTTCTCCACAATCAGAGCATTCATATTCGTATAAAGGCATTTTTACCTCCAGCTTAGCAGTAACAAATATAAGAAAATACTGGACTTCCTGACTTTCATCAAAACATAAATCTATATGACAATTTTATTTTTCAAAAGCTTTTTCTGAGTTTCTTAATACTGTTTTTTCTATCATGAGGTGGCAACAGCTTGTGGGTTTCTCCAAGCAACATGCCCAGTAAAAAAATGTCCACCCTAAGAATTGACTGCAGGAATTCTGTATCGCTTGGTCTCGCTTCATGGTTGCTTTGGGTGTTTTGTCGCAAAGTTCAGAAAAAATCTTTTCTTGCCAACTCCGTAATAGGACATATTTTAATAACAGGAAAGTCGCATCCCGCATGCCGTTTCTGCTGAATGCGCATCCCGCGTAATTTTATATGGATCTGCCATGCCGGACATAAATGAAGTTGGAACAACCGCGTTTGCCGTAGCCTGTTACAGGGAAATGGAAAAAAACCGTGAACACCGCGTTTTCAACGATCCTTACGCCCACTGGTTTGTTACGGACGAAATAAGGGAAAAGATCGACAGGGTAACAAAAATTCTTCCGGAATCGGTTGAAATTCTCCGTTACCGCTTCTGCATACTGGATGAAATCACAAGACGCGAGATTCAATCTGGAATAAAACAGATTGTCATACTCGGCTGTGGGTTTGACATGCGTTCCCTGGTCTTTCAGACCGAAGGAGTGCGTTTCTGTGACGTTGATCAGCCGGCCCTTCTGGAATTCAAGCACAAGGTTCTTGAAAGTCACGGCGTTACGCCATGCCCGAGCATACCATGCAACTATCTTGACGTTGACCTGCCGGAAGAACTCATCAAGGCGGGTTTTGACATCAACTCACCGATACTTTTTCTTTGGGAAGGAAACAGCATGTATCTTCCCCTTGAACTGATCCACAGTTTCTTTGACAGTTTGTGTGCCAGAATTGCTTCGTTCAAAATCGCTTTTGACTACTATCCGTTGAGCGTCATTAACAGGACCTATGAAAACCCCGAGGTTATTAGGGCAACTGATATGTTTCAAGAAACTTTCAACGTGACTTGGGTAACCGGGTTTGATGACCTAAGCGTTTTTGAGAAGCGCCACGGCATGAAGGTAGAGGAATCGGGGGAACTGCTTGAAGTCGGGAAACGAGTCGCCCCGGAAGCCGTGGATTCCGTTGCCGCTTTTGCCGGCGTGTACAGCTACGGAATCCTGAGCTACGGAGATGCGTAATCCGAGATGTATCCGATCTAGATTTTGGTTGTTTCTGTTCTCTCCGCAACACGGGGCAGAGACATGCTGCTCCTAAGACAATGCGCGTACAGAAGCTCTATTTCTATATGTTGCCGCAAGGCCCCTAAAACCTTTTCCAGAAATCTATTCCAATTGCGTCAAATATTTTCTGACCGTAGATATTTAAGTAGTGAATCTCGTTTGAAAACATCATTATTCCTATGATTACAAGTCCCGAGCCTATCGCGTACTTATAATACGGATAATACCTTCTGACGCTGCTAAAAGATCCCATGGCGCTGTTAAACGCAAGACCGACCAGCATGAACGGTATGCCGATCCCGAGTGAGTAAACCACGAGCAGCCCAACCGCGTTTAGCGTTCCTTCCACTGTGCTTGCGTAAAGGAGTATGGATCCGAGAATAGGTCCTACGCAAGGCGTCCAGCCAAAGCCGAACGCCAAGCCGAGAATATAAGTTCCGAGAAGATTTCCCCTTTCCCGCGGAAGGGAGATTTTATGTTCTCTCTCAAGAAATGGGACCTTTACGATCTCCATTACGAATATTCCGAAAAGGATTATGAATATTCCAGCTATTCTGAGCAAAAAAGTCTTGTTGCCAGAGATCATCCCCCCAAGCTGGGAGGAGAATGCGCCCAAGGAGATAAAGACAGTTGAAAATCCCAGGATGAAGATAAGGCTTGGTACGATCACCCTTGAGAATTTGGGCAGGTTTCGAGCGTCTGAAAGATCTTCGTATGAAAGATGCGTTACTACCGACAGATAACCCGGCATAAGCGGAAGAATACAAGGAGAAAGAAACGCGATCACCCCGGCGAAAAAAGAAGCAACTATTCCCACATCCAGAATTTCGGAACTCATGCCGGTTTCCTTTCCTCGTTTTTCTCAGTACGGATTTTTTGGCCTTTCAAAAGAATTCGCTCTAGTCTGTGGGCGAGTTTCATGTCTCTTGTCATTATATCCTTTATGCTTATATCTTTTTCCTCGTCAATATCCGAAAGTTCTCTCATGACGGCGTGGTGCAGACCGCTTCCCTTAATCCGTCTTTCGGTCTCCTTAAATACGCGGGAAGTGCTCCATTGCATATCCTGAAAAACCGCGTCCGTTTTCCTGCATAGCCCGAGGAGATAGTATCCCCCGTCGGTTGCAGGACCCAGGACCGCTTCAAATTGCTCTCCCGAGAGCAGCGAGAACGCGGTTTCCACATCTTCTTCGGTTATCATCACGCAGTCTGTGCCTATGATGACGACATTTCTGAATCCTAGGGAAAAACATTTTTCAAACGCCCGGGACATTCTCTGTCCGAGAGAACCTGTCCCCTGCGCGAAAAAAAGGGTTTCTTTGTCTCCCAGCCACTCAAAAACCTCTTTTTCCCTTTCCTTGGGACTATAGAAGAGAAAAGTAGTCCAGTTCTTTGAACCCGAGAAGGAGTCGGCGACGAAACTTGCCGTTTCACGATACAGTTCCATGGCCTTCTGTTCCCCTATGTCTTTTCCCAGACGAGTTTTTACTTTTTTTGTCTCCGGATATTTAAGAAAAACGATCAGGGCGTTATCGTTTTTTTGCGACATTCCGCAAAGCCTCGGAATCAGGATACCGTCTGGCCGCCGCAACTGCTTCCGGCCCCTGCGGTGCATCCGAAACAGTGAACACCGAATCTTATCTTTCTGTTGATCACTTGACGAAGGTCGAAGTTAAATATGGTCAGACCCCCGTTCCCGTTTCGGCACTCCATCTCAAGCATCTGGTTAAAGTCGCAGTCGTAGATTTTTCCGTCGTGGCTTACGCTGATCAGGTTCCGGCACATTATGCCGTTTACGGTTTCGGGATTGAAAGCGTTTATGAGCTTTTCGATGTATTCCTCGTAGGCGTTCTGTTTTCTCAGTTCCTTCTCAAACCTGTTAATCGGCATATTGGTCAGTGTGTATAGGTTATCGAACCGTATCCCGTAGTTCTTTTTAAGTTTTGCTTTAAAGTCCGCTTCAAGGCTCATCTGGTCCGGGGGAAGAAAAGTCCCAACGGGGTTATATACCAGATTAAGCTTTAGTTCTCCGCCCCCGTAACCTTCGCCGTTAAGCATTCTTAGAGATTCTATGCTTTTTTCGAAAACCCCTTTTCCCCTCTGCTTGTCCGTGAAGTAGCTGCTGTAATATGGAAGCGAGGATATGACTTCGACGCGGTTTTCGGCAAAAAACCTTGGTATGTACGTTTTTTCTTCTCCCGTCCGGGGGTTCCCGTCGAGAGTAACGGTCAGGTTGTGTCTTACCATTACGTGTTTGCCAAGACTTCTGGCTTCCCTTACGAAGTAGTCAAAATGGGGGTTTAGCTCCGGAGCTCCTCCGGTCAGGTCAAGGTTTTTGATGCAGTCGTTTTCACTAAGTATTTCAAGACATCTTTCTACGCCCTCAATGCTCATCTGCTCACTTCTCCAGGGCGAGGCATCCACGTGACAGTGAGTGCAGGCCTGGTTGCAAAGTTTTGTTATGTTCACCTGCAGGGTTTCAACCGTAATAGGGTTGATATCGAGACCTTGGTCGATCAGTTTGCGGGAAAAATTATGATTCTCTGTCTTCGTTTTTTCTTGGATCATGACGTATCCTTCGAGAGCTTCCGTTAACTTGTTCCGTGGCAGGTTTTCTTCCTGTTTTTGTTTCTAGAGGGCACGGTTTTTTTTCAGCGTGTTATGCATCTGGATTGCGTGGATGAGCTTTATGCCGGCCGACATTGATGCGGCAACATGTACGGCTTCAGTCATCTGCTCCGGGTCCGCTCCAGTCTCAAGGCACTGCGTAGTGTATGCGTCTATGCAGTAGGGACATTTTTCGGTATGAGCCACGGCCAGGGCTATGAGCGCTTTTTCCCTTTTCGTAAGCGCCCCTTCCTCGGCGGTTGCGGAGTTGTAGTACTCGAAAAACTTGTCCATAAGGTCTTCACTGAACTCCCCGACCTCGGGAAATCTCTTGAGATCCTCGGGGTTATAGTAATCCATTTTTCTTTTTCTCCCGTCTGTGTGTTATTCGCAGACTCTTTGTATAGGCTTCTCCCGGCAGTAAAATACCATATCTCACAAATCGGGGAAACGGAATGATAAAAGCGGTCATATTCGATTTTGACGGCGTGATAGTCGACAGCGAGCCTCTGCACCTCAGAGCTTTTCAGAGAATTGTAGAAACTCTGGGACTAAAGCTCTCGCCCACCGACTATTACTTACGGTACCTTGCCTGCGACGACAAGAGCTTTTTCAAGAGGTTCCTTGAGGATAACGGACAACAGTACACGGAACGGGAGATTGCACGGCTTGTCAAAGAAAAAGGCATCTGTTTTGAAGAAATGATAGGGGAGGACATAAGAATTTTTCCGGGGATCGTTGAGTTTCTTGAGACCATTCGGGGCAGATTTCATGTGGCGATAGGTTCCGGCGCGTTAACCGGAGAGATCAATCTCATACTGAGGCACAAGGGGCTTTCCGAGTTCTTCGGCTTTGTAATAGGGGCTGATGATACGGAAAATCCGAAACCGTCCCCCGAGGTCTACCTTAAATGCCTTGAGAGGTTCAGAAGAGATTACGACGGCACCATAACGGCCGCCCAGTGTGTTGTGTTTGAAGATTCCCCCCACGGTGTTTTGGCGGCCAAAAGGGCAGGGATGAGATGCGTCGGTATTTCTAACTCGTGTTCCGGTGACGAGCTTGGGCTTGCCGACCGGGTTACGGAAAGCTTTTCCGAGATCATTGACGATTTCCCCGAGATGTTCTAAACAGGAATCTGTTTTAATATCGATACACCAACTTGAGCCTGTATGACGGTAGTGGTATATTTTCTGCCCGAGTGCGTGGGGCACACCCGGTATTGAGTTCACTGCGTCTCCATGCGTTCATATACATCCCGACGTGTTAATTTTGGAGAGAAAATATGGATAAAAACCAAGACACCGTAAAGTGCCCGGTAACCCACGGCACAACCCGTTCAAAGTTGACCGGCAGCATAGCTAACCAGAACTGGTGGCCGAATCAGCTCAATCTGAAGATCCTTCACCAGAACTCTTCTCTTGTGGACCCTATGGGCGAGAAGTTTGATTACGCGGCCGAGTTCCAGACCCTTGATCTTGAAGCGGTGAGACAGGATCTCTACGCGCTTATGACGGACAGCCAGGATTGGTGGCCCGCGGATTACGGTCATTACGGGCCGCTTTTTATCCGTATGGCGTGGCACAGTGCGGGAACCTACCGAATCCACGACGGACGCGGTGGAGCACGATCCGGTACGCAACGGTTTGCGCCTCTTAACAGTTGGCCCGACAATGGGAATCTCGACAAGGCCCGCAGGCTTCTATGGCCGATAAAGAAGAAATACGGCCGCAAAATCTCCTGGGCGGACCTCATGATTCTCGCTGGCAACTGCGCTCTTGAGTCCATGGGGTTTGAGACGTTCGGTTTTGCCGGCGGGCGCGAGGACGTATGGGAACCGGAAGAGGACATCTACTGGGGCCCTGAGACCGAATGGCTGGGCGATGAACGTTACAGCGGCGATCGCGAGCTTGACAATCCTTTGGGCGCCGTGCAGATGGGACTTATCTACGTTAATCCCGAAGGACCCAACGCCAAGCCCGACCCGCTTGCCGCGGCGCACGATATCCGCGAAACCTTCGGGCGTATGGCTATGGACGATGAAGAAACTGTCGCCCTGATTGCAGGGGGACACACATTCGGCAAGTGTCATGGTGCCGGAGACGCGGCCTGCGTTGGTCCCGAGCCGGAGGCTGCCGGCATTGAGGAGCAGGGTCTCGGATGGAAGAGCAAGCATGCGAGCGGACGCGGCGCTGACGCCACAACAAGCGGTCTTGAGGGTGCATGGACGCCCAATCCGACGGCATGGGACAACGGCTTTTTCGACATGCTTTTCGGTTACGAGTGGGAACTTACCAAGAGTCCCGCGGGCGCCTGGCAATGGACGCCAAAGAATGTGGCTGACAAGGATCTTGTCCCCGAATCAGACGGGTCCGGAAAACGGGTTCCGACAATAATGGCGACCACTGATCTATCGCTGCGTATGGATCCCGTGTATGAACCTATCTCACGCCGCTTTCACGAAAACCCGGATGAACTGGCAGAGGCGTTTGCAAAGGCGTGGTACAAGCTTACCCATCGCGACATGGGTCCTTACCCCTGCTGCCTCGGACCGCTGGTTCCGGACGAACCTCAGATCTGGCAGGATCCGGTGCCGGCTGTTGATCATGAACTTGTTGAAGCAGAGGACATCGCGCTTCTGAAAAAAGAGATACTTGACCAGGGATTTTCGATCCAGGAACTGGTTCGGGCGGCATGGGCTTCAGCTTCCACCTTCAGGGGCACCGACCGCAGGGGAGGCGCCAACGGCGCGCGTATCAGACTTTCTCCCCAGAAGGACTGGGATGCCAACGACCCAGAAGAGCTGGGCAAGGTGTTGTCTTTACTGCTGGCCGTCAGGGAGCGTTTTAACAATGCGCAGACAAACGGAAAATGCGTTTCGCTTGCGGATCTCATAGTGCTCGGCGGCTGTGCTGCAGTTGAAAAGGCAGCGGAGGCCGCGGGGTATCCGGTGAATCTTCCCTTTACGCCTGGCCGCACGGATGCCACTGAAGAGCAGACGGACGCGGCCGCCTTCTGTGTGCTTGAACCGAAGGCGGACGGCTTCCGCAATTATATCGCGGCCGGTCGGCAGCAGTCGCCGGCGGAGCTTCTGATTGACAAGGCGCACCTGCTGACGCTTACCGCGCCAGAGATGACCGTGCTGCTAGGCGGCATGCGGGCACTCGGCGCAAACGCCGGAGGTTCGCAGCATGGACTGTTTACGGACAGGGTCGGGACGCTCAGCAATGATTTCTTTGTTAACCTGCTTGACATGTCGACTGAATGGGGACACTCCGCTGATTCTGAAGGGGTCTATGAAGGCCGTGACAGAGCGACTGGCGAGATCAGATGGACCGCTACCGAAGTTGATCTCGTATTCGGGTCCAACTCGCAGTTGCGGGCGCTTGGGGAAGTCCATGCGTGCGATGACTCGGAGGAAGCTTTTGTGCGGGATTTTGCTGCTGCCTGGACCAAGGTTATGAACCTTGATCGCTTTGATATCTCCTGATTCTGGATCAGCGAAGAATCACAAATTGCGGGGCAACAGGTGCCGTTTTAATATCGGAGTTTTTCCATTTATAATCTGATATCATGAGTGGGAAGTTGTTTGTGATATCCGGTCCGTCGGGAAGCGGAAAAACAACGATTGTCACCCGTGTTCTGTCAAACTTGGAGAACCTCCGTTTCTCTATTTCCTACACAACAAGATCAATGCGCGCGGGAGAAGTCCGCGGAGAGCACTACGAGTTTGTTTCCGGAGAAGAATTCCAGAGCATGATCAAGCAGGGTTTCTTTGCCGAGTGGGCCGAGGTGCACGGAAATTTCTACGGCACGCCGAAGGCTGAAATAGAAAAATGGATAAAAACGGGTGTTGACGTCATTCTGGATATAGATGTTCAGGGGGCAAAAAGGCTGAGGGGCGTGTTTGACGATACAGTCTTCATATTTGTTGTCCCGCCGTCTCTAGAGGTTCTCGAGCAAAGACTAAGAGACAGAAAATCAGAGGAAGAGGGGGACATCTCCACTCGTCTCGGAATTGTCAAGGAGGAGGTGGCCTGCTCGAAGTGCTATGATTATATTATAATTAATGATGAGGCGGATATTGCGGCTAGGAGAATTGAGGCCGTCATCCTTTCGCAAAGACGAGGGGATAGTGAAGATTCCCGCCGGCGGATGCTCGCCGCTACTCGGGACTCGAAGACGGAAAATGTGTACGGCCCCGTTTTTCTCAGGAGATTCGGCCTTAAGTGAGGTGTTCGCACTGCTGTGATCAGGCTAAACGACATCATTGACAAGGTTGCTTCCTACTCGGATATCGAGAACGAAGATCTTGACTTCATAAAAAAAGCCTACGTGTATTCGGCCAAGGTTCACTCCGGTCAGAAAAGGGTTTCCGGAGAACCGTACCTGAGTCATCCTCTTGAGGTTTCTTCCATACTCGCGAACTTAAAACTTGACGTCCCCTCCATAGTTACCGGGCTTCTTCACGACACGATAGAGGACACTCTTGCGACTCGCGAGGAAATCGAACGGAATTTCGGAAGCGAGATAGCTTTTCTCGTTGACGCTACCACGAAAATAAGCCGTCTTCCCCATGTTTCCGATGTGGAAAAACAGGCCGAAAGCTTCCGCAAGCTGATACTCGCCACGGCTGAGGACATAAGGGTTGTGCTGATAAAACTCGCCGACAGGCTGCACAACATGAGAACGCTCCAGTATCTGCCTGAGGACAGACGGAAAAAGATTGCTGTTGAAACCATGGAAATTTACGCGCCGCTTGCTCACCGCCTCGGAATGAACTGGATATCGGTTGAGCTGGAGGACCTGGCGTTTAAGTTCTCCGAGCCGGGTGAATACGAGCGTATCAGCCAAACCGTGTCCGCGAAGAAAAAAGATTGGGAAAAGTACACCACTGAGATCGTCTCGCTTATTAACGGCAAGATGAAGGAATTCGGAATTCAAGGGGATGTCTCATGGAGATTCAAGCATTTATACGGCATCTACAGCAAGATGAAAAAGGGCAATATAAGCCTGCGCAATATTTATGACATACTGGGTTTCCGGATCGTTACCGCGGGTGAAAATGAATGCTATCAGGTTCTGGGAGCGGTGCATTCCTTGTGGAAGCCGATTCCGGGGAGAATAAAAGACTACATAGCCCTTCCGAAGGCCAACAACTACCAATCCATTCATACTGCCGTGATAGGGCCCTTCGGAGAACAGATGGAGATCCAGATACGAACTGAGCGGATGCACCGAATTGCGGAATACGGTGTTGCCGCTCACTGGAGGTACAAGGAGGGAGATTCTATTGAGAACGGGAACGACAAGATCTACTCAAACCTCCGTCATCTCGTCGAGTTAAAAGACATAAAGGACTCGACGGAGTACATAGAAGCCATAAAAGGAGAGCTCATACTGGATGTCGTGTACGTTTACACTCCCAACGCGGACCTCCTTGAGTTTCCCGTGGGCGCAACCCCGGTTGACTTTGCATATTCAATTCACACCGACATAGGCAATCACTGCTCCCAGGCTTTTGTTAACCATAAACTCGTTCCTCTTAACTACAAGCTTCAAACTGGAGACATGGTGGAAGTGGTGACTTCCAAGAACAGGGCTCCTAACGGGCAGTGGCTTGATTTTGTTGTTACCTCAAAGGCTAAAAACAGAATAAGGAGCTGGCTAAGGCAGGAGGAAAACCGCAATGCCGAGCAGATTGGAGAGGCAATAACTCGCAGGAAACTTGCGGCTAAAGGATTTAACCTGCGCCACTTGCGAGAGAAGAAAAAGTTTGAGGAATCTCTGGCGAAGCTTCAATTCTCGGGAATAAAGGATTTTTACAGGGCGGTCGGATTCGGCAATGCTGCGGTAAACGATCTTCTCAAGGAGATGCACCCTAGGAAATTCGCCGAAGGTGCCGAGAAAAGCGAAAGAATAAAAAGCATAGTGAACAGGATATCCAAGAACGAGTACAAAGACGCCGTGCTCGTCAGGAGATATGACAACATACTCATAAAGTTCGGCAAGTGCTGCAACCCGGTTCCCGGGGAGCAGATAATAGGCTTCATAACCAGAGGCAAAGGGATAACCGTGCATGTCTACAATTGCCCCAAGTTGCTTGAGGTGGACCCTGAAAGGAGAATAGAGGTTGCCTGGAACGATGAGTATTCGGGGCGGATACCAATTGGTCTTTCGGTTAGGTGCGAGAACAGAAAAGGTATTCTCTCTGAACTGACAAGCACGGTTTCGGGACTCAATGTCGATATTGTCAGTGCCGATGCAAGCGAAGATGGGGTTGGACAAGGAGATGTGAGGTTCGAGGTAGCGGTGGAGAACATCAAGCAACTTGAAAAACTTATTGAATCGCTTAAGAATCTTGGGGGAGTGATCTCGGTTGAGAGATTAACGGAAACCTCACACCACCAGCCGAATGACCTGAACTAAAACGGCATTCGCGTGCGTTCGGACATTTTTGCCATGATCATAACCTGGATCAGAAAAACGCTTGCCATAAGAAGTTCAAGGAAGCTTGTGCGCACCGTAAGAAGCATCATCCGGAAAAAGGGGAGATTCATGGCCCCCAGGGAAGCCGATCATGCCGAAGCGAGAATACTTGCCTGTGAAGAGGCGATAGAAAGGGGTTCCCTTCACGAGATAAGGGCGTCAAGGAAAGCCCTTCGGATTTTTTTTGAAGACAACCTCAGGTCCTACGGCAAATCCGCTCTGCGACAGAACGTAGAAGCTGTAGTGATAGCGGTGGCTCTCGCTCTGGCGATAAGAGCCTTCGTGATTCAGCCCTTCAAGATTCCTTCAGGTTCAATGCTTCCAACGCTTCTTGTGGGTGACCATATACTGATAAACAAGTTTACCTACGGAACAAGAATTCCTTTTACCAACAAGATGTTTTTTCCTTTCTCCGAAATTGACCGCGGCGACATCATAGTCTTCAAACTCAGCGAAGATAATACGACAGATTTCCCCATGCCCGGTAAAGGGGCTTTCTACGTAAAAAGAGCCGTGGGTATTGCCGGGGATGAAATAGACATAAGCGGAAGGGACGTTCTTATAAACGGTAGAGCTGTGGAGCAGGCCTACACCGGCAACTACGAGTATCCGGACCAGAAATTCTTTTCCGTTGCCGACAAGTACAAGCAGTCACTCTCCGGGAAAAATTTCAGCGTTATATATAAAAAAGGGAGCAGTTCCACGACGAGCGGGAAAATGAGCTTTCCCCTTATTGTTCCCAAGGGCAGGATTTTCGTGATGGGCGACAACAGGGACAACAGTTACGACAGCAGGTTCTGGGGATTCGTGCCGGTGGAAAATGTTTACGGCAAGGCATTTATGATTCACTGGTCGTGGAATCTGTCTAACCCGGGTTTTGCAAACAAGGTAAGGTGGCAAAGAATTTTTTCGGGAATCGAGTGAGTTTCTCAATGGTTCGATAGTTTTCTAATTGCACGGCTTTTTGCTTGGAGACTGCACGAATTATCTCATTTCAGGACACCATACGCACAATTGCTAAGGGGATAAAGTCAGGGATTCGGGGCGGCTTCTGCCTTTGCGTTGTCCTGTGCGTCTGGGCGGCGGGCGCCGCAATTGCACGAACGGAGACCCCTCCCCGACACTTGCGTGAAGCCTGTGTCGAGGACGGTCGACGCTTGGAGTACGGGTTTTTCGCCGACTTCAGACCCGTGAGCTACAGCGAGAACCTAGATCCGGACAGCCCCGGGTTTAACAGTCACCTCGGCTACGAAGCCGATCTATTGACCGCACTGGAGACGATGGAGGACGCAGGGCTTATATTCAACCGTAGCGCTATCAAGGAATGGCCGGGCATTTGGTTGCTGCCCGCTACCCCTCGTTATGACTTGGTGGGAGGTGGGATCACCATACTTAAGTCGCGCACCCGCGACGCAACGGGGGCGACGAGGGTCATTTTCACTTCCGGCCACATTACCTTCCGCCAGTCACTCTTAGTGCGCGCGGAGGATGCCCAGCGTTATGGTTCGCATGATGATCTGGATGATGCGCGGGTCGCCGTGTTGGGCGGCTCGACAGGCGAACATCGGCTACTGCAGTTAACCGGGGTGGTGGATTCCGAAGGCAACCTAGCTGCCGGCACGGTGATCCACTTGGGCGACGGCACGAGGCTCACTGCCGACGGCAGTACTGACTACAGGATCACCGCTGCTGCCTCAACCGGGAACCTTTCGGACCGTACGCGCATCGAGGGGATTCGGGGAACCGTCAGGGAAGTGCTCATCATGTCAACGGATCAGGAGCAACTGGACGCCTTGCGCGATGGGCGGGTGGATGCCGTGGCCCGTGGTGGGTTGGGCAACCACGAAGCCTCCCGAAACTCCGATTCCCGTTTCGTCGTGACGGCTCTCGACCCGGAGGTAGAGTACGGCGCTTTTGTCTTTGACAAAAATGACCGAGCCCTCGCCGACTGTGTTGATACCCGAATCAACTACCTGACCGACAACCAGCGCATCGGCTTTGCGGAGTGGGTGGAGGACCCTGAAGTTTTCCTTAAACGCGCCCGTTACTGGAACGCCTCGGCGGAAGACGATGATGACGGGTGCTTCATCGCCGCAACCGGCAGTGCGCATCAAAACACCTTGCTTAACCTGCTACTTACGGCGTTCATTTTGTTCTCGGTGGTTTCCTTGAGAAAACGCGTCTGGCACTAGTTTGCTACGGAGAGTTCAATCAAAAAAGGAAACAATCGTTCCGGACCCCTCGCCGCCCGATATAGTGTCCGCCTCCCAGTGCGACCCTGTTTTTCTCCTTAATTTCCTTCGGACGCTTGCTTATATCCACCTTGCGCTTACCGAGGCCACTTTTTCCTGCGACGAGATCTTCCCGCTGTCTGATCGAGGCTCGGAAGCAGGAGCAAGATTATCTTTGTGTCTCATGACGCATATCTATAATTTTATAAACTTTCCTGTATAATTCCCCTGAATTATGGCAACCAAGAAAAAAATACAGCCGCTTGAGGACAAAACCGAAAGTTTTTTCTCCGGAATCATAGACGACATACCGCCCGAGAGACTAAGCAGCCTTATTGTCATAGGGATAAAGACAAGAGGGGAATATCTGGGCAAGAGGCTCGTTGAGCGTATAAGCGAGCGTACTGGAAAGGATGTTACCTTTGGAACGATCGATATTACTCTCTACAGAGATGATTTCGAGAATAGAAAAAACTGGCCGCAACTGCGCAGAACCAGTATCCCCAACGACGTACAGGGGAAAAACATAATACTTGTTGACGATGTTCTCTACACTGGCCGTACTGTGCGGGCCGCAATAAATTCAATCATGGATTATGGAAGGCCGTCCTCGGTCAAGCTAGCGGTGTTAGTGGACAGGGGAGGAAGGGAACTCCCCGTGCAGCCCGACTATGCGGGAATCAGCATCGAAACGTTAGACGACGAGATGGTCAACGTTTACCTAGAAGAAGTGGACGGCAGGGAGGAAATCGAGATAATCAGAAAAAATGGCGTTTAACAAAAAGCACATACTGGGTCTTGGAGAACTCTCGGCCGAGGAAATTAAGATCATTCTCGACACCGCGGAGTCCATGAAGGAGATTTCCACCAGGGACGTAAAAAAGGTTCCAACTCTTAAGGGAAGGACCGTAGTGAATCTCTTTTTCGAACCCAGTACCAGGACCCGATCGTCATTTGAAATCGCTGAGAAAAGACTCAGTGCCGATGTTCTGAATTTTTCCGCTTCGCAAAGCAGCGTTGTAAAAGGGGAGAGCCTTTTGGACACTGCCAGAAATTTCGAAGCCATGGGAGCGAGCATCATGGTTATAAGGCATGGAATGTCCGGTGCGCCCTTTGTCCTGGCCCGCGAGATAAACGCCTCGGTAATAAACGCCGGAGACGGTTCACACGAGCATCCAAGCCAGGCTCTTATCGATATTTTCACCATAAGAGAGAAAAAAGGAAGAATCAAAGATCTTGATGTGCTTATTGTGGGGGATATTCTCAACAGCAGGGTTGCCAGATCCAACATATTCGGCCTCCGCAAACTCGGAGCGAGAGTGAGGATAGTCGGGCCGGCAACTATAGTTCCCGAATATTTCAGGGATATGGGGGCGGAGATCTTTTATTCGCTTGAACATGCTCTTGAAAATGTGGATGTGGTGATAATGCTGAGGGTTCAAAGTGAGCGGAAGACTCTGGAATACTTCCCTTCGTTGAGGGAATACTCGGGGCTTTACGGACTTACCAGAGAGAAACTCAGGCTTGCGAAACAAGACGTGATAGTGATGCATCCGGGTCCAATTAACCGAGGGGTTGAGCTTACTTCGGAGATAGCTGATGACCCGGGGGCCGTTATACTTGAGCAGGTGGCAAACGGAATTGCCGTGAGAATGGCCATGATATATCTTGTTGCCTTGGGAGAGAGCTTATAGATGGGAGTGCTCATTAAAAACGGGCGCGTTGTTGATCCTTCACAGTCCCTCGACATGGTTTCGGACATATATGTTCAGGGAGACAGGGTAAAGGAAATATCAGAGCGTATAGACACCCCGCGCAAGTCAGACACGGTAATAGACGCAAGCGGGCAGATCGTGGCCCCCGGACTCGTGGACATTCACGTACACCTGAGAGAACCGGGCTATGAACACAAGGAGACGATAAGGACGGGTTGTCTTGCCGCCGCGGCGGGTGGCTTTACTTCCATAGTTTGTATGCCCAATACGAACCCCATAAACGACAATGCCTCGGTGACAGAGTACATACTCTTAAAAGCGAGAACCGAAGGCATAGTCAATGTGTTTCCCATAGGAGCGATAACCAAGGGGGAGAAGGGAGCCGAACTTGCCGACATAGGCGAGATGTGTGAAGCCGGGTGCGTGGCGATCTCCGACGACGGGATGCCGGTTACGGACTCGGGACTTATGCGGAAGGCCATGGAGTATGTAAGACCTTTCGGGATTCCTGTTATCACGCACGCAGAAGACATAGGGCTTTCCGCGGGCGGCGTTATGAACGAGGGTTTCGTTTCAACAGAACTTGGCCTTCGGGGAATTCCCGCAGCTTCCGAGGAGGTTGGGGTGGTCAGGGACATAATTCTCTGCGAACTCACCGGCACTCCTCTTCACATCTGCCATGTTTCCACCAAGGGTTCGGTAAGACTTGTGCGGGAAGCGAAAAAAAGAGGCGCGAAGGTTACGGCGGAGGCGACTCCTCACCATTTCACTCTTACGGACAAGCTTGTATATGGTTACAACACCGATGCCAAGATGAATCCGCCGCTTAGGACCCAGGAAGACGTGGATGCAATACTGGAAGGCATTGCCGATGGAACAATTGACGTGATAGCCACGGATCATGCCCCTCACAGTCAGGATGAGAAAAATGTTGAATTTGACCTGGCACCTTTCGGCATAGTTGGTCTTGAGACTGCCCTCTCGCTCTCGCTTGAACTGGTGGAAAAAGGAATCATTACTCTTGAGGAGATGATAAAAAAGCTTACTGTTGCTCCTTCAGAGATAGTAGGCATAGAAAGAGGGACGCTTGTTCCCGGCTCAATCGCCGATCTTGTGGTGTTCGATCCCGGTATGAGCCGTACGGTAAACCCTGAGGAGTTTTTCTCAAAAAGCAGGAACACTCCGTTTTCCGGATGGGAACTCAAAGGAGTGGTAAGCAGTACGATAGTTTCGGGGAAGGTTGTTTTCAGCAGAAAAAACTAGTGTTCACGACACACACCTGATTATGTTGTCGCCCCCAGTGTCTTCTTCAAAAACACCGTTTTGCAATCTTGGAATGTCTCGGTATTGTTTCTCTCGTTGCGAAGTTCAAAGTCCAATCTAATTGTCGCATAACAGGCAGGTGTGAGGAGTGGTGCTATGTCAGAGTTAAACCGTTTATTAGATCGATTCCTTGAAAAAGGTCTGTTGGATTTGAAAGGAAATGATGAATGGTATGGACACATCACGTCGACGGCAATGTCGTTATCCAATTATCTGCGGGCTAATCCCGAAAAAATTGTCCCATTCACATATGCAGCGCTGTTACCCGATGTAGGTGACAAAAATCCGGCCATCGAAAAAACCCTAGATCTTCTTAAAGCGGAATGGAGAACCTATGCCTCGGTATCAATGTCGTCACCAAAAAACATGTTGCGAGTGATCATCTTGGATGCTTTGCTGGCAAATGCCGAGTCGGACGATGCGACAAAGTCAGCCTTGGCGCTGTTGCTAGCAAGTGCACTGCCGCATCTCTCTTTCGGGAAAGAAGAAGAAATTTGGAAGACGGCACTTGATGAGTTGCTCAGCGCTGTCGAACGTAGTGCTGAAGTTGCGTGGACGGTTCCAAGCCAGATAAGCGTACCGGATTTCCCAAAGATCAATGTTCCGACAATACGCATTCCGGTGAAAAGTGGAGAAGTTGACAAGGAGGCGCTTGAAAAGGGTATGTGCGCCGCCGCAGGTCCTACAGATGCTGAGGGTCAGCCAACCGATGGCAACCAGCACTGGCCGAACTATGAACAAAGTTGGAGTTCCGAATTCGCATCCTATGCCGCTTCAGCGATCAGTGAGGCCATTTCCAAAGCTATGGGCCCCAAAACAGTCTCGGTGAAACCCGAAGCTCTCGCCAAGGTGCTGACCAACGCTATCGTCAATCACTTGGAATCCTTCACCGATCAATTAGCATCGACAACACACGGTGTTGAAATGCGTTCGCGCCTGTTGTGGTGGAAAGAGGCGCTTGTATCCCCCTCGGCGCATATCAGCTACCGCGAGATTGACCACAAAGCCGTGCCTGGCCTCATGGCTTACGACTATCAAGCCGTGTTGCCATCCCTCGCGCCATCAAGTGTTTCGGCATTCCTAGTAGAAACTGTGCGAACGCTACTGCCCGATGATGAAGCGGCACCGTTGGTCGAATGGCTGCAAGCTTTGGCCACATTGCCGCATGCCGAAGCGCTTAGGTCAACGGTCCGCGAAGTCGTGTTTGCAGATGGGTATTGTCCCTTGGTGTCGCTCGTAGCCTTGGATAAACCGGGAGCAAAGTCAATCAAAAAAAGGACCGTGTTTACCCCGGATCTGTCGCTGACCGCTTCTCAATTCGGATTACTCATTTTTCTCGAGCTTCAAGCAATGAAAGCCACAAAAGAAGTTGTTTCCTTTAAGGCAGAAGAGACTTCTGAAATCGCAGACGGCGGTGCAGATAAAGAGGATAACGCATGAGCAGTGCGGAGCTAAACAAATGCCGGATGAAAGATTGTTTTTTCCCGAGTACCAGTTGCGGGGCAGGACTCATGGATGCCGCTCAGTGTCCACATTATCACGGCGACATCGAAAAGGATCAACCCGGCCTTGCCGCAGACGATGAGCGGTTCCCTTGGACTGGCCGAGCATTTGGCCTGAAGGATCTTCGATTCGTATCGACTGTAAAGAAACCACATGTAATCGGTATGGCAGGCTTGGCTGATGCGGGCAAGACTACTCTTTTGGGCATGCTCTTTCTGATGATCTATCGCGGGCACCGAATCATTGACAACGCTACGTTCGCGGGTTCTTTCACCCTTCAAGGTTGGGAAAACATCACTCGCTATCTTCAACTCAATTCTGACGGCCCTATCCAGTTTCCTCCGCATACGACTCAGTCGGGACGATTCCCGGGGTTGTTGCATTTGAAGTTTACAATGGATGGCGGAAGTGAGAGGGATTTCCTCCTCAGCGACGCGCCAGGCGAATGGTTCTCTCATTGGGCTGACAACGCCGAAGCAGAGAATGCTGCGGGCGCGCGCTGGATCGCCGACAACGCCGACAATCTGATGATTGTCGCAGATACAGAGGCCCTGATCGGCCCACAGAAGGGACCTGCGCGGTCAAATCTGGAATTCTTGATCCGGCGTGTGCAGAGGAACTTCAGCAAGGATTCTGTTGCGCTTCTTTGGTCAAAGACGGACCTCCCGCGTCCGGATGAGTTGATTACAACCGTTAACCGCCATTTCGAAAACTGTTTTCCAGGGGCGCCGGTATTTTCGGTTAAAGTCCCTGACAAAAACGAAAGAGTGGGTGAGACGTCTTTATCTTTGCAAGCTTTGAAAGAACTGTTTCAATGGGCGTTCTCTACGGTGCCCAAAAAAGTAGTTGTGGATTGGCCGGTATCGAAGAATGTGGATTCGTTCTTGTCGTATCGAGGCCATCAATGAAACACGAACCAATTTCGATTCTCCTCCTTGGTGAGTCTGATGTCGGCAAGACACATTATGGCGCGCAGGTTTTACGGCGGTTGAATTCGGGGAGCAGCGCGTTTGAACTTGTCAACGGGGGAAACTTAAATCCATTCAAGGTCGCCCTCGATAAAATCAGTCAGGGGTTGTCAGCGCCACATACGCCGCGTGCCGAATCCAGCGAAAGCCTCTGGACGCTCCGACAGCGATCCAACGGTTCCAATATAGAGCTTGTTTGGCCCGATTATGGCGGTGAACAGGTAAGTGGAATGATCAATAGCAAATCCCTGCCTTCTACTTGGCGCGACAAGCTTATCAAAGCGGCGGGGTGGATTTTCATGGTGCGCCCTAGCCAAGTTCCCTTGCCCGAGGATATCCTTACGCGGGCCGTGTCGCTTCCTGCGGTTGATGATCCTGTAAACTCGACCTTGTCGCCACAGTCAAAGTTGATCGAAATTTTGCAAATGCTAAAGTACAAAAAGCAGTCTTACCTGGAGCACAAAGGAATGCCCCCGCCCATAGTCGTTCTCTTATCATGTTACGACGAATTAGCCACCGACGAGTCGCCTAGTATTTATTGTCGTGCCCATTTGCCAATGTTTGATCAATACTTGTCGTCAAACTGGCCAGAGGAGCGTCGGCGGATTTTTGGGGTTTCACCCTTGGGGCAGCCGTTGAGCCAGACACAACCGAACGACGACTACGTCGCATCCGGACCAGTGAAAAAAGGATTTGTTATCGACGAACAAGGGAACAAGACAGGTGATTTGCTTGCTCCCATTGAATGGCTTCTTTCAGTTTCGGACATGTGTTGAGGTGCCTA
>JAPPFE010000038.1:0-9160 GCA_028823955.1 Candidatus Dadabacteria bacterium
GAGAAGGCGAAAAAATAAAAGCTCTCAATCTAGAGATATACGGGCAACGCTCTTTACAAGCTGATCACTTCTATACCACTGTCCTTGAAATCTGCCTGTCTAGTGATTACAATGTAATTATACAAAGAGGCAAACACATGAAGATTAATCTGATATCTATTGGTAACTCGAAGGGAATTCGTATCCCTTCGTCGGTTATCAAGCAGTGCGGCCTCGGCGACGAGTTGGAGATGCGTGTTGAGAACGGAGTCATCGTGCTTGCGCCTGTGCGGAGCGTGCGCGAGGGTTGGAGTGTTGCTTTTGAAAAAATGGTGGCCGTCGGTGACGATGTGTCGCTGGTTCCCGATGCGCTTGAAAACGACTTTGATGCCGAGGACTGGACATGGTAAAGCAAGTTCGGCGATATGATATATATCTGGTCAACCTGGATCCCGCACAGGGATCGGAAATCCAGAAGATGCGGCCATGCGTAGTGATCTCGCCGGATGAGATGAACCGGTACATTAGCACGGTCATAATAGCACCTATGACGTCGACGCAACGGGGTTACCCCAGTCGCGTAAATGTCACCTTTCAGCGGAAAAAAGGCCAAGTGGTACTCGATCAGATAAGGACCGTGGACAAGTCTCGCCTAGTCAGACGGCTGGGTGTCCTGCCGGACACGCGCGCGCGGGAGGTGGCAGGGGTGTTACGGGAAATGTTTACCTACGGCGACTGAAGAAAAATATCAAGGCGACCTCTAACGCTCTTTACGGATTGAATCGAAATATTTACTATCCAGTTAATATTACCTGAGCAGCAGGACGGTTTGTTGTTATGTCAACGGTAGAAGAAATAAAATCCGCCATCTCGGCTCTTTCCAAAGAGGATTGCGTCCATCTGCGCGAGTGGTTCTCCGAGAAGGACTGGAAACAGTGGGAAGAGGAAATCGAAAAGGACTCGTCATCCGGAAAGCTCGACTTCTTGATGGAAGAGGCGGTTGCGGAGAAAGACCGGGGACGACTCGGCAATTCCAGTCCCACAAAGCGGCGGACCGTTTCCGGTCCTACTCGGTGAACTCTTCCGGGACAAATGGGGGAATTAGCTCGCAGCAATTGCACTTTGCCGGAAAATGATGCTCGACATTCGATTCTGCAGACGGTATTATTGTGCCATCTCATCTGCCATGCGTAGAAGGAGTAACGGGGTCGTCCCGGCTCGTCCGCTGACTGCCTCAAACTTTTTAACTCTCCCGCAAGCCGCTTTCTGTCCCTGTTTTTTCCCTTCCATCCCTTGACACCCGCAAAAACGTGCTTACTTTATAGTTGGCACTTGGAAGGTGCAAGTGCCAGTCCAGCTTTAAAAAGTTAAAAAGGAGGTATTAGAGATGGAGATAAGACCGCTATATGACAAGGTCTTGATAAAGCGTCTCGATGTGTCTGAGACGACGGAAGGGGGAATCATAATCCCCGACACCGCGGCTGAGAAACCCCAGCAGGCAGAGGTTGTTGCCGTGGGGAAGGGACGGCCTATTGAAAACGGAGAGATTCTTCCGCTTGACGTAAAGCCCGGCGACAGGGTCATATTCGGAAAATACGGTGGAAACGAGGTTTCGCTCGGCGGCGAGGATTACATGATTATCGCCGAACACGAGATACTCGCAGTGATAGAAGACTAACAAAGGAGGAAAACAATAAAATGGCGAAAGATCTGTTATTTGACACTGAGGCCAGAGAGAAGATTCTCGAGGGCGTTAACAAGCTCGCGGCCGCGGTAAAAGCGACGCTGGGTCCAAGGGGACGCAACGTGCTGATAGAGAAAACGTTCGGAGCTCCGGTCGTAACCAAGGACGGGGTTTCGGTGGCCAAGGAAATAGAGATTGAGGACAAATTCGAGAACATGGGAGCCCAGATGGTAAAGGAAGTCGCTTCGAAGACAAGCGACGTAGCCGGAGACGGCACTACCACTGCCACCATACTTGCCCAGGCGATATACCGCGAAGGCATAAAGCTTGTTGCTGCGGGACACGACCCCATGAAGCTTAAAAGGGGAATAGACCAGTCGGTCGAGGTTGTGACCGGGAGCATAAGGAAATCAAGCAAGCAGGTAAAAGGACGCACGGAAATAGCCCAGGTGGCCACGGTTTCCGCAAATGGGGACCAGAACGTCGGAAGCATCATAGCCGACGCCATGGAGAAGGTGGGAAAGGACGGGGTCATAACCGTTGAGGAGGGAAGAAGCCTCGACACCGAGCTTGACGTGGTTGAGGGAATGCAGTTTGACAGAGGGTATCTAAGCCCCTACTTCGTAACCGAGCCCGAGAAGATGACGGTTGAGCTTGATGATCCGCTCATCCTGCTTTTCGATAAGAAGATAGCCAACATGAAAGACCTTCTCCCGCTTCTTGAGGAAGTGGCGAGAAGCACCAAGCCCCTTTTGATAATCGCAGAGGATGTCGAGGGAGAAGCCCTTGCGACTCTGGTTGTTAACAAGATCAGGGGAACGCTCAAGGTCGCGGCCATAAAGGCCCCGGGATTCGGGGACCGCAGAAAGGCCATGATCGAGGACATAGCTGTTTTAACGGGCGGACAGGTAATATCGGAAGAGGCCGGCATGAAACTTGAGAGTGCCAAGATAACCGATCTCGGACAGGCCAAGAGAGTCGTCATAGACCGCGACGACACCACGGTCGTCGGAGGTTCCGGCACCAGGGGATCAATAGAGGGCCGCATAAACCAGATCAAGAGCCAGATAGGGATAGCAAGCGGCGAGTACGACCGCGAGAAGCTCCAGGAGCGCCTCGCCAAGCTCGCCGGAGGCGTGGCCGTGATCAGGGTAGGGGCCGCTACCGAGACCGAGATGAAAGAGAAAAAGGACAGGGTTGAAGACGCCCTTAACGCTACAAGGGCCGCCGTCGAGGAAGGAATAGTTCCAGGCGGAGGCGTGGCCTTCATAAGGGCCATCGCCGCGGTAAATAAGTACGACGGCGCGGACCCCGAGGAACAGGCGGGAGTCAACATCGTGAAGAGAGCGCTTGAGGAGCCCCTTCGAGGAATAGCCTCTAACGCCGGATGGGATGGTTCCATAGTGGTAGAGAAGGTAGTAAACCAGAAGGGCTCAAACGGCTTTGACGCCGCGAAGCTTGAGTACACGGACCTCATAAAGGCCGGTATTCTCGATCCCGCGAAGGTGACTAGGACGGCCATGCAGAACGCGGCAAGCGTCGCGGGTCTTCTGCTCACCACCGAGGCGCTGGTAGTCGACATTCAGAAAGAGGATGCGGGCGGCCCCGGTGCAATGCCTCCTGGCGGACCGATGGGCATGGGCGGCATGATGTAGAAGACGTCTGCACCCTGCAGAAAACACGAAGCGGGCACGGCGCACAGGCGCCCTGCCCGCTTTTTTTTGGCGTTTTAAATTTTTTTTAATTTTCTCTTGACAGTTTAAGTAAATTACTTATATTTTATAGCGTTGATTAGAAACATTGATCAATACTCATCCTTCATCCTCCTTTTTGTTAGGAAGAGCGCCTCGGCCCCCCTGAGGCGCTCTTTTTTTTGTCTAATCGAAAAGGTGGTGTATATTTTCTGCCCTAACCTGTTACGGAGTCACTTGAAATGAAAAGGCACTACTTGGTTTTAACCGCGTTGGCACTGATTGCTCTTGTGTGGGTTGCGATCTTTGGGTTTCTCGGCACGGACAAGGGAAGCTTCTACGGGGATGAGTATCCCCGCCCCGCCTTTGATTTTTCCCTGACCGATCACCAGAACCGAGAATTTTCTCTCTCCGACCACTCGGGCAAGGTCATACTGCTTAACTTCGGGTTTACGAACTGTCCGGACGTATGTCCCACCACCTTGGGGATGCTGGGAGAGGTGCTTGATCTTGTCGGGGATGAGGGGGCCGTGGCGCTTTTCATAACCGTTGACCCGGAGCGCGACACCGTGGCCAAACTCGGGGTTTACGTTCCGTTTTTCCACGACCGCATAATCGGGCTTACTGGTTCGCAACAGGAAATAAAGCAGGTAAACGACGCCTGCGGAACCTTTTATTCAAAGGAGCAGGGGGCCTCGGAGTCAGACTATGGGGTAGTTCACTCCCCCGCGGTTTACCTGATAGATCCCGGAGGCGAGATGATGCTTCGCTACCCTAAGGAAAAGCTTGACCCGAAGAAAATAGCAGGCGACGTAAAACGCCTCCTTCTGTAAGTGCTCATGAACGTTAAAAAAGCCCTAATCGTTTTAGCTGTTTTCTTTCTTGTTGCTCCCCTGGCTTGGAGCAAGGGGGAGATTTCCGTCAAGGACCCGTGGGTAAGACAAAATCCCCCGGGCGCTTCTGTGACCGCGGCCTACATGGTTATTGAGAACCCCGCCGCCGCGGGAGACGAACTTTTGGAAGTGAGCTGCAGTTGCTCCGCTTCGTCCTCCCTTCACGTTACCGAGATGAGGGAAGATTCGATGGCAATGAAGAAGGTTGCTTCGATTGAGGTTCCGGCGGGCGAGTCTGTTGCCCTTTCGCCGGGAGGCTATCACGTGATGCTAGAGGGGCTCTCGAGCGATATAAAAGAAAGCGTGATTTTGGAATTGAAGTTCCGCTCGGGCGCGCGGATCTCGGTTACTGCGCCTGTCCTCGATCCCCCGGAGGCAACCCGCCGCAGCCACCACCACCATTAGGGTTTCGCCGCTTGGGAGGCGCTGGGCGCCGGGCCTTTCTCCTTTACGCCTTTCGGCGCGGGGCTTTTCATTTCGCACTTCGCCCTCATGATTCCCCCGGCCTCGGTTATCAGGGTCTCGATCAGGACTTCTCCCGTTATTTCTCCCGTGCTTTTGATCTCGAGCACCCCGGCATCTATCTTTCCGGTTACTTTCCCGAATATGATGACCTCTCTTGCGTTTATGTCTCCGGTCACCGAACCGTTAGGGCCCACCACGATCGAGTTGGCGACTTTTATGTCTCCCTTGAGTTCACCTTCGACCTTCATCGATCCCTCGCACGAGATGATTCCCTCGAACACAACGCCTTCGCCCAGAACTGTTTCCACGGCACCCGAGTTATTGCTTTTGTTCTTCCGCTTGCTGTTATACATACAGGCTTTCCCCTATCTTACGTATTTTTTGGGGTTGATCCTTCTTCCGTATTTTATTATTTCGTAGTGAAGATGCGGCCCGGTTGAGCGGCCCGTCGATCCTAGTTCCCCTATCTTCTCTCCCGCTACGACCTTCTGGCCCTTGGTGACGCTTATCTTGGAGAGATGCCCATAGAGAGTCTTGTAGCCTTTTTTGTGCTTGATGACAACGTGCTTTCCGTAGCCTTTAACGTACTTGGCCTTCTGAACGACGCCGTCCGCCGTGGCCGTAACCTCATCTCCTATTTTACCCCTGAAATCTACTCCGCCGTGAAACTCCCTGGCCTCCGAGAAGGGAGATTTCCTGTAGCCGTAGTGCGAAGAGATTCCTCCCTGGGCGGGTTTTCCGAAAGGAATGGAGTCCATGGCCTTGGCGAGGCGGTCTATGTCCTTCTCGACCGCGTCGAAGTAATCGTGACCGATATCGCTTGTCTGGAAGCCGCGCCCTCCCGCGGGGAGAGCTTTTCTCCGTTTTTTCTCAGAGAGTCTCCTTTCCATGTAGGCAAGCTTTTTTTCAAGACGGAGGACTCTTTTTATGAACTTGTCCTCAAGTTTCTTGTCCACGATTATGTCATGCGACATCGCCTCGACGGCATCGAGCAGTTCGTCTATCTCGGCTTGTTTGTGCGCCCGGATGTCTTGCGCTTCACCGTAGAACTTGTATGAGAGAAAGAAGGAGAGAAGTGCGCCCAGCACGAAAATCCCCAAGGCGCCCAGCGCAAACTGGAACCGTTCCCTGCTTATGCCCCAAGACTTGGTCCAGCCGAACTTGTTACAGCATACTATGAACGATAATCCGTCGTTTCTTTTTTCCACCCTTCACCCCAATGCCGCCCCGATAGCGGCTCAGTTGTAATAGGAACGTTCAGATAAAGATAATTGATAAAAGTCCCTTGTCAAAGGAATGGCAAGTGATCGCAACACCTTGTAGAGGGGAACTTTCACTTGCCCGAATAACCCGAGATCCTCCCGAGTTGCTCGAGAGTTCTTACCCCCTCGTGGAACTCTCCGCCGATTTCCCAGGTGGGGTAGCTTTTTATGTCCTTGCCCGCGCAGAGGGAGGGATTGGGGTCGGGACCGCTTCGGCTGCACTCAACGTAGGTTATGTGGCCGAAAGCCCCCCCGAAAAGCTCCTTCTGCTTCTGACAGTGACCGCAGTTGTATGAGCCGTACATGGTTGCTCCGCGCTCCGAGAGGTATTTCGCAAGGCTCACCTGGTAAAAGGTAGCCGCGGACAGGGGATTCTCCTGCGGGGCGGGGGAATGAATGGAGTAAGACGCGGCAAACACCAAGACGAACACCGCCGCCGCTCCGCCGAAGGACTTTATGGCGCCACCGGTCGTTTGAGAGGCCGCGAGCAGAAACACCGCTACCGCGATCGCGGCCGAGGCCACGCACCAGGAGCAAAGCGCCTCTATTATGAAAAGTTCAAGGTAGGTGAGGTAAGCTGAAAAACCGACCGCCGCTGCCGATAGCCAGAAAAGAAGGTTCCACTTTGTCCGCCGCCCAAGGCGCGAGATGGAAACGGTCACCATAGCCGCGTATCCCAGGACTCCGAGCAACGAGACTGGGATGCCCCCGATGCTCGAGTACCTGCTCTCCCTTACCATGTCGCAGCCTTTGCCCGTAAGGCAAAGCTCCGCGCCCCCGAGCACGAAGTCAGCCACAAGCAGGTATCCCGATACTAGCGCTCCAAGTGCGCAGAGGACGGTCGCCGTCCCCGTGGCGCCGCTAAGAAAGAATTTTTTTCCTTTTGCGGTCATTCCGTTGGGTATTATACAGATTATTCGCGGGTTTTAGAAACCTCTTCGCCCTGCAACTTTAAGGCCGTGTTAACGGTTTTTAAAAGGGTGATTAAAAAACCAAAAACCTTCGGTTTATCTCTTGTTTTTTGCGCTCCATGCGGTTTTTATTTTATACAGGACTTAGGGAAAGATGATTAACAACGACAACATAGCTCAAAAGGTCACGTTTCCACGTCCCGCCGAGGGTGGCAGGGTCGTAGGCGCGGCGAACCTTGTCTCCACCGTTTTTTCCCCCGCGCTTGTGGTTTTCTACGCGGTGATTCTCTGCTCCTACTCGCTTGACCACTCCTCCAAGTTTCTCTGGACTTCTCTTTTCCTGCTGCTTTTCGTGCTCGCCCCGACGGCCTACATATTCTATCTCATGGGCCAGGGCAAGGTGACGGATTTTCATATAAGCGTGAGGGAGGAGCGGATAAGGCCCCTCAGCGTTATTTTCGTCTACTCGGTATTGTTGCTCCTTCTCTACGGCTTTGTCGGCGGCCCGGGCGCCTTGGTCACGCTCGGCTACTTATGCCTTGCGCTTACGGGCCTCTGGATACTGGTTTCGCTTTACTGGAAGATAAGCGGTCACTGCGCCGCAATGGGAGCGCTCGGGGCGATGGTGTTTGCCCATCCGCACGAGGCGCTGGTTTTCATTATCCCGCCCCTTGCTCTGGTGGTCGCGTGGTCGAGGGTGAGGCTCGGATGCCACAGCCTGGCCCAGACGCTGGTGGGACTGGTTCTCGGTATCGCGGTCTTCTGGTTTTTTCTTCCCTGATTTTCCCCGTCGCAGTTTTATTCTCAGAGAAAAAGGTCTAGGAGTCCCTTTCGCTCGGCGTCTTCGATAGGGGAGCCGGTCGGGTGTTTGAACTCCTCTTCGCCCCCGTAGCGCTCGGCAAGGGCGAGTATGGTTTCCGATATATCGGGGACGACGTCCCTGTAGGGTTCGGGCTGTGCCCTGGGAAGAGATACCCATTTCTCAAGAACGCTTTCGAAATCCCCGCCCACCTTGTGGAGCACCTCGAATCCCATCTGCTCAAGCGCCACTGCGTTGCATTCCTGCTCGTACTGCCCCTTCATCGGCACCGCAAGCAGCTTCTTGCCTAGGAAAAGGGCCTCGGACGGCGTCTCAAAGCCGGCATTGGTGAGTATGCCCTCGCTTCCGGTGAAGCTTTCTATGAACTTCTCGTAGCTTACCGGGTACACGGTGACGTTTCCTTCTGTGTAGGGTTCTCCCTTGTAGTGTTTTGAGAAAAGTTCCCAGCGCACGTCGATTTTGCTCAGATGCCTGATCAGGGTGCGCTCGTCGAAGCTCGGGAGATAGACCGTGTAGTGGCCGTTTCGGCGCACTTCGTAACGGCGAAGCTCCTTTCTTATTATGGGGGTCTTTATGAAGTTGTCGTACTCGCGGAAATGAAGCCCGAGCGGTATACACACGGGGGCGTACCACTTTATTATGAATTCCATTATCTTGTTCGGCTTCTCGGGCCTCGGGGTCTTGGGGGAGGCAAACGATGTTTGGTGGGAAAGAGACACGCAGGGCCTTTTCTTGAGGCGGCACGCCCAGGAGGATATGGGCTCGAAGTCGCTTACCACCATATCATAATCGGCCACGGGAAGGTCGTTTACGTCCCCGAGCAGCTTGTCGAAGCGGGCCTTCTTTATAGAGGCGTAGTAGTCGATCCCGCCGTTTTTCCCGAAAACAAACCCGAGCCCCCGCAGGTTGTACTTGACCTTGAAGCCGAGATCTATTTCGTGCTGGCGCTCGCTTACCATAATGTCGACCTCGACCGACTTTCGAAGCTCGGCTATCACGTCTCTTGAGCGGCTTATGTGGCCGTTTCCGGTTCCCTGTATGGCGTAGAGTATCTTCAAACCTCTTCTCCTCGTGTGCAATTTAATTCTAAACCTTTTTGCGGGCGTTGTTAAACATGCCCCCGAGCGCTACTTATTCCCGATCTTCGTCAAAGCAGCGTAAAGCTCCCGTTAAGGGGAGGTTAACGCTTCCCGCAGGAGATTTTCTTCCCAAATCCGCACTTGCCCATCGGGCACCGTTAAGTTAACCTTGTTGCTTTGTCAGGACCCATCTATCCTCGGGAGGACTTCAAATGAAAATCAAGTGGGCAGAGAGAATCGAGCAGCTTCCTCCATACCTTTTCGCCGAGATCGACAGGAAAAAAAACGAGCTGATCGAGAAGGGGCTCGACGTGATTGACCTCGGGGTGGGCGACCCGGACATACCGACGCCGGAGCACATAGTGGAGTCGCTTCG
>JAPPFE010000038.1:9260-36509 GCA_028823955.1 Candidatus Dadabacteria bacterium
TCGGGGTGGGCGACCCGGACATACCGACGCCGGAGCACATAGTGGAGTCGCTTCGTGAGGCCTCCGGGGATCCGGAGCACCACCGCTACCCGTCCTACGTGGGCATGCTGTCTTTTCGGGAGGCGGCTGCCGAGTGGTACGAAGAGCGATTCGGGGTAAGCCTCGATCCTGCAAAGCAGGTAGTGACCCTAATAGGCTCCAAGGAAGGTGTAGCCCACGCGCCTCTCGCGTTTGTCGACCCGGGGGACGTAGTGCTCGTGCCAGATCCCGGATATCCCGTGTACCCGGTTTCGACCACGTTCGCCGGAGGGGTTCCCTACCCGATGTCGCTTCTTAAGGAAAACGATTTTCTCCCGGACCTTGACGCCATTCCCGCGGATGTGGCCAAGCGGGCCGTCATGATGTTTCTTAACTATCCGAACAATCCGACGACGGTTCTTGCCAACGAGGGGTTCTTCAGGGAAGTGGTCGATTTCGCCCGGGAAAACGAGATACTCATCTGCCACGACGCTGCCTACACGGAGATAGCGTTTTACGGAAAAAATCCCCTGAGCTTCCTCGAGATACCGGGGGCGATGGACGTGGGGATCGAGTTTCACTCGCTTTCAAAGACCTTCAGCATGACCGGGTGGCGCCTGGCGTTCGCCGCGGGGAACGAGAGGGCCATAGCGGGTCTCGGGAAGATAAAGACGAACATAGACTCGGGAGTTTTCCAGGCAGTCCAGGTGGCGGGCATAACGGCGCTTCGTAACAGTTCCGTCGGGCTTGAGGAGAGAAAAGAGGTTTACAGGGAGCGCCTCGAGATATTCTGTCGCGGCCTCGAAGAGGCTGGCATAAGTTATACACAGCCCGATGCCACATTCTACGTGTGGTTCGAGGTTCCCGAGGGGATGACATCTTCAGAGTTCTCGGAGAGAATGCTCACCGAAGCCGGCGTGGTCGTCACTCCCGGAAACGGTTTCGGGGACTGCGGCGAGGGATACGCCAGGGTGTCGGTGACGTTTGACACGCAGAGGATAGAGCAGGCTGCCGAGAGGATAGCCAAGTTCAAGCCGTAGGGACGACAGGGTCTTTAAAGATACGAGGTTTTGAGAGTTGTTTGAGTTTATAAAGTACTTCTGCACCCTGCTTTACATTATCTCCTCTGTTTTTCTCTGCATATTTGGCCTTCACCGTTACTACCTAGTGCATCTTTACTCGAGGACAAAGGCGCGCCGCGCCGCGGCCCCGCAGGGACAGGGATCCCTTCCGCGCGTCACGGTGCAGCTCCCCGTCTATAACGAGATGTACGTGACCGAAAGGCTCATCCGCGCGGTCTGCGGGATCGACTACCCGAGGGACCTGCTCGAAGTACAGGTGCTTGACGACTCAACGGACGACACAAGCCGCATAGCGGCGCGCTGCACCGATGAGCTCCGGGCTGCCGGTTTCGACATAAAGCACATCCGGAGGGGGAACCGCGAGGGGTACAAGGCTGGGGCGCTTGCCGCGGGCTGCGCGCAGGCAAGCGGGGAGCTTCTTGCGGTTTTCGACGCGGATTTCGTTCCCCCCAGGGATTTTCTCCGAAAGACCGTTTCGTGCTTCGAAGACCCTGAGGTCGGGATAGTGCAGACGAGATGGGGGCATCTTAACCGTGACTACTCGCTTCTCACGAAGGCCCAGTCGGTGCTTCTTGACGGACATTTCGTGGTGGAGCAGGCCGCCCGGCATTCGAACGGACTTTTTCTTAACTTCAACGGCACCGCCGGGGTGATCCGCAAGAAGTGCATAGAGCAGAGCGGAGGGTGGCAGCACGACACCCTGACCGAGGATCTTGATCTAAGCTACAGGGCGCAGATAAACGGGTGGAAGGCAGTCTACCTGCCCGACGTCGTATCGGACGCCGAGCTTCCCGTTGACATGAACGCCTTTAAGATACAGCAGCACAGGTGGGTCAAGGGAGGGATCCAGACGGCGGGGAAGCTTCTGCCCTCGGTGCTCCGTGACTCCCAAATCCCGTTTAAGGTCAAGACGGAGAGCGTGTTTCACCTCCTCGGCAATTTCAGCTACCTGTTTCTGCTCGCCACGATAATTCTCATAATACCCATGAATTTCCTGTGGGAGCGGATCTGGCTTAACGACCTCTTCATAGCAAGCGTCACGGGGGTGGCGCTCGGCACTTTCGCCATAATAAGGTTCTACATACTGGCCGTCCGCGAGGCCCACGGCCCCCGGGCCCGGGAGTTTTACAAGTACATACCCGCTGCGCTTAGCGTCGGGGCGGGCATAGCGGTTAACAACGCCAAGGCCGTGCTTGAGGCGATTCTGGGCAAGACGTCGGGTTTTGCAAGAACGCCCAAGTACGCCGTCGTGGGCAGGAAGGACCGGTGGAGAACCTCGGCGTACGTATCCTCAAAAGGGGTTACCACCTTTTTCGAGGTCGTTCTCTCGGTTTTTTTCACGTTCCAGGTGGCGTACGTCCTCTACATGGGATTTTTCATCTGGGTTCCCTTTCTTCTGCTTATGCAGTTCGGCTTCACCTACACCGCCTTTCTCTCGATATATCACGGTTCGTGAGAGAAGTTCGCCCCGCTTCGAGATAACGGTCTTTTCAACTTTTCACAATTTCTGAATTTTCTCTGGGAGGCTTTTAGAAAAAAGTGCGTATATACTCTTGACATATCCCGGAAGCCGGCTGGCTTACTGCCGGTTCCAGACTGTTCCGAAAGGAACAGCCCACAGCCCGTCACCCATGGAACCCGCGAGTTCTCCCGAATAGAGTACGATACCGGTAAATTTTCTTTCGCGCGCGATGTTTTTCTTAAACCAGCTGAGGTTTCTGAAATCGTTCGTTCCGATGGCCGAGCCCGCCTTGATCTCAATCCCGAGCAGCGCCCAGTCCTCTCTTTCGATCAGGAAGTCGATCTCGCGCTTTTCGCGGTCACGGTAATGGAAGAGGCTGTATCTTCCGGAATTGGCGTCCACTTGGGCGGCTATTTCGTTGAACATGAAGGTTTCGATCAGTTTGCCCGAGCGGTCCGCATCCATTCGGACCTGCTGCCTGTCCCAGTCAAGAATCGAAGACATAAGTCCCGAGTCGGTCATAAAAAGCTTGGGGCGTTGCCCCGCCCGCGCGTAATCGGTGCGTTTCCACGCCCTTATGCGTTCGACCATGTACAAGGCTTCCAAGGCGTTTATATATGTCTCGACCGTGGAGCGCGCGATGGAAAGTCCGGCGCCTATGGATGAAATGTCCATGAACTTGCTTGACCATGCAGCCAGGGTGTGTATCAGTTCGCTCATGGCGTCGCGTCGCTGGATACGCCCGAGATCCCTGAGGTCGCGTTCCACAAGCGCGTCCACGTAGTCCCGATGCCATAATCTTCGCTCTGTGTCTCCAAGCGGGATGGCTTCCGGGAAACCGCCTCCAAAGGAGATGTCCAGCATAGCGTCACGGTCGTAAGCGCGGTCGGGATGCCCGAAATCCTGCCTGAAGGCCCGGTCAAGGAAATCCGGAGACGTTCCCAAAATCTCTCCATGGGTGAGCGGACGCAGCCGTACCTTTCTTATGCGTCCGGCGAGAGATTCCCGTACTCCGGGGGAAGACTGTATGTCGGCTGAACCCGTCAGCAGGTACTGTCCGGGTCTCGTATCTTCATCCACCCTTATCTTGATTGCAGAAAGCAGATCGGGAGCACGCTGGACTTCGTCGATGATGAGGGTGTTTCCCGAGTGCTTCACGAAGCCCCGCGGGTCGGTTTCGGCAATCTGCCGTACGGCCGGATCATCTAAAGTGCGGTAGGCGATATGCTGTGAAACCAGTTCCTTGGCAAGGGTGGTCTTGCCGCATTGGCGTGCTCCGCAGAGCAACAGCACGCGACGCGTTTCGAGGGCTTTTTTCAAGGTGTCCCGCTGCCAGCGGAGATAAGAACGTGACATGATCCGAAACTCGCTGTATTATTATTTCTGTATCCGCGATTTTGCAAAAAACGCACCCGCGTTTTTATAGAAATTATATCCGCGTTTTTATAAAAGACAATGTTCTCAAGTCATATCATCCGGCCCCGTTGTTTTTCCGCTGCTGCGCCCGGCTGCTTTCGATTGTTTTCTTGATTCGGGATGTTTTCTGTTCTCGGGAAGCACTTTCCGATTTCGCGTTATCGAGCCGTTCACGCACCCCTTTAGTCGAGCGCTGGAGGCGCTCTCCGCCCTCAAGTATCTCTTCCTGTCCCGTCCCGGAACCTTCTGGAATTTTTGTCTCTGCGTTCCCGATTCCGCCCCGGGCCCGCTCACGCGCCCGGGCGACCTCCTCTCTCACCGCGGCTGAATCCTCCTCTATCGAGCTTCGCGTCCATTCCACTCCGGCGCCGCCAGCCGCTCCCGCCGACTTTCCGTATTCCGCGAATGCCGCTTCCGCGTCGACCTCGAATCTGCGGACATCTCCAAGGCCGTAGCCGTCTGCGGGTATCGCGGCGACAGATTCCCTGGTCCCGCTCCCCGCTCCGAGGAGTTCCGAGAGGCCTGTGACCCTGTGTATGGATCCGGAGACGGCTTCCGCTTCCTCGGTGTCGTATCTTCCGTCGCGAAGGTCGGTAAGTCCTCTGGCCACGTAGCTGTCCGTGTGGCCTTGCCCCCTCATGTCGGCAAACACCGCTTGGGTGTACTCTCTTTCAAGCCCTGCGCCGAAGGATCTCTCCCCGGAAAGCACTTCGGAGTAGGCTCTTGCCCTCTCCCGGTGGGAGGAGTAGTCCCGGAAGGAGCTTTTTGCGGAGCGAAGCTCGGCCCTTGCCTCCTCTGAGTCCCGGGCCGTGAACTGCAGGCTCTCGCGGGCCTCCTTTGATGAGAGCGTGCTTTCAAGCTCGGAAAAAGCCGTTGAGAAGTTCACCCGGGAGTTGGAACTCGAGGCGAATTCCTGGGCCTCTTCGTATCTCTCGGCGGCGCTCGTATCGGTCTTTCGTGCTCCCCTTGCCTTTATTCCCGCGCTGATCGAAGGCCCCCCGACCCCTCCGCCCGCAAGTCCCGAGGAAGTCCCCGCCCGGGCCCCCGCCTCGTAGACCATCGCCGTGTCCCACGACATCTTAAGCGACTCTTGGCGGGAGAGCCCGAACCTTCTCTGCAGGTTCTCCGCCGTCTCGAGCACGGTCGCAAGATCCTTTTTCTCGCCTGTAGTACTTGAGAGCCCGAGCACCTCGGAGTAGCTTCTCTGGTCTGCGGCTGCCCGCGAGGCCCCGACCACCCGCACGGACGCCGCCGCCGCGGAATCCGTCACGGCCTCCCTGCTTGTCTCCATGCTCCTCATGGTGTCGGCAAGCTCCTCCCTTGCCGCGAACCGCACGCCTTCTGTTCCCGTTATCCGCATCCCGCCCACGCTCGAGGCCGGCTGCTCGTAGACATTCTCGTAGCGGCGGCTGAGATTTCCCGTGACGGTTTCCCGCGCGACGTCGGACTTGTTCGCCGTCACCGTGTCATAGCGCCCCGTCGCGACCGACACGTTTCCAAGCGATATGTTTCCGGCGGCGTGGGCCCCGGCCGTTTGGGTCGAGATTGACTGCGTGGGTCCCATGAACTGCTGCACGGCTCCCACAACGGCGTGCTGGCTTGCCGAGACGACATAGTAGGCGATCATGGGGACTATGGTGGCCGCAAGCCCCGCGACCGCCATGGCCATGTCGGACTCGTGGACGACCGACCCCCGTGATATCACGGTGAGGACGCCGTCTGTGTAGGGCTCAAGCGCCCTTCGCAGCTTGAGGTTTGAGAACAGGTTCACTATGGCGTATATGGGGTTCCAGAGCTCGGTCCAGAGCATTGCGATCAGGTAGGCGGGAATTATGCGGGCGGCAAGAGGCGTCATCGCGAGGAAGATCACCGCGGGGAATATGCCGTAGAGCATTCCTTGGAGCAGCCCCCTTATGTAGGGCAGGGTGTGGCGCGCCATCTCTCCAAGGACTAGAAACGAGTTTTTCTGCCTGGCGCGTGCCTCGGCGATGGAGAGGCTGAGGAGCGAGGCCTCAGAACCTCCCGCCACCGCGAGCGACTTAACCGAGCGGGAATAGCTGTTTATCATGGCGTTCTGGATGATTATATCCTTCGCGGACATTGAGACCCCGGCAAGCTCCCTGTACGATTCCCGGAGCGCCTCGGCGAACCCCGCGGTGTCGACTGTGTTTGTCTGGCGGTTGACGAAACCCGATTCCTCGGCAAGTTCGGCCGCCCACCCGGGGTAGTAGGCGTCAAGGCAGGCGTTTATGCCCGCGTGGGCTTCCCCGCAGTAGGCGAGCACGGGCCTTCCGGCGGCGGAGCAGTCCCCCGCGCTCGGCGGGGACGCGTACGCGCCCGCGGGCAGGACGATGTTTGTGTGGAGTTCCACAAAACGGTAGTTGGCCATGCCCATGGAAGAAAAAAGATCGGCCGACTTCTCGAGGGTGTCCGGGGTTATCAGTCCCGAGGTTACGCCCTTTAGGCCGCACTCCCTCACAAAAGAGCTTACGGTGTTCGCAAGATGGGGCTCGGCGACCGTAAACGCGGTTGAGCGTTTTATCAGCTCGGCGCCGCGGAGAAGCCCGTTTTCCGAGTAGTGAAGCGCGTCAGGGGTTGAGAACGCGGTCTCCATCAGCCGGGTGAGGCCGCTTCCGACCGCCGAGGTCGCCCAGGCGAAAACGCCCACTCCCGCAGGCACCGCGGATACGACCCGGGTGTACGACGTTACCCTGTCGAAAACCGCAATGTCTACCCTTACCCCGAAAAGCATCATGTAGATCAGCAAGGAGAGCGCGAACTGGTGACCCGGCATCATCCTCCCTCCGAAAAGCGAGGACATGACCGCAAGCAGTATGCCCGCCACTAGTCCCAGACGTACGAGTCCAATGAGGCCCGAACCCGCGAGAATCGCTATGGAGTTAAGCACCTCGGCTATGAACTGCCCGTTTCCGTAGGTGTCTATCTGGAAAGTCTGCGCCCCGGCCGCTTCCGGGAAAAGGAGAATCCCCGCCAAAGCGATAATACCGGGCGGCGAAGCGAGTCCGGAGAGGCTGCTCGTGCTTTTTTCAGTTGGCACCCTGTATCACCTCGTCGCCCGCCTTCTTTCGGCTTTTTCTCTCGAACACCACCGGAGAGCGGGAGTCAAGGTGCTCTATTATCGAGAGGGCGTAGACAAGCTCCTCTATCTTCGTGTTTTCCTGCTCCATCATGAGCGAGACCTCCTCGCGAAGCATCCTCATCCGCTCGGCGATCTTTTTACGGTCCATCGCGGACAGCGTCCCCTTTCTCTCAGAGCTCCCGACGCCGCTCCAGAGGCTGCGTTCCGCCCGCTCAAGCCACGCCGCCACCGAGAACACGGCTATCGGCCTCGCAAGCGCCGAGACGTAGGTTCCGCCTATCTCGGGATCCACGGCCCCGGCCGAGGAGAGAAGCTTCCAGGCGGGAAATGGGAGGGCGTCGAGAAACCTCACGGTGTCATCCTGCGGGCGACGGTTTCCGACTATGGCGGCGTGGGCCTCAAGCAGCTTCTCGGAGACGAGTTCTGAAAACGGCTTGAAGTTTGCCCCGACGGACACCGTAGCGGGTGCCGTGCAGTAGGGGTCCGACCCGCAGCTGTACACTTTTCCCGTTCCGCCTCCGCCCGCGAGGTACTCGAGGCTTATGGTCGGGGGCTTGTACTCAGAACCCGTCTGCGTGATTATGAAAGTTCCCGTGACGCTCATTACCTGCTCTTTTTGCTCCTTCGAGAGGGTTGCGGACGGGATAGTGCGAAGCGCCTCCCACACGGTGTTCCTCGTCGGTCTTACGAGTTCCTTGTCCTGCGCGACTGTGCCCGCGTTTATGTCCGCGACGGTGCTTGTTATCCCGCTTTGGGTGCGGCACTCGGAAAGCCCCTCCGCCGGATCGGTGAAAAGCGACTGCTTGACCCCCACGAACGCGCACCGACCCGCCTGCTCTCCCCTGATTATTCCCCCTTCCCCGAATATTCCCTCGGCGAGGCTCTCCCCTGCCCTGCAGGTGTCGACGCTAAGGGAGTTTGCGGCGCGCGAGGCGGCCTCGAGTTTTTCCATTATGTTCTCGCACGGGGAACACAGCGTCTTGAGTGCCATCATGAATGCGTAGCTAGCAAACGACGTCCCTATGGCCTTCATCTTCCGTATTAGGTCGTCCGCGCTTATGTAGGAGATTGCCCCCAGGAAAAGATCCACCCCTCCGCACCCCGAGCGAAGATGGGGGAGGCTTACGGAAAGCGGCTGTATGGTTTCGTTAGGGAGCCTTACCGAGACCGAACCTCCAGTGACGAATCCCCTTGACTGCCCCTCGTAGACCCCGGCCGACGTGGCGGTCCCCGAGAGCCCGAGGCGGTCGAACATGCCGCGGACCTCACCCCCGAGATCGGCCAGGGAGACTCGGGGAACAAGAACGAGGGCGAAAACAAATACTGCCGCGAGGGATGTTCTTCTCATCTTCCCTCCCTGCTCAGCAGGAAAAGTTCTTTTCCCTCCTCACGCCCCGTTCCGAGCACTTCCTTTCCCACTACGTGGAGCCTTCGCCTTATTTCGCCTAGAGTAAGGTAACCTGTGCCTATCCGGATGATCTTTCTCTGCGAGGGAACGAAAAGGAAAAGCGCCGGCACCTGCTCGACTCCCAGGCGCGCGGCCTGCGCCGCGCCGTTTACAAAATGCGGGTAAAGAGGGTGAAGCCCCCTTCCGTCAAGGGACGCCGCCAGGACCCCGATCCCGTGTCTCCTCTCAAGCGTTTTTATGATCTCGGCCTGCCCGCGGCAAAACGGGCAGTCCGAGCGGAAGAAGAAAACGAGCTTTCCCATCCGGGATATTTTCCCGATCACGCCGTCGCGGGCGGTTTTTCTGAGGTTCCTCGAGATCTCGGCTCCCGCGGCGCTTACGGGACTGTCGACCGTTGAGTCAAGCGCCGGGCTCTCCCAAAGGACCCGTTTCCAGACGCGCGCGAATTCCTCGCTTCGCTCAAGCACCCTCTTTTGATGCTCCATGTACGCCCTCACGTTCTCTCTTGTCGGAGAGAGAAGGGCTGCCTCAAAAAGCACCTCTCCCCTTTCTCTTATCTCTTTTACGGTCAACTGCCTCTTGGCGGTTCCGGACCTCCCCTCCTCCATGCGCGAAGAGAAAGGTTCGTACCAGAACCAGCCCCTCTCCTTCTGGCCGAAATACGGTTCTCCAAGCGCCGCGGACTCAAGGGAGAGAACAAAAAACGCGGCGGCCAGTGCCACAAGAACCGCTTTCACTGTTCCTCCTCCCCTCCGCAGCCAAGCGACCCGTCCGGGCAGAGATCCTCGATATCCTCTTCCGCACTCTCCGTCGAGTCCGCAAGGTCGGGTATAACAGCGGCGTCAAGCAGGTCCCCGTAAATTTCTGAGAAATCCACCGCGTCGAAGTCTATTTCCTGGAGCTGCTCCGCGGTTATCCCTCCGCAGTTGGGATTCTTGGGGCTGCCCCAGCCGCCGTTTCGGGCCGTGGGCCAGAGCCCTTTCTGTATGAGTTGGCCTCTCGTCTGCTCGTGGATCATTCTTGCCATCTTGGAATTAAAGCAGCAGTACACCTTTCTTTTCTTGAGCGTGATTCCAAGCACTTTTTTCTTGTGAATCCCGACGTAATGGCAGGCCCCCGCGTCGTCCCTTCTCGCTCGAAGCTCCTTCGTGCTCCGGGGGCATGCGCCCGAGAAAAGCCCCTTTTTCCTGCAGCAGTTCTGTATGAATCCCGTGAGATTGAGATCGCAGCGGTAACGCTTTCCCTTGAATATTGTCACTCCCCCGCCCGAGGTGTCCGCGCAGTCGATCGGTCCCGCGGTCGTCCCCGTAGTCTCGTCCACCTCGATGGGCCCGTACCCCTCGGCGGAACTCTCGCCGTCTGCGGTCGTCGCAAGGCACCTTTCCATATCGGCGAGCATGGCCATGCGCGAGGCCACTTCGGGAAAATCGACGTTCTGCTCCGTCGAGGTATCGAAGCAGTCATCCCCCGAGGCGCAGCGGATTTCCCCGTCGCAGTCAAACGTGACGCTTTTTTTCCGGCAGAGGCTTATGCTTTTCGGGCAGTCATAGGTGTTTTCCTGGATAAGGCATACTCCGAGATTTCTCCCCGGCGGGTCGGGAAATTCGGGATGTTCGCGAAACCGCATAATGCAGCGCGCCCCGGTCTGGTGGCAGCCTTCGGCGCGCAGTTGCGGGCAGCCGGGACCTTCCACCAGGGGGCTCGCGCAGAGGTAGGTATATTTCCTGTTCAGGCAGACGGTTTCTCCGTCCGGAGTCTTGGTGGTGTTGAGGCAGCGGTTCCTGAAGGTTTCGCAGTTTCCGGCCGCTTTGTAGCCCCCGCAGCCGTCTTCGGTCTCGATCTGGATTTCGTAAATGGTTTCTTCGGCGGTGTCTATGGGGATCACGGTGACGGTCTTTTTCACGTTGCAGTAATGTGTGCTGAGCGTCGCCTCCTCGTAGCACTCCTTCTGCTCGTTCCATGAGCTTTCCGTGTGCTCGGTGCACACCTCTTTTTTCTCGCATGAAGACAGGGGGCTTTCTATCGCGCGCCTGGAGCTTGCGATCACGGGGTCCGTTCCGGGGTCTATGGTGAACGTGGGTCTCTGCGCGGAGCTTCGCTTAAGAAATCCGGGAGCGTCGGAGGTGGCCGGGTCCCCGCCCTGTATCGCGCCCTCCGCCTCCGCTCTCATCCCCTCGGGGTCCCCGGTCCACCGCGTCCCCTCGGTTTGGAGTTCCTGGCGGCTCTCCGTCCCGTAGCCCGGAAGCGCTTCTGTCTCGATGTCTGACGGCCTCAGGATTTGCGAGTGGCGCGACAGCATTTCAGTCCCGTGGAGGCGTCCTTCCCGTAAGCCCGCTTCGAAATCTTCCCCGGCGCCCGCACCGGGGGTCGGCAGGAGCAGAAGGCTAATTGCCATAAAAGCCGCTTTCCTCAAGGCACCTGATAAACACCCCGGCATTTGCGTCCTCCTTTTCCATGAGCCCGAGAGCGTAGGGAAGCGATACGTTCCCGGAAACCTTTACGTGGCGGAGCCCCTCGCAGTCCGTTCCCGGCATGTGGCCGTAGGCAAGCACAAGCTGCGGCACCGCCCCGACCGAGAAGCATTCGAAAAGAACGGGGTCTATCCATACCTGCGCCCCGGTTTTCCCAATCATGTCGGATATGCGCGAGGCGGTTTCCCCGAGATCCTCTCCCGAAAGTCCCCGGAGAACCATCACCGCGCCCCCGGCCGCGGTCTCCCGCGCCGCCTCTTTGAGAGAGGGGAGCGGCATTGAGAATGAGAAAAAGTAAAAGAGATCGGGCCCCTTGTTTTCCTTGCCCGCGCTTTTTTCAGGGAAAATCTCCGAGGGCGGGGGTCTTACCGAGAGCAGTTTCATTATTTCTTCGGTTTCTCTCGCTCCGGGGGAATTTGTTTCCGAAAGTGTCTTCTCCGCTTCCGCAATGTCAGGTTCAAGCAGGTCTTCCATGAGTTTTTTCGTGCGGGAGGACTCCGCTTCGTCGGGCTCAGTTCTTATTCCCCGAAGCGAAACGGGATCCTCCGCGGGCAAGGCCAGCGTTACCGGGGAAGCTAGCACGGCCATAATCAGAGCAGGCAGCAGTCTTTTTTTCTCCATAGCACCAATACCCAGTCCTCTCCCTGTGCGGGATACCACTTGCCAGAGGCCCAGCGCGCCGTCGTCCTTCCTATCGGGAACGCCCGCGTGTTTTTCGGAAAGGCGAGTTGAAGCTTGTACTGGTCTTTCACTATCACGCGGTGGGGGCGCGGCGCGCACAAGGAGCCCTCTCCCGTGGTCTTAAACGCCAGAAGCTCGTTATGCAGTTTTGCGAGCAGCTTTACGGCCGAAAGCGCGTAGACGGCCGGTAGGTCTCCTGTTGCCCCGTTGTTTCCCGTATGGGGGTAGACGCTTCCCCACGACCCGGCGCACCAGAAAAGTTCGTTTAGCGCAAAGCCCCCAGCGGCGGCCACGGCGTCCGCGGCGCACGAGGCCTGCGCTACGGGATTCGCCACGAGCACTATTTCGGGGTGGAGCAGAAACGAGAGTTCGTCGTTGCTCCAGAGTGGGTCGAAAGCCGTCATGTACGCGAGGTCGAATCCTCCCTGGGTCATGCACCCGAAACTTGAAAAAAGGCTCAGCACGGAGAACACCGGGTAGAGAAAGTGGTGGACGTGAAGAAACGAGGTCCTGTCTCCCCGCTGCCCGCCACCCTCCCCGTATGTTCCCGCCGTCGTGAAGGAGGGAAGAGGGAGCTTTCTGCCCCCGAGCGAAGGGAAGCATCCGGGGTGCCTTACGACCTCGATGAGCTTCACCGGCTCCCAGAAGGAAACCTTTATCCCGACCCTGGGGACCGGAGACCCGCAGAAACAGAGGGGGAAACGGCTTACGGTGTCGGTTCCTTCTCCCGGCGTTACGGCGACTCCCCCTATCTTTATAGGGAACATGGCTCTCCAGTCGATGTCCGAGACGGGGTTGAAGAACCTTCCGCCGCACTTGGCCGACGCGGCGGCGTCCCTTGCGGCGCTTGTGAGCAGGGCGACTAGAAAAAGTGCCGTGAGGATCTTCTTTTGGGACATAATACTTAGAATGTAATACAAAATAGGGGATAAGGCAAGAAAAACCTGATCAGGCGATCTTGGGGTGGTTTTCTGCCTGCCGCCAGGACGTGTTTTGCGGAGCCGGGGAAATTGCGTTTATTCCATGTTTTTTTGTTTTTTCGGGCGCGGGGCCCAGAGTACCGCGGATGCGGTCAGGAGCAGACCCAGGACGGCTGTTGCGGGCCGTCCGTAATTTGAGATTCTGGTGGAGACCTCGTTTCCCGGGTCTTTATCAGGCTTTATCAGCCCGGTTTCGCCGAGGAGATCTTCCCCGGTCTTACATATTTCCAATGGCGACCGCGACTCAGGGGGCAGCGGGGCGGGGTCGGCAAGCGGGAGAAAAAATCCCGGGAGAAGATTTTTTGTGATGTTCAGTGATTGCACCTGATATGGGCTTTCCCCTCTTCATCGAACCACGCCTTGGTTTCGACCATATCGGGTGCGTCAACGACTATTACGTAGTCTCCGTTTTCAAGGTCGATCTTTTTTCCCTTAAGAATCGTCTGGGCATCCTCCGTTTCCGGGGATTCTGAGGAGAGGTGCGGTACCGTCTCGGTTTCATCGTTTTCGATGCCCAGAGCCTCCCACTGCTCGCGGGCAAGGATTTCCCCTGTGTCAGGGTGGATAAATACCTTCACATTGGCACCCGACTCTTCGGCGGGTTGCGAAACCGCCGCTGTTTTATCTGAATGGTTCCCGGGAGCGGGCAGGTCGTCGGCGAAGGCTCCTGTCGGCCAAACGTAGGCCGAAAGTGCGGCAATGAGCAGAAGTTGTTTCATATCAATGACAATTATAAGCGAGATTGATTTTTAAGTGAAGCCGGATTGGATGCCTAGAGGCCGCTGCAAAACGAATACGTGGTGCGGCTTACCTGTGTATGCCGGATAATCGTGTGCGGAGCGGCCTTTCGATATCCATTGTTTTTTTGACGGATTAGTCGAGATTCCAGACCCTTGCATGAAAGTTCTTACGGGAGACTGGATTTTGTAGTGAAAATTAGCCTATAATATTTTAGCCTTTTTTGACAGTACGATATATGATTCATTTCTTATAATTTTTTCTTGCCATTATTTCCATAATTTGATAAAGTTAGGATCATCAGTGTTTATGTGGAAACCTACTTGGTCGGGTTTCCGAAGAAGTATGAATCCGTTAATAATAATTTGGAAGTCAAGGTTCTTTGACTACGAACGAAGCATGGTATCTATGTGCCATGGTTAAAGCAACAAGGAATTTATTCGCTAGGGAGGTGTATGATGTTGCATAGAATAATATTGGTTCTTACGCTGTTAGTGGCGGTTAGTTGTACGGGGGACGACACAGTTGTTGAAAGGGTATCAGTTTTCTGTCCAACGCTTGATAGGGTCCTTATGGAAGACGAGAACTGTCCAGACCCACCTACCACTACACCACCTACCACTACACCACCTACCACTACACCGGATACAGATACCGACAGGGGCGCACCGACCAGATCAGACTGCAATATCCAAGTTACAATTGCAACATCCGACGTGGACGAGGGACGATTTGAGGGAACTACGGGAGACGATAGTATCTGTGGTAACGAGAGAAATGACGTAATCGATGGTAGAGCAGGTGATGACGTTATCCATGGCGGTGCAGGCAACGATATTCTTATCGGCGGTGACGATAGAGATGAACTGAAAGGCGAAGCAGGCAATGATGTTCTCAGGGGAGGTCAAGACAACGACATTCTCAACGGCGGGGACGGAACGGATACTGCTGATTATAGCCGAGAGGACAACCCCGACACCACCGATCAAGATCCTGTAACCGTCAATTTGGCAGAAGGGCACGCCGAAGATGCTTATGGGGATGAGGATACGCTTGAATCAATTGAAAAAGTTATCGGCACATCGGCAGCCGATACGATAACTGGCGGAGCGGAAGCTGACATAATTGTCGGCGGAGCAGGTGGAGATACCCTTGATGGTGGAGCAGGCACAGATGATACCCTGAGTTATGAAACTGAGACGGACGCGGGCGTAACTATTTCCCTGGCAGTTACTCCTAATACAGCCACGGGCGGAAGCGCAGAAGGTGATACGATAAAGGGTTTTGAAAATGTCGTAGGTGGAGGTGATGCAGATACGCTCACAGGGGACGATAAGGCAAACAAGCTAACAGGAGGAGGCGGCAACGATACTCTAACAGGAGGACCAGGAGGAGATACGCTCACGGGAGGTGCTGGTGGCGATATTCTAATAGGAGGGACAGGAAGAGATACGCTCACGGGAGGTGCTGGTGGCGATTGCTTCATAGTTGACGCGAGAGGTACTACGACCGGGGATGCGGAGACCATCACGGACTTCAATAAGGCGGAAGATGCTATTACTGCTTGTGGAGATATCAGCTCCGTTGGAGACGATGCTGGCGAAAAACTGCTGACATTTAGCGGAAGCACAATTCAGAGGCTTACCCGTGCAAGCGTAGAAGAAGATGTTAATACGGATGCAATTGAGAGAGTTACTCCTCAATATCTGAGTGTAGCTACCCTTTCTGGCAGTAGCACCAGGCTTACCACTGAAGAGATAGCAGCCTTAGCCGTAACGGATTCTACAATAGGAAATAGTAATGTTACCTGCACATGTCCGACGAACTGACCGATTTCTGAATTGATTAGTTGTCCAGTTTTGCTTTTTTTTCAAATCAGCCTCGGAAGGCGAGCCCGAAGAGGCTGATTTGAAACCATTTCCTTGCCCTGACGCCACCTTCCTTCTGCGCTCCTTTTCTTCCACCAAATTTCCCCCCTCTCTGTCTTAGAATCCCAGCCTACGCTTCCCTTCGTGAACCACCGCCATACTTCCCATCCTCATACTCATGTACTATAATCTTAGCCCTTACGAAGTGAGCATGGTCCCCAATCGCTTGGGAACTGGCAGTCTTCCAGATAAAACCCGCTTTGATTTGTACTCGCCGACGGTAGACCAAAACTAGGTTGAAGTTTTTCCGAAGTTTTGGAACTTGCTGCCAATCAAAAAATCTCCGAGATCATTTTAGAACCGTTTCTTCAACTCTGAGTTTTCTTCCCTCCTGCCCTACAATCGATGGCACTTTTTCAATTTTGAGTTTTTTGAGCACGAAAAGATTTGCCTTGTATACTGGCTGACCCACAAGCGAGGAAGCCCTTCGGATATCGCCGTCGGTAAGCAGCAGGATCGGTTTCTCACCTCTTTTATCAGTTTCCGCAAGCACTCTTTTCACTTGGTCCTCTCTCAATACCAAGATGCTTTTCGAAAGCGATACGTGATCGAGCGGATTTACGACGCCTGCGGGAAAAATCATTTTCCCCGTATGGTCGTAGAGCGGATTCCGTACTTTCACCGAGGGGTCGACGTAACGCACCCGCTCTTCCGTGGCTGAAGGGACCTTAAGAGAAACCAAAGAGTGCTGCGCGTAGGATTCCTCGAGTTTTCTCTCCATGCTTTCCCGAAGCTCCCGCATGTCGATTTCCCCCGCCTTTCTCCTGACATAGGAAAGCATGTCCTCTTCCTTAATCTCGTAAAGTTTTCCGTGAACCCCGAGATCTTTCTCCAAGGCCCGGCCCAGTGCCGGGGAGAACTGGATAAGAAAAACCGAGGCTAGAACAAGGGAAACCCACGCCCGACTATCCATGATTTTCTGACAAACCCCCAGTATCTTGAGTCATAGCTTCTCTCTCCTTCTCCCAGAACGAAGTAGCTGCCGGGGGGAATCACCCCGTCGTGCCGGAAGCTTGAGACGGCCGCTCCGTTTGAATCATGCCCGCTTGCGACGGCCACTCTCTCGCCGTTTAGGTAGAACTCTCTTCCTTGCGTGCGAAGCGTATCGCCCGGGCAGCCGACGAATCTCTTTGCGAAAACCGTTCCGTAATCCCAGTAGGGGTTGCGCATGTTCAGGCGAAAAAGCCCTATGCTTTCTGGCCCGCAGGATATCTCCCCGCCCCGCACCGTGAGAAACGCCCGGTGGGGAAGCGACCCCGATACGTTAAACGAAATACGAATCCCAAAGAGATATGCCCCCGCAAGCAAGGCAAGGACCAGGAGAACCGAGGCGGTTGCGCGCGCTCCAAGGCAGACACGCAAAAACTCACTCATTTTCCTCTCCCAGCACGGAAAGCTCCTCGAGTATCTCCCCGGTTATGTCGCGCCCGCCCCCGAGGACCGACTTCGCGTCAAGCACTAGATAGCCTTTTTTTTCATAATCGGCAAGAACCTCCCCGAAGCGTATGAAAAACCGCCCGACCCGCTGCTCGGCTTCCTCGCGCGACAGTTCCCCCCTGAGCACCCTTGAGAATATCCTTTTCTTCTCTTCTGAGATCACCGCCTCAAGGTCTATGAAAACCACCTTTTCGTCCCTCTCCGAAGCCGCGCAGGAGAAAACCCCCATAACACCCAAGACCACAAGCGCCGCCAGAAGAAGCCGCACCCTAGTTTTTCTCATTTCCTCTCCCTCGAGATCTCGACGCACCTCTCTATCGCCTCGTGCACTTCCATTCCCTCAGAGATGAAGCCGTTTAGAAGGGAGACGTCGTCTGGGTTAGTGGTGTAGGTCCAGTAGGAAAAAGGATCAACAACCAGCCGCCCGAGGCCCATGCCGCGCTCGCTGTTGTATATGAATACCTCGGAGAACTCCCCGGGGCGCGTCGAGAGAGTCGAGACGAGCTCCCCGAAGTAGTCTCCCAGGAGAAGCTTCCCTCCCCTTTTTATCTCCTCCACGCTTTCCCCCTTCTGGCGGAGCATGAACATCCAGGCCGAGTTCTCAAGCACCGACTCCCCGAGGTCCCCCGCCCTGTAGAAGTCAAGCAGGCTCTGGGTTACGGAGACGAAGGCGCCGTTATATTTCCTTGCCCTGCGGTAGCCGTGCGCTATGAACTCGCCCGAGAACCCCCCGCCGAGAAGGTCCCACGCCTCGTCTATTATCGCTAGCTTTCGCCGCTCGCGGCCGCCGAGATACATTTCCCTTTCTATGTGCCAGATGATCATGAGCACCACGACGGTCTGAAGCTCAGGCTTTGACTTGAGCTCCTCAAGCTCAAGCACGTTTAGGTCCTTTTCAAACGAGAGGTTTGAGGGCCCCTCGAAAAACCGCCCGTACTGCCCCTGGGAGGAGTAGGCGTAGAGCATGTGGGCGAGGTCCTCTGACCGTCGCTGCGGGTCTGAGATACCCGAGAGCGCTTCCACCACGTCGTCTATCCGCGCCTCGGGACCGCGCCGCTCCCAGGCTTTCTTTATCGCCTCCTCAAGAAGAGATTTACCGAGGTCCCCTATTTTCTCGGAGGGAGAGGCCATCTGGGCGAAAAGGGGCTTAAGCAGCTCCATGTCCTCGTCTATGTCCGTTATGCGGGAGAAGGGGTTAAGCGAGATCCCGCTTTTCTCGTCAAACACCACGAACTCCCCGTCCACAAGGCCGCATAGCTTCTCGTAGGAGCGGCCTATGTCTATCACGAACACCCGCGCCCCCTGGGAGAGATACCCGGTGATCATGTCCGAGGTGAGAAAGGACTTTCCCGAGCCCGACTGGGCGAACACCGCGCAGTTGTAGTTGGAAGCCGAGCTGAAAAGATCAAGCTTCATTATCTGCCCTCTCCTCGATATGAAGGTAAGCGGCCCGGAGCCGCTCCCCTTCCAGTCTGACATCACGGGAACGATGGAGGCCCCCGCCGAGCTCTGCATGGTCGAATTCCGCCGAAGAAGCCTCGCGAGGGCAGGCTCCCCGCCTAGCGGCAGGCTTTCGAGCAGAAGGGGGAGCACTATGTATTTCTCCTCGCGAAGGTCGAAGTTTCGCGCCCTCCATATTCCCGTCGCCATCTCCTTTACCTTCTCCGCTTCTTCTGTGCTTCGAGTCCGGAGAAAGAGGCTTAGGGACCCCATTACCAGCCCCTCGTCCTCAAGTGCGTTAACCAGAAAATCGAAGTTCTCGGCCTTTCTCCTGAGCCTCGGTATGAATCTCGTCACGAGTCCGAAGCTCTGCTGCTTAACCATGACGGCCTTGGTCTTCACTTCCGAGGCTTTTTTTCTCTCCGGGATTACGAACCCAGCCTGAAGGAAAAAGTACGCGGGCACCTGCGAGAGCCCCCGAAGCGGGTCTCCCAGCAGCTCATGGAACTCGTCTAAGGAGAAGTACTCGGGCATGGATGCGGGGGAGTATCCCCGAAGACACGCGTCCCCGAGCGAAATCTCTCCCGCCCGCACCTCTATTGCCGTCTCGCGGTCTACTATCTGGCTTCTTATCTCCCTGTCCGGGTCATAAGGGCCGCCTCCCGGGCGCCCGAGGTAGTAGGGGTCGTCGTACCAGCGCCCGTCGGGGTTAAGCGCCTCGCGGAGAATGAGGATTAACTGCGCCGGGGGGAGGTCGCGGGGGTAGAGCTGCGCGGAACTGAGGACCCCGGCCACGTTAGCCCCGAGCTTGCGGGCGCCCTCCGTGTGCTTCTCCCACGCCGTCTCCGCGTCCTTCTTTGCGGAGTCGGGGGGAATCCTGATCGACACCAGAAAGCGGAAATCCCTCGCGGGAACCCCGACCCTCTCCCGCATACCGAGGGTGTAAAGCCGTTTTCTCTCGGCTGCGATCTCCCGGCAGATTTTGCCCTGCACCTCCACCTCCTCGGGGAAAAACGGGGATATAACTTCGGAGGCGAACACATGGAACTTAACCGACGTCCCGGGCGGAAGCACCCTGTCGCCGAGCATTCCGCTCAGGATCCTTTTCGTGTCCTCCCCGGCGAAAAGAAGAGGGTTTATCTCCCACACGAAGCCGCACGACATGTCCGCCAGTACGTACATCCCGTCCTCCCATGCCACATAGGGAAGATACAAGGAAAGCGAATCCCTCGCGGCAAGATCCTGCAGCCGGTCCCTCGCCACGCCCATCAGGGAGCCCCCTCCGCTCCAAGAAGCCGTATTTCCCTTGGGTAACCTTCCCGGGATTCGCCCAGCGGAACCGTCTTTCCCCCGATCATCCACCGTCCCCTGCCCGAGATCACGTACACGTATTTGCCTGAGTGAAAGACGCCCCGGGCGTCCTGCCACGGGGCTATAAAGAGCCGTATCGTGCGCGGGGGAACATAGACGGGCATCGCTTTTTCGGGCTGCGCGACTTCCTTGTCGACCGCCCGCCTGCGCGGATTTTTTCCCGCGCGGAAGATTTCGCCTTTAAGAAACCTTCTCTCCTCGGCCGCACGCGCGCTTTTTTCGTTCTTAAGAGATTTAAGGAAGGGCTGCTCCCCGCTTTTTCGGCCCGAAGCCGCCTCGGCGTAAACCTCCGAGACGCTTTTGCACGAGTAGCCCGATTCAGCCGGGCAGCCGTAGCGCGACGATCCGCCTGCGCAGGCCAAAAGAAGCGTGGAGAGAAGCAGAGAAGCCAGGGCGAATTTTCTCATCCCTCTTTTTCCCTCCCGGCGTAAGCGGTTTTTCTCGGAACGAGCTCCGTTCCCTCGGTTATGATCACGTCCACCCGGCGTCCCGCGTCTATCTCTATTACCGGAAACACCTCCTCGGCAAGCTCGAGGTAATATTCAGCAAGAAGCCTTCCGGCTTCCCCGGCTCCCCCGCCGATTCCTGTTTTAACGAGATCCCTTGAACTTCTTGAACTCACGGTAAATGTTCCCCCCGCGACCACTCCGGCGGTCGAATTCGAACTCTCAACGGCCCCGCCGAATCCCGAGGCGAACCCGGCCAGGATTCCGCGCGAAAGCATCTTTCCCTGTTTCGAAACGAGCCTTCCGCGGATCCCCGTCTTTCCGTCCTCCCCGGCCACATATCCCTTTATCCTGGTGTCTATCACGTCCCCCGAGCGAAGCACGCAGGCTATCCTCTCAAGCCTTACGTACGCCCTCTCGCTTGCAAGCTGCCCGTAGCCCGCTCCCGTAACGTGGCAGCGCGCTATGTCCATACGCCGCAGTCCGGGCAGGCGGGAAGGTTCCGCAAGATGTATCAGCACTGGGTGGGGGGTTCCGCGCGGCGGCGGTTGCGGTAGGGGCGTCAAGGCCGCTTAGTAGCACCCCAGCAACGAAGCTTCCTGAGGGAATCCAGTTAAGCAGGGTGGGCTCCGTGGCCGGCCCCTCGGCCGGGGCGCCCCCGAGGGGGGAGAAAACCCGTATCGGGCTTTGCGTCTTCGGGGGCTCGGACGGCGGGACTGCCGCACCCGGCAGGGGCGAAGCGGGAGGGAAGCCCGCTTCGGGTGAGGTCACATCTCCGGCCGGCGGAGGTGGGTAGGGATATGGTTCGGAAGGTTCTTTCTCAAGCTCTCCAAGCGCTTCTGAGATGGCCTCCAGGTTCTTTTTTATCTCTCTCTGCTCGGTCTCTATCATCCCGAGACGCTTTTCCCCCTCTATGCGCCATTTCTCCCGGGCGAGGTCCACTCCACGCAGGATCTTTATGCTTCCCCGCGGCTTTTTCTCGCCCAGCAGCCCCTTGTCCTCCCCGCCGAGCAGCAGAAGGAAGAGGGCTACGACGGCAAGCCCGGACAGCACGGCTGCCGCGGCAAGCGTCTGGCGTTTTCTTTCGGCGTAGATTTTCCGGATCTTCCCGATCATCGCCGAGGCTCCTTTTTCGTGACCACAAAAACCCTTCCGGACTCCCCCGGCGCAAGTTCGCTGCGCTCCATGCCGACGGCCACGGTTCCCGGGCCGTCAAGGAACATGCTCTCGGTGAGCGCGGTGGTTTCGGAACCGGAGTTTCTGACAACGTAGAGCGAGGCGAAAAAAGGGGGTGACGCCATCTCCGCGCGATGTGCGAGGAAAAGCGAACCGGAGAGCCTCTGCTCCTTTCCTGAAATTTCCTCGGCCGGGGGGTCCTCCGAGGCGAGGGAGACAACGAGGTCCGTTATGGCTCTTTCGTAGGGAAGGGGTTCCGCGGCTCCCGTCGCTTCCTCGGCCGTTTCGGATGAGGTTTCGTCTTCATCTCTCATTATGACGGTTCGCGAAGGTCCCTCCTCGGGCGAGAGCAGCAGGGTCAGCCTTCTTTTCTCGGTCAGGATTATGAGTTCCGCCGGGTCTTCGGTTCTCACAAGCGCCGAGCGGCCGATTATCTTTACGTCAATTGACCCGCTTGAGCTAAAGGCGTTTATTATGGTTTCGGGAAGTTCGATCCTGTTTGCGTCGGTGCGCGATATGCCGAGCGATATCGGTTCTTCCTCGCGGGTTTCGCCGAGATCTATCGTGAGGGCGGCCGCGGCAGCGTTGAGCGTAAAAAACGCCGCGGCGAAGACCGTGAGGACGCGCAAGCGGAGATCAGTGTTCACCTGTGCCTTGCCCCCCTTCGTTTTCGATAAGTTCGGTTACGAGCGGGCGGTTTAGAGCCCCGAGCTCGAAACGGACCCTGTAGACAACCTCCCTCTGGTCGGTCACCACGTTTCCGACCACTCTGGTGCGCCGTCCGCTCACCGCCACGACCGCCCCTTCCTCCTCAATGGCCACTGTTTTCGGGAAAAACGCCTGTGCGACCCCGCTTGTTTTTATCTCCTTTGATTTTTCAAGCAGGAATCCCGAAATGGGGTCGTAGCTCTCGGGGTGGACGTAGAGCAGGAACTGCCTTACGTTAAAATCCACGGTTTCCGCGGTGAAGGACGCCACGAAGGGAAGGAGGCTCAGCGCCCACTGCTCTGTGTAGGTGAGGGAAGCCGTCCCCGCCGCGCTGATCGTAAAGCCCTTTTGCATGTACTCGGGCACGTGGACGTGCACGGTCGTGCGCTCTGAGAGTTTTTTCATGTGGCAGCCCTGAAGCACGACCGTTACGCAGAGCGCGCCCACGGCGAAGCGGAGAAGCCCGTTTTCCCGGGCGAGGTTAAGCCATCTCTCGCGGAAGGTACGTATCAGCATCACTCAAAGAACCTCTCCCTGTGGCTCTCGGGCCTTATCCCCGAGAGGCCGTACCAGTAGGCAAGGTGAACAAGAAAGGCGCTTCCCCTCCCGGACTTAAGCCGCTCGAGCAGCCAGGAGAGGACCAGGCCCGCGAGCAACCCTCCGAGCGTCTGGCCCCCCAGGGCCCCGATTACGAACGCTCCGCTGAAAAGCGCCACCTCGTCAATCTCCCACCAGAATATCTGGGGAGGGTCGTCTATGTACCTGGGGATTCTCGTTCTCATCTAGAACGTCCCCGTGGCTATTCCCTCTATGAGCGCCGGGCCGAGAGAGACCACCAGAGCCACCCCTATTCCCATGAGCGCCGGGAAAAGAGTCTGGCGCATGATGGACGCCCCGAGCCCCACTATGAAAGTGCAGAGCGCGAGCAGCCGCCCGAGATAGCCGGTCGACCATCCCTTCACCTTGGTGTATATGCCCTGGAACTCCGTGCCCGTGGTTCCCCCGAGCGCCCACTCCGGGCAGAGGAGCGCGAGGGCTAGGGCCGCGAGAAAAAGGGCTGCCGCCGCGGGGGCGGAAATTCCTGCGGATGTTCTCATATGGTTATCCTCCTTTGAGATTGCTTGCGTGCGTGAGAATGCGGCACATGTCTTTTTTCATGTTACGTCACTTAAGGCGGGAGTGCGCCCTCCCGCCGTTTCCCGCCCCTACCGGGACGCCTCGCCCCCCGGGTCCTCGGCGCCCCATACGTCGACGACCGAGCGGAACCACCGCTTCGAAATGGGTCTCTCGGGAAGCATTTCCGCGCTCAGGTCTATTATCATCTCCGCGATTTCCTCCGGGGTGCGGCCCTCCCTCTCCGCGTTTTCGCTAAGCAGGGAGTAGTGTTTCCCGGAGATGGACACCGCGCCCTCTTCGGGTTCCTCTCCCCCGTTGTTGCATATGTAGTCCATCTCTATCAGCATCTCGAGATACTCTCCCGGCGACAGTCTTCTCTTCCGGCTCTCCGCCTCAAGCTGCCGGTACGCGTTTTTCGCGATAACCACCGCGACGGTTTTTTCACAGTTTTTGTTTTTCATGGCTTATTCTCCTGTTAAGTATGTTTTTGGCTTATCCAAAGACACATACCGCCGCTTGAGTTTATTCATTTCTTCTTCCCCCGCGCAAGACACGGCGAAACCGAAGTTATCCGGCGAAGCCGCGCACCCTTTCTTTTCTCGAGTTCCGAGAGCCCCGCACCGAAGGCCTCCGCGAAAACCGGTATCCAGAATCCGCCCCTGGTGACCTTCTTTCCCTCGTAGGCGTAGTTCCAGAACGAGGCGTAGTACCCCTCGCCCACGCCTTCCCCCACCCAGCCGCGGGACTTAAGGGAGTTTGTGACGAGAAGCTTCGCGCGAAGCTCCGCGGCCCTTGAGGAATCAAAGAACCTCATGTCCGCTACGTTCTCTTTTTCCATGTGCTCCCGCACGCCGTCAAAGAGGTAGTGGGGACAGACGTAGACGACTCCGTTTGTCGAGGAGATGGCGCGGGCGAAGGGCTTTTTTTCGAGCGCCTCCACGTTTATCGCGGGCCCGACATGGTCGTTGAGTATCCGGGGGATGTTGCGTATGAGCCATTCGGGAGGCTCGGTGTCCGCTTCGTCCGCGCTTACGTGCATGCGAGGGTTCTTTCTTTCGCCCGAGAATTCCTCCTCCCGCGCCGCTGTATCCGCCTTTTTGAGACACCTGAGCAGCGGGTCGGGGCCGCTTGTCGCCCTGTGATGGTTCCGGACGGCGTCGATTACGGAGCGAAGCGCAAGCGCCGCGTCCTCTCCCCCGCATTCGGTGGCCCACGCGCCGAGCGCTCGCGCGGACGCCGCCGCGTGGTCGTCCTTTACGTAGCGCCCGTCCCCGCCGGGGCGCAGGTGCCCCATTTTTCCGACGTCGTGGGCGAGGGCGGCTATCATGTGCTTTCCGTAAAGGAGCCTTTCCGTGTGTGTGGAGTCGTGTATTTCCCCCATGCGCCGCGCGACGCGGAGCGAATGGTCAAGCAGTGTTACCCGCGAGAACCTTTTCGCCGTCGGGGCGAAGGCGCTTTTTCCGTCCCCCGCGACGACGCTCGAGCAGAGGCCGTGGCGGTCAAGCTCAAGGAGTATTCTTTCTATTAGTGCGAGTTCCCCGCGATGCTCAAAGAGACGGCTGTGGGGTTCTATCTCCTCTTCCCAGAAAGTCCGGGTAAGAGGGTGGGTGAAGGAAGGACCGGATGCGGCCCGGGAATCCGAGAGCACCGGGATATCCGCGTCGCTCCGGAGCCAGAGGCTCTCGGCGAGGGTCTCTATGGTGCGGGGTTCCCCCCGCGCCCGGGCGCGTTCTTTTCCCTCTTTCGTCGTAAACTTCACTTCGCGGGAACCGTCGTCCCTTTTTCTTCTCGTCGCGAGCGCGAAAAGCGCGGCGCCAAGCGCCGTGCAGAGAAGCGAAAAAAGGACCGCCGCCTCCCAGCTCACCGCCACCTGCGGTAGGTATTTCATTTCCGCTCTCCTTTTCTTTCTCATCAGCTTTTTATCTCCGGGAACCGTATTTCCTCGCACGGCGCCACGTCAAGCGTCCTGCCCCTGTATATGCCGTCAAAGGTGAAGGCGAAAAACTCCCTTCTCGGAAGCCTCATGAAGCTCTCGGGCGGCACCCTGTTCTCCTCCATTTCCCGGACGCTTAGGCCCCCGCCGAGGCTCATTATCGGGGAGAACCTTTTTCTCGTCCCCGCGAGGCGGGACGCCCACGCGGCCGTGTCGGGGTCGTTTACGCGGAAAACGACCTTGGTGTTCGTGTTGTCGAGGATTTTTCCCGCGTACGCCGGGCCGAGCTCGGCCACGAGGTCCTGGCGGCTCTGGGTCAGCATGTGCAGCCACACCCCGGCCCCTCCCGCCTTGTTGAAAAGATCGTCTATCCCGAAGTAAAGGACGTTTGACGCCTCGTCGGCGTAAACGGCGAGGGGAGGGTCGATCCTGCGGTGAGACGCAAGAACCCTGCCGACGAAGCTCTGCACCATCGAGAGCAGAACGCGCGCCATTATGTGGGCCGTTTTCCTGGTGAGAAGGGAGCCCGTCTGAACGACGAGTATCACCCTCTCTCCCGCCTCGAGACGCTCGACGAAGCGGTTCGCGGTGTCCTTTCCGATGATCTCTCCCACGGAGCCCGAGGAAAGCGACGTTATCACGGTGCGGAGGCTCGAGGAAACCTTTGAGAAGTAGTCCTGCGGCGAGGATAGTATCTGGTCGAGGTTCGTGAGGAGCTCCTCGGCCTCGGGCCCCTCTATCTCGGCTATCTGGGCGCGGAGACCCTCAAGCTCCCTGTAGCCCATGTTCTCCTTTATTTTCCTGAACGTGAATACGGGCCTCTCCCCGAGGGATTTCGCGATCAGGATGAGTCCCTGCACCACCACGAGCGTCACCTCGTAGGCTATGTTGAAGTAGAACTCCTCGCGGACCCGCACTCCCGAGACCACGTGGTTGACGATCTCCTCGGGCATGAAGTAGTGCGACAGGGGATCCATCCTGACCGAGTAGCGGGGATGCACGGGGGAGAAGAAGATAAGATCGTCCTCCCGCCCCGCTTCCCTCGCCGCGGTCACTATCTTCGAGAAGATGGCGTTATCCCCCTTGGGGTCTATCCAGAGGACGCTTCGCCCGGCCTTTATGTCCTGCTCTATCATGGCTTCGGCGAGGCGGGTCTTTCCGCTTCGCGTGGCGCCCATGGTGAATACGTGACCCTCGCGGTCTGCGTCGGGAATCGTTATCGGCGCGGGTTTCGCCTCGGCCTGCGCGTCAAGCGCCGTGCCCTCCCCTATGGCGCACCCCGCGGGCGCGGGGATGTCCCTCGGTTTCCTTGCGCGAAGTCCGATCAAGAGGCTTTTCTCCTTGTTTTTCCTGTCGGCATCTTTATTCTTTTTCTGTCCATTTTTTGATATCTGAAATACAATGTATTACAATCAGGAGAAAATGTCTATAACTTTTTCAAAAAATTTATCGGGGACAGGGAATCCGGCGGCTTCGGGGAGCGGGAGAATGCTTGGTTTTTTCCGCCCTGTATATGAAGGAGAGGGCCCGTGAGCGAGGGGCGGGGAGGTTTCGTTCACGTGTCGCCTTCTCCCCACGCGTCTCCCCGCAACATCATAGACGCTATATCGGAGATACAGCAGTACCACATAATAGAGCGCACGGGGCAGGACATACCTTCTGATTTCCTGACGATGAGGGGGATGCTCACTTTTTTCATGGTGGGCTTCAGGAGCGGGTTCTGGGAGGGGGCGTTCCTGGGGCTGCTTCTTCCGCTCGGGTGGGGAGTGTGGGAGGAGGTAATCCCGGCCTTCGGGGGGACGGCGGATCTTTTCGGGAAGTGCCTTGTCTTTCTTTTCGGGTGCGGGATAAGCCTCATGATGACGGTTCTGCTCGGGGGGATACTCGCCGGGTACTACGGGGGAAACCTGACGAGAAAGGCGATTAACTCGCTTGTGTGGGGCCGGACGGCGAGCTTGGTGGCGAAAGGGCTTCTGGTGTTCTGCGTCTTTAACCTGCTCGTGTTTCTTCTGAGTCCCGGGAACGTCTATTTTGTCTGCGAGGCGCTTCGGGGTCTTGTCGGGAACCCGGCCTCTTTTTACCGGGGGATAATGGGGATGAAGGAGCCTCTTCGGAAAAGCGCCGCTACGCAGCTTTACCTCTCCCCGGTGCTCAGCCTCGTACCCTTCGTCACGCTCAGGCTTTTCGGGCGGGGGTGAGCGGGTCGGGTCGGTCGGCTGCGGCTTAGCTTCATTTCCGTGCGGTTTCGGGTTTTGAGCGCCCCGGTGGCGGGGAAATTTTCTCCTGTAGAGAGTAAGTTAAATGACCGGTTTCTAAACACGTGAGTTGACCGGTTTGA
>JAPPFE010000047.1 GCA_028823955.1 Candidatus Dadabacteria bacterium
CAGTCTCGTAAGTCTTGTCAGTCCTCCAAGCGCTGCCGGAATACTTCCGCTCAGCTTATTCTCGTTGAGAAACAGCCACCGAAGATCTGCCAGGTCCCCCAGTTCGGCCGGAATACTTCCGCTCAACTGGTTTCGTGAGAGAGACAGCTGCTGAAGGTTTGTCAGTTGTCCCAGTTCGGCTGGAATCTCCCCGGTTAACTGGTTTCCATATAAATACAGGCGATAAAGCTGCCTCATGCCCGCAAGTTCAGCCGGAATTCCTCCGCTCAGCTTATTCTCGTTGAGATACAGCCACCAAAGACCTGTCAGGTTCCCCAGTTCAGCCGGAATACTTCCGCTCAACTGGTTTCTATTTAAAAGCAGTCGCTGAAGGTTTGTCAGTTGTCCCAGTTCGGTCGGAATTTCCCCGGTTAACTGGTTTCCCCATAAATACAGCCACAGAAGGCTTGTCAGGTCCCCCAGTTCGGCCGGAATACTTCCGCTCAGCTGGTTTCTATTTAAAACCAGCTGCTGAAGGTTTGTCAGTTGTCCCAGTTCGGTCGGAATTTCCCCGGTTAACTGGTTTCCCCATAAATACAGCCACAGAAGGCTTGTCAGGTCCCCCAGTTCGGCCGGAATACTTCCGCTCAGCTGGTTTCTATTTAAAACCAGCTGCTGAAGGTTTGTCAGTTGTCCCAGTTCGGTCGGAATTTCCCCGGTTAACTGGTTTCCCCATAAATACAGCCACAGAAGATCTGCCAGGTCCCCCAGTTCGGTCGGAATACTTCCGCTCAGCTTATTATCACTGAGAACCAGGTACTGAAGGTTTGTCAGGTTCCCAAGTTCGGCCGGAATTTTCCCCGTTAACTGGTTTCCCCATAAAGACAGCTGCCAAAGGTTTGTCAGGTTCCCCAGTTCGGCCGGAATTTCCCCGGTTAACTGGTTTCTATATAAACTCATGTGCCCAAGGTTTGTTAGTTGCCCCAGTTCGGCCGGAATACTTCCGCTCAACTGGTTTCTATTTAAAAGCAGTCGCTGAAGGTTTGTCAGTTGCCCAAGTTCGGCCGGAATTTCCCCGGTTAACCGGTTTGTCCATAAATACAGATTCTGAAGGTTTGTCAGTTGCCCAAGTTCGGCCGGAATTTCCCCCGTTAACTTGTTTTCATATAAATTCAGATAAAAAAGGTTTGTCAGGTTCCCAAGTTCGGCCGGAATTCCCCCCGTTAATTGGTTTTGAAATAAACTCAGCTCCCAAAGGTTTGTCAGGTTTCCCAGTTCGGCCGGAATACTTCCGCTCAACTGGTTGCTCGATAAAACCAGTCGCTGAAGGTTTGTCAGGTTTCCCAGTTCAGCCGGAATACTTCCGCTCAGCTGGTTGTTATTTAAAAGCAGTTGCTGAAGGTTTGTCAGTTGCCCCAGTTGAGTCGGAATTTTCCCGCTCAGCTTATTTGATGGCAGATTAAGCATTGTCAAACTGGACAGATATCTCAACTGGACTGGCATTCTCCCGGTCAAGTTGTTATTCCCTAGCACCAGCTGTGTGACACGGCCTTGAGCATTAATTGTGACCCCGTGCCAACTTCCAATGGGTGTGGCGTCAACCAGCCATCCTTGCTTGTTTGTCCAGTCGGCGCCGCCCGTCTCGCAGTAAAAGTCTATCAGCACCTGCCTGTCGGTAGGCGGGTTGGAGAACCTGTTTGAAGCACATGTCTCCGCCCGCGCGTTTCCCGGCAAAGCGAAAAGCGCCGCGGCAAGGCAGAGCAGAACGCACCTCACAGCAAACACAGCAATACCTTCTGAGAAAAGAGCGTATCGGGGACTTTCTAACACCTTCATTCTAAACCTCTCTATTTTTTTCATATTCCAGTTGAGTTTCTGGTGGGGATGAATTATATACGTCTACCCCCCCCGTCAATTACAGGGCGGCGGGTGTTGATACAAAACAATGCCGGAGGAAGGAACGTAATTACTCACCCCCTCTTTCGTAAGCACATGCTCTACTGGGGGTCAGGCTGTGTTGATACGTCAAATCTGGTGTATGGGAGAGTGGCCAACAATGCCTTCAGTCCATTCCTGTCTTTCTCAAGACACCGTGCTGCGTTCGGACCCTGGTCCGGCTCAGAAACTGTAAGCCAGATTGATCTTTACGTAACTGTCGCGCCGCACGTAGTATATGAAGTCCTCTTCGTCGATATCCAGAAAAGCCGAGGTCTCAATATGCAGCAACCAGTTGTCCGAAGAAAGGCGGCGCTTGAACTCGCCTGCGATGACGCGACTGCTTTTGTTGAGGGAACTCAAAACGCTGACGACAAATTCGGTGCTCTGCGGATCGTTCAATCCGAGACGCGCGGCAATGAACAGGTCGTTCTCGAATGCATTGGTTGCCCAGCGGCCACGGCCATCGTAAGCCCATTCGGCAAACAGGATCAGGTCAGAGTTCGAACCCAATATGGAATAGAGTGTGTACTCGCTGCCCAGTATGAAAGCTGTGTAGTCCTCTTCCTCCAAAGTATTGAGGTGCTGGATGTACCTGCTGTTCCTCGCGCCAACGCGGTAGATTGCTTCCAGCTTGAGCAGCAGGGAACCCCTTGTAAGCTGAGAATCCACACCGAACTGGCGAATCTTCTCGTAATGCGGAGCCAGTACCAGCCCGGAGTCGAGAAATACAGGCAAGAGGGTGGGCTCCCGGTTCGTACCGTTGAACAGACTGAGACCGATCTCGAGCGGTCCTAGTAAGCCGCTGTACCGGCCGGCAAGATCAACATGCCACTTTTTCGCGCCGGATTCGTATGAAATCATGTCCTGGTCTACAATGAACTCATACCGCTGGCGGCCACGCCGGCCCGGATAGATGCGCGCGCGGTGCCACGTCATCGCGAACAGTTCCAGCGTTCCCCAGTCACCCGACCAGGTGAAATGGGCCATCGGCTGACCCATCTTTGTCTTTTCGTTCGGGTGTTCAATAACATCGGCCTGGTTGATGATATCCACCAGGGAACGCAGTTCCGCGACGCCCCAGAACACCCGGTCGATGCCCAGACGCAATTCCCATTCGCCATCGCCAATATCGCCGTACATCAGTAGGTAGGCCTCAAGGAAATCAGCGTACGTGCGGTCCGGATCCCCGGCATCATATCGCAAAAAGGGAGTCACCGTTATGCTTGTGCCTTCGTCGTTCTCAACATAGAACGTCGTCTCAACCGCAAGCCCGCCGGCATACGAGCGCTGGTCGGGGTACGCAGAATCCTGGGGATACAGCCAGGCCTCAGTCGAGAGGCGCCCGGAGACATCAATCCCCTCGGCGAAGCCGGCCGGGTACGCCACGGTCGGGAGCACCGAAACAAGCATCCCCAGCACCACCGCTAAAATCGCCGGGATGACTGAAGCCGGAACGCCCTTGCCGCTCTCACCGGGTGCGGTGAACGGATTTTTGAGAATCCGGCACTGGGTCCTTTCAAACAACATGATGGTAGTGCGTAAGCCTCATTTTATTCAGAAATATAGTAACCAGTACCTTTCTAAAAAGCTTGAATCAAGCGAAAAGAACAAAAATCGAATTTATAATTAAATTCACGGGTTGCCTGACCGAGAGCTGCCTAATTTTAACTGTGCCATTGAGCACCTATTTAGGACAAGCGCCTCGGCCAGGCGCCGTGATAAATGCCCAACAGGAAGTTCGCGCCCAAGAGCGCCCGTACTGGTTCTGTCAAGCATCACGGCAAACCCGAATTTACAATGGAGGTATTAGTTTACAATGAATAATCTTGAATCTCTATTTTTTGCGGGCATAGACTGGGGGAAAAACTCCCACCAGGTCTGCGTCATTGACAATGAAGGTTCCGTTGTCGAAGGAAAAAGCTTCAGACACACGGGAACCGGTCTTTTTGAAATGTCTCAGTGGATACAGAAGGTCTCAGGTTCTGATTCCTGTGACATGGCCGTTGCCATAGAGGTGAACCACGGCCCCGTGGTGGAAAGTCTATGTGAACAGGGTTTTATGGTTTATTCCGTAAATCCCAAGCAGCTTGACCGCTTCAGAGACAGGTTCTGCGTCTCGGGAGCCAAGGATGACAGAAAAGACGCTCTGGTTCTTGCGTCTGCGCTGCGCACGGACCGCAGACGCTTCCGCCGCGTTGAACCGCAGAACCTGGACGTCATAGTTCTGCGGGAACTTACCAGAACGAGGGAAGAACTCACAAGAGAACGCACACGCCTTGTGAACCGTTTCCGCACGCTGCTGTGGAGGTATTATCCTCAGTTTGAAGAGCTTCTCGGCAGTACCGTAAGGCCATGGCATCTTGAGCTTTGGGAACTTATCCCCTGTCCTGGCGCGGCAAATGGGAAAAGAGCCTCAACGGTCAACAAGATTCTCAAGCGCAACAGAGTGAGACGTGTTGACGCCGAGGGAGCGCTCAAGATACTGCGGGCTGAAAGAATAAACGTGAGCGACGCGACCGTGCAAAGCTGTGTCTTCCATATAAGGTCGGTTGTTGAACGTTTGAAGGTGGCAGACCGTCAGCTCGGGGGAATCAAAGACTCCATAGAGAAGGTTATAGAAACCGTGAACGAAAAGCTTAAGGCTGAGGGAGACGGACCGACTGATATTGAGATTCTACGCTCCATCCCCGGCGTGGGAATCGTGGTGCTCGCCACGCTTATTGCCGAGGCGTGGAGTCTTGTGCGCCGTCGGGACTTCGAGGCGATCCGATGTCTCGGGGGCACAGCTCCAGTAACAAGACAATCGGGCAGGACAAAGCTGGTTGTCAGGAGAAGGGCTGTGTGCAAAAGCCTCTCGGCCGCGTTTCATATTCTGGGAGGGATAGCCGTAACCAATGATCCGGTAAGCAAGGCAAAATATGAAGAGCTTCGGGAAAAGGGTCATGGTTACTGCAGATCCGTTCGCACTGTGTGTGACCGTCTTTTGTTCGTCGCCCGCGTCATCCTGGAAAAAGGAGAACTGTTTGACAAGGAATTCAGGAAACCTCTTCCAGATGCCGCGTAGAAGGAAATGTTAAGAAGAAAAATCAGGGAGGAATCTTAAAAAAAAGAAATTCGCTCTATACATAAAATTTAAGCTTGTAAAAGACAGGAAGTCCTAAATTTTCGCGTTCCAAGTCTTGAACCAGAATTATATTCAAATCTGGTTTTATTGAAGTTCTGAAAAAAGCGGGCCGGGTGATCCAAAGAATGTTTTTGACCCATTGACGGAGATCGGATAAGATCGTTTCCCAAAATTCAGAAGAAAAGTCAGAAGGTGATAAAGAATCTTTCATATAGAAAACTCTACAGAGGGAAACACAAATGGCAGATGACTCCCATAACCCAGTTTCAAATTCAGTTCAGCCGGATGATATTTTGGAAAGGCTGTCGAAGTACCGCAGAAGCCAGGGGCTGAGCAAGGAAGAGTACGCCAGCACGGTAACGGCGTTTTATAACCTCATTACCGACTTTTGCGAGCGTGGATGGGGACAGTCGATTCACTTCGCAGTGATGGAGCCGGGGGTGTCTTTCGAGGAATCCATTGCCAACCATGAGTATTTTCTGGGCGAAGCCATTGGGTTGAGACCGGGTATGAATGTGCTGGATGTCGGGTGCGGCGTGGGCGGACCCCAACGCTCCCTCGCAAGAAAGTACGGCGCTTCGATCGTGGGCCTCAACATCAACAAATATCAGCTCGGGAAGTGCTCCGTGTATAACAGCGAGGCTGGCCTGGACCATCTCTGCAGCGTCCTGCACGGCGATTTCCTGAATATACCGGCGGAAGACGGAAGCTTCGACGCGGCTTACCATATCGAGGCCTTGTGTCATGCGCCGGATAAAGCCGCGGCCTATGCCGAGATATTCCGTGTATTGCGGCCCGGCGCGGTCTTCGTCGGCTACGACGTGTGTACGACCCCGCTTTACGACGGCGGAAATCCTAAGCACCGGGAACTCAAGGAAATAAACGAATACGTCTCCGCTCTTCCGGAAATCGCTTCATTCACGGAGGTAGACGACAGCCTGCGGGCAGCCGGTTTCGAACTTGTCGAGGCGCGTGACCGCGCTCTTGACGCCGACCCCAAGACGCCGTGGTATCAACCGCTGGAAGGGGGCAGCCTGAATCTGAGGAGTTTCTCGAGAACGGCCCTTGGCCGCAAAATCGCCTCGGCGGTTGTGCCCGTTCTGGAAGGCGTGCGCGCCGTACCCAAGGGATCATCCGAGGCACGAAGAATTATCAATGTCGTGGCCGACAGCCTCCTGGCCGCAGGACGTCTGGGAATTGTTACGCCCATGTACTACCACAAGGCGCGCAAGCCGGGCTGATCCGTACAGACAGCAATCAGGTTCCAACGAAAGCACTGTGTGGCCCGGCGGCGGGTGTAATTACCCTGAATGAATCCAGCCGGGAACTCTCATCAATAAATGCCGGGGAAAATCCGGTATTTGACCCGCGCCTGATATTCCGCCCACTTTTCGGCACCGTATTTCTCGGCACAATACGCATCGTCAAAACGTTGACGAAAGGTAAAAAACGTTACGACGAAGACAAAGTAGATCCACGCCCAGGGATTGGTAAAGTAGCCGAATGCCAGGGCAATTGAAAGACCAAGGAAACCTTCGCCTAGGTAGTTGAAGTGGCGAGCGGCACCCCAGAAGCCACTGCACAGGATCTTGCGGTCTCCGGCCTGGATGTACTCAGGCTTGATGATCCCGAGAAATTTGCGGTCGGGCCATCGCTTGAATGTATATTTCTGCATGTTGGCGCCGCGCGAGATGCCCCACCCGAACAGGAACAGCGCAGTTGTCCCGATCAGCCAGAAATATGTCCATCCCGACGAGAACCCGGGAGACGGGTAAGCGGCCATGCCCCAAAGCGGGAGGATAAACAGCCACCCGTAGACCACGAGGCCTCCCCAGAACATTTTGAAGCCGATGCCCTCATGGATCAGATCATAGGTATACAGCTGGACGCGCTCGAAGATAAAATAGTCCAGTATGTAGTATGTGTAGAATGCCGCATACAGGAAAACGCCCGGATTATAGTTCTCGCCAAAGATTTCGTAGTTGTACGCAGCCCCAGACAAGGCGTTGAGCGCCAGCATCGTCCCACCGACGACATAGAAATACATCTTTATATCGAAGCGCTCGTTAAAGAACGATATCTCCTGCACCCGCCCGTCCCAAAGCGCCAGAAGCGGGTTTTTTATCCTGCCTTGCGGCTGGCTGAAGACCGCCATGATCGCAAAGATCGTGGTGAAGACCGTTCCGCCGGTCACGGCATAGACCGAGGACTGGTAGAACCACTCACGCGGCATCCCGGTGAGCTCGAAAGCCCACACGATCAGCGCGACCGCAAACACCACGATACCGTTTAGCCGGTAACTGCGGGGTTTACCGGTCTGCGGATTAATAACGTAGCCGGGAACCCGCTTTCCGGGCAGTATAAGCTGCGCAAGGAAAAACACGGCGAAAATCACAAGCGGGGTGAAAAAACCCGCTATCGCTTCCGTCCGGGAAAGCTCGAAAAGGTGGCCAATGCCAAGCCATTCGATCATAACTGAATCCTCCTTTCCCCAGTGAAGTGGTCGCTATACGCACAGAGAAGATCAATGACGCACTGCACTGGAATTGCGTAATGCTAGCAGTATACAGACTATATGGGGACAGTGCTCGGAATTTTTTCAAAATCGTGCTTTCAAGTTCCCGGCATTTCTTCAGATTTGACTATATCCCGGCCGGGGTATAAAATCTCCATATTGCGAACTATGGTCATAGGTTTTACAATTCCCTGTAATCATTACCGTGCCACAGGTTAAAACGGAAGGGGGCGACGACTGGTGAATGGTTCTATTGAAAACCACCAACTGAGCTTGCTCGACGAGTTCATATTGATGCTCCTCGACGAAGAGAGCGGCTACTTTTACCAGATATCCGCCCACAAGATGAACTGCGCTATCATCGGTGCGGTACTCGCTGAACTTTCTCTGTTTTCGCGTATCGACACGGACGTGGAGTCACTCATCCTCCTGGATCCGACAGAAACGGGCAACCCAAGCTTGGACCTGATTCTTAAGGAAATCGTCGATGAGCCAGATCATCACAACGCCCAGTACTGGATTGAAAAGCTCATCAAACATGCGGAAACAATCACCGACTTGACTTTAGAGAATCTGCTTGATCTGGGAATTCTGGAACATCACCAGGGTGATTTCTGGACAGTGGCGCCTGGAAAACTGTACGCGGATGCAGAAATCGATGATGATGATGGGAGCATAGGTCAGTTCATCAGAACCAGAATCGGCAAAGACATCTTTTCAGACGACATTCCACATCCGCGAGATATTATCATCATTTGCCTGATCGAAACATGCGATGTCTTTCCCCTCATGTTCAAGCTCGACAAAAAGGCGGAAGAACGGATCGAGCTTATCTGCAGAATGGACCTAATCGGCCGTTCAATGGCGGACGCGGTAGCAGAGAACATCAATAATCCACTGCTTACAAGTTCTCAAATCAGCAAAAAAATCCCGCGCGTTTCACTTCATCGGCTGCTGCTCAACCCGCATACCCGTACAGGGAACCTCCCGGCACTTTTTGCAGATTTGACAAAGCAGTATGGCCCAGTCTTTGAGATCGCTCCTCCTTTTTCAAAGCCGAATATTTTTATTTCCGGACCGGAAATAAACCGCTGGGTACGTCGACACGGACGTAAGTACCTGACATCCAAGAGTTATTTCGACGACTTTGAGAAAGTGTACGGGGCGGTAGGAATACTGCCTTCTCTGGACGGCGCAGATCATTTCCGGTACCGAAAAACCATGACTCCAGCCTACTCCCGCGGGAGACTGGAAGAGCAGCTGGACGTGGTCTACAGCAAGGCCCGCGGATACATGGCAAACTGGAAAGTGGGCGAAAGCTACCCCGCAAGGGATTTGTGCCGAAAAATGATTAACGCTCAGATGTCGCCTTTATCCATGAACATTGATTCGCAGGATATCATGGATGATATAATTGCCTACAAGGAGCGGGCGCTCAGCACCCATCTCTTGAACATCCTGCCGAAATTCATGCTGAAAACACCGGGAATGAAACGCAGGGCCAAGGCAATAGACACGTTGATAGGGCGGGTGCAGAGCGTACATACAGCAGCCCAGCGGGCCGGTTGTCCGCGAAACTTTGTGGATGATCTGCTGAACCTACATGAGAACTACCCGATGTTGATGCCCGAGTCGAATCTGAGTTTCGCTCTATCGGCAGTGGTGCTTGCCAGCATGTACCTGGGTGACGGCTTCAGTTTCGCCCTTTACGCCATGGCGTCACAATCTGAGCTTTACGAAAAAATTCGAAGTGAGGCCGACGCACTGTTTTCAGATGGTGACCCAGCCGGCGAAGATTTTACTCCCGCCAACATGGAAATCACCGATCGCTTCATCGATGAATGCCTTCGGATGTACCCTATTGTTCCCATGTCCATGCGTGACGTTGTGAATACGTTCACGGTCGAGGGCTACGAAATACCGCAGGGGGCCAGAATAAACATTGCGCAAACCGCCCCGCACTATATGGAAGATTCCTTCCCGGACCCCTTTTCATTTGATATCGACCGCTACCTGCCGCCTCGCAATGAGCATAAAAACCCCGGATACGCCCCATACGGACTGGGTCCGCACACCTGCCTTGGCGCCCGATGGATGACCCTGCATATGGCTGTCAACCTGTTGATCATAGCGCATTACTTTACCCTTCGCATACACCCCGAAGACTATAAACTCGGGATTACATCGTTTCCATCAATGAAACCGAACAAGAAGCTTGAATTTCATGTCGCCGAACAGAAACGAGAGTTGCCCGTTTGATTATTCCCAAACGGAGAACACTGAAAAAACAAGAAAGGTCGCTATTATTGGTGGTGGAGTATCCGGGTTGGGGGTGGCTTGGGCTCTGCACCGACACCCTGATCTGTTCGAGTTTCGAATTTTTGAAGCCCAGCCTCAGCTGGGTGGCAATGCCGTAACAGCTGACATGCCACAAAATGATGGAAACTCGATCTCGTTTGATATTTCCGTTACCGCGTGCATACCATCGGCATACCACCATATGGTGCTGTTCATGCAGCAGCACGGCATCGATCTGGTAGACACCAAATTCAACTACAGCGTGAAGTACCGTGGCGAAATCTACGCGCATGATTTCGACTCAGACATAAGGAGTCAGCTGCAACCGGAAATTGCCAGGTTCCAGAAACTCCTGAGGCGGCTCAAATGGTTCGGTCAGCTTAACCACTCCAGATCCCTATTGCTCAATGCTCTCAATCCATTCAACTACATAAGCATGGGAACGGTTCTCAACCTGGGCAGGTTTTCCGGAGACTTCAGGTACAAGGTTCTTAAGCCGATGTTCGTCAATTTCCTGATGGCAACGAATGTGTTCGATATGCCCGCGTCCCTGTTTGCCCGGTATCTTGAGTTCTTTGATATAGAAACCGCGACAACAATGCATACATGGGATATGGGTACGCGGCGCATATACGGGGAAATGTCCGCCGGGTTTCGGGACAGGATATACCTCAACAGGCCCGTGAGGAAAGTGTATCGGAGCACATCCGGTGTGCTCATTGAAGATGAGGACGGAATCACGGAGACATTTGACGATGTGGTCTTCGCGTGCAACGCGAACCAGACATTGATGATTCTGGACAATCCGACCTTGCTGGAGAGCTTCCTTCTTTCCTCGATTCGTTACGAGAGCGAACTGCACAACCATACGGTTGTACATTCCGACGCCTCTGTCCTCCCGAACAACGCCGCCAAGCCCCTCGAGACCCGGAGCAACCACATTGAACAGTACGGTGCGAGACCAGACAACTATGAAATCACCTACATCATGCACAACCAGCAACCCGGGGCGAAGAAATCGGACAAGCCGTGCCTAGTGACCTACAACCCGATCAGTCGCATCAACGAAGAGAAAATCGTAAAAAAATGGTGGTTTCAGCACATCGTACACGATGTGTCTCACATAGCGTTTCTGATTAATCTGTTTGGTTTCGTTCAGGGGCGCAAAAGAACCTGGCACTGTGGTGCTCATACTCTGATCAACAGTCAAGAGACATGTTTTGTTTCCGGCCTCGTTACGGCAAGACAACTTGGAGCAGACTATCCCTTTCAGGATTCCGAAGCGAGGAAGTGGTTTAACTTCTACGGACGTATGATGTACGGCTGGCGCCTCAGAAAGGCATAGAGCAGCCCCGGCATCTTGGTTCCCGAAGTTGCGGCAAGTCATCAGTAGTCGTCATCGTCATCGTCGGATTTATTGAGGTTGTCGAGAGCCTCGACCGCTTCGATGTGCAGTATCCGTTCGTAAGCATCCTTCGCCGGCAACCCGATGGCGCGCATCAGCAGGTTCCGTGCTTTCTCCCGGTATTGGTAATCATCCAGCGCTATTAAGCCGAGTGCGTATTGCAGAGGCACAGCTTTTGCATCGGGAGCCAGGGCAAGAGCCCTTTCGAAGGAGGCAATGGCATCCTTTTTCCGCGCACCGTAGACGGTGCGGGCCACGAACGAACCCATCGCGCCAACCAGTTCCGAATGCCACCGCCCCAGGCTGAGATGTGCCGTCACCAATTTGGGATTAATTCGAAGCGCGTTTTCCGTGGATTCGCGTATTTTTTCCGCCTCTCCCGCCGCTTCGAACACGCCGACAGTCTCCGCGCGCCGTCCGATAGCACGCGCCAGCTGCAGATGGGCATCCGCATTGCCGGGGTCGGAGGTAACCGCCTTTCTCGCCAGCGTTACGGCGTGCTCAAGCAACTTTTTCTTCTCACCTTGTTTGGCGATGTAGTGAGCGTGGACTGACAGCGACTCTGCGGAGAGCGCGAACCCCTGCGAAGTCCCGAGACTTTCACCGATCCGGGCCGCCTCGGCAAATCGCCCTTGTGCATAGGCCGCCTTTGCCTCGTCAATGCTTTGTGCGTGGGCAACACCGATCAGCGGCAGGACATATACAAAAGCCAAGCAGCAGAAAAAAAACAGGCAGATCATATTAACCGGATAGTGTTTATTGCGACTGTTCATTTAACGGCTCCAGAGTAATTGGGGTCTGCCAGAAAACCGAACGTTCGTACATATTATGTAGCGTACCAACCACAAGAGTTATATTCAAATCTGATATGCGGAAGTTATTCCTAAATGCGTTTGCCATAAAACAACTGCGGTTTCCGTGGATTTGTTAGTGTTCGACACAGGTATTTTGCCGAGTCAAGGATATGATTCCCTGTACATAACTTAGTGTAATCAGGTATATAATTATCGGTTTACCAATTAAATTAGGCCCTAAACGGCAAGGTAGGTTCTAAATGGACAACGGCAAATTCCGAATTTTGGTTGTCGATGACGAAATAGATTTAGAACAGCTTATGCTGCAGAGAATGCGGCGTGAAGTTCGTCGCGGTCGTTACGAATTCGAATTTGCACACAACGGTGTGGAAGCTCTCGAACGTCTACGCGACGACGACGGGTTCGATATTGTGCTGTCTGACATTAACATGCCCGTTATGGACGGGTTGACATTGTTAGCACAGATACCGGAAGTAGACCCTGATATTCGTGCCGTAATGGTCTCCGCATACGGTGATATGGAGAACATACGGACTGCCATGAACCGCGGGGCATTCGACTTCGTTACCAAGCCGATAGACTTCACGGACCTGAAGACTACAATTGAACGTACGATTGAAAACCTTGCTATGTGGCGTAAAGCACTGAGCGCGCGCGACAAGCTTGTGGCTCTCCAGAACGAGCTTGATGTGGCAAGGACGATGCAGCAGGATATTCTTCCGAAATCCTTTCCAACTTCTGAAACATTTGATCTGTACGCAAGCATGGTTCCGGCTCTTTCCGTAGGCGGCGACTTTTACGATGTTTATGAATTTAGTGACGGCCGGATTGGAATTGCGATAGCCGATGTGTCGGGCAAAGGAGTGCCCGCGGCAATGTTCATGATGGCCAGTCGTACGCTGCTGAAGGCTTGCGCGGCAATTTCCACATCTCCTGCCGCCGTACTGGAACAGGTAAATACGATGTTGGCGGAGGACAACGATGCCATGACATTCGTAACCCTGCTATACGGCATTTACGATCCTAGAACGAAAGAATTCGTCTACGCGAACGGCGGACATAATCCGCCAGTTATTGTCAAGCCGAATCTGACAACTGAACTGTTGGAGTCAACGGGCGGAGTTGCTCTGGGCGTGATGCCGAATTTCAAATATGAGGAGAATACAGTCACCATTGAGTCGGGTTCCATGATCGTGTTTTACACTGACGGAGTAGTGGAAGCTGAAAAAGAAGATAAGGAATTATTCGAAATGGACAGGTTTTGCGAAATTTTCCAAAGCGGCACTTTCAAGAACTCCGAGGAAGTTACGAATGAGGTATTCGAGACGGTCAAAGAGTTCGCTGGTGAAAATCCGCAATCTGACGATATAACCTGTCTTGTTCTGCGAACCACATAATGGGTAAAGACAGTTAGGATGCAAGCTTCACGTACGTTGATCGTTCCGAATCGGTTGGAGGAAATCCAGAAAATTGCGGCAGCGCTGGAGGAATTTTATGAACAACTGGATCTCCCCTCCGAAGCACTGTTTCACATACAGCTTTCCCTGGAGGAGATCTTCACTAACGTGGTCAGCTATGCGCATGATGATGATCAGGAACATGAAGTGGAAATTATATTCTCAGGAGAAGGTGAAACCATGACTGTTGAGATACTGGATGACGGATATCCCTTTAATCCGCTTGAAGATGCGCCGGAGCTTGATGTCGAAAGTTCGCTTGAGAACCGCCGTATTGGCGGAGCAGGAATAATGCTGGCCAAGCAACTGATGACAGAGTTGCGCTATCAGCGCAACAGTGATCGCAATCATCTGACCATGATCAAGAAAATTTAGAAAAATGCGGTTACTAAGCAGACTGTCTCTCAAAAAATTGGTTGCCGCTTCAGTAGTTGCAATACTAGCAAGCGCAGCATCAGGGGAGGCCCGGGAGCAAATACGCGCCGAACCGGGCGTATACAGCGATCGTATTGTCTTTGGACAGTCAGCCGCTTTCAGCGGTCCGGCCGGCGAGCTTGGTAAGGGCATGCAGACCGGCATTCTTTCCGCGTTCAAAGAAGTTAATGACCGGGGTGGCGTTAAGGGACGTCGTCTGGAACTGCGATCACTGGATGACGCATACGAACCGGAAGCGGCAATCGTAAATACACAGCAACTGATTGGTGAGAATGTTTTCGCGCTCATCGGTGCGGTTGGCACTCCCACATCCAAGGCCGCGGTACCCGTCGCGGAGGAACACGATGTGCCTTACATAGCGCCCATGACCGGGGCGGAGTACCTGCGTGGCAGCGAACGCCGGACAGTCATCAATCTGCGGGCCTCGTATTATCAAGAAACCGAGGAGATGATAGAACGATTAACGACTGACCTCGGAATTGAACGCATCGCCATCCTCCACCAGGATGACTCATTCGGCCGTGCCGGTCTGCAGGGGGTGCTTCTTGCTCTTGAGCGGCGCAAACTCTCCGCTGCCGGAACGGGGATATTTTCTCGCAATACCGTAGCGATAAAGACGGCGCTTCTTGATTTGCGCGCCACAGGACCGGAAGCTGTGATTATTGTTGGTCCCTACAAGCCAACTGCGACATTTATCAAGTGGGCACGCCACATCGGCATGGACTCCATTTTCATGACGCTTTCCTTCGTAGGCAGCAATGCCCTGGCGAGCGAACTGGGTGATCAGGGGGCCGGAGTTCTGGTTACTCAGGTGGTTCCCTTTCCAACCGGGGACACGGTGCCTGCTTCCGCTTCCTATCGCGCCGCGCTGAAGGCTTACGATCCGGCGGCGAAACCCGGATTTATATCGTATGAGGGATATTTGGCGGGGCGTCTGATTATCCATGTCGTAGACAACTGCGGCAGGCAGGTTACCCGCAGCTGTATTGATGCGGTGCTGCGCACCGGCAACAACATTAACTTGGATGGCTTCACCTTGCGATACAACAAGAATGACAATCAAGGTTCAGACAGTGTGTTCTTGACGATTATTGGTCCTGACGGCCAGTACACGCCTCTTGTGTCTCTGACCTCCGCGACGATACTGACCGACATTGTGCATATGCAAAAGACACTAAGATAAACTAAATGCTTTCAAAACTCTGGAACAGGATTTCCACGCAGATTTCTACGCAACTCTATATAAGTTTCGGAGGTGCCGTAGTACTCGTCATTATCGTCAGTCTGATTGCCCTTTTCTTTCTCAACCAGATCGGCAAAATTCAGCAAAACGTTAACGAAAAGAACATACCCGAGATGGCATCGGCGTTTGCAATTGCCCAGCAGACAGGCATGCTCGTCGCCGCCGCCCCACGGCTCACCACAAGCACTCCTGAGCAGTTCGGAACCGTAGCCGGAACGATCGACCTGCAGGCGGACGCATTTAAAACACAGCTCTCGGCAATGATGGAAGACCAGGGAGAAAACGAACAATCACAACGGATCAAGTCTGACGGGGTTGCAATAATCCAGAACATAGAGCGAATCAAACTGCTCGTCAGGGAACGTTTTGACCTTCGCAAGAGCAGTCTCAACCTCAGAGACGAGCTTCAGGATATACATGGCAAGATAACGCCGATTATGATTAACGAAATCGACGATCAGATGTTCTATCTGATGACCGGACACCGATCTCTTGGTGAAGTACAGTCGCCCCGCTCGGTTCATTTCTCCGAATCGGAATTCCTGATCTATCGCCACCTCTTTGAGCTCCGCGAAGCGGCTGTGGTCGCTTCGCAGCTGCTTGCAACCACATTCGTAGTGACCGATGCGGCCATGCTGCAGCCATTGCGGGAACGGTTTGAAGCCGCAGCCGGCAGCATCAGCAGGTCGCTTGAAGCGCTTGAGAAATACAAACAGGATGGAGGCAACCTTCATGACCAACTGCCACGGATTTCCGAAGACCTGATCTCGTTCGGCAGAAGGGAGAACAACGGATTCGACCTGCGCAGTCGGGAACTGGCAGTTGACGATGAACTGTTCGCCCTGCTTCTCGAGAATCAGGCTTTAGGAATTGATATCGTAGCGCGGGTAGAAAGTGTTGTAAATGATTCAAGCATGGCCGCGGGGGAAATGGCAAGCAAAGCGGCCGCGGTAACCGCTACCAGCACCAAGCTGCTGCTGGCTTTCAATATTGTCAGCATAAGCGGCGCAGTCCTGCTGGGATGGCTGCTTGTGCAGCGTCGTCTTATCCGGCGTCTGGAGCGCATATCGAATCAAATGCAGGAAATGGCTGACGGCAACCTGGAAATAACCGTCGACACCAGAGGCAATGACGAAATCGCGCAATTGTCCAAGGCGCTTGAGGTGTTCCGACACAACGCACTGGAAGTACAGCGCCTTAATCTTGTGGAAACTCTTGCGAACCAGCTGCAGGAAAAAAATGAGGAACTGGCACATACCAACGAGGAGTTGAAACGGGCGCAGGACCAGATCGTGATGCGAGAGAAGCTTGCCGCGCTTGGACAGTTGACAGCCGGGGTCGCGCACGAAATCAAAAATCCGATGAACTTCATCATGAATTTCTCAGAGGTTTCACAGGAACTGCTGGAAGAACTGCTGGAGGAAATAGCCAAGCTTGAGGCTGGCGGAAGCACGGAAGAGGGATATGATCCGGAGTTAATCGAGGAAGTGGCAGAGGACCTGACGGGAAACCTGAAGCGCATTCACGAGCACGGAACTCGAGCGAACCGGATTATAACAGACATGCTCAAGATGGGTCGTGGTGGCGGGGACTGGCAACCGACTGACCTCAACGCACTGCTTAACCAGCACGCGCTGCTTGCGTTCCACAGCGCTCGCGCCTCTGACCCTGAATTCCAGCTGGAAATCAAGGAAGACTACGCGACGGATATAGGCGAGATCATGGTACAACCGCAGGACATAGGCCGGGTTTTCCTAAACCTGGTAACCAATGCCTGCTATGCCGCAGACGAAAAACGAAAAACGCTGACTGCTGCTGACGATGCTTCGAAAAAGGATTTTCAACCGACGCTTAGCCTGAGCACGCGGCTGATTGATGACCATATTGAGATCCATGTCCGTGACAATGGAACAGGTATTCCAGAATCTGCATTGGAGCGCATCTTTAATCCGTTCTATACAACGAAACCCACGGATCAAGGAACAGGGCTGGGATTATCGCTGTCCAGTGACATCATACGGCAACACGGTGGTGAGATCCGCGTAGAAACGCAGGAAGGCGAATATACAGATATGATTGTTGTCTTGCCGCTTGACCCCGCGGCTAACCAGGTGATTGATGCTTCAGAAGGAGAGGCACAAGGCCAGGATTCGACAACTGCTTCTTCATAAATGCGTTTAACCCGTTATCGCAGCTATAGCATCAGAACGAGATTCGAGCACGTTAATGATTTTGTCAAAACCCGCAATCTCGAAAATTTCCTTTATGGGAACGGGCAAGGAACACAGCATGAATCCCGTCTTTCTGCCTTGAAGCGTTTTCGCAACAAGCAGAATTGAGCGCAGCCCCGCGCTGCTGATGTAGGACAGCTTTTCAAGATCCAGAACTACGGGATTCTCAGAATCGCCAATTTCCTTGTCCAGATTTTCGTGGAATTCCTGCGCGTTCATACCATCAATCCGGCCAGCTACGCTTATTACCAAGGCCCCCTCAATCTGATCGGCCTGTAACTCAAGTTGGTTGTTTTGAGTGCTCATTCTCCACCAATAGCAATCTATCTGACTGCAGAGAGATAATCAAGATAGAACTTTCTTTTTACAGCAGCATAAATAATACCGGAATATTTCAGAGGATACAACCCTGTGTGTGCTGGTGGTGTATTGGAAATTTTATTGCAAGTTGACGGGAGGAATGGGGCAGTATACATTTCATTCGCACTTAACCGGAATATAGAGATATTTTCGGAGGTGTCTTCAGGACATGGAAGGAAGCGATAAAACAGTCGAGCTTCAGACCGAGCGGATAGAAGAAGTCCTCATCATAAGCTTATCTGGAGAGGTTCACGGCCTTGATGTGCGCAAACTCCATGAAGAACTGTGGGATGCAACTGGCGGGCCCGACAAGCTTGTGCTTCTCGACCTCGAAAAACTCCTCTATATCAATAGCGCTGGTCTGCGCTCCATTTTGATGGTTGCGAAAAGATTGCGGGAAAAGAAAGCAAAGTTTGCGGTGTGCTCCATGTGCAGAGCGGTAAAGGGAATCTTCAAGATGTCGGCTTTTGACAAGGTAATTGATGTGTTTGAGTCCCGATCCGAAGCCATAGAAGCGATAAGGAGCAGCTAGTCCGCGGCGGGAACCTCTTACTCAAATCTGTGGTTATCCAATATGCCGACCCCTTTTAAACCTGCCTTACAGTTTTCCGAATTCTCTGGTTCCGGACATTATCAGTTCCGCCTTGGAACAAGACTGCCCCAGCAGTCTTCTTCGGGCGCATTCCCAGAAGATCATGAGCTTCCTTCTGAACAGGCGTCAACTCGTCTCTGGGCCCTACCCCTCAAACTCCATTACTTCAGGCTTTCGTGGTCCGGATTTACGCACGCACCGGTATCCACTACTTAACCACCTTTTCACATCAGCCCCAATTTCAATTTTGTCCTTTGGCCTAACGAGCCCCTCAGACATTATCCACGCACCCGCAATGGTTCTCCCACTGCCTGCAGGCAGGGTTTGTCCGGGGATTGTAACGGCACGTGTGCGGCAAGCACGGTGTCAATCGGGCCTAATGGGGTTTGCGAGCCAGAAAACAGTATAGAGGCGTGAAGATGCCGGTCCTCCCAGCTTCGACATAGGCATCAGCAGTCTGGTTCAGGGATCGGAAGACCTCTGCGGAACCCCTTGGAAACAACCCAACCATCTCGCCCAGCTTTGATCCTGCGACCAGTGCTCTGCGGCCTTGGGGAAACCTGAACAAGACTTTACCAAGCATCCCGTGTCGACTTACCATGGGTTGATACCATGGTCTGGAATACCCCCCCCCTACCGAGACGCCCCGGTCCGTCCCCTCAATGATGTGGAACCCTGCCGCTTCAAGCGCTTGATTCACTTCCCCGAACGTGGCGATGTCCTTTAGTGCAATGCCACGCTTGAGGTCGTGCTTAAGATCCCAGTGCCGGCTGTCGTTCGGATCAAACTTGTCCGTCAGACACATCTCCTGCCCCCAAAACAGAGCTCCGGGTTTCAGTACGCGGAGTATCTCTTCAAACGCACTCTGCTTATCCGGCGCATGGCACGTTGACTCAATAGCATAACCACGGTCAAAAGTGTTGCCTTCAATAACGCTCATATCCATGAAGCTGCACGCCAGGTAATCGACCATGTGGTCGAGCCCCGCCTCGGTATTCAATTTTTTCGCCTTTTCCAACTAGATTTCGTTTATGTTGATCCCGACAACCTGGACACCGGCCTCACGAACGACACGACGCATCGGGCCACCGATCCCACAACCAACATCAACCACCGTCATGCCCTGCCGCAGATCCAGCTTGTCGATCATCAACCGCTGATGGCGGATTTTGGAGTCCTCCGGGGTCTCATGGGGCGCAAGGGGTGCGAAGTGCAGGGATTCACCCCAACCCCATACCATTAGCTCACCGTAAAGATCGTAGTAGTCCTTGACCGACTGGGCGTGGTCGTAACCGCCCGAGTCAACGGCTTCGGGCGTCGCTCGCTCCATCCGACCCTCGAAGTCTTGCACGCGACGGGCGACATCGGACCCCCGGTACACATCCTTGAGTTTTTTAGACAGACTGCCTATATCCATGGCATGGTTTACCCATTTCCATCAGTTTTTAGAGGCAGGCAGAGCCCCCTGAGATTATTCTCTTCCGTTCTCATCCATTCTTAGGGAAAGTTTCAAAATTGAGTTTGAAATGCGTTATCCCGCTTTACCGGAGACCTTGGGAACGGAACACTCATAATGAACCTGCTATCCCCGTCTATAGGCTAATACAGACGGTTGTTCCCGTCAACGCAAAGAATCTTTGAAGCAAATACGAGAGGTTGCGTCCCCTGAGATATATCGGTACCATTTTTTGTCGCGACATGAAAGTCCCATCTTGTTTGTCGTGCTATAATTATTTTTGCGCTCAGCAAATATTGCACTGCCAAGGCGGATAGGGCCCGGATGTGGCAAAAGGAAGAGGAAGTACAAGACCTGAAACCTGCAGATACTGCGGAATTCGGCATGATCGTATGAAACTGAAATCCTGTATCTCGATGATAGTCACCCGACGCTGGCTGACTATTCTGCTCTCTTTGCTTGTTATGCTGGCGCTTGCTGCGGGGGCCACGCGCTTGGTTGTGGTGGATGTAGACTTTCGCAATCACTTTGGCAAATCCGACCCGCACCTCATCGCGCTGGAACAGCTTGAAGAGACATATGCGCTGTCCGATGTTGCATTGGTCGCCGTGGCGCCGCATAACGGCACCGTCTTTACGAAGGACGCGCTTGTTGCCATTGAAGAGTTGACTGAGCAGCTTTGGCGCACCCCTTACGCCACCCGTGTCGACTCTATTTCGAACTACACGCACAGTAAGGGGCTTGAAGACGAACTGGTTGTTGAGCCACTTATCGAGGAAGCCGGTTCCCTGAGCGATACGGATATAGAACGAATCAAGGATGTCGCCCTCGGTACTCAGGAAGTTGCCGGGCGGTTCATTTCCCGTGACGGAAAAGTTGCCGGTTTGGTTGTGAGTATTGTGCTTCCTGACGACAATCGGGAATTGACCAAGCGAGAGGTTACCGACTACCTGTATGAGACTGTTGCCAACGCCCGGGAGAAATATACATCCATCGACTACCACCTTTTAGGTGGACTCATCCTAAATCGTGTCATAGGTGACGCTCTTGACGATGAAACAGCCGTACTCGGGCCAATTGCTCTTGGAACCATGCTGCTTGTCGCCCTGGTTCTGATACGTTCGATATGGGGAACGCTTGCCATCGTGCTGATGATTTTTGCCGTCATCTCATCCGCGCTGGGCTTTGCCGGATGGACCGGCTTAAGGTTGTTTGGTGAAAGCGGTGCCGCGCTGTTCGTACTGATGGCCGTGACCGTCGCTCATTCCGTGCACATTATTGAGGGAATGGCCGGGGGCTTGCGCCAGGGCATGACAAAAGCAGAGGCGGCGATCCATGCTGTGCGAGTGAACGTGTGGCCTGTTTTCCTTACCTCGTTCACAACTGCAATCGGATTTCTGAGCCTGAATTTCGTAGATATGCCGCCGTTTCGAGTCATGGGCAACATCGTGGCGTTCGGCTCCATGTGCGCTTTTGTCTTTTCGGTGACCCTGTTGCCCGCATTCCTGTCAGTATTACCTGTTCGTGCCCGGAAGATGCGGGAGAACAGACAGGATTTTTTCGATCGTCTCAGCCGTTTTGTCATCTCATACCGTACGATCCTTCTGTGCTTCTTCGGCATTGTAACTATCGTGCTGGTTGCCGGCATTTCCAAGATCGAACTTAGGGAGAACTGGCTTGAGGTTATGGATGAGAGTTATGAGTTCCGGCGATCCGCGGATTTTCTGAGCAAGAATTTCCCTGGCGTGGAAACCTATGAGTACTCTCTTGACTCCGGCCGTGAAGGCGCCGTTACGGATATAGGATACCTAAAGCAGGTCGAGGCGTTTTCGGACTGGTACAGGAAGCAACCGGAATTTGTCCATATCTTCTCAATTGCCGACATCATGAAGCGTCTGAACAAGAACCTGCATGGTGATAACCCGGATTACTACACGCTTCCAGACGATCCCGAACTTGCCGCGCAGTATCTTCTGCTCTACGAATTCTCTCTTCCGATAGGCCGTGACCTTAATAATCTGATCGACCATGACCGGAGGGCAACACGCGCAACGGTCTCAGTGAAAAGTATGTCCAGCAAGGAAAAAATCGACCTCGACAACCGTGCGCACGCATGGTTGCGGCAAAATGCCCCCAGCATGGAAACCGGCGCTACAGGAATTTCGATTGTGGGGTCTCATTCAATTCAGAGAAACATTGAAAACATGCTGCAGGGCACTTTTGTGGCGATGGCCATAGTCTCCCTGCTGCTGTTCGCCATATTCAGAAGCATACGCCTGGGACTGGTCAGTCTGATACCCAATTTCCTTCCGGCCGCTATGGCCATGGGACTGTGGGGCCACCTGGTGGGAGAGGTGGGAGTTCCGGCGGCAGTCGTCACCGCTATAGCATTCGGCATCATCGTGGACGACACCATCCATTTCATGACAAAATACACGGACAGCAGAAAAGCGGGGAAACTGCCTTCGGAGTCCGTCCAGATTGCCTTTCGCTCTGTGGGCAGGGCATTATTTACAACTACCATAGTGTTCGGGCTCGGCTTCATGGTGTTCGGAACATCCGGGTTGGTGGGAAACCAGGTGCTTGGTCTTCTGGTAGGAATAACGGTAATTATCGCTCTGGTGGCAGATTTCTTCTTTCTTCCGCCGCTTCTGATGCTGCTTGACGAAACCAAGGAAACCGGTGAGCAGATCAGAGAGCGACTGAGAAGCTCAACCGCATAGATCGCGGGAATTCCACTGTGCGGTCCGGGAGGGCCGAACACAACAGCATGCCGGTTTCGGCATAAACCCCTACACTCCTCTACGGGCTGTAATACTGACCATCCGGATAGAACTGCCTGCAGTAGCGCCGATACTTCCCGATATCGCTGTCAGCACTGCAGAGTTTCGGACGTGACCGATGCCTCAGATTGCTCCAGATGACGACATCCTGCATGACGTCATGCTCTTGGGAGGCAATGAGTATCTTGTTCATGATGCGGGTCCTGATCCCCGTGGGAAAGAGCCGCAATCCCAAGCCCAGCCCCTTAGGGTTACGAAGTTGCCGCATCTGGCTCACCAATGTCATTTCAACGAATTTGCCGTCAATCGGTGTTGTGAGCACCCACATGCGGGTTTCCATGCCTATTGAATGTTCGCGGACCTCGACAAATGAATAGCCGAGCCCGTGTATATTGGCTACCGCGGAGACGTCGTACTCGAAAAGCCTTATACCGGCAACTGCAAGGGTACGTTTGAAATTGAAGGAATTTCTGAGTGCGGCGCCGTCAATTGATACCGAACCGACAATGTTCACACTGTCGTAGTGGTGCACATAGTTTAGGTGCGCGGCATCCACTGAGTTCTCGGTAGTTTCCTGGGGGTGTCCGGGGAAACGGATGTGCCGGAATTCCATCCCGCTCCAGTCCGCATCCGCCGTGGGAGCCTCGGGCAGGTGCCATTGAGGCGTTCGACCGCCGCTGCCCCACCACGCAAAGATGAGACCCTGAATTTCCCGCGTCTCGAACACCTTCAGCCTGGCGGTCTTCGGCGGAGGAGCGAAGGGTGTCGCCACGCATTGACCGCTTACATCAAACTCGAAACCGTGAAAAGGACATACCAGGCAACCGTTGCTTATCCGCCCCCCTACCTCAGGGCCAAGGTCGGCTCCAAGATGCGGACAGACTGCCTCGGCAACGCAGACTCTGCCTTCGCTGTTGCACCAGACAACAACCTGTTCTCCAAGCCAGATTCTCTTCAGAAGCCCCTGTTTTTCAATCATCTTGCGGCTGGCGACAAAATACCAGCCTTCCGGAAACGGGTAAAGCAATGCTTCATTCTTTCGCGCGTTTGGGTTTGGATTCATTTGCTGTTACTCCGCTTATCCAGTTATGCAGCGTTAAGTACCAGAAATGCATTTGCATTAGCTTTAGAAAATTGTATAGCTAAATAGAAAAAGTGTAAACATACTGCTCTTTCCCATCGTTTTGCTTGCCTTTCGTCTCTGGATCAATGCACAGCTAGTCTGTTCTCTTAACATAAACCCATAACCTGTCATTATGAAATATTTTGGTCGCAGGCAAAATGGCGCCTGTCTAGCCAAGTTGATTTTGAAATTGTTTGCACTTTTCATTAATACCATCCTAGTATTTACCAACCGGTTGATGCTACAGAATTCTTTACAGTGACTGTCCTCACGCAGGCTCGGAAATCTAGAAATGCTGTTACAGACGGGCTCCAGAAGCTCAAGCAGCAAAAAAGAGTAACAAAAAATGAGAATTATACTTTGTTCGACAAAAGTTCTTGACAATACCGGACAGAAAGTAGCCTTTGACTGTATGTCAGGCGCGCTATACAATAGTGTCTTGTCGGCTGGTGTTGCTTGCCCTAGGCGGGATTCTAACCCCCACGGACTAACGGCCAACCGATTGAGAGTCGGTCGCGTCTTACAGTTTCGCCACTGGGGCGATTAGAATTATTACCCCGCTTGGTTGCCAGCGCAATCGGCGGGGTTTTTTAATAAATGACAGAACAACAAGAACGCAGGGAACGCACCTATCCCCCACCTTTCCCGGACGGGTGGTACAGGGTGGCGAATTCGAAAGACATTAAACCTGGAGAGGTAAGGCACATTCAATGCCTGGGGGAGGAGATTGCTCTTTTCCGCAGCGACACTGGCCGAATAGCAGCGCTTGAGGCTTTCTGCCCCCACATGGGAGCCAATCTGGCCTATGGTGAAGTCAAGGGAGACCGGCTTCAGTGTCCTTTTCACGGCTGGCAACTCGATGGAAACGGAAGGGTTTGCCAACCTCGTATTTCCGAATCTTTCGTTCAAAAACGCTGGGAAGCAATCGAGTATTACGGGATGATCTTGATTTATCATTCCGCAAGCGGCAAATCGCCGCCGTACCAATTACCGTCTCAGGAGAAGATCGATAGTGGGCAGCAGGTTTATCGCGGCCATCACAACGCAGGCGAAGAAGAAATCCATATCATTGAGTTTGCCGAGAACACTGTCGACTTCACTCATTTCTCCACTGTGCACGGAACTATGTGTATTCCCTGGACTCAAATTAAGCTGCCCTGGATAAAGATTCGGCATAAGCCCGGCTGGTCCTCTGACAAGTACCTCGCATATTTTAAAGACGAGGCAACGCTTGAGATAAGAGGCAAGATTTACGAGAACACCAGATGCTCGGCGCTGCTTACTTTTTTCGGGCCGGGGAGCGTGGTGAGGTTTGAACTTGATATACCGAAGATTGGCGAAATAACGATATTCCAGACTTTCACCCCTGTTGAAGCACTGAAGCAACGGATAGCCCTCCGATGGTTTGCTCCCCGCAAGGCCCCTGGGATACTGGTTTCCTCTGTGGTTGGGAGCTGGTTTTCACAGTTAAAAGAAGATCTAGGGATACTAAAAAGGAAAATCTACCAGAAGGTCCCTTTGCAAGCTAAAAGCGAAGGCCTCTTGTTAGAGGATATGCGAAGGTGGTATCAGCAATTTTACTAAGTATTTTCCCACGGCCATTGCGGTTTTTCCACCTAGACCCCCACATTCCCTTGCTCGGCAATGCGGAATTTTGGCTTTTCGTTCGGTTTCATCGCAGGTAAGGGTATATCTTAGGAAATTAATAAGCTGCGCGTCTTGCAATTTCTTTAAGCATCTGCCTGAAAATAATCCAGTGAATACTGAAGCCACGCCTGACCGGGCAATCTCATTTCCGCTCTCAGGCTTAGCAGCCGATTCTCTTCATACGCCTCAACACGCCAGAAATCCAGAGAGTCGCCCTAGCGCAAGTCGGTCGGGTGCCGCACGCCGATCTGGCGGGCATACTCCTGCATCAGCTCGCCGTAGGTAACCTAGTCGGGACCGGCGATTTCAAAAACGGCGCTGTCTTTCAGTTCCAAGTCCAGACCGCAAATGAGGTAGGCTATTACGTCTCCAGTGGCGATGGGCTGGGTTAATGTTCTCACCCAGCTCGGGGTGACCATAAGCGGCAGCCTGTCAACCAGGCTTCTCAGCAACTCAAAAGAAAGCGATCCCGAGCCGATTATGGTCGAAGCGCGAAATTCCAAGGTAAGGGGACCTTCTGAGGCCAGAATATCCCCTACTTCCCTGCGGCTCGCCAAGTGAGAAGAAAGTTCACCGTCTCCGAACAATCCTCCCAGATAAATGATTCGACGCACTCCATGTTGGCGAGCAACCCGGGCGAAATTACGGACCCCGATACGGTCCTGTTCCTCGAAGTTGTCCCCGGAGCCCATGGAATGGACCATGTAGTAAGCCGTGTCCACCCCCTCAAGCGCGGTCTCAAGAGAATCCGGGTCAAGCACATCGCCGGCGATAATCCGGGTGTCGGGAGAGAAACGACCGGCGAGATACCCGGGATTGCGGGCAAGGCAACGTACCCGCTCCCCCCTTCCCTCCAAAAACCGGAACCAGCCGTCCGCCGACGTAACCGCTTGCCCCAGTCACCAGTACGATCCGGTCTTTTTTCTTATCCTCAGACATTAAGAACGAACCCAAATGCTGTAAAAATCTTTTTTGTTTTTTTGACGGAAAGGCAGACAGAGATTTTTCCGCCTCCCTCGTCTCGGACATAGAAAAACTAGGAAAGCAGTTTCTGGATTCTCTTTATCCTCTCTTCTTCCGTTTCCTCTTCCTTCGGGCTTGGGGGAATTCCGTTTCCTCTTACCACGGCGGGCCTTTCGCCAACTTCGGCATGCCACCTAGTAAGATTCGGAAAAGCCCCGAGATCCAGTTCCGCCCAGTCGTAAGCGTTTATCCAGGGCCACGTGGCTATGTCGGCGATCGAATACTCTTTTGCAAGATACTCCACCTCAGAGAGTCTTTCGTCGAGTATCGAGTAGAGCCTTTTAGTCTCCTCGGTGTATCTCTTTATCGCATAGGGTATTTTTTCCGGGGCATACTTTAAAAAGACGTTCAACTGTCCCTGCATGGGCCCTACAGCCGACATCTGGAACATGAGCCACTGGATACACGTTGTTCTGCGACTGTCTCCGAGGGGCGGAAGAAAGCTTCGGAACTTGTCGGCAAGATATATGAGTATAGCTCCTGACTCAAAAACCGCAGTGCCGTCATCATTATCGACTATCGCGGGTATTTTCCCGTTCGGATTTATCTCGAGAAACCACGGCTTCTTGTGTTCAAACTCAGAGAGGTTAAGCGCGTGAACCTTGTAGGCGGCTCCAAGTTCTTCAAGCATTATTGAAACCTTCTTGCCGTTCGGTGTGGCCGCCGTGTAAAGATCGATCATTTTTTGCCTCGGTTTATATCGGGCCTTTAGTCAACTGACAATCCGAACCAAGAGCGTGAGCCGCATGCAAAAATTTTTAGGTTCCTCACCCTCTTTGTTCCCTGAACTGAGTTCCCTTTTTTTAGAAAACCTCATGAAAGATCTCTGCTAGAAACCTGTAGAGCTCTAGAGGTTGTTTGAGATAAAATAATACCATCAAAATCGAGCAGTAACGACAACGGCGAAACAAGCAAGGAGGTTAAGAACGAAATGGTAAAGGAAACTTTCTGGTCATCCGTATATGCCACACCACGGTGTTTTAATCAGTTGAGAGCCCGTTTGCGGTGGCTTGCCGCGGCTTTAATCCTGGCAACCTTTTGCTTCGCGTCGCAGCCCCAGACCGCAAATGCCGAGGGCATGGGTGGGTTTTACATCGGAGCGGCGCTCGGAGGAGAATACACCGACGTGGATTACAAGAAAATGGTAATTCACAATTTTCCCGACATGGAACCCATGTCGAATTACGAAAGCGATAACGGCAAGGGTGGAATCGGCTCCATCAAGGCCATCTTGGGACATCGATGGAACCTCCCCGGCCAAACCTATTTTTCAGGCGAACTTGACTTCGCTTTTAACCTGAACAAAAAAGTAGACGGCAGGCTTGAAGGAGTTGATGACACTTCTTCGCCGGACGCTCCCGACGTGTTTTCTGGAGACTGGGACCTGGAGAAGAACTACAGTGCGGGATTTAACGCGAAGCTGGGATTGTCGCCCGGGGAAGACATTCTGGGAAGCAGCGGTTCGATTTACCTGGTCGGAGGCGTTAAGTGGGCGGACTTCACGTTTGACGGTGCTTATGACGGCATGGTCGTTCTTCCCGACGGCACTACCGAGCGGATTGCAGGCGTGGACCGCAAGGAACTTAGCGCGTGGCCCTGGCTCGTGGGAGCCGGAGTAGAATTCGGAAGCGAGCAAAATCGTCTTGATCTGAGGGTCACCTACTCCAGGTATAAATTCGATTCCAGCTCGGGAGACGGATTGACCACCTCGACTGCAAGGGTTGATCACGATTTTGAAATCAGCGAATGGGGAGTCTACGTCGGTTACACCTTCGCTACCGGATTCGGTCTGGGCATCTGAGTTCCCGAATAACTTTCAACAGAGGCAGGATCCGGCGAAAAAGCGAGGTGCCGTATGTGCTTGGCCGATTTTGCCGCATACTCTTAATAATGGAATTTACCGAATGATTAACAGGAATCAATAGAAATTATGCCAGCCCCCGTTTACCGCTCTTAGCATAAAGAAAAAGTGATCAAACTATCTTTGTAATTTGATAAAACCACCTCTTAGACTATACTTTTTGTCAATTTTTTTACAATTCCCAGTAAGTTAAAAATAACTTTAAGGAGGTATAAATATGAAATTCGGCATTGGTTATTACAGTCTTCAATCACCCTCTCACCATCCAAGATCACATAGCGACCTGTACAGCGAAATGCTGACTGAAGTGGAGATGGCAGATCAGATGGGGTTTGACTCCGTATGGCTGACGGAGCATCACTTTCTGGACGATGGTTACTGTCCCTCAATGCTTATAGCCGCTTCGGCAATGGCCGCCAGGACTAAAAATATCCGTATAGGTACAGGTGTGTTGCTGATACCCCTTCATGACCCGATCCGAATAGCGGAAGATGCTTCCGTTGTTGATCTCATTTCCGGCGGAAGATTTATACTGGGACTGGGACTGGGTTACAGGAAAGAAGAGTTTGATGGATTTGGCAGGCAGTTAAAGGAGCGCAGGGGCAGGATTGAAGAAAGCCTTGAGATACTGAACAAGAGTTGGAGTGATGATCCTTTCAGTTTTGATGGAAAGTATTATCAGGTAGAGAATTTGAATGTAACTCCCAAACCCATTCAACAGCCAATACCAATATGGATCGGTGCTTTTACAGAACCCGCCATAAGGAGAGCAGCTCGGATTGGTGCTCCGCTTTACGTTCCGGCAATCGGCGTAATACCGATTATCAAATACCTTTTTGACATGCATTCATCTTTCTTGAAGGAATATGGCAAAAACCCCGACGAAGTTGAAAAGCCACTTGTCAGAGAAATTTATATTTCCAACAAAAAAGCCGATGATGCTTGGGAGGATATAAAAGAGCACGTCACTTATACGGCCAAGGGATATGCTTCATGGGGTTCAATGGTGGATGCTGAGGGCAACTTGCTGAGTGATCCGTCAGATCCGATCTTGTATGACCTTGCAAGGCAGCAGTCAATTATAGGAACCCCCGAAGAATGTGTTGAGACTATCAGAAAATACCAGGAAAGTTTATCTATAGACAACCTGATATGTAGATTTAAATTCCCGGGTATTTCGCATGAAGAAGCAGTAAGGTCAATGAAGTTGTTTGTGGATAAGGTGCTGCCTGAAGTAGGATAGCTCGGCTATTTCTCAAACCATTTTTGCAACCATACCCACAGCGCGGGGTTCATCAGGCCTGAATCTCGTCCGCTTTCCGAAGATGTTTCGCGTATTCGAGAATTTCCGGGAAAAACCGGTTGAAATGCTCGTTCATCTCGTCGTAGTGCGCCACGAGTTCCTGCTCGGACCCGGAAAGGGGATTTTTTCTCCTTACCCTTATCGACATCCCCTGGAATACGACGCCGAGCCCGGAAATGCTCCGGTACTTCTCTATCCAGCCGCCCTTGATAATGGTGTTTATCCTAGCCGCTGCGGGCTCGGGGAAGATATCCGCCGCCCCGAGGATTATACCGTACGACCTGTCAAGAAAGTCCCTTAGGCTCTCATCCGAATACCTTTCCCAGTTAACGGCAAGCAGGTGGTCATAGAAGATGTCAAGAATAACCCTGCTCCAGCGCCGGCGCTCGGGACTTATAAGCCGGGCGCACTCCCTCGTTATCTCGTGAGAATCCGTCCAGGCGTCAATCCTGCGGTGCATCACTATCCCGCGTCTTATGCCCGGGGAATAGCGCTCCTCGGTGAGACGGCCCTTCACGAAATCGCCCAGGAAATTTCCTATCAGGCATTCCGGGTCATCCCCGGCAAGGCGGATATGGGCAAGGTAGTTCATCTGCGGGCATCACCCGGAACTCAGCCGCTCAAGCAGCTTGTTTATTCTTCCGACCATGCTTCCGGGGTTCTCCATGTACCCGGCGGCCAAAAGCGCGTTATCAAAAAGCTGCTCAACTATGATCGCGGCGAATTCTGTGTCTTTTTCTCTCATGGAGGCAAGGTTCTTTATAAGCGCGTGGTCGCCGTTTATCTCAAGGCGGACAACGGAACGCATGTCGGCGCCCGCGCTTATGTTCCTCATGATCCTTTTCATCCCCTGGGTCATGGTGGAATCAGAGTTAAACGCGGCGGCGGGACTCTCAACGAGCCTCCGGCTCATGCGCACGTCCCCTACCCTCTCGCCAAGCACTTCCTTCATCCAGCCGCAAAGCGATTTTTCCTCCTCGGAAGGACGCTCTGAAGAACTCTCTGGATCCTTATCCGCAACTCCTACGTCAACGCTGTCGGCTGAAACAATCTTTTTTTCCTTGTACTCTCCGAGAGTTGACATCACGAATTCATCAATCGGCTCGTATATGAAAAGAACCTCAATATCCTCTGAGCGGAAAAACTCCATGTGGGGCCCGTTCGAAAGCGTGTCTCTTGCGGAACCGAACAGGTAATAGATCTCCTCCTGGCCTTTGCGCATCCCCGAGAGGTAATCTTCAAAGGAAACCAGTTCCTCTTCCCCCTTGCGCGAGGAAGAAAAGCGAAGCAGCCCCCGAAGCTGCTCTTTGTGCTCAAAATCCGAGGCCACTCCCTCTTTTATGAAAAGACCGAACCTGCCGTAGAAATCGCCGTAACTCTTGGGGTCGTCAGCCGAGTTCTGCTCAAGGAACTTTATGAACCTTTTAGTGATGGCGGAATTAAGTTTCCTCACAAGGGAGCTGTCCTGCATGGTCTCTCTTGAGATGTTAAGAGGAATGTCGGCGCTGTCCACCACGCCCTTAAGGAACCTCGCCCATTCGGGAAGAAGATTCTTGGGAGAGGCGTCTATAAGAACCCGCCTTGAGTAAAGACTCACTCCGGGGTCCATTCTCCCGAACCCCAGGCGCTCCATGTTGTCCTCCGGCACGAACAGAAGCACGTTCATGTCAATCGGGGCTTCAGAGGAGAAATGAAGCCTGTGTCTCGGTTCGTCAAAGGAGTTTGTCTGGAACCTGTAGAAGCCGCCGTACTCCTGATCTGTAATCTCGCTCCTGTTGCGAAGCCAGACGGCTTCGGTGGTATTTATCTGCTCGCCGTTTAGCTTAAGGGGGAAGGGAACAAACGCGGAGTATTTTCTGAGGATGTCCCCTATCACCTCCGGATCTGAGTACTCCCTTGCATCCTGCCTCAGAGACACTACGACTTTCGTTCCCCTTCTGTGCCCCTTTCCCTTTGTTATCTCGAACACTCCGTCCCCGCCGCTTCGCCAGATGAGATGCTCCGAATTCCTCCTGTAGCCGCGGGTCGCTACCTCAACCGAGTCGGCAACCATAAAGGAGCTGTAAAAGCCCACCCCGAACTGCCCGATCAGGTCTCCCCCTTCGGTCCCGCTTTTCTCCATCGCGTCAAGAAAGCTCCTTGAGCCCGAGCGGGCTATGGTTCCCAGGTTCTCAACGAGGTCCTTCCTGCTCATTCCGACGCCGTAGTCGGTAAAGGTGATCGTATTGTCCTCGCTCGAGGTAGATATTTCGATTTCAAGCGGGAGAGCCTCGTCGTATATCTCTTTTTCGGTAAGCTGTATGTACCTCAGCTTCTCTAGCGCGTCAGAAGCATTTGAAACGAGCTCCCTGATGAATATCTCCTTGTCCGTATAGAGGGAATTGATCACGATATCCATCAGCCTTCGCACTTCGGCCTGGAACTCGTGCTTTTCAGTTTTCTCCCTGGTCATCTAAACCTCCATTAAGCGGCAAATTCCGCTTGCACCACTTGAACTTTAAAGTGCAACACTAACTTCGATAATCTCTTTTCAGGGGAGTTTAGCACAGGGACCGACAGGGGACAATGCTCTTCGTAGCGAGGGCGAGCCCGAGCGAAGAAGAGCATTGTCCAGGAATTGCATTCTGTATTGCACTGCCCCCAAAACAGCACGCAACTCTCCCATAACTAAAAACCTCCCCTATCAACATATTCGGACTACAAATCCGAATTTCACTCCCTCCACGAACACAGCTCACTCACAACCGAACTCTTCACTCCAACTGCCTCCAGCGCCTCGCAGAACACCTCGGCAGGGGTTCTGTAGTCAAGCACCCGCCTCGGCCTGGTATTGAGCAACTCTTCCACCCTCTTTACCTCCCGAGGGTCTACCTTGCGTAAGTCCTTAGACTTTGGAAAGAACTCCCGTACCAGACCGTTTGTATGCTCATTGAGCCCCCTCTCCCACGAATGGTAAGGCGTTGCGAAGTAAAACCCCGCATCAAGCTCCTCAGACACTGTACTGTGCCCGGCAAATTCTTTGCCGTTGTCCGCCGTTATGGTGTGCACAAGCTCCTTAACCGGCTCAAGACACCTCACCATAGCACTTCCTACATTCTCTGCTGTCTTTTGTCCTGCCTTGCTTAGAAACGCGAATTTAGAGTGACGGTCCACCAGGGAAACAATTGCTCCAAGATGCCTTGTGCCTGTTATGGTGTCAGCCTCCCAGTCTCCGACCCTTGTTTTGTCTTCAACTTCCACAGGACGTTTGCTTATGTCCACCCTCCCCGGGATAACACCTCGCCCAGAACCGTCCCTGCCTCTGCGGTTGGGTTTCTTTCCCCGTCTGCGAAGACTCTTGTGCAGAACTCCTCCTGCCTTTCTGTCCTCCCAGATGTAGTTGTATATCCACTTTGCGCTTACCGAGACCACCCCGTCACGGTGGAATCTCCCGGATATCTGGTCGGGGCTCCAGTGCTTGTTGACCAGCCGGTCTTCCACCATCGCCCAACGCTCCGGGGTCATCTTGCGGGGAACTGCTGATGCTTCCCCGCGACGACGCTTCGCCGATTCATCTGCCTGCTTGTATCGGTAACCACGTTTACCGGTGTTACGCCTTATCTCTCGACTGATCGTAGAGGGATTGCGTCTGAGGGTTTTGGCAATCTTGCGCCGCAAGCAGTCTTCTTGCAAATAGTGGTGGATCAGGAACCTTTCTTTTGGGGTCAAGTGCTTATATGACATCAGATAACCTCCTTAGTGTGTTAACTTTAGAGATTATCTTTGTTGCTTGGCCCCTTCAAATTGAGGTGTATCCCTCATAAGGACTCAAACCCTGATTTTAGGGGTGTTGCACTTCAATGTTCACGGGGCGTTGGAAAAACCTTTTTCACATTAGTAAAAATAAGACCGATTACTTCCTTGACAAGTGCACACGGCCCGAGAACCGTTTTTTTTATACGGTAAATGTCCCGAGACGGCGAGTTCATCGCGGAAAGCCCAGAAGAAAAACATGGGGTCAGGTCTTGATAATGTCCAGAAGACAATCCTATTTGCGCCCTATAGCCTCTCCCCAGGCAAAAGCCGCAAGCGCTCCGGGGGTGTCCTTCCACTCATCAAGCTCGCGGCGCCAGCCATCGAACTGCTCCCGGGTGGCAATCCCGTACATCTTGGCCGCCGAAACAGTGGGCGGAGAGAAAAACCAGGTAGTAATGAAACCGTGAAGAAAATCAATGTCTTCTTCCGTGCAGAAAGGCTCAAACGAAACGCTCGCGCTTATATCCCGGAAACCGGCCTCGATAAACAGCCGCTTGAGCTCCCTGCCGATCTGAGGGTTGCCCCCGTTAGCCTCGATAAGCTTCGCGAATGTTTCCCATCCGCCTCTCATCGAAGGCTCAAGAAACGAAGAGTCAACAAACATCTCCCGGCTTGAGATGATACCGCCGGGCTTCAGAACCCGACGCACCTCCGCCAGAACGGCCATCGTGTCCGGGGCGTGCATGAGCACGGCGTGGCAGTGCGCGACGTCAAACGAGTCATCCTCAAAGGGCATATCTGTCACGTCGGCGGTCTGGAATGTCGCGTTTCGGTGTCCGCCGGCCTCCGCGGCGGCCCGTGCGATCTCGATCTGCGAGGCTTCCATATCGACGCCGAAAAGCTCTCCAGGTTCAATCGCTTCTGCCAGCCCCACCGAAATCGTTCCGGGGCCGCACCCGAAATCAAGAATGCGCATCCCCGGCTCGAGGTGCGGAAGCAGGTGTGCGGCGCTGCTCCCTGCGTTGCGGCGCCTGAGCAGTTTCTGAAAATCGTCGCTGTATCCCATGGTGTAGGTGGCAGTGGAAGCATCTTGGGTCTTTTTGCTGTTCATGGATTCCTCCTCGGTGTTCTTGGCAAATCATTATAGACCCCAAGCACCGCATTTAAAAGGCCCGGGAAACCGGAATTCGGAAAAAACTTGAGCAGGGTCCTCTCCGCCGTCCCTATCTTCCAAACACTCGCCGGGAATATTCCCTTTTGTTGACTATTCTCCCGGGTCTTTTATCGCCCGTTTAGCTTTAAAGTTCACCACCCCTCAAACATGGTCTGAACCGCGGTCTGCAGGTATTCACTTCCTTTTTTCCGCTTTACACACCTGACCCTTTCTCCACAACGTGAAATCGTCTTGCGCAGAAGCCCCGGGCTGAACTGAGACTTGACAGTGCACATTCATGTTTGTTAGACTAATCGTACGTACCTAGACCGACCGTATGTTCCTAATACGGGAAGTCCGCAATCAAGGGGGAAAGTGCTTCCATGAGAAATTCAGTTTATAGAAATAAACCAACTCAACGGGAGTTTAGTTCTACCCCCCCCCAGTACCTTTCTAAAAGCTTGAATCAAGCAAAAAAAGTTAAATCAA
>JAPPFE010000016.1 GCA_028823955.1 Candidatus Dadabacteria bacterium
GGGCCAAGGTTGCGCATTTCTGCTCCATGTGCGGTCCGAAATTCTGCTCGATGAAGATCACTCAGGACATAAGGGATTACGCGAGGGAGCAAGGCCTCTCGGAGATGGATGCCGTTCAGAAGGGGCTTGATTCCAAGGCAAGGGAGTTTGCGGATAAGGGGAAAGAGATATACGTTGAGCGTGGGGATTAGACAGCAGCGGATGATTTTGACAAGGCAGACTTTCTCCTGATAGTGAGCCTGTAATGATATTCCTTCAAATCGAATTCTGTAGTGATGGCAATACGTATTTCAGCACCGAAGAAACAGGTTTTTGGTAAAACCGACAATAAGAATTCTCATTGTTGAACCTCCTGAGCTTTACGAGCAGACTCTTCTTCGGAATAGGCAATGCGCTGTTCCCTCGCATCGTACGCATCGTCCATCAGCTGCTCTTCTGTGAGAAACAGATTCCGTTGTCTGCCTGCTCCCAGTTGCTCCAGCAAACGTTTCATAACGGCGTTGTGGGATTCCACCCGTCTATCGACCAGAATATGTGCGACATCCGACCCTGTCCTGATCAACTCACGCGCTACGAGAATCGTTCTGTGGCAGTCAAGCGGATCTTTCTCCACACACATTAAAGCAATATTCCTGTGGTTGCTACCGCTACGGACCCGTTCTATTCCTTCCTTAAACAGTTTGGTCTTGGCAAGCAACCTGTATTTTATCCTGCCATCTTCATAACATTCAGGATCATCCGTTCGCGCTCCTAGTTCCCTGCCGAGAAAAACATACGCGATTCCGTGTTTTGTCAGGGAGTCAATGAGGTTTTCGCGGTTGAACTGCGGCTGCCGGCGGCTATATGGTACGGACCTAACATCCGCAACCGCATCTATACAGTGCCGCTTTAAAAGTGAAATCCAGTTCTCAATTTCATGAGTTGAGTGGCCTATTGTATATATCGTTTGGTTTTTAATAGGTTCCGTCATCCTGGTTTCTTTATCACTGCGGCAACCAGCTTATAGCAGTTTTCGTTAAATGGTTCGCCCAAACTGATAGTCAAGTAGTACTGGTCAGGATTATAATAACCGTCTTCGCGCGTAAGATAGTACCGCTCGATATCCAGATCAGTAAACCATCAGGCATAATCGTTATCGTCGAATTGTACTTTCTCCCGTAAGCGAAGATCATCATCATTTTACTGAAATTGTTGCGCTTCGGAGCTGATAAGGTGATAGTATTTTCCTAAGGATGTTGTCGTGGATAATGTCTTCACAGTTGAAGCTAGGTGGTATGAAGATATGTGGGTTGCGACAAGTGAAGGTATACCTGGATTAGCTGTTGAAGCACGCAATTTGAATGAGCTCTGCGATCTTCTAAAGGTGATTATTCCTGAATTATTGGAGGAGAATTCTCATCTTATCGAACAGAGAAACTTGCCGGTCATTTTAAATGCTCATCTTGGAGATTCCAGTAGTTTTGTGAAGGGGTGATTTTTTAACTGTGGATAACGGGAAACCTTTTCGTGGAAGTCTTTTCTCTCATGATTTTCTGAGTCATTCTGTAAAAGAACTGCCTGACTGGAAAGACCTTGATTCTGATTCGGTAGACAGTTTTAATGAATCTCTAAGGGAGATTTTCAGCAGGTTTCCTGTCGGACAGAAACCCAACGAAAGCCAGACGGAAACTGATCTGATCTGGCCCGTGCTCAGACTCCTTGGTTGGGGATCAAGTCTGAAACAGCAGAACCTTGCCGTGCGGGGAAGGCAGGATGTGCCCGACGGCCTCCTGTTCGCGGATGAATCGGACAAGGAGCAGGCCAACAGCTTCGCCGAAGAATGGAAGCGTTACCAGTTCGGTCTTGCCGTGGTTGAGTGTAAACGCTGGCTTCGTCCCCTCGATCGCAGATCGGGAACTCCAGAGGAAATGACGGCGCCCTCGACCCAGATGCTTCGCTATCTGAGGCGCGTGGATGATGTGACTGAAGGCAGACTCCGGTGGGGTATTCTTACCAACGGCGCGAAATGGCGACTTTACTATCAGGGTGCCCGGTCGGTCTCAGAGCAGTTCCTTGAAATTGATCTCGGGAAAATCCTGAATGTTTACGGAGACGGCCACGGCGCTGTTGCTTTTGAGGAGAACAAACGTCGTCACTGGCTTTCCGTGTTTATTCTTGTTTTCAGGCGTGAAGCTTTTGTTCACGGGCCTTCCGACCCCCGCACATTCCACCAGCGCTCCATTGAAAAAAGCAGGTTCTATGAAGAACGCGTAGCGGGCAGCCTTTCCGAAATGGTGTTCAGAAAAGTTTTTCCGGATCTTGCCCGCGCCATGTCCGCCGCCGCCCCCGAAGCCCCACTGGAGCAGGTGCGAGACGCCGCGCTGATATTCCTTTACCGTCTTCTTTTCATACTGTACGCGGAAGATCGGGACCTGCTCCCGGTTAACGACAGTCGCTATGATGATTACGCTCTTCGGGACAAGGTGCGCCTCGACGTCGGACGCCGCAAGGACCAGAACGATATCTTTTCCGAAAAAGCGGCGCGTTACTGGAACGCAATTGACGATCTTTGCCTGGCTATGGATGAGGGCGATACATCAATAGGACTTCCTCCTTACAACGGAGGTCTTTTTGACCGCGAGGCTACGCCGCTTCTTGAAGAGATCAAGCTCAGCGACAGTGTTATGGCCGACCTGATTGACGCGCTTTCCTTTGAACGGACGGAAACCGGACGGAGTTACATCAACTACCGCGACCTCGGGGTGCAGCAGCTGGGATCCATATACGAACGCTTGCTTGAATACGAACTTGCTCTTGAGGATGGAGAAGTGGTCGTTCGCCCGAATATTTTTGCGAGAAAGGATTCTGGGAGCTACTACACTCCCGATGATCTTGTCGGTCTGATAGTAAAGGAAGCTGTTGAACCCCTTGCGCGAAGACGTATGGATGAATTTGAGTCCAAAGCAGGTGAGCTTGCTGAAAACGAATCTTCAGATGGTCTCATGCTCGCGTCTCTTAGGGAGGAACATGACCCGGCGGAGCGTCTGCTTGAGCTTAAAATCTGTGATCCCGCCATGGGTTCGGGTCATTTTCTTGTGTGTCTTGTGGATTTTCTTGCCGATAGCGTGATATCGGCTATGGCCGACTCGGAAGCCCTTGTGGAGAATTACGTCTCTCCTTTAAACGAGCGGATTGAGCGGATTCGTAGCAGGATAATGGTGAATGCCAAAAAAAGAAAATGGAGCGTTGACTATGAACACCTTGAAGACCGGGACGTAATAAGGCGCATGGTGCTTAAGCGCTGCGTTTACGGGGTTGACAGAAATCCTATGGCTGTTGAGCTTGCCAAGGTTTCTCTCTGGCTTCACACGTTTACTCCCGGGGCTCCTCTTAATTTCATCGATCACCACCTGCGCTGCGGAAACAGCCTGTTCGGTACGTGGGTGAAAGAAGGACTTAAAAAAGCTAAAGACAATGGAGGACATCTTCTGCTTGGAGAACGTCTGGACCGGGCGGAACAGACCGCGGCCCACATGCAGATAGTTGAGAGTCTGACCGACGAAGAAATATCAGAGGCTCATCGCTCCGCCGATATATTCAAGGGAATAAAGAGAGATACCGCGCCCCTTGATTCTTTTCTCTCGCTCATACATGCCTTTGACTGGCTGGATATAAAGGACCGTGAGGACAAGGAGGCTATAAACGCTTTTCTCGTAGGCACGCTGGGTGACCCTGTCGATATCGCGCTCGGCAAAAGGGATATCAAAAGAGATACCAAAAACGGGAAAGCTCAGTCCGAGCGTTTTACGGAGCTTTTGGGAAAAGCCAGGGAACTGATAGAGCAAGAGCGTTTCTGCAACTGGCAGGTTATGTTTCCGGGGGTGTGGTCTGATTGGGACAGTTCCGGACTGCGCGGCGGTTTTGACGCCGTAATAGGAAACCCGCCCTGGGACAGGATAAAACTGCAGCAGGTTGAGTGGTTCGCGGTCCGCCGTCCTGAGATTGCCCACGCGCCACGCGCCGCGGACCGAAAACGTATGATAGCCGAGCTTGAGAAGATGGGAGATCCGTTTGCGGAAGATTTCAACAGGGCGAAACAGCGGACGGAACAGACGGCCCGCGTGGCCAGAACCTGCGGTGACTATCCTTTGCTTTCCGGCGGGGATATCAATCTCTACTCTCTTTTTGTTGAACGTGCCATGAAGATCGTAAAACCCGACGGAATGGTAGGTCTTCTTGTTCCCTCGGGTATTGCGTCTGACAGGACTTCGGCGAAATTTTTCAAGGAAGTGGCGACCGGAGGGAGACTGAAAGCCTTCTATGACTTTGAAAATAGGAAAGTTTTCTTTCCTGACATCCACGCGTCATTCAAGTTTTGTATTTTTATCGCTGGGATGTTGTCGGAGGAGAAACCAGCCAGATGTGGGTTTTACATACACCAGCTTGAGGAACTGAAGGATCCCGAGTGTTGTTTTCCGCTCACTTCGGAGGATTTTTCCCTCATTAATCCCAACACGGGCACGATGCCGATTTTCCGGTCAAGAAGAGACGCGGAGCTTACCGGGGAAATCTACAAGCGTGTGCCTGTCCTGGTTAACCGGTCAGGAGAGGAGGAAGTAAAAACATGGCCGGTGAAATACATTCGTATGTTTGATATGACCAACGACTCGGGGTTTTTCCGCACGCGCGAGCAGCTTGAGGAAAAAGAAAAAGCCTATCCGATTGCGGGCAACAGGTTCGGCAGCCCGAAGGGAGAGTGGGTGCCGCTTTATGTCGGCCGCATGATCCACCAGTTTGACCATAGAGCGGCTTCCGTAAAGATAAACCCTGAGAATCTCCATAACCCCGCGCTAAGTGGAGATATCTCACCGGCGCAAAAAGCGGAGCCGGATTTTGTTCCCACGCCGCAATACTGGGTTCCCGCCGAAAAAGTGGGTTTCCCGGATGGCCTGGAGTGGGCCATAGCGTTTCGCGACATTGCAAGGCCGACGGATGCCAGGACGATGATCGCCTCCGGTGTTCCGTTTGTCGGGTTAGGAAATACAGCCCCGGTCTTAACTGGAGATTATTTAAACACTCGCCGCCACCTGGCACCCTGCCTGATTGCGAATTTCAACTCCGTACTCCTTGATTATATTGTACGTCAGAAGGTCCAGAGTACACACCTGAACTGGTACATTGTTGAGCAGCTGCCGGTCATTCCTCCCGACAGTTTTGAAGCAGTCCGCTTCGGCCCTAAAACAGCCGGAGAAATCGTGCGCGAAGCCGTTTTGGAACTTGTATATACGGCCCATGACATGGCGCCGTTTGCGCGTGACATGGGGTATGTTGATGAAGACGGTGAAGCAAGACCGCCGTTTCTCTGGGACGAGGAGAGGAGATTACGCCTTCGCGCCAGGCTTGACGCGGTGTTTTTCCATCTTTACGGGGTCACTGACCGGGATGATGTTCGTCACGTTTTTTCTGCTTTTCCGATAGTGGAAGCCCAGGAAACCAAAACTTACGGTTCGTATCTCTCCTGTGAGCTTTGTCTTGGTTACATGAACGCTCTTGAGTCAGGAGATCCTGACGCGGAGATAAGTTTATGAAGTACGGATTCCGGGAGATTTTGAGTCTTTATACTGTTTGAGGGAAAGTCATAATGACTGAACACAATCAATCCATCTGTTTGAACCAAGGGCCCATATTATCAGCGGTTCTCCAACCCAGAAAGTTTTTCTCAAGCTCTTTTTCCCTTTTATTCAGAGCGTGTTTATTTGATCGATTGAGTTCAACATGAATCGTTTTGAGATCAGTAAAATTGTTTGAACTTTTCGTAGTATTCTTATCTCGGAATATGCATTTACATGTATCAATGCGGCGGTCTGCCGAATGTAAAAACAGTACCCATGCGGCGTAGGCTTGGGCTGGGTTGGGGGCGTCAAGGAATGCTTTCCACCAGTGTCGAGCACACGCCTCAATCCATCTTTGGCGTGCTGATTTCCAACGAAGGCTAGAATGAACCGTTTTCATTTCTCCCTCTGGCCAAGCACCGGCAACAGGTAATTGGTTGTTTGATGTAAAGCCTGCCAAGGTAATAGCTCGACGCTGTCGCCAGACGAATGACGATGCTTGGTCTTCACGAATTAAGTCATCAATCCAGTCGGCTTTTCCGTTGTATGATGCGGCAATTACAATATCAAATAAATCACGATCAGTATGACAACTCTTTAATTCTATCAATTCTTTTCTTAGTGCTGTTACATGTAGTGAATCCGGCACTCGAAAGACCATATGCAGAAGATCTTCTACATCCGCAGCGCCATAATATCGAGTTTCCAAAGTGGTACGAAGAATTCGCCATAATTTAACTCCGCGCTCAGGATCGTGGATAAGTAAAGCTTCGCACAGGGCAAGAAAGACTCCTTCAGCCAGAAGGATACGACGTTTGAACTCCACCGTTGGATTAGGTAGATCAGCTAACCATTCTTCAACGAGGTCCGAAGCATGACAAAGAACAGGTTCAAAGTCCCTGTAATCAAAGTCCTTTAAATAGAGAATTGCGCCTGAACTATGTGCTCTGGGTATAAGCGATTCAGCAGCTCTAATAGCTTCATTCAACTTTTTGGTTCGAAGTTCAGAATCAAACATTTGCCGAAAATTTTCGATTTCGTTTGAGGCTGGTTGCGGCGTAATTGAAAACAAGCCCGGTAGGGATTTTCTTTTGAATCGATTGACCGAAATGATTGAACCCGGATCTAGTTTTTTAATATCGTTTGCAATAAGGCTTCGGCCTAACTCTTTGGCTGCTAACCATATCTCGTTTGGATTGGATCCACGCAGGCAAGCCACTTTCAAAAGAAGCCATGGTGCCAATTGAGTTATCAATTTGTCAAAAGAAGAAGATAGTGTCGCCTCTGTAAGTGCAAGTGTTCCATAATGATTAACCCATAAATCCTCTCCCGGGTGCCAAGACCAATTATTGTCCTTGAGCGTCCTACCAAATCGTTTGGGGTTGGAGTGGGTTAGTATCTTAAACGCAAGCTTACGAAGGTTCTCCTCTTCTATTGCACAGTTTTCGACCCATGACCATGCGTTATCACTAAGTTTAATCTTGGAATCTAATAACAGACTGAGCAGATCGTATTTCTGTTTATGTGAGCCATTGGAGTAGCAAGAAATTAATTTGTCAATATCTTCCGATGTTGGAGTTAAGAGAATTTCAGTAAAATCGCTAGAGATATATTTCAAGTCTGCCTTGATCAATGTATCAAATTGTTCCTGTGCCCGCATATCCAAGACTTCCATTAGTAAAAGTCTGTTGGCAGTAATTGTTTCTTCATCATCACCGTTACTATAGTTGCTACTTGAACGCAATTTTTGTGCTGCAGTTGCTTCGGCGGTTCCAGTAAACACAAAATGTTTTGTTGAACTTAATGCACACCAATACCGAGATTCTGCTGAACGGGTTCCCATGTTCCTCATCTTTTGTCTTATGATATTTTCGAGGAGGTTTGAATTGAACCGCGCGAGAACTGGTTCAAGGCATTCAAGAAGAAAATCTTCTTCGGTCCTTGAACGGTGCTGACTTAGCTTCTCGACATCTATATCGGCTACTGCTCGTTCAACTTCCTTAATGAAGCTCTCAGGTGGTTGAAAGTTAGGATCAAGCCATAGTTCTTCCGTTCTTTGAACCCGGAATCGTGGTTTTATTTCTGTATTGTTGAGCACTACCTCAGCATGTCGTTTTTCAATAGGGAATAATTCTTTACTAGGGTCCGCAAGATAATCTTTCTCATAATTGAACGGACGCAACGATTCGGGGTTAATAGATGATGCTTTATTGTCATCTTCCTCCTGTCCAGTAAGCCAGAGCAGAAGTGCGGCGATGTGAGATGGAAGGTCTGGATGAATTTGTAACTCAGGGTTTTGTCGAAGAACTGATTCTGACAACTTACGTAAAGTTCTCGCCGTCTCGTTGGGATCAACTTCATTAAGAAGGCAGAGCCACTTCATGTCATTCCAGATTCTGCTGGTGCCACGTATTGCAAATTCAATAGTTACGGCTTTGAAGATTGGATGAATTCCTGCTAGTGGGAATCCTTCGATAATTGAAGGGACTGTAGACCTCAAGAAACTAGAGTTATCGTTGACTAGTTCAATTTCTGTTCCTAAGATGTTAATCCGTCCTGAAGCATCGGTTCCGATCAGCTTTTTGAAGTGTTCTGAGCGCCATTTCTCATTTTCTTTGCTAGCTTTAGGATCGAAGTCAAGAGAGATTATACACAGCCAACGATACGCGCGTTTAACTATAAGCGAGAGGATATCGGTCCTTGTCCGGGGGATTGTTCTCAGTGCTCTCACGGCCCAATTTCGTGCGGATGAATGAACTCGGCTGTTTGAATGCTCAATCGCATCAAGCAATGCTTCGGGAAGGTGTGAAGCTAGGCCAATAAGTTCTTTTCTGTGTCCTTCAGGTATGTTCTGGGTTTGTAGCCATGCCGTAACTAGAACCCCGGAAGTTGGTAATTTTTCAGGACACCCCTGCTGCACTAGAATAGATATTGCTGCACGTAAGATTTCCGCCCTTTCATCAAAGTCTGAAATCGGGTCCAGCCATTTTGTCAATTCACTGTGAAGTGTTTCAAATGTTGGTTCCTCAATTTGATAGAGTTGTTCTAAAAGGACCAGCCCTAAGGAGTGCGCTATAACTGAAGAGTCAATTTCGAAATCACCTGATTTGCTATGTTTAACGTAGTGGCAGTCGATTATATAGCTTAGTCTCAGAAGGATTTCTTCACTATTCAGATATGGATGTTCTACTGTTTCACCAAGGTCTCTTAGTGAGAATGTTCTCATTCCATCCTTATACCTTTGTGCGACTTCCTTTAACCAATATCTCCATTCATTTTCGCTGAATGATTTCCCATTACGTTCGCCGAGAGAATCTCGCCCATATTCCCAGAGCAGTCGGTCTTTTGTTATTTCCCTTGGTTTGAGCTTTTCTAGGAATCTAATCACAAGCCTGAAGAGACGAGGTTTGCTTGCGAGTTCAATAACATCGGTGTGCAAGTCGGTCTGGCTTAATCCCTCGAATTCCAGCATCTGGTCAAGCTCTCCTCCAGGTTCTGTATCAAAGGCTTTCACCTCGATCCGCTTAGGGTGAAAAACAAGCCTACTAAATTCAGATAACTTTTCTTCAAAATGATGATTACGTGTACTGACTATTACTCTCACTCGACCCGTTAATTCCTCACTCTGTAGAACTTGTAGGAGTTCTACCCATTTAACGGAAGGTTCTTGGTTCAACCCGTCGAAGAAGAGAGTCAAAAGAGGGCCTTCATCAGTTGGACGCTTAAGCAAAAGTTCAAGGCGATGTAGCCAATATTTCGAGTCTCGTACTTCTGTAATCTCATAAAGACGATCAGCCAAGAATTTCTTCACGTTTGTTTTGGAGATATCCCCAGTCGGCATTGAAGAGGAAGGTATAGTCAGAATAATAGGTTGATTCTCCTTGCTATCCATCAGCCAGTGGAGTGTTGCCCATGTTTTTCCCATACCTTCATATCCGACAATTGTGGCTGGAGTTTCTTTTTCCGGATTTTCCCACCATGATGTTAGTGCATTGTGAACAGAGGTGCGTTTGATCTTTTTAACTTGATATCCACCCGCAGCGTTTTGTCCAAATTCAGCGGTTGCTTCTTGTGGAGAGTTCCAGATTTTTTCAAGTTTCTCGTGAGATATTCCTCTTAACATCTCGAATCCCAAGCACCAAGATTGCAAATCACGTTTTAAACTTTCAATAGAATTCCCAGAGACTGGTTTCAGTGCATGTGCCAAATCCCCGGCTTTCTCGGAAAATTCTGATTTGACCAGATCTGGAGTGTAAGCACACAACGCAGCAAGTTGCGACAATTCGTTGCCGTCAGGCCAATCAAGAATGAGTATAGGAACACCTATCTTTTCAGCTTTCTGGAAAAGCGATTGCCGTATTTGCTCTTTGACGCTCCTTGTAGTAACCAAGACCCAAGCTTCAAGTTTCTCGTCCCTAATTAGTGCCTGATCGATTTCTCCATATAGTTCCCGTTCATTAAACCTCGTGGTGTCGGCATATTTTTTACACTCTAATCGAAATCGTCGTCCTTGTTGTCCTGTCGGGCCAGCGTCCCCACCGTACTGAAAACCTTTACTGGCTACGGCTATAGGTACGCTAAGAAGGTGGCTTAATAGAACGGCTACGAGACGTTCAAATTTAGACGCATCCCCGTTTTGAAGTTCGCACTTAAGTTTCTCCTGAAGATTCATATTTTCCACACTAAAGTGTTATGGCAACATAGAAATTTCTATTTGCGGTGGCGTTTTTGGAGGAATTGTTACTCTTCCTTCGGTTAAATTTATGATAATTAAACTGAATGAGTATTGCGAGTTGAAAAGTTTGTAAACAGACATTCTATTCTTTAATTTTCTACGGAATCAATTCCTACTTAGAAACGAAAGATATTCTTGAGGAGTTTCTATTCAACAATTCACAGAGCAATTACAGCAATTTCTCCATGTTGCCTGTCAGCGTGTTATTAAGTATATATTTGCAACCTTTACAAGCTCTTCCGTTCCATGCCCAAGCGAACTGACATAAAAACCATAATGGTCATCGGCTCCGGCCCGATAGTTATAGGACAGGCCTGCGAGTTTGACTATTCAGGCACCCAGGCGTGCAAAGTGCTGAAAGAAGAAGGCTACAGGGTGGTTCTGGTAAACAGCAACCCTGCCACCATAATGACCGACCCGGACTTTGCCGACAGTACTTACGTGGAACCGCTTGTTCCCGAAATACTGGAAAAAATAATAGAAAAAGAAAAGCCCGACGCTCTTCTGCCCACGATAGGCGGACAGACGGCCCTTAACCTCGCCGTTTCGCTTGCCGAGTCGGGCGCACTCGAGCGCCACGGCGTGGAACTCATAGGCGCAAAAATTCCTGCGATAAAAAAAGCCGAGAACAGGGATCTTTTCAAAAAAGCCATAGACGACATAGGCCTAGAGGTGCCGAAAAGCGGTATCGCCCATAACATGGAAGAGGCCTGGGATGTTGTGGATGAGATAGGGTTTCCGGTCATTATACGACCTTCTTTTACCCTTGGCGGAACCGGCGGAAGCGTTGCCTACAACAGGGAGGAATTCCAGGAGTTCGCCAAGGCGGGAATCGAAAGCTCTCCGGCAAGCGAGATACTCATAGAGGAATCCATAGTGGGGTGGAAGGAATTTGAGTATGAGGTGATGCGGGACCACATGGATAACGTCGTCATAATCTGCTCCATAGAGAATTTCGACGCCATGGGTGTTCACACGGGAGACAGCATAACGGTGGCTCCTGCGCAGACCCTTACCGACAAGGAATATCAGCATATGCGCGATGCGTCCATAGCGATAATAAGGGAAATCGGCGTTGAAACCGGCGGCTCTAACATCCAGTTCGCCGTTAACCCCAAAGACGGGCGGATGATGGTGATAGAGATGAACCCGAGGGTTTCGCGAAGCTCCGCGCTTGCCTCAAAAGCCACCGGGTTTCCGATCGCCAAGATCGCCGCTAAGCTTGCGGTCGGCTATTCGCTCGATGAGATCTCAAACGATATAACGAAGTATACCCCCGCGTCTTTTGAGCCGACGATAGATTACGTTGTGGTGAAAATACCGAGGTTCGCGTTTGAGAAGTTTCCGCAGACGAGCCCGACTCTTACCACGCAGATGAAGTCCGTGGGTGAAGCCATGTCCATCGGAAGGACTTTCAAGGAATCCCTGCAGAAGGCGATGAGATCTCTTGAGATAGATTCCTACGGTTTCGAGAAGGTGTCCGGTGACCCCGAAGAGGTAAGAGAAGAACTCAGGGTTCCCTCCCCTCGGCGTCTCTGGTACATAGCCGACGCGTTTCGTCTGGGGATGGACTTGGAGGAAATCTACTCGATCTCTCACGTGGACCCGTGGTTTCTTCGAAATATAAAGCAGATTGTCGATTTCGAATCTGATGTTGCTAGGGACGGGTTTAACCGCGAGACCATACTTCAGGCCAAGCGCCATGGTTTTTCCGACATTGAGGTCGCAAGGATTCTTTCCACGGAAGAAGGGGAGGTGAGGGATTTCCGTCTGCGCGAGGGAATTGAGCCTGCTTTTAAGATGGTTGATACCTGCGCCGCCGAATTCGAGGCTTACACACCTTATCTCTACTCGACTTTCGAGAGCGAAAGCGAAGCGCTTCCCACGGACAGGAAAAAAGTTGTGATACTCGGCGGGGGACCGAACCGCATAGGCCAGGGCATAGAGTTTGACTACTGTTGCGTGCACGCGTCTTTTGCGCTCCGGGAAGAGGGGTACGAGGCCGTTATGGTTAACTGCAATCCCGAGACCGTGAGCACGGATTACGACACCTCGGACAGGCTTTACTTTGAACCGCTTACGCTTGAAGACACCTTGGCTCTTATAAGAAGGGAGGATCCTTGGGGAGTCATAGTTCACCTTGGAGGCCAGACCCCGCTTCGCCTGGCCCTCGCGCTTGAGGAGGAAGGGGTGAAGATAATAGGAACTTCCCCCGAGAGCATAGATCTTGCCGAGGACAGAGACAGGTTCAGAAAGCTCGTTTCGGATCTGGGACTCCTCCAGCCCAAAAGCGATACCGCGAGAAGCGAGGGGGAAGCCATTGGCATAGCCCGCGAGATAGGGTATCCGGTCATGGTCCGCCCGTCTTATGTTCTGGGCGGTCGTGCCATGGAGACAGTTTACGACGAGGAATCTCTTCGAACTTACATACGGGAAGCCGCGAGCGTTTCGCCGAACCACCCGATATTGATAGACAAGTTCCTGAAGGACGCGAAGGAAGTCGACGTGGACGCTGTTTGCGACGGGGAAACCGTTGTTGTGGGCGGGGTGCTCGAGCACATCGAGGAAGCGGGGGTTCATTCCGGAGACAGCGCGGCGATTCTGCCCCCGTTTTCGATGGAACCTGAAGTTGTCGAGGAAATAAAATCCCAGACGAAAAAACTTGCGCTTTCTCTGGATGTAAAAGGGCTTGTTAACATCCAATTTGCCGTAAAGGACGGAGAGGTTTACATAATTGAGGTAAACCCCAGAGCAAGCCGCACCGTTCCCTTCGTGAGCAAGGCCATAGGGGTTCAGTTAGCTAAAATAGGGACCAAAGTGATGACTGGAAAATCTCTTGAGGAACTCGGCTACACGGAGGAAATCGTCCCGAAGCACTACTGCGTAAAGGAATCGGTCTTTCCTTTCGTCAAGTTCCCGGAAGTTGATACGATTCTGGGGCCGGAAATGAAATCCACCGGCGAGGTCATGGGAATTGCTCCCGACCTTGACCAAGCCTTTGCCAAATCCCAGATTGCGGCTGGCAACAGTCTTCCCTCAAGCGGAGTGGCCTTCATAAGCGTAAAAGACGAGGACAAGTCAGACAAGATGCTTGATATAGCCCAGAGGCTGAGCGATACCGGTTTTGATATAATGGCTACCGGGGGCACATCTGAATTTCTCAATAAAAATGGTATATTTTCCCGAACGGTGAACAAGGTTAAGCAGGGCCGCCCCCACATAGTCGATCACCTTAAAAACGGTGAGGTGCAGTTGGTTATAAATACCACTTTCGGGAAAAAGGAGATCGCGCAGTCATATTCGATAAGAAGGACCGCGCTTGTAAACAATGTTCCTTACTTTACCACTCTCGCCGGTGCGGTCGCCGGGGTCAGTGCTATCGAGGCCTTGGTGAGAATCGGTCTCGACGTAAAGGCTCTGCAGAGCTACTATTAACCCGGTTGGGGTATGATTGAGGCGAGGAGGAGATATTAATGAGTGTCCAAAGAGTTCTAATTACCCCTGATGGCTGGAGAAAGCTTCGGGACGAACTGCATAGATTAAAAACCGTCGAAAGACAGGAAGTAATCAAGCTTATAGAATATGCAAGATCCCTCGGAGACCTCTCCGAAAACGCCGAGTACGAGACTGCCAAGCAGAGACAGTCGTTCATAGAGGGAAGGATACAGGAAATAGAAGACCGCCTTGGCCGTGCGGAAGTAATTGACCCTGAGAAAATCACCGCCCGGGACAGGGTGGTTTTCGGTCTTACGGTTACGGTGGAGGATATTGATTCCGGAGACATAAAAAAGTACAAGCTTGTGGGAGAGGATGAATCCGAGCCCGAAAATGGCTTTATATCGGTTACCTCTCCGGTTGGCAGCGCGCTTATCGGAAAGAGAGTCGATGACGAGATACAGGTCAGAGCTCCCGGAGGAATTAAGGAATTTCTGGTTATTAATATAGAATAATCTTTTGGTATGGGCAGGCCGGTTGACAATCTCAAGAGATTCATACTGTTTTCAATTATCTTCCATGTTCTTATATCTTTTGCTTGGGGGAAGATTGTCGTGCAGAGAAGCGTTCCTGTATACGGCGATCACATAGAAGTGTCCCTGAGACATTTTGAATTCAAAAAACCCGAACCCGCAAAAAAAATCGTAAGAAAGAAAAAGGTTGTTAAGAAGAAAAAAGAGAAAGTCGTAAAGGAAGTGAAAAAACGGGATGACTCCATAGCGCTTAAAAAGGAAGCAAAGCCCGCCCCGGAGGAGCAGCCCGAAGAGAGTTATGCTACCGCGAGACCATCTTACGGTTTTACCCCCAGACCTGGTTATCCCGCGGTTGCCATAAGACGTGGTTACGAGGGCAGCGTGTTGCTTAATGTGCGTGTGCTTCCAAATGGGGAACCCGAGGAAGTAACCATCTCCAAATCCTCCGGTCACAAGGTTCTTGATAATGCCGCTTTGAAGGCTGTAAAGAAGTGGAGATTCGTCCCGGCGCAAAGGGGCTTCAAAGCGGTTTCAAGCTGGGTCAAGGTTCCGATAGAGTTTCGCCTGGAATGATGCTTGACCATCTGCCGGGGATTTGCGGGATTTTCTTTCAGGGTCGGGATTTCTTGTTTTTTTCATGAGAAATTATCTAAGTGTGTTCGCTATATCTTTTCTGGTGGTATTGCTTGACCAGCTGACCAAGTGGCTCGTCAAGGCCCACGTACCATTTCTATCGAGGATAAACGTGTTTTCATGGTTCGATATAACGCATTTGCGAAATCCTGGAATCGCGTTTGGCATGTTAAGGAACATGTCTGAAGATATAAGGCTTTACTTTTACATAGTTGTTTTCGTTTTGGTGCTGATTGCGATTTTTTTCTTTCTTCGCAGCCTTGAAGAGGAGAAGAGAGTTTTTCGATATGGGCTCGCTTTTGTGCTGGGGGGGGCTATTGGAAACTCAATAGACAGGTTTGCCTACGGATACGTGACCGATTTTATTGCAGTTTACTGGCCGGGGAACCCGGACCTGCTCTGGCCTCCTTTTAACGTAGCTGACTCTGCGATCACGGTCGGGGCGATTTCGATCCTGATTTCCGGAGTCCTGGGGCGGGGCAAGGAGAATTAAATGTTTAGCGGTATAGTTGAAGACATTGGAGCGCTCCAGGCGCTTGAGAAAAAGGACAAGGGCGTTCTTTTAAGAATCGGGGTTCGGAAGATCGATGCCGGGGAACTGGAGTTGGGAGAAAGCGTGGCCGTAAACGGCGTATGTCTTACTGTAGTTTCTGCGGGAGACGGTAGTTTTTCCGTTGATGCGTCCCACGAAACGCTTTCCAGGACAAACCTCTCCGGCCTCCGGACGGGGAGCGGAGTGAATCTCGAGAGATCTCTTCGGGTCGGAGACAGGATGGGTGGACATATCGTCACGGGCCACGTGGACGGAGTCGGTGTCGTTCAGTCCATTACTCCGGTAGGAGAATCCAAGGTTTTTTCTTTTTCAATTCCCGCATCGCTTGCGAAATATGTGGTCGAAAAAGGATCAATCGCTGTTGACGGTGTAAGTCTCACCGTCAACTCGGTAAAAGACACTGAGTTTTCGGTAAACATAATTCCCTACACGCTTCGGGAAACGACTTTTTCCGAATTTCGCCGTGGCAGGGAAGTCAATATAGAGTGCGACATAATAGGCAAGTACGTTGAGAAAATGCTCTCCGGCACAAACCCCCCTGCCGAGGGTTCTCCCGTCGGAAGAAAATTGTAGGTTGATTTGAGCGAGAAACGACATATTTTTCTTACGGGGTTTATGGGAGCGGGCAAAACAAGCGTCGGCAGGAAGCTTTCCGGAAAACTGCGAATGGATTTCTACGATCTTGACAGTGAAGTGGAACGGGCCGAAGGTCTTTCAGTATCCGAGATATTTGAAGCGGAGGGAGAGGAGGGCTTCAGGCAGAAGGAAACAGAGATACTCGTCGCCCTTTCGCAGAAAACACCCCCGGCAGTGATCTCAACGGGGGGAGGTGCGGTCCTGCGACAGCAGAATCGTGAAATAATGGAGGCCTCGGGTGAGGTTTTCTATCTGCGGGCGGATATCGATACCCTTTGGAACAGGGTGATGAGCAAGAAGGGAAGGCCCCTTCTTGACGTCAAAGACCCTAGGGCTGAGTTTCATGAGCTTTTCATGAAAAGAAAGGATATTTACGAACTCTCGCCGCATGTTGTTCTTACGGATGATATGAGTGTCTCAGAAGTTGCTGATAAAGTAATTGGGATGCTCAAATGAAGCTGGAGGCTTTAACTATGAAGAGAACTGTTTTCCTGTTTTTTGCTGCCTGTTTTTTGCTTGTGGGTTCCCTTTCGTGCGCTAAAGTGGAGGAAGACGAAGAAAGCTCTGGGTCCCTGTCGCGGGAAAATGTCCCGGAACTTCTTTCTTCTTCAGGTTCTTCTGTAAAATTTCCCTCCCTTGCGGGTCTTGTCGAGAAACAGAAGCATTCTGTTGTGAACATAAGCACCACGAGTGTCGTAAAGCGGGGAAAGGTGCTTCCTGATTTCGGCGAGGGGGATCCTTTCGAGGAGTTTTTCAAGAGATTTTTTCCGAATGACCGGGAACGGGAGTTCAGGAAAAAGGGCCTGGGCTCCGGGTTCATAGTCAGCAAAGACGGCTACATAGTTACCAACAACCATGTGATCAGCAGGGCAGAAGATATACAGGTCGTTCTCTATGACGGGTCGAGGTATACGGCCGAGATTGTGGGACAGGACACCAAAACGGACCTTGCGGTTCTGAAGATAAAACCTGAAAAAAAACTGAAGCCCGTTGTTTTCGGAGATTCGGACAAGCTTAGAATCGGCGACTGGGTTATGGCGATTGGAAATCCCTTCGGACTCGGCTACACCGTGACGGTCGGAATAGTGAGCGCGAAGGGAAGGTCTCTGGGTCTCGGGGCCTACGATGATTTCATTCAGACCGATGCGTCCCTCAACCCAGGAAACAGCGGAGGTCCGCTTTTTAACCTGGGAGGGGAGGTGGTTGGTGTTAACACCGCAATAGCAGCCAGAGGCCAGGGAATAGGGTTTTCTATCCCAACCAACATGGCCAAGGGGGTCATATCCCAGCTCATGGAAAAAGGCAAGGTGGTCAGGGGGTGGCTGGGAGTCGTTATTCAGCCTATAACGCAGGAGATAGCCGAGAGCATAGGACATGAGAGTACCGATGGGGCTCTTATATCCGATATAAGCCCGGGAAGCCCTGCGGAGAAAGCGGGTCTGCGGAGGGGAGACGTGGTAGTGAAATTTGACGGAGAACCCATAAAGGAGTTTACGTCTTTATCCAAACTCGTGGGAATGAAAGCTCCCGGCACTTCCTCTAAAATCACGGTTCTCCGCGACGGGAAGCGCGAGGAGATTTCCGTTGTTCTCGGCAAGATGCCGGATGAAGAGACTCCTGCAGAGTCCCAGCGGGACGAAGATATTGAATTAAGTGACATTACCCCGGATATCGCCGCACGGTTCGGCGTTGAGGATAAAGCCGGGGTGCTGGTTACGAACGTAAGCCGTGGCAGCTCAGCCTGGGAGGCGGGATTTCGTCCCGGAGACGTGATACTGGAGGTTAACAAGAACCCCGTGGCGAACCTCGGGGACTACAACAAGATCATAAACGGCCTGAAACCCGGAAAGCAGTATCTCTTTCTGGTAAAGAAACGTAAAAACACGATGTACATCGGCTACGCCCCTAAAAACAAAGAGTAGCGGGCAACTATCGGTGATTATTCTCCAGGGATGATTTTCCTTCGGAATTCCTCCGGCATCCGCACGGTTTTTCTCTCTTTGTAGTTAAAAAATACGAGAGAGGTCTTGACCTTGGCGATCTCCTTGCCGTTTTTTTCGTTCACCAGTGCGTAAATAAGTTCAAGAAAATTGTTGCCATACTCGCCGATGCCGATGCTTATTTTCATTACGTCCCCGTAAAACGCTTCCGAACTGTAAGTGATCCCTACGTCTCCCATTATAATTCCCACTCCCTCTATATCGGCTTCAGTGTAGCCGTGTGCCGCGAGGAATCTTACGCGGGCCTCGTGCGCGAGGGTTAACACGGAGTCGTGTCCAAGATGAGAACCGTAATTTATGTCGTCTATTCTTATCGGAATTTGCGTTGAAAAGACGAATCTGCTCGGTAGATCTATTTTTATTCTTGCCATTTTCGCGGGTTCTCTTCCTGAATATATCTGTATTTTCGGGGCTATAAAAGAATTGTTTGCTTTTTACTTTTCAGGGGTTATAGTCATGCCTCAATAATTGTTCCAATAAATTTTTCTAGGAGGCGGAATTAGATGGAAGAAAGGACAGAAAAGGAGCATGTAAGTAACCACGTTGATATTGAGTCCAAAAGGTTTTTCTTTGACGTCAAGGAGAACCACAAGGGTCAGTACCTTAGGATTACCGAACTAAGCGGCGGCCGCTCAAGCATAGTCGTTCCCTTTGAAGGAATAGAGCAGTTCAGAGACAAGCTGGTCGAAACGATAAAACAATCCCTCGAGTTAGTTGGAAGCTAGAGAAATCCCCAGGATTTAATTCCTCCCCATCTTGGCACAAGCTTTAAGATCATCTACATGATCGCTTCTGCTTTTACCACTCTGAGTTTTATAAGATTCGGGTCAGGAAGCTTGCTTATAAATCCGACCTGAACATTCCTGAGCCACATCACCTGTTTCGGAGCCAAGACTTTTTTTATCTTGAAGCGGTTTGATCCGAAAGGGGTGTTTGAGGATTTGAAAAACTCTATTTCAAGCTCTATTTTCTCGTAAGCAATGTCGCTTATGTTCTCAATGACTAGCTTGCTGAGCGTCGCGGTTGCCCCGGGGATTCCGCTTCCCCATTCAAACTCCCTTATTACTATATCGTGTTTAGGGAAAGCTTCTCTGGGCTGTTCTTGGTAAAATTCCGTGTTCCTGTCTGCGGCCGAACCGGTAGAGCCGACCGAACTGGTCGGAGGAGGAACGCTTTCGGTTCCGCTTTCGTAAGCGCTTTCGGATTCATCCGAGGATGGTGCTTGTTGGCGCGGTTCGGCTTTTTTCTCCCCGTCTTTTTTTCTTAGTATGCTGACGGAACTGATTTTTTTCTTTATCCTCTCTCCCAGGCTTCCCCCGCCGGAAAGGATGTAATTGAGTTCCTTTGTCGTTATCACCTCGGCACCGGAGACGGCAATAGATCTTTCAACAGCGTTCGGACTCGAGAAACCGACGTTTATCCCCGTAAAAGTTCTTTCCTCCCCGGCCGGAAGTACGTTGTGTATAGTCACCGAGGACAGGTGAGTGCTGCCCGGTCCGGTTCTGCCCTCTTTCTCCGTTAAAAGCAGTTTGATATTCTTAAAGTGGGTTTTTCCTGTGTTCTCAAGGGTGATTTCCGTTATGAAACCCTCCGTTCCGAAGCTCGCACCCTCAAGCTCCCAGTTCTTTACGAAAACCACGTTCTTGGCACTTGCAGACGAAGAACTTTCCGACACCTCGGCGCCAGTCACCATCGCCTCGGAGTCTTCAAGATCCGAGTTCATGAAACCCATATCCAAGTTGGAGAAGGTTTTTCGGCTTCCTGCGGGCAGCTCCTCGTGTATCTTTCCGCGAAGCGAGCCCAGGAGCTTGCCGGTTCTTGTAAACAGATCAATCCTGATTTTGATGTTCTTGTAGTTGGTTCTACTGGAGTTTGCGACGGTTATTTCTGAAAGCGTTGCCATACGCCCCACTCCGTAGGATTTCCACGAGTAGTCCGTTACGGTTAGATCTTCCCGGGGATTTGGCTGCTGCGCATAAGCGACCTCTGCTTGCAGACAGAGAATAAGCGGAAAAAGCAGAAGGGCAAGCGTGATTGTCGCGGCGTGAATTATGCTTTTCATCAGGTCTTAAAAAATATTTATAGTAATATACCGAAGAGTTTTTGTTATGGAAGTTCCGGAGGAGGGCTTTTTTTCTTGAGATATCTTTCAAAAAAGTTATAAATCTAGAACGGCCGGTTGGCAGCTAAGGATTTTCTCGGCGCGCGATCCTTCGCAACTCATAGAAACAGCGGGTTTTTTCAATGGCAATTTACATATTACTCAGCAGACTTACCCCCGAGGGCAGAAAAACCGTTAAGGAGCGGCCCGGGAGAATAAAGGAAGTCGACAAGGAGCTTGAGGACATAGGAGTCAGGGTTCTTGAGCAGTATGCGACCCTGGGTAGGTACGATTTTGTGAACATAGTGGAGGCACCCGATAATGAGACCATAGGGAAGGTATCGGTTGACCTCTGCTCAAGGGGAACGGTCGAGCTGGTAACTCTTCCGGCGGTCTCGGTCGAATCTCTGGTTAAATCGCTTAATAAGGCAAGAGCGGAGAAGACGCCTCCAACGCCATCCGGGGAAGATAAAGATGTTTAAAAAGTATTTCGGCGTAGTGGAAGAACAGTCGCGGGACGTTTTCGGGACGCACCCGAAGAAAACCCTCTCGGCTTTTTCCTTCTTCTCGGTTGCCGCGGTCATTTTGCCTCTGACCATACTCATCCTGTTTATTCTGCTTAAGCTTTTCTAAGGTATTAATGGCAAGAATCAGAACACTTCCGGATGTACTTGTCTCTAAGATAGCCGCCGGAGAAATAGTCGAAAGACCAGCTTCCGTAGTAAAAGAGCTTGTTGAAAACTCAATTGACGCCGGGGCAACCAGAATATTCATACACCTTGAAGCCGGGGGCAAGCGGCTAGTAAGGGTGGTTGATAACGGCCACGGGATGTCCCGTGACGATGCCCTCATGAGCATTGAACGTCACGCCACGAGCAAGATAAGGGACATTGACGATCTTTTCTCGATAGGAACTCTCGGTTTTCGCGGCGAGGCCCTTCCGAGCATAGCCAGCGTTTCAAGGTTCAGAATGATAACTGCCGCCGAGGGGTCAGGATCCGGTACCGAAATCTACATTGAAGGCGGAGTCGTAAGGAAGATAAAGGAAACTGCGTCTCCCGTGGGTTCGTCCGTTGAGGTTAAGAACCTGTTTTTCAACACTCCGCCGCGGCTTAAGTTTCTCAAAAGGCCGGAGACCGAGCTCGGCAGGACTCTTGAAGTTATCCAGCGCGAGGCCCTTTCACGCCCCGGGGTATCTTTTGAGGTCTCCTCGGATGGAAGAACCATCCATCGCTACGGCGCAAGCGAGTCCTTTGCGCAGCGCGCAGCGCAGATAATTCCCGGCACGCCGCTTTACCCTGTGGACTTTGAAGACGAGACGCTGGCCCTGCGGGGCTTCCTAGGAAGTCCTCTGGATCCACGCTCCTCTATGCGCAGGCTCTTTACTTACGTAAATGCAAGACCCGTAAGGGACCGTTTTATAAACAGGATTATAATGGAGTGCTACGGAAGGATGGTTGAAAAGGGGAAATACCCCCAAGGGGCGGTCTTTATTGAAAGGGATCCCGCCTTGGTGGACGTGAACGTACATCCTACCAAAAGCGAGGTGATGTTCGAGAGCCAGTACGAAGTTGGCCAGAGCATTCGCCGCGCGATAGGCGGCATGCTTGCCGATGCCCCTTGGATGAAGGCCTACAGGGAAAGAACCCAGAAGGCCCTTGAAGATTTCTACGAGAAGCAAAAGGATCCCGGATTTTCCGAGAACAAGGGGCACTCCACCACAGGGTCTTCGCTAAAAGCAGCTTCCGCCCAGGTCGCTCACAATCCTGAGTTGGGGTCTCCACGCCCTCACAACGGCGCTTCCTCTATACCTGAGAAATCTCCGGAGGCGACAGGAGAGGGTATGTTCTCCGGTGGCTTTTATTCAAACCTCAGGTTTCTCGGACAGGTAGGAAAACTTTATCTCGTATGCGAGGATCCGGAAGGCATCATTCTTATTGACCAGCATGCGGCCCATGAGCGGGTTAACTTCGAGAGAATAAAAAAATCCTATCTCGAAGAAGCTTTTTCCTGCTCCCAGAAACTTCTCATCCCCGAAGTCGTCGAACTTACGGTCCGGGAAATCAGTACGGCGCAGCAGTTTGCAGAAGAAATGGAGAAGCTCGGCTTTGATTTTGAAGTTTTCGGAGAAAACGCGGTGAGAGTGAAATCCGTCCCGGGGTTTTTAAGAGACTCCGATTACGTCCGGGTTTTTGGCGACCTGTTTGATGAGCTTGATGGTCTGGGCGGTCCCAAGAGCTTGGAGGAGCATCTTGATGCTGTGTGTGCGACCATGGCGTGCCACAGTTCGATAACCGCAAACCGAACCCTCTCGGAGCAGGAAGCGCGGACTCTTTTTGCCGATATGGACGCTTCCGAGAATCCGCACGCCTGCCCTCACGGCCGGCCGGTAGCGACCCGGATATCGTACAATATGCTTGAAAAGATGTTTAAGAGAACCTGATTCTTAAGGTTGATGCATTGTGATGGCAAGCGAGAATTTCCGAGAAAAATTGCTTTTTGCGAATTCGTAAAGGAGGATCAAATCCGAAATGGCTGTTGTCGACACGAGTGGTTTTCACAAGGGTATGAAGATTGAGACCGAAGGGGCGATCTGGGAGATAGTCGAGTACAAGCATTCAAAGATGGCGCAGAGAAGCCCGATAGTTACGGCGAGACTTAAGAATATCGCCACGGGAGCCGTACGGGAAATGAAATTCCGCGCGGGAGACACGTTTAACGTTCCCGATATCCAGAAAAGAACCATGCAGTATCTCTACAGGGACGATGAGATGTTTTACTTTATGGATTCCGAGACTTTCGACCAGTTTCCTTTCAGGGCGGATGCAATAGGGGATACGACGAAGTTTCTCAAGGAACAGCAGGAGGTCACGGTGCAAATGCATGAAGGAGAACTCATAGGAGTGGAACTTCCCACGGCCGTTGTCTTCGAGGTTACCCACACGGAACCTGGAGTGAAGGGAGATACGGTTTCAAGTACCACGAAACCGGCGACCATAGAAACCGGAGCAGTGGTGGCCGTTCCTCTTTTTATCAATATCGGGGACATGATAAAAGTCGATACGAGAAACGGGAACTATCTCGAAAGGGCGAAATCCTGAGCGAAGGCTGCCTATGTTAACTGCGACCTATTTTCCGAAAGGGTCCTCAATTTCCGGATGCCAGAGCTTGAAGTGTTCTTTGTGCAGGTCGTGGTATGAATCTTTCTCGAAATACTTATCGTAGAATTCAAGATCAAGGTGGTGGGCCTGAAATACCAGCCGTACGAACATCGGGTCCAGGAAAGCCGGGAATCTCCCGTAGTTCTCATAAACGTAGGTGCAGAAATCCTTCACTATCTGTATTCTGACTTCGGAAGGATGGTATTCGTCACGCAGGATCGACGCGGGATCTCTGTAGGGAAACGGATTATCCTCCTTCCAAAACTGACCCCTTACTTCCAGGAACTTGTCGACGGCTTCGCTCATGTCCTCCACGTAGGGAGGGCAGAGAGATTCGAAAACTCCGTCCCTCCCTACGGGATAAGGCGGGTTTGTGCTCCTGATGCTTTCCTCCGGCTGGACGAACCGGAATCCGAGCCCTTTGTGGGAAGGGTCTACCCCGAGCGCGTAATGGGGAAGCAGTCCGGTGAAAGTCCAGCCCCCGAGACCCAGGGCCTGCAACGCTAGGTTCATGTTCTGGCTTATAAAGGCCTGCTCCACATTAAGCGTGGTCAGTACCCTTAATTCTAGGTCGAACAAAGAAAGCCTGACATCGTTTCTTATGTAGCCTTTCTCTATCCACTTATCAAGACCGCACGATCTTCCCCCGTTGAGTTCGTCAATAATGTTGAATCCGTACTTGGCCCCGAAGTATATGAACAGAAGTACCATGTACTCGACGGTGGTGTTGGTTACCGGGACAAAGAAGGTCGTTCCCGGCTTGTTTGTATTCCATGCGTTAAAGTCGAAAAGGCCAGGTTCTCCCTTAGGAAGATCGGCTCTTTGGTTCTCAAGGGTAATTCTGCTCGCCCTGAAAAGTTCAACTATTTTTTCAAGCTGTTTTTCCCTGTCAAGCGACATGAAGATGGATGTGTCGGGGGGTATGAGGTCAAAAAGCCGCACCATGTAAACGCCTTCGTCGTTTGTGTAGAAAAGTTCGGTCGAATGAGAGTTGCAGGAGCACGGCCAGCTTCTGCCGGTCCACTGGAAAAGCCACGATATGCCGGTTCTCGGAAGATCCCCCAGGGAAAGGCCCGTGGTTCCCGTGCCCGCCCAGATCAAAAAAGCCTCTTCAAGTTCGGAGAGAGGGACCGGATCGTGAGCGGAACTGTAAGCCAGATTTCCCTCGGGAATTTCCATCCCGAGGCCGAAGCGACGCGATCTTCTTGAGAATATGGAATCCAGAAGACTGAAGTTTATGGCTCGTTCAAAGCCTTGCGGGATTTTCATTTTTCCGCTCTTTTAGGCGGCCTTGCGAAAAACGGCCCGTTTCCGGTCAGTTGTTAAGGGTTTTGCACTCCTCGCAGATTCCGCTGAAAAGCACCGAGTATCCAAGAATCTTGTAATTGTCTATTTGCGGGTCAAGTTCCGAGTAAGCCATGGAATCGTCGTAGATGTCCTCTATCTTTTTGCATTTTACACATACGACATGGTGGTGAGGTTCCATGTTGGCGTCGTATCTTGCGGCGTGATAAAGGGTGTTAACTACTGATATGAGTCCCATTCTCTCGAATGTCTCAAGCGTTCTGTACACGGTGGTAAGGGATATGTTCGGATAGTAGTCCTTTATGTTCTTGTAGATCATCTCGGTGCTCGGGTGCTGCATGCTTCCCGCGAGCTCCCTGTATATCGCTATTCTCTGAGGAGTTACCTTAAGCCCCAGTTCTTTGCTTCTTTTTATGAATTGCGATATCTTGTTTTCGGTTCTGAACTCCGAATTCTTCATAATCTGCCCCTTTAGGGGGATTAAAACAGACCAGTCTCAGTGTACCTTAAAAGTTTTTAAGTCTCAAACCGCGCGCCATGGAGAAAACTGTGATTGAGTTTATGAGAAAAAACAGGGTCGTGGCCGTTATCAGGTCCGCCAGTTATGAAAAATCTCTTGAATTCGCAAGGGGATGCGTTGACGGCGGGATAAGAATCATAGAAGTCATATCAATCTCTTCAGGTTCTGAAAGACTTCTTCGGGAATTTGCTTCGCAGGACGGAATATGCGTCGGGGCGGGTACGGTTCTTGACCGTGATTCCGCCGAACGGATGTCTGATTGCGGGGCCCGTTTCATAGTTTCTCCGCACACCGATCCCGAGATAATCGAGCATTGCCGCAAAAACGGCATTACGGCGATCTCCGGAGCTTTTACATCCTCTGAGATGGTTAACGCCCGCAGCATCGGAGCGGATTTCGTAAAGATATTCCCCGCTTCGAGTTTCGGTCCGGATTACGTGAAAGCCATAAAGGAGCCTCTCGGATTTATGGATATCATGGTCACCGGAGGAATTACCGTGGATAACATTCAGAGTTATTTCTCGGCGGGAGCCGCGCTTGCCGGGGTGTCTACCGCGCTTTTGGGCGGAGGAGACGACTATCAGTCCATAAAACAAAGAGCCGAGGAGTTCTCCCGGTTCTCCACGTGAAAATGGATACAAAGCCGCAGGCAAGGGAGTTTTATCTTGATTCAATAGACGAGGTGTTTGCCGAGATTTTTTTTCTTTTCGGCGGTGGCTTTGACGTCCGGATGGAAATTGCCTCAGAAACTTCTCTTGTAAGCGCTTCTTTTTCCCCCAAGACTACGGCGGTTGATCGAGAAGGAGCGGTTGACTTTGAGCTTTGCGCCTTTGAGTGTTCGGGAGTTTCTGCGGAGAATTTAGAGGAGTATCTCGGGGCCCCGGTGCATACAAGCAGTGCGCTTGAATTTTTTGACTATGTTTTCTCCCAGAGATCGAAAGTTGTCTGCGACGTGGATTTTGCGGGAAACAGCTGGGTGATGGTTCTTGACTGCTCCCGTTGAAAATGCCTGTGGCTATGTTCTTTTCAGACGTGCCGATCCAAGGTTGCGGCCGGGCTTAATTCGGCGCGGATAACCGACACGTGGTTCAGAGAACTGCGTTTTCAAGGGATTGGATAAACTGAATCCCGCGGATGTTCTTTTTGGTGAGGCGATTATCGTTTGTAATGAACAGGTCTGCCCGTGCAACAGACGCGCACGCGAGCTGTATGGCGTCTGGAGCCTGAATTGAACGGTCCTGGCGGATTTCAGCAAACTTGAGGGTGGCAGGGGAATCAAACGGCAGTACTGTCGCAGCCGCGGAAATCGCAAGTTCATAAAACTGTGCAAGCTTGTCATTGCCCATTTTCTTGGGTTTGATGAGGATCTCGCCCAGCGTGAGTACCGAGGTAAGCAGTTTATCTTCGCGTTCAATCATCCGTTGGCGCAATGCCACAACTCGCTCGCTCCGCTCGCTTTTGTCTTCAAAGAGATATATGAAGAGATTTGTATCCCAGAAAATTCTGCTCATTGCCATCCCGCACGAAGTTGACTGACGTAGGAGTCCGCGTCTTCTTGGGCCCATATCTCTTTTCCCATGCCACGTAGTGAAAGTATCGGGTCAACCTCCTCGGTATTGGCGCCTCCTGTATAATCATGATTATACCAGTCGAGCAACTCGTGATACTTCTTTGGAATGTCCTTCTCATTCGGGGCATTTTTTCCGGTACGAAGATGGTGGTACGGGTCGCCGGGCTTGAACAGGCGACGGCGCCCCTTGGATGTTTCGGTCAGCATTCTGTATCTTCCCGGATTGGGGGGCCTGTTGGCTACGCAGTGGAGGTAGGCATGAATCTGCACTCCTGGTCTTATTGGCTCCGGGCCAGCGATTTTCTCGATTTCTGCCTGACAAACTATTTCCCTGACAGCAAAGTCTCCTCGGTCGGGGTTTTTTATATGAAGCAGTGCTGTTGCTATCCATACCTCATCAGCGACGAGAACTTTTACCATATTGCCTCTCCTTATCTTTGTATACAAAGTAAATTTGGCACATTATGATTACAATGTCAATTTGGAGAGGGAAGACGATTTCTATTTATTCCCGAGGTAGACACCGGCACAGCCGCGGCCCTTTGCCAACGGAACGAGCCCGAAATTCGCGACAGGCCCTCGGGTATGGAATCTGCGGGTTATATCGAACATGGCGGTAAGGGACGAGGACCCTGCTGGTGTATCCACCCGGAACTGTACAATCGGCTGAAGGTGGTCAAGGTGAAGTGCGCCGACGCATTGACTGGGAAGCCGCCAAAACCCGAGTGCTGGGCATTCTGATGGAGCGCGCCCGTCGGAGTGAGCCGGGCTTGAGCAATAAAGAGATTCGGCAGATCACCCGCTTTGACCGCAACCAGGTGCACCGGTTAATGACCGAGTTACAGCAGAAGAACCCTGACCTTAACCCTCCCGGACGAGGCAGATGCGCGCGACATGAGTTCAAAAAATGCTCACGTTAATGCTGACCGGCGTTGCTGTTTAGGTTCGGAATTCCTGAAGCCTGGATTTAGAATCTCTCCAGAATTTCGTAGTAGGTGTTTCTCTGCGCGGGATTGAACCCGGCGCTTCTTATCATGTGTACCAGTTCATCCACGGTCGAGCGGATTTTGTTCTCCGCGCATCCCAGAACGTTTTCATCGTAAAGAGTTCCGCCGAGGTCGCTCGCGCCGTAGTGCATGGACATCGAACCCATTTTCTTTCCCTGGGTGAACCACGAACCCTGAACATGCTTGAAGTTGTCAAGGAATATCCTGCATACCGAGAGAACCCTGAGGTATCTCTCCCCGCCGACCTCGTCTTTTATTCTTTTTTCAAGCAGGGTGTTTTTCGGCTTGAACGTCCAGGGGATAAACGCCAGAAAATTCCCGGTTTCGTCCTGAAGTTCCCTTATTCTCAGCAGGTGCTCGACTATGTCCTCGTCCCGCTCAAGGTGGCCGAACATCATGGTCGCGGTCGTCTTAAAGCCCACGAGGTGGGCTTCCCTGGTGATTTTCATCCAGGTGTCGGCATCTATCTTGAGAGGGCTTATCGCTCTTCTTGTCCTGTTCGTCAGCACCTCTGCTCCGCCTCCCGGTATTGTTCTCAGTCCCGCGTCCCAGAGGCTTTGCAGCACGTGTCTTGTGTCGAGGTTCTCATACTTGGCAATTGCGGCTATCTCCGGGGCGGAGAAGGCATGGAGATGAAGTTCCGGTATCTCTTTTGTGACCCTTTCTACTATATCTATATAGTAATCAAGCTTGAGTTCCGGGTTGTGTCCGCCCTGCAGAAGAACTGTAGTGGCGCCGTTGTGGTAGGAGGCGCGCATTATTTCGATTACCTTGTCGACGCTCAGGGTGTAGGCGTCGTAGGCGCCCGGCGGTCTCCAGAAGGCGCAGAAAAGACACTCGGTGTCGCAGACATTCGTATAGTTGGGGTTTGTATCCGCCACGAAGGTCACTATGTTTTCTGGATTAAACCTTTTTCTTACGATATCGGCTAGGGAACCGAGCTGGAGCAGGTCGGCCTTTTCGAGAAGCAGGGCGGCTTCATCGGTCGATATCCGCTTACCTTCAAAAACCTTCGCGTAGATGTTTTTGAGCGAACTCATAGAGAAAATTAATAAAGCTAATAGCGTGGACAAAGTCAATTCCGCAAGAGGTCTTTGTCTTCGAAATGGGTAGTGTTTTCTCCACTGTGTATTTTAAATCCATTTTTGTTATTCTGTTTGAGAGGGTTCTGCCCAGTGGTATCTGGCGCTTTTCCCTTCCGAGACTGGTACACACCCGGTTTCGGAACCGAGGATTGGTATTTGTTCCAGGTGAGTGGTTTGAGAAAATTTCCTAAAAAAAAGCTTTTTCTTCTATCTTTTCTCTTTCTTTGTCTTTCCTGCAGCGGCGTGGGACTCTTTGTCGGCCCCGACAGGGGTCTTGAGAGTGTAGACCGGGAGAATGCGTATTATCATTTTACGCTTTCGGCGTTTTACTTGGAACAAGGGGACCTGAAACATGCGCTCCAAAGCCTTGAAGAGGCGGAACGGATCGATCCCAAGTCTTCTGAAATAAAATACCGTCTCGCTCTGATTTACACGGTTCTTAATATGCGCGAGAAGGCCGTTGCCAAGTTCACCCAGTCCATCGTTCTTGATCCGTCAAACTCTCCGGCTTACAGGGATATTGCCCGCATCTATCTCGCGTCCCCTGACGAAGCCATGAAGAAAAGGGGCAAGAAATTCCTGCTCAAGGCAGCTGAGATCGATTCCGGGGACAAGGAAACCTATCTGCTTCTTTGCGCGACTGAACTGTATTCCGGAGATCTTGAGAAGGCGCAGAAGTACGCCGAAAAGAGCCTTTCAATAAGCCCTAAAGATGTTACGGGTTACTTCTACCTTGGAAGCATCGCTTCCAGAAGAAACGATCTGGACACCGCGGTAAAGCACTACAAGAGGGCCCTTGAAATTCAACGGACATACTACCCCGCTTTTGCCGGGCTCGTTGAAACCCTTGAGAAAGCGAAAAGAATCGAAGAGGCGATAGAGCAATACGAGTCGGCGATCAGGAAATTTGCTCCTTATCGCGATCTCTTTATTTCTTACGGGAACATGCTTTACCGCCACCGCAGGTTCGAAGAGGCCATAAAGCAGTACCACAACGCGGAGGCCGCGGACCCGGAGAATCCCGAGATCAGCTTCAGAATCGGTCTTCTGTATCTTGAAAACGGCAGTTACGAGGAAGCTATCGGAGAACTAAAACAGGTTTTCGAACGTCTGCCTGCACATCTTGGGGCAAAATACTACTCTGCCGTCGCTCACACCAAGCTCGGGCAGTATTCCCAGTCAAGGATGCTTCTCGATTCCATACCCCAAAGCTCCGATTTCCACATAGACGCAGTCGTCCATGGAGCATACATACATGAACTTGAGGGCTCAGCACAGAAAGCGATCAATATACTGAGAGAGCTTCATGAGAAGGATCCGTACAATCCCAAGGCCGTGAATTCTCTGGGTGAAATCTACGGAAGGCAGGGGAGACAGGAGGATTCGATCTCTTTATACGGCAGGTATCTTGAAAAGTACCCCGATGACGAATCCGTTCTGTATTCGCTCGGCATTTCGTATTACTACAGCGATCGCATACCGGAAGCGCTTTCGGTAATGGAGGATATAGTCAGCAGGAATCCGCGGAGTTTCGATGCGATGAATTTCATCGGGTACACATATGCCGAGCGGGGAGAAAAACTTGATTACGCCGAGGAACTCATTGTCAAGGCTCTTGAGCTTGCTCCCGGGCGGGCTTACATAATCGACAGCCTGGGGTGGGTTTACTATCAGAAGGGCGATTTCACCAGAGCCCTCGAGTATCTGCTTCGCGCCTCGGAAATCCCTCCTCCCGATGCGGCCATTCTGGATCACGTGGGCGATGTGTATGAGAAACTCGGCAAAAGAGAACTCGCGGTGGAGAATTACACGAAAGCCCTTGAACTCCTGGATTCCAAGAAACTGGTTACGGTTGAAGACAGGAAAATCCGCGCGAGGCTTCAAGAAAAGCTAAAGGAATTCAGGCGCGATGAGGCATAGCTGGGTTTTTATTCCGTTCGTTTTTCTCCTTTTTTCCTGCGCCGGCAAACTCCTGCTCTTTACTGCCGAACATCCGGATCTTTCCGCCATATTGGCAAAGGCGAAACGCACTCAGATGGGCTTTACTTCGATAAAAGCTAGGGCTAGGGTGTCAATAAAGTCCCCACAGGGGAAAATTGTTTTCGATCAGGTAGCCACCGTCGTCCGTCCGGAGTTTCTGAGAGTTTCGGTTTTCGCTCCTTTCGGCGAGATGCTCGCGAGGGTGGTTTCCGATGGAGAAAGCGTGAGAATGAAGACCAACTGGGAAGAGTTGATCTTTGAGAATCCGGAGGATTTCAGACTTTCCTACCTTTATCCGGGACTCCCGCCCCAGCTCGGAGTTGAGGACATAGTAAACTTTCTGCTGGGGGGATCCCCATTTGCCATTCCCCAGAAAAGTTACTCTGTGCGGACTGGGGAGAAGGAGGGGGAGATAGTTTTCGTGTTTTCGGGAAGCACGCCTCTTCAGGTTACGGTCGATTTCCCGAGAAACTTCATAACCAGAGTAGAGGGTACGCTTTCTGACGGAGAGAAGGCTAAGATTGAGTTCTCGCTGCTCAAACGGATTGACTCGGACACCTATTTCCCGAGAAACCTGCTTTTTGAGACCGCCGATTACAGTCTCAACGTGAATTATGACGAGAATTTACGGGTAAACTCAAAGACGGATATTTCTTTTTTCCGGTCCGCACAGGAACCCTGATTTGTCGCAGAAACCGCTTGTAAGAAACTTCGTAATAAGGAACCGTTTGGGTCTTCACGCCAGAGCGGCCGCGGTTCTGGTCGCCCTGACCAGCAGATTCAGTTCCAGTATAATGATAAGGAAAGACAGTTTCGAGATAGACGGAAAAAGCATACTGGGTGTTTTGTCCCTTGCGGCCATTTATGGCACTGAAGTTGCCGTTACGATAGAGGGGGAAGACTCGGAGCTTGCGATGGAGGAAGTCTCCCGTCTGATTGAAAGCGGCTTCGGAGAAGGAATCGATCCGGAAAACTGAGCTTGGGATATTTTGCAAACGGGATAAACTGAATCGGTTTTTAAGGGAAAACACTGTTACGACCATGAAGATTATAAGGATAAATTCGAGAAATCTGGAAAGAAGGTCAAGAGAAATAGAGAAATCGGCCTCACATTTCGATCCGGAGCTTGTTTCGCAGACGGAAAAGATTGTAGAGGACGTCAGAGAGCAGGGAGACTCGGCGCTTTTTCGCTACGCGAAGAAATTTGACGGACCTTACGTAACTGCGAAAAACGTAAAGGTCACCGATCGCGAATTCAAAGAGGCTAAAGCAGCCGTCGCACCGGGTATTGCAAGGGACCTTAGGAAGGCCGCTTCACGGATTCGCTCCTACCAGAAGAAGAAGCTTCCGAAGGCCGGAGCCTACAAGGATGCGCTCGGAAACGAACTTGGCTGGCTGATAAGACCAATTGAGAAGGTGGGAGTGTATGTTCCGGGAGGCAAGGCTTCGTACCCTTCAACCGTGCTCATGACCGCCATACCGGCGCGGGTTGCCGGGGCAATCGAGATAAGCGTTGTCACACCATGTTCCGGGAAACGGGTGAATCCCGAGATTCTTCTGGCGTGCGAAATTGCCGGGGTGAGCAACGTCTACAAAATAGGCGGGGCCCACGCCATAGCGGCAATGGCCTTTGGAACCAGGAGCATACCGAAAGTGGACAAGGTAGTAGGTCCGGGGAACATCTATGTTACGATAGCCAAGAAGCTGGTTTATGGTTTCTGCGACATTGACATGCTGGCAGGGCCGACCGAGGTTCTGATTATAGCCGACGGTTCGTGTCCGCCGGGATGGGTAGCTGCAGACCTGCTTGCCCAGGCCGAGCATGACGAAATGTCAATCCCGATTCTCGCGACCACCAGCTACGATTACGCCAAAGAGGTGAAAAAGGAAGTGCTCTCGCAGCTAAGGGGGCTTGACAGAGAGGAAATCGCGGGCGCCGCGGTCTCAAGCAACGGAAGAATCTACGTAACCGAGAACATGGAGCAGGCAGTGGCGCTTTCAAACGCGGTTGCTCCCGAGCACCTTGAACTTTGCGTGCGTTCCCCCAAGTCTCTTCTAAAAGGCATAAAACATGCGGGAGCAATATTTCTGGGATCTCTCTCGACCGAGCCTTTCGGCGATTACGTCTCGGGTCCGAGTCACGTTCTTCCGACGGGAGGCGCGGCGAGGTTTTCCTCTCCTCTTAGCGTTTATGATTTCCTGAGAATGCCGAGCACCATATCGATGTCGAAAAAAGGCTTTTCGTCTCTCGGCGCGACCGTTATGAATCTTGCCCACGCCGAGGGGCTTTCAGGTCATGCGTTTTCGGTAAAAAGACGGATTGAGGATTCCTGAGTAATGTTCACGCTACTGTTTAGAACGGGAGACTCCGGTGTCTGACATAGATTCAATTAGAAGCAGGATTTCTAAGAACGTAAGGCCAATATCTGCTTACTCGGTGCCGAGGATTGATTGCTCGGTGAAGCTTGATGGAAACGAAAGTCCTTACGATCTTGAGGAAGAAGAGAAGCTTGCGCTTTCCGAACGGCTGGCGAAGCTTCCGGTAAATCGTTATCCGGACCCCGAGGCTCTGGAGGTAAGAACTTCTCTTTCCCGAGCTGTAGGCTTCCCTGTGGATGGGATATTGCTTGGCAACGGCTCAGACGAGATCATACAGATGATCGTCGAGGTGCTTGGGGGGAAAAGCGGCCGCGTGCTCGTGCCGTCCCCGACCTTCTCAATGTACAGGATCACGTCGCTTATTCTGGGAAAACAAGTGACGGAGGTTCAGCTTGATGAGAATTTTGACATAGATCTCGAACAGACCCTGGAGGCGATTCGCGCGCAGGACCCTGACATCGTTTTTCTCGCGACTCCGAACAATCCAACCGGGAATTCTTTTTCGGAAGAAAAAGTGCTCGAGATCCTGGAGGCAAGCGGGGGCGCGGTGGTTGTTGACGAGGCCTACTGCGATTTTTCGAAAAAAAGCTATGTTCCCCATATAGATAAATATGAAAACCTGCTGGTACTGAGAACAATGTCCAAGATAGGGTTTGCGGGGGCGAGACTTGGAATATTCTTTGCACGACCGCAGATCGCAGACGAAGTGAACAAGGCGCGTCTTCCCTATAACATAAATTCTTTTAGTCAGGATGTGATGTCTTTTGCTCTTGAAAACCCCGAGGTTATTGAACGGAAGATAAGCCTTATATTGAGCGAGAGAGAAAGAGTTCGTGCGTCGCTTGAGCGGATTGAGGGGATTCATGCTTATCCAACGGACGCGAATTTTTTCCTGGTACGGGTTTCGGACGCGGATTTTCTTTTCGAAGAGCTTGTAAAAAACGATATTCTGGTCCGTCGCTTCAAGGGAGAGGGACGCCTTGCAGACTGCCTCAGGATCACGGTTGGAACTAGAGAGGAAAACGATCAGCTTATCCAAGCCCTAGTCAGCGTATTTTCTTCCTAAGTAGCTTTTCACTACGAAAAGAATTGTCGCCGCAAGGGCTATCCATGCGAAGATGTCTCCTACCCTCGAGTAGAGAGTTTCAAGCGAATCGATCAGAACCACCTCTCCCTCCAGATTTTCCGTAGTGAATATCCCCGTGCGGGCCTCTATCTTTCCTGTAGGAGATACGATCGCGCTTACGCCGCTGTTTGTTGATCTTACTAGGTAACGGCGCGTTTCAACTGCCCTTGGAATTGAGAGGAGCAGGTGCTGGTAGGGAGCGATACTCCTTCCGAACCAAGCGTCGTTTGTGAGGTTAACGAGCAGGTTGGCTCCCATTTTCACGTAGTCACTCGAAATCTTCGCCACTATGTCCTCATAGCATATAAGGGGTCCTATTCTCATGTTCTTTTCCGGAACCTCAAGCACTCTGAGGCCTTCTCCCGGGGTGAGATCTCCCATCATGGGGAAGACTCTTTTGAGGAATTTAAGCTCCTCGTTTATCAAAGGGAAATATTCGCCCAGAAGAAAAAGCCGGGTCTTGCTGTAGTGGCCGAGGATATCACTCTGAGGATCGACTAAGAAGGTCGTGTTGTATTTTTTGTGGTCCTCTTCATCCCAGCCGTCCTCAAGCAGGATGGGATCCTGGGTAAAGGAAAGTCCTCCGATGAGGAAGTGCGCTGGGTGCCCTGCAGGCACTATGTCTGTTTGATCTTCAATTCTGTATGACGATTTGTCTTTGGGAAACCAGTACTGAACCGATGTCTCCGGCCAGATCACGAGGTCTGCCCCCGAAAGTCTTCGTGACATCTCCCTGTGTTTTTCCGTTATGACCGGTTCATTGTCGAGGTTTTTCTCCGCGTAATCAAAATTCGCCTGAACCATCCCGATTTTCACCCGGGGCTCTGTCTTAAGGAAAGTCTCGATTTCGTTTATCCTGAAGGATCCGTAGCCGAGCACGGTTGCGATTATGGCGATCGAGATCGCGGGTGCGGCAAGCGCAGGTTTTCTTCCACGTCGCAGGTCGTCAACGAGGTAGAAAACCGATACGTTTGCAAAAAACATCAGGAATCCCAGAAAGTTCACCCCGAGGGTGTCAACCACCTGTATTACCTTCGGGTAGTAGCCTTGGGAGACTCCTATTCCGTAGGGAAAGAGAACCGGGAAGAAAAACTCTGCGACCACCCAGGCAAAAGAGATCATGAGCGCGTTTGCGACACTTTTTCTCCGGCAGAGTCCGAATCTCGATATATACCAAGTGAAAATTCCGAACTGAAGCGATGAGTACACACAGAACAGAAACACGGCCGCCATGCTTGGGAGCAAGGGGATTTCACCGAACCTGTTAAGAGTCCCGACGAGCCAGTAAAGCGAGACGAGGTTCATGGATGTCCCGGATATCATGCCCAGTCGAAGTGACTGCGAAGCGCTTTTCCCCTGAAGCGCCAGAAGCATTGGGACAAAGCATGCCCAGCCCAGTACGCCGAGAGTGCTTGAAAAAAGGGATGCGGAAAAAAGCACCCCGGATCCTGCGGCCAGGATTTCGTTTCCGGTCGGTCTGGTTATCCGGATCGTTTTCATGCGTAGCGGAGAAACTGCGGGTTCAAGACGCTTCCTTGTGTCTGCGTAAAGATATGTATTTGAGCGCTCCGACAAGGATCAGTGCAAGTGCCATTACCTGCGCTACCGAAAGGCCGGATATCGGGCTTTCAGTGGTGTTTCTTATGAATTCGATAAAGAACCTTTCAAGACCCGCGAGTCCCAGATATATGCTGGCGAGCCAGCCGACAGGCCTGTCCTTCTTCCTTATCTTCCACAGCACTAAGAACACAAGCGACATTATGATCGTTTCATAGATCTGAGTCGGATGAACCGCCTCAAGTGTCGGGGGGGAACCCTTTGGAAACGGCATCGCCCAAGGGAGTGTGGAGGCGATCCCGTAATCGTCTCCAACTAGAAGACAGCCGACCCTTCCAGTCGCGTAAGCTATTGCGAGAGCCGGGGCGGTGGCGTCAAGAACTCTCCAGAAACTTTCTTTATGCTTTTTTGTTAGTACGAAAAAGGCGAAGAGAGCCAGAAAAAATCCTCCGTAGAAGGTAAGTCCTCCCCTTAGAAGAAGATAGTGCATGGGGTAGGAGATAAGGTCGCTTAGGGGAACGTTCTCGATCAGGAAAAGGAGCTTGGCCCCGAGTATGCCTCCAACAAGGCAGGCAAGAAAACCCTGTTCATGGAGTCGCCTGGACATCCCTTTTCTTTCAAATTCCATCCCGGAAACCCAGAAAGCGACAAGAAAAGAGACAGCGACCATCGCCCCGAAGGATGTAATATGAAAATCGCCTATTCTGAGAAGTTCAGGGAACATTTATTTCTTCTCTTCTCCGGATTCAAGTTCTTTTTCCGCTTCGGAGTTTGACCTTACGAGAAGAAATATGGACAGAAAAAGTGCTATGCAGAGGGTTATCTGAATCAGCAAGTTGGTTTTCATTTCCATGTTAAGGGACTTCCTCCTGGCTGGGCGATGACAATTTTAACGAACAGTTAAGGAAAATAAAAGTGTCGTTGCGTGCTTGAATAACCCCCGCAAGCCGGTAAATTAGTCGGCTAATATGCTTCAGTCACCGGTACTGGTTTTGAACAGGTTTTTCGTCCCTGTCTCGGTAACGAGCTTGAAAAGGGCCTTTATCCTTCTTTACGGTGGTGCTGCAAAGGCTGTAAACAGGGAGTATGAGACCTTTGACTTCGATTCGTGGAAGGATATCCGTTCGGTCGACGCCGACGACTGCGTAAGGACCGTTACCAGCGTTATAAAAGCTCCCCGGGTGATAATTCTCGTTAGGTATGAGGGGTATCACAGAAAGCAGCCTAAGTTCAACAGGATAAACATTTTCAGGAGGGACGCGGACACATGCCAGTACTGCGCAAAGGCTTTTCGGAAAAGAGATCTTACCCTTGACCATGTGATTCCGCGGTCAATGGGCGGAAGAAGTACTTGGGACAACATAGTGTGCTGTTGTGTTAAGTGCAACAGGAAAAAGGGAGGAAAGACTCCCGAGCAGGCGAACATGAGACTGCTCACCAAACCTGTGAAGCCCGCTGCCAGTATTTTTTCCAACCTCCATTTTAAAACCGTGAGATATGAGGAGTGGGAGCCTTTTCTGAATTTTGTGGATATGTCTTACTGGAACGTCGAACTGACTGACTGAAGTTTTGTCTCAGGAAATGTCTTTGCCGCGAGATCATTGTCCATTCGCGGCCTCAGGATCTGGAAAGAAAAAAGATGAGATCAGCGCTTGCGGTTTTCTTTACGCTCTTGTTTATTCCCTGCTTGGCGACCGCGCAGATACAGCTTCCCCCGGTTGCTTCTCCGATAAAAAAAATACCGATCGCCGTCGCGGTGCTTAAAGCCAAGGGGGATTTAAGCGTATACGGGAAGAATTTCACTGATGTCCTGAAGAACGATCTTACCAACGCGGCCCTTTTTGATGTCCGCCAGGTGAACATACTGTTTTCATCCTCTTTTGAGGATATAGATTTCGAATATTTAGATGCTCAGAAAACCAGGTATCTGGTGAGCGGAAATTTTGATATTTCGCCTCGGGAGGTCTCTTACGATCTCATAGTTTATGATGTGCCCAGCAGGCAGGAGCGCATGAGAAGGAGATACGTGACGTCTCCGCGCCACATAAGGAATGTGGTGCACAAGTTTGCGGGTGAGCTTATGAGAGAGCTTACCGGCCTCGACGGCTTTTTTGACTCAGAGATAGTGTTTGTCAGGAGGGACGGTCATGGAAGTGATCTCTTTATCATGGATTACGACGGGCACAACGCAAAAAGGCTTACCAATCACGGATCTTCGGTTCTCTCTCCTGACTGTTCGCCTGACGGAAGCCAAGTGGTCTTCACTTCCGACAGAAGCTGGGACCATGACGTCTACTTGCTGAATTTCAAGGCCACCCGCCTCCCCGCTGAGGGCAACAGAATAACCCGGGGCATTCACCTCGACAATTCTCCGAGCTGGTCTCCAGACGGCAGCCGTGTGGCGTTTAGCCGTAACGGGGACATATACATAGCCTCGTCCTCAGGGGAAATACTTAAGCGACTTACTAAGTCTCCCGCCATAGATATCTCCCCGACTTGGTCTCCCGACAGCAGAAAAATTGCCTTTGTGTCGGATCGGGCGGGAGCACCGAACATATACGTGGTAAGCTCCGATGGGGGTCGAGCGGTAAGAATCACCTCGGAGGGTTACAATACCGACCCGGTCTGGTCTCCAAGCCACTTAGTTAACCGTATAGCGTTTGTGAAAGTGAAAAAATCCGAGGCCGACATCTACTCCGTAGGACCTGACGGCCGGGGCCAGCAGAGGCTTACCTCTTCGGGAAGAAACGAGCATCCCTCGTGGTCTCCCGATGGTCACTACATCTCTTTCTCTTCAAAGAGGCTGGGGAAAAGGCAGGTATACATCATGTACTTAAACGGTGAGAACAAGCTTCCGCTTTCCCGGGGCAAAAATGATTCGTTCTCCACTTGGTGCGTGAAGTAGCGGATGGGGAGGCTTTGCTCTTGAGACTTTTTATCGCGGCCTTTCTTCCCGAGGAAACAAAAGATGTGCTTTTTCGCTACGTCCAGTCGCTTAGGAGTTTTCTTCGAGGGGTAAGGTGGGAGCCGAGGGAGAAACTTCACGTCACGCTCAGGTTTCTTGGAGATGTTGATGAATCGTGCCTTGAGGATATATCAGCCGATGTAGGTTCCGCGGTTTGCGGTTCGGGGAGTGTTGAGTCTGGATTTGACGATTTTTACCTGTTTCCGGGCTCGAGAAATCCTAGAGTGTTGGCCTTGGGTCTTGTGAAAAACGAGCAGTTCCAGTCTCTTTTTGACAAAGTGCAGAGTGCGGTCCTGCAGAACGGGTTTGAGATGGAGAAAAGAAAATTCATCCCGCACGTGACTCTGGGTAGGATCAGAGGGGGTTTCGAGGGAATCAGGAGGATTCCTCGACCGGACAAAACGGAGTTCTCCATTACAAGAGTCGGGCTTGTTCAAAGTGAGCTTGGACCCCGGGGATCCCGCTACACCAGCCTCAGGATATGGAATCTTCAGAGTGACATTTGACAAAAGAATTTTCTAACAGGCAAAATAGTGCTTCCATAAAGTGCGGAGGATGTTATGCACGCTGTTATAAAGACCGGTGGAAAACAATATATAGTCAAACCGGGTGACGTTATTGATATAGAAAAAATCTCCGGCGAACCCGGCGAAGAGGTGAACTTTGAGAAAGTTCTGCTTGTGTCCGCTGACGGAGAGGACGTTAAGGTGGGTAGCCCTGTTGTTGAAAATGCCAGGGTTGAGGGTAGAATAGTAAAGCAGAAAAAGGGCGAGAAGATAGTAGTCTTCAAGTTCAAAAGAAGGAAAGGGTACAGGAAAAAGGCGGGCCATCGCCAGAACCTGACCAGCGTCGAGATTACGAGCATAAGCGCCTGATTCGCGGAGGCGAGTAAGCATGTCAACCAAAAAAGGTGGCGGAAGTTCCAAAAACGGAAGGGATTCCATAGGCAGAAGGCTTGGCGTAAAGAAATTCGGAGGCCAGCCGGTTGTCAAGGGGAACATAATAGTAAGGCAGCGTGGTACCAGCATTAAGCCTGGTCTGAACGTGGGGCTTGGAAAGGATTACACGATATTCGCAATGTCTGACGGGGTTGTGAAATTTCAAAAATCCGGAAAGGGCAGAACAAAGGTTTCCGTAGTTCCTGTCTGAGCGGTTTCCCGTAAAACTAGTTTTTTATTTTTCTCCTATTATAATTACTGAATACTTTTACCGGCATGTTGTCCTTCTGGATAAGTTAGACGGAAATTTACCTTGAGTGCTTTGAAAAACCGGAAAAAATCTTTCAATCTAGTTCCATTCTTTCCCGTATTTATTTTCTGTTTTTTGCTCTCGTTCCTAGCGGTTTTTGCGTTCCAGTATTTTTATTTCCCGGAGAGGTACGCCGACCTCATAGTTGAGGAGATGGAAGAAGTGTTCAGCGAGGAGGTTTTTTTCGCCGACCGCGCAAGAAGCATTCTTGATACGAGAAACAATGTCGGGTACGTAAGGCTGCTTGATCATAACGGGGTGCTTGAGAAGAGTTTCGGTTTTCAGGACGACAAGGGTTTTGAGAAGCTCACCCTCAAGGGACCTGAGGGAAAGACTGTCCTTTTGGGTCTGAGAAGTTCTGTTGGGAAAAGCTTCCACCTTGACGCTTTGCTCTGGAGCCTCATTTTCGCTTCCCTGATGGCAGTTGTTTTTACTTCCCTGATACGTTTTATAAGTGATCGGGCATTCCGGTTCATGGGGGAATTCTCTGAAGCTGTAGGTTCTGTTGCCAGCGGAGATTACTCAGTCCGCTTAGATGGACGGTCTTCGCTCATTGCGGGGGCAGGGGTTCAGTGGCTTTGCCGTGAATTCAACGAAATGGTCTCTTCGCTTGAAAGCGGGTCGGCCGACCGGGACGACACGGAGGATTTGGAAGATGCGGACTTTGACCGTTCAGATGAACTGCCGACGGATTTCCGGCCGAAGATAGTCTTAAGAGAGGAGCAATCTTCTGATGTTTCTGCATTTGAGGCTCCCCAAGATTCGTTTGATGAGGGGCTGGTGGAAATCGTGCATGTTGAAGAAGAGGATGCCGAACCTAAACAAGAGGCTCCCTCCGCCGTTACCGAGGTTGCGGATTCCGAGGGGAAGAAGGTAGATATCAGCATACTCGTCGTAAAGATCGCGGATTTTGAAACCCTGATTGAAGATGTTTCGCCATCCAGCGTCAACTCTCTTACGGCCGATTACAGAAAGACCGTTTCAACCACTGTAGGCTCCTTCGGAGGAACCGTGGAGGCCATACTTCGCGATGAGGTGGTGGCTTTTTTCACCAGCCCCGATCCCGGACCCGTTGCAAAGCTCAATTGCGTGTGCTGCGCGGTTGAGATGATGCAGCTTTTCGCCGGGGTGGTCGATGGTCAGAAAATCTCTACCCGGTCGGATATAAAGCTTAAGATGGGCATTTCCTCGGCTGATTTGCCGGTGTCAGATGAATCGGACGTTTTCGCGCTTGCGAAACCCTTTGTGGACGAGGCCAAGGCTCTTTGCGATGGAGCGAGGGCTTGGAGCGTGTTTGTTACGACCGGTTTCCGCGAGGGCGCAAGCGATTATCTCGAAGTGAGACGTGAAAAGGTCGATGGGAACCTCTGTTACGCCGTTACCGGGGTTGAGGAAGAAGCATTGCAGCGGGCCGGAAGATAGATCTCTCTCCTTACTTTGCTCTGCTCTTTTAATTCAGTTTTCTACCATTCCTGTTATATTTTCTCATCCGGGCTGGAAACCGGCTTCTTAGCCAATAACGGTTCACCGTACTGTATGTCTGGGATTTTTGTCAGATGAAAGGATACGAGGTTAGAAGAGAATTTATCGAGTATTTCTCCGAAAGGGGACACGAACCGGTGCGCAGTTCCATTCTTATACCGGAGAACGATCCTACCCTCCTTTTTACCAACGCCGGGATGGTTCAGTTCAAAAATGTTTTCACTGGGAATGAGACCAGGGATTTCAAAAGAGCGGTTTCTTCCCAGAAGTGTCTCAGAGCCGGGGGAAAGCACAACGATCTTGACAATGTCGGATATACGGCGAGACATCACACTTTTTTTGAAATGCTTGGGAATTTCTCCTTTGGGGACTACTTCAAGGAAGGAGCCATCAGTTACGGGTGGGATCTTATTACCAATGTTTACGGACTTCCCATGGAAAAGCTCTGGGTCACAGTTTATCAAGACGACGACGAGGCTTTTGAGATCTGGAACAAAAATATCGGTGTTGCCAGGAAAAGAATCGTGAGGATGGGGGAGAAAGACAATTTCTGGTCAATGGGGGATACGGGCCCGTGCGGTCCGTGTTCCGAGATACTGATAGACCAGGGGGAATCGCTTGGCTGCGGGAAAGCGGGGTGCGCCGTCGGATGCGAGTGCGATCGTTACCTTGAGCTCTGGAATCTTGTGTTCATGCAGTTTGAGAGAAATCAAAAGGGAGAGATGACACCTCTTCCTCGTCCCAGCATCGACACGGGGCTTGGGCTTGAAAGACTTACAGCGGTTCTTCAGGGAGTGCGGAGCAACTATGAGACCGACCTTCTAAGAGGAATAATAAGCAGGATAGAGGAGCTTTCCGGAAGAGATTATTCCACCGACCGCTCGACCGAGGTTGCGATGAGGGTTATAGCGGACCATTCAAGAGCGCTTGCCTTTCTCATCTCGGACGGAGTATTCCCGTCAAATGAAGGCAGGGGATACGTTCTTAGGAGAATACTCAGGAGAGCTGTTCGCCACTCCAAGTTTCTGGGAATAGACGAACCCTTTATTTACAGGGTCCTGCCCGCGGTTGAGGGAATCATGGCGGATGCCTACCCTGAGATCAGGGAAAAGGGGGATTTTGTATCCCAGGTTGTAAAAAGCGAGGAGGAGAGATTCCTCGAGACGGTGGACAGAGGACTTGAACTTCTTAACCAGGAAATCGCAAAGCTCGGGAAAAAGAAGAAGCTCCCCGGCAAGGTGGTTTTCAGTCTCTACGATACATACGGGTTCCCGGTTGACCTAACCGAAGACATAACCAGAACCGAGGGTATAGATATTGACCTCCAAGGCTTTGAGAAGGAAATGGAGCGACAGAGAACCAAGTCAAGAAAAGCCCGCGGCGGCGGAGAGACCGACCTTACATCTGTTCTGCTTGAGCTCGCCGGAGAGATGACAACAGAATTTGTTGGCTACAAGACCCTCTCTTCCGAAGGCGCGGTTACTGGAATAATAAGTCAGGGAGAGATTTCCGACACAGCCTGGGAAGGTCAGGAAGCCCAGATAATTACCGATATCACTCCTTTTTACGGGGAATCGGGCGGACAGACCGGGGACAGGGGTGAAATTGCCGGGCCGGGATTCCATGCGAAAGTCCTCGATACCAAAAAGCTCACCCCCACGTTTTTCATTCACAATGTTGTTATCGAGAAGGGAAATGCGCAGGTCGGCGACCAGGTGCACATGGAGGTCGACCCCGTGTTCAGACAGGGGGTTATGGCTCACCATACCTCAACACATGTGCTTCACGCCGTTTTAAAGGAAGTCCTCGGCAATCACGTCAACCAGGCAGGATCGTTCGTCGGGCCCGACAGGCTCAGGTTTGATTTCAGCCACTATTCCTCGATCGAGAAACAGCAGCTCGATTCCATAGAACAGATCATCAACGAGAGGATAAGGCGTGACGACAAGGTCGTGACAAAAGAAGACGTTTCATACGACGAGGCCATAAAGGACGGTGCCACCGCTATATTCGAAGAGAAATACGGCGACAGGGTGAGGGTGGTGATGATAGGGGACTACAGCAAGGAGCTTTGCGGCGGTACCCATGTTGGGGCCTCGGGTGAGATAGGAATGGTGAAGATAGTGTCCGAGAGCGCTTCCTCCGCGGGAGTAAGGAGGATCGAGGCCGTAAGCGGGGAGGCCGCATGGAATTACATGAAAGGGCAGGAAAATATTCTTAATGAATTCTCTTCCGCCCTTAACGCTCCCCGCTCTGAACTTCTTTCCAGACTTGCCGGAGTGGTTGATGAAAATGCCCGGCTCCAGGCTGAGATCGAATCTTTCAGGGCGAAGACTCTTGTAGAAACGGCCGCCGGGCTGATTGACAAGGTTGAGGATGTTGGGGGAGTCAATCTCCTTGGGGTCAAAGTTTCTGTTTCGGGACCTGCAGAACTGCGTTCTCTTTGGGATTACCTGAAGGGGAAAATGGATAGCGGAATCGCTGTGCTTGTCGCTGAGAAGGAAGGCCGGGTTTTTATTCTTGCGGGTATCACCAGGGATATTGTCGGTCGTTATCACGCTGGAAATATCATAAAGGAGCTTGCCGGGATTGTCGGCGGAAAAGGGGGCGGGGGCGCCGAGATGGCACAGGCGGGCGGAAATATGCCTGGAAATATACCAAAGATGCTTGACCACTTGAGAAATCTCATATGCGAGGGGTGACTAATTATTTTTTCTTTAAGTCCTGTTTTGATGGAAGCCTGTAGAGCAAAGCTCTTCCCTGCTGGTTTAGCAGTTTTTCTGTTGCTTTCTTTGATCATTCCAAATGCCGGTTTTGCAGGTGAAGGGCCGGATAATCCCCCGCAGAACGAAACAGAGTTTATACGCTTCGACAAATACGCCGGGGTCTTTATCGGTCCCGGTTCTATGAAGAACCGGATAACAGATGTTGATGGCTTTGCTGACAAGGGTAATTCCGGTTCGGTTTCAAAATATGACGATACGGGTTTTGTCGGCGGCGTTATTGTAGGGAGAAAATTCGATGTTGGTGGCTTGACCCTGAGAATGGAGCTTGACGGTACGTTGACCAACGTGTCGGCATCAACCAACAAGCTCGATCCTGAAAATTTGGATGAAACTGCCGGATCGGAATTTTCGTGGATTGTTTCTGCGCGCGGGGGAGTTGAGCAGGCGGTTGGTTGCGTAACAGTCTTTGTGACCATCGGGCTGGCTTTTGCCGACATCAGCAACTCGGTAACCGATATTGATCCCAGCGATTCGGGCTCCGTGATGGATCCCGACGATTCTTTCGGCAAGGATTCAACGGAAGTGGGCTGGGTGGTTGGAGCCGGCGCGGAAGCCGCGTTGTCCGACGCCTGGGCTTTGAGGCTTGAAGGCTTGCATATGGATTTTGGAGAGAGCACTCATCTAGTTAACCGCTCCGCAGATAACCGCTGCTGTGGACCCAAGACTCCCAGAAGGGCCGTATCCTACGAAGTTGAAAACAGACTTTCCACTGCCCGCTTGGCAATAATTCGCCGGTTCTGAGTTCAACAAATCCATCAGGCCGCCTTGTGAGTTCCAAGCAGCCTTCGGAGAGTTGCTCTTTGCGATGTTCAGGCTATCCGGGCAAAGAAAGTTCATTCCTGCCGAGAGAATTCATAGAAGGGGATGATGTGTTGTATTTTAAGACCCTAGAAAAGGTGGTTGCAAGAATGACTCGGATTTTTCTCTGAAGCGGAATCGAGGGTCCCCTACGAATTCACGGTGACTGGCCCTATGCCTTCACTTTTACATGAAGTCACCGCCATGTCCCACAAACCATAAGGGACCTCGATCCGCTAGATTCTCTTCCGCTTCACTTTGAGAAAACGGAAATCAGAATGCATATTTCATTACCAGACTGACTCCGAATGCGCTTAAGCCGTCAGTCTCAATTGTATACTCAACTGTGTTCGTTCCTGGGCCATTATTGAGGGCGTGACCGCGCAACTGGCCCCATACATCTCCGCCGCTGAACTTGGCGTACTGGACCCAGCGTCCCTTGACTCCGATTGAAGTACTATCGGTCAGCATATAATCCACTCCGACCACCGCCTGTTAACCGAACACCGTATCTATGTAGGAATAGAAAGCCACACACCCTATTAAAGACCATATTATAATTCGGGCTCTAATTCAATTAAAATTTGCAATTATGATTGAAAATGAAAGGTTCATAAATAGCTAGGAATTTCAGTGGGTTATAGGTAAGAACCCTCTCGGACTTATGCTTATCCCGAGAATTCTATACGTGAAAATGCTCTTTCTGGAATTCCTTCCTGATCTTGTTAAGAGCGTTTTTTTCTATCTGTCTTACACGTTCTCTTGAGATGCCGAATTTGCGGGAAAGTTTTTCAAGAGTTTCGGGAGAATCGGTGAGAACTCGTCTTTCAATAATGTATCTTTCCCTGTCTTTCAGGTTCGCCAAGGCTTCTTTTATCTTCTTGGCCACAAGCGGGCGGGTCTGGGAGTCTTCGAGGAACTGCTCCTGGTCAAAGGTGTCCCCCAGCATGTCAACGTAAGTACGTTCCGTGCTGCCTTCTATGTTTGCGTCAAGAGACAGGTCTTTTCCGGACATTATCCGGTCCATCTCGATTACCTGGCTGTCCGGCACGTCGAGTTCCCTGGCTATCTCGGAGTAAATATCTTCCCCCATCTCGGCTCCCGTGGCTTCGATTTTGTTTTTCGTTGACCTGAGTTTGTAGAAGAGTTTTCTTTGCGACTGGTTCGTCCCGACTTTTACCAGGCTCCAGCTTCTCATTATGTGGTTCTGTATGTAAGCCCTTATCCACCAGACCGCGTATGAGATGAGCCTGTATCCCTTTGTAGGGTCAAAGCCTCTTACGGCCTTCATGAGTCCTATGTTGCCTTCCTGGATAAGATCCAGGGTGTTTACGTTGTAGTTTTTGTATTCGTTCGCGATACGCACGACGAACTTCAGGTTTGATACAATCAGTTTTCTGGCGGCCTCAAGATCACCGGTTTCCCTGTGCCTCATCGCGAGTTCGTACTCCTCTTCCCTGCTCAAAACAGGGTAGTCCCTGATCTGCGCCAGATAGCTTTGCAGGGAGTTTGAAAGCGCGGGAAGAGATGAACTCAGTTCTTCCGGTCTCTTTTCTTTTTTTCCGGCCATTTTTGCTTCGGTATTAGATTTGTTGACTGTTTTTCTTATCTATATAAAATTAACTACTCCTTGGCTTTTTTCTATTTTCTACAGTTCCGGCGTAGCTCAGTTGGCAGAGCAGATGACTGTTAATCATCGGGTCGCAGGTTCGAGCCCTGCCGCCGGAGCCACAATTAAATTGCAACTGCCTTATATCATTAAATCTTCTGAAATACAAAGAATTTCGGTATCACTATTAATACCACATTAGATAAAACTAAAAAAAAGATTGATGGAAATAAGTGAGGAATTTTTCAGTTTTGTTTCAGCTCTTCTTGTACTGTATGTGGGAAATCACCTGTTGGATGAGGAGCGTCGAAACCGGAGAATTAGAGCTCTTTACCAAGCACTTTACGAAGAACTCAAAGAGATTCGAAATGCATATAATGAAGAGGTGGGAGTTTTTTGGAAGGCACTTGAAGAGGAAGGAGAAGTAAAAGTCTTTCCGGTCAACTTATCACTTACTCAAGATTATCTTGCCGTCTATCATTCAAATGCGAATCTTATCGGTGAGATCCCGAGCTCAAAACTGCGACGTAAAATAGTAAAAACATATACATCGTTAAAAGTTCTTATTGACTATTACAAACAAAATAACGGATTGCTGGATCAGCTTGAAAAGGAAAAGAAGGAATTAGTAAACCAACCTGTGTTAGAGGCTCTTATTGATTATTACAAACAGGATAACAAAATACTGTATGAGCATGAAAAAAGAGAGTCGACAAAAAAAACCGTTGAATATGATCCAACTGTGCTAGACTTCACAAAACGTCTACAAGAACGTCATCACCGTTTTGAGAGATCTTTGAAAAAACTCATCAAAACGTTAAAAAAAGAATTGTCTAAATTTAACTACGAAAACCCTGTCCGAACAATCTCCATTCTTCGATCATCAAGCCTGACAACGCTGCAGCTTTTGTGATGTCCATACCGCCCCCGACCATGCTTTGAAACGCCCACGGCACTTCGGATGTTTTGGCCGATGTGGCCACACAGGCGTGCTTTTCCACACAAATTGGTGTCATATCCCAAACCAACCTTGAAAAGCGTCATAGTGGGCGACTGAGGCCGCATATACGGGGAGTTTTTTGCCTTCAACGATCCTGACCCGCCTGCCCGCCATTGAGTGTCTGGGGGGGCATCCGAGCGGATCGAGCCTATACAAACGCGTTCTCGTGCCGGTATGTATCTCAAGGCATACTATACCGGCGTGGTTGTATTTCGGTGCCCCAAAGCACCTGGAGCGGAGATTCCTTCCAAGCGGAATCTGGCCAGAGTAACCCATTGAGGTTATAACTCTCTTCACCAATTTGGCAGAAAGAAGTTGCTTCATTTTGCCTTTGACGGCCTGTTAATGTACATTATAATCTGTTTTCATTGGTTTTCATAGACATTCGACCGACAACTGGCGAAGAGGATTGAAATGACTGCTGAAGAACGATGGGTCGGCGTCGATGATGTGGCTGCGCATCTCGATGTCAACAAGGATTCCATTTATCGTTGGATAAACAACAAGGGTCTTCCCGCGCATAAGGTTGGCCGTCTCTTTCGTTTCAAACTGTCTGAAATCGATGACTGGATTCGTGCCGGTGGCGCGGGTGAAACAGCTTCCAACAGCCCGGGCCGCGATGGTGATTAAGGAAACAAGAAATGGCACTGAAGAAGTCTCAACTTTACAGCTCGCTCTGGTTCAGCTGTGACGAACTGCGCGGCGGCATGGACGCCAGCCAGTACAAGGACTATGTCCTGTTCATGCTGTTCATCAAGTACGTCTCCGACAAGTACGCCGACTCGGACGACTTTGCTCCGCCGGTGACCATCCCAGAGGGCGCGAGCTTCACCGATATGGTCAAGCTCAAGGGCAAGAGTGACATCGGCGACAAGATCAACACGCAGATCATCCGGCCGCTGATCGATAACAACTCCCGCTTGGCCCACAGCGACTTCCCCGACTTCAACGATCCAGACAAGCTCGGTGAAGGCAAGGCGATGGTGGATCGCCTGACGAATCTGATCAGCATCTTCCAGAGGCCGGAATTGGATTTCTCGAAGAACCGGGCCGACCACGACGACATTCTTGGCGACGCCTATGAGTACCTGATGCGGCACTTCGCTACCGAGAGCGGCAAGAGTAAGGGCCAGTTCTACACGCCGTCGGAGGTCAGCCGCGTCATTGCTCAGGTCATCGGCATCTCACCCGATACCGCTGTCGCATCGACCACTGCCTACGACCCGACCTGTGGATCGGGATCGCTGCTGCTCAAGGTCGCCGCCCAAGCGGGCAAACACATCACGCTCGAAGGGCAGGAAAAGGATCAGACAACAGCAGGCCTTGCCCGCATGAACATGATCCTGCACGACTTCCCGACGGCCAACGTCCTGCAGGGCAATACGCTCGCCAGCCCCAAGTTCAAGGACGGCGAACAGCTCCGCACCTACGACTACGTGGTGGCCAATCCACCATTCTCTGACAAGACCTGGAGCAACGGCATCACGCCCAGCGCCGATCCCTATCAGCGTTTCGCTTGGGGCTCACCGCCCGGCAAACAGGGCGACTACGCCTACCTGTTGCACATCATCCGCTCGATGAAGAGTAACGGCAAAGCCGCCTGCATCTTGCCGCACGGCGTTCTGTTCCGAGGCAATGCCGAGGCCGTGATCCGCAAGAAGCTCGTGCGGTCCGGGTATCTCAAGGGCATCATCGGGCTGCCCGCCAACCTGTTCTACGGCACAGGCATCCCGGCCTGCATCCTCGTGCTCGACAAGGAGAACGCCAACGCCCGCAAGGGCATTTTCATGGTCGATGCCTCCAAAGGTTTCATCAAGGACGGTTCGAAGAACCGCCTCCGCGAGCAGGACATCCACCGAATCGTCGACACGTTCAATCGTCAGGCGGATACGCCGCGCTACGCCCGGATGGTTCCGTTCGAGGAAATCGACGACCCGAGGAATGATTACAACCTCAACCTGCCTCGTTACATTGACAGCACCGAACCGGAGAACATCCAGGACATCGACGGCCACCTGCGGGGTGGCATTCCGGAGCGGGACATTGACGATCTGGATATCTACTGGAAGGTGATTCCCGGCGTGCGCGAAGTGCTGTTCGAGGATGCCGTGCGCCCCGGCTACTGCCAGTTGCGACTGCCTATCACTGAAGTCAAGGCTGCGATTCTCAAACACGACGAGTTCGACGCATTCAAAGCCACTGTGACCGACATCTTCGACAAGTGGCGATCCGCAAACGTGAAGCGACTCAAGGGGTTTGATCAGGAAGGTAAGCCCAAGGAACTGATCGCAACCATTGCGGAAGATCTTCTCGCCGCATTCAAGACCGCACCGCTGCTGAATTCCTATGACATGTACCAGCACCTGATGGATTACTGGGCCGCGACGATGCAGGACGATTGCTACCTCATCGCCGCCGACGGTTGGACGGCGGAAACCCACCGAGTGCTGGAGGAGGTCAAGAGTGGCAAGAAGAAAGGTGAGATGAAGGACAAGGGCTGGGCATGCGATCTGATTCCCAAGCCCTACATCGTCGCCCGGTATTTCGCTAAAGAGCAGGTCGAGCTGGATGCCCTCCAGGCAGAACTCGACGACGCCAGCGCCAGTCTCACCGAACTGGCCGAGGAGCACGGCGGCGACGAGGGCGCACTGAAGGATGTGTCAACCAAGGGCGACGCCCAGAAGGCGTACAACCAGGCGCTTGTCGCCGTGTGGAACGAGGAAGACAAGGTGGCGTGCGACAAGTACAACACCCTAATCAACGGGACCGAAGAGTATGCGGTCGAGCTTCGCAATCTCACCGACCATCACCACATCTCGATCTTGAAGAACAGCAAGGGCAACCTGACGCTCAAGGCTATCAGGGACCGCCTGGCATCGACGGGCGACAAGATCGAGCAGAAGACGCTCATCAAGTACCTCGATGTCGACAAACAGCAGAAGGCCAAGACGAAGGAGGCCGCCGAACTGCTGACCGAAGTTGGGATGCGTTATCGCGAGCGACTGAACGCCGACCCGCTGCCCGAGGAACTCGCGGACCTGCAAGTCACCGTCTGTTATCTGGATCTACTCGACAAACAGAGCGTCCTCAAAAGCAAGGTCAAAGATGCCGACACCGTCCTCAATCAGCTCGTCTATGACAAGTACCCCACGCTCAGCGTCAAGGAGATCAAAACGCTGGTAGTCGACGACAAGTGGCTGTCCGCCTTGGCAGCTGCTGTGCAGGGCGAACTGAACCGGGTGTCGCAGACGCTCACCGGCCGCATCCGCCAGCTAGCAGAGCGCTACGAGACGCCGCTGTCGCAGCTCACTGATCTCGTGACCGACCTATCCACCCGTGTGGACAAACACTTGGCAAGAATGAGGGCGGTATGGAACTGAAGCCGGGATACAAACAGACGGAAGTCAGTCCTATTCCTGCAGACTTACATGCCGTTATAACTAACCCACAACGATTCAATAAAGATTGGGAGATAAAGCGGTTGGGGGATTTTGCCGACTGTGTGGCAGGTGGAACACCGAGCACGCTCAATAAAGAATATTGGGGTGGATCTATTAGATGGATGAGTTCCAGTGAATTAAACAACAAGATTATTCAGGATGTTGAGAAGCGTATAACAGAGCGAGGTTTACGGGAATCGAATACCAAAATCATTCCGCCTAGATGTGTTTTAATAGGTTTGGCAGGTCAAGGAAAGACAAGGGGGACTGTGGCTATTAACTTGGTTGAGATTTGTACGAATCAGTCAATTGCAGCAATTTACCCCAATGAATCTTTTGTTCCAGAGTACCTCTATTATAACCTTGATGCCCGCTACCACGAGTTACGTGGAATGTCTGCAGGAGATGGGGGTCGTGGAGGATTGAATCTTCAAATTATTCGATCTATCTTTGTGCCTTTTCCAGATATTACTGAACAATATGCAATTGCCAAAGTATTGTCGGATGTAGACGGATTACTCGCGGCCTTAGAGGTGCTGATAGTCAAAAAACGCGCCATCAAACGAGCCGCGATGCACCAACTTCTCACTGGTAGGATGCGCTTGCGGGAGTTTAACGGGGAATGGAGGACAAAGAAGCTCAGAGACTTACTTGCTTATCAGCGACCAGATAACTACATAGTGCAATCAACTGAAGATGCAAAGCATGGAGAAATCCCCGTATTAACAGCCAATAAGTCGTTTGTCTTACATTATACGGATGAGGAGTTTGGTGTCTGTTCTGATGTTCCAGTCATTGTTTTCGACGATTTTACTACGGATTGTAAGTACGTAACATTTCCTTTCAAGGTGAAGTCGTCGGCAATAAAGCTCCTTCATGCTAACCATGACCGAATTAGTCTCAGGTATGTATACGAGCGCATGAAATTGGTTCATTTCCCGTTGGTTACTCACAAACGCTACTATATCTCGGAGTATCAAAACATTGAGTTTTTTGTTCCTAGTTATGATGAACAAGTAGCAATTGTTTCTGTATTATCCGATATGGATGCTGAGATTGCAGCCCTCGAGCAACGTCGCGCCAAAATCGCCGACCTCAAGAAGGCGATGATGCAGGAACTGCTGACTGGCAAGACGCGGCTGGTTGAGCCTCAGGCGTTGGATGAGCAGACCGATGCCGCGTTGGGCAACGCCAAAGGACACAACTGGGCGATCAACGAGGCAGTCGTGATCGCCACGCTGGTCAAGCACTTCGGAGGGGAGGACTACCCCTTAGGCCGCAAGCGGTACACGAAGCTTTCCTACCTGTTGCACCGCCATGTGGAACGGGAAGCCGATGGCTATCTCAAAAAGGCGGCTGGTCCCTACAACCCGCAAACCAAGTACGGTGGCCCGGAAAAGATCGCCAAGCAGAACGGCTACATCACGCAGCACAAAGGCTTGAAGGGACACAGCGGATTCATCGCCGCAGACAACATCGCCCAGGCCGAAGGCTACTTCGAGAAGTGGTACGGCCCAGAAGTCATCCAGTGGCTGGAGCAGTTCCGCTACAAGAAGAACGACGACTTGGAGTTGCTGGCCACCGTGGACATGGCAGCGTTGGAACTGCGAGCATCCGGAAAGAGCGTGACTGTCGCTGCCGTGAAGGACGTTATCACCAGCCATCCGGAGTGGGAGGCGAAGTTGGATCGCACCGCGTTCTCCGACGCGAACATCGCCGAAGCAATCAAACAGAGCGACGCCCTGCTGGGGGCTGAAATTGCCGGAGGTTCCCATGCCTGAAAGAGCCCGACCCGAACGGCTAACCCAGAACCGCGTGGTAGCCCTGTTCACCGACAAGACCCGCTCCGACTGGCTGGAGTATCGCTATCTCGGTGACTGGCATCAGCGTGAGAATAACCGGCCCATTGAGGCGGAACTGCTGCGAGCAAACCTCCATGAGCGTGGTTATACGGATGCGCACATCTCAGCCGCGTTGCAAAAGCTGGAAACCGCTGCCGATACAACCGGCGTGACACTCTACCAGGCCAACTTACGCACCTACAACCTGCTACGCTACCCGGTGAAGGTGCAGGTCGCCGTCGGACGGTCGCACGAGGATGTGCATCTAATCGACTGGGAGCACCCGGAAAAGAACGACTTTGCTCTGGCCGAAGAAGTGACCCTCAAGGGTGGCTACGAGCGCAGGCCGGACTTGGTGCTCTACGTCAACGGCATTGCGGTGGCTGTGATTGAGCTGAAACGCAGTTCGGTAGAAGTGGCCGACGGGGTGCGCCAAATCATCACGAATCAGGAAGAGATATTCAACAAGAACTTCTTTTCCGCCGTGCAATTGGTCTTCGCGGGCAACGATTCGCAGGGACTGCGCTACGGGACCACCGGCACGCCGGAGAAGTTTTTTGTCCAGTGGAAGGATGAGGACGGCGGCACGGCGATGGAGCCGGGAACGCTCCTGGACAGGCCGCTGGCCCAGATGTGCCGAAAGGATCGCTTGCTCGATTTGATGCGGAACTTCATCATCTTCGACGCGGGCCAGAAGAAAGTGCCTCGGTCGCACCAGTACTTCGGCCTCAAGGCCGCGCAGGAACGAATCGGCAAACGCGAGGGTGGCGTGATCTGGCACACTCAGGGCAGTGGCAAGAGCATTCTCATGGTGCTGCTGGCTAAGTGGCTGATGGAATACGACCCCGACGCTCGCATTCTGGTGGTTACCGACCGTGACGAACTGGATAAGCAGATCGTGGGCGTCATGCGTAACGCCGGGGTTATCGTCGAAGACGCCCCCTCACCGCGCATTACCTCGCGGGCGCAGTTCGTCGAGAAACTGGGCGCGACCACGCCTCGCTTGCTGTGTGCGCTGATCCACAAATTTGACACGGCCGACCTCAGGGGCGATCCGCCGCCGATTCACGGGCGCTTCTACGTGTTCGTGGATGAGTGCCACCGCACCCAAGGCGGCGACATGAACCGGCAGATGAAGCGATGGATGGAGGATGCCATCTTCATCGGCTTCACCGGCACGCCGCTACTCCGCAAGGACAAGAAGACCACACGCGAAGTCTTCGGCACTTACATTCACACCTATAAGTTCCACGAGGCCGTGGCGGACAAGGTGGTGCTAGACCTCAAGTACGAAGCGCGTGATGTCCCCCAGCGGCTGACCTCGCCGCAGGCCATCGATGCCTGGTTCAACCGGAGGACGCAGAACCTGAACAACTTCCAGAAGGCGGTGCTACGCAAGCGATGGGCAACGATGGAAGAGTTGATGAGCGCGGGTGAACGCAAACAACGCATCATCGCCAATATCATTGAAGACTTCACCCTCAAGCCGCGTCTCAATAATGATCGTGGTACAGCCATCCTAGTCGCGGCGTCGATCTACGACGCGTGCCACTACTTCCGGCTATTCCAGAATACGTCGTTTGGTCAGTATTGCGGGATCATCACCTCGTATGAACCGAAGCATAATGCCATCTCGCGTGAGCCCGCCAACAGTGACGAGCGGTATAAGTTCGATACATACACGCAGCATGTGCTATCCGACGGCCAGACGACCAAGCACTACGAGGACGAGATGAAACGCCGGTTCATAGAGGAACCGGCCAACTGCAAGCTGCTGATCGTGGTCAGCAAGCTCCTGACCGGCTTCGATGCCCCGTCCTGCACGTACATCTACCTCGACAACGAACTGCACGACCACAACCTGTTTCAGGCGATCTGTCGGACAAACCGGCTAGATGGGGACGACAAGAACTACGGATACATCGTGGACTTCAAGGAATTGTTCTGCGACGTGCAGGAAGCCATCGCCGTCTACAGTTCGGACGAGCTGGACATCGATGCCAACGGTAGCGATGGCAATGTGATTGTGAAGAACTGGCTCGAAGAGGGCAAGAAGAAGCTTGATGCCGCCCGCGAGGCATTGAAGTATCTGTGTGAGCCTGTGGCTCAGCCCAGGGAGATGGAGCAGTATCTCCACTACTTTTGTGGCGACGCCAGCGATCCGAACGCCCTCAGCGAGACCGAGGTCCCTCGTATCTCGTTCTACAAGGCTGTCGTGACCTTCGTAAGGGCCTTTGCTGCTATTTCGCAGGACCTTTCGGACGCTGGTTACACCAATGCCGAGATTGCGGTGCTCAACAACGAATTCGAATTTTTCAGCGATACCCGAGCCGCCATCAAGAAGCACTCCGGTGAGGAACTGGACATCAAACCGTACGAAGCGGACATGCGCCACCTCATCAATACCTACATCCAGGCTGACCCGGCCGATCAGTTGGGATCGGTGGACAACTATTCCCTGGTTGAGTTGATTATCGAGACGGGTATCCATGACGCCATTGCCAAGAAGCTCAACGAGAAGGGCAAACTCTCGAAGAACGCTGTGGCAGAGGGCATCATCAACAACGTCCGCAAGACGATCATCCGCGATCAGCTCACCGACCCGAAATTCTACGAGGAAATGTCGAAGTTGTTGGACGACCTCATCGAAATGAAGCGGAACATTACCGAGTCGTATGAAGACTTCCTGCAGAAGGCCGAGGCACTTGTGCTCCGCATGACTGGCAAGTCAACGAAGGGAACGCACCCCACGGTGTTGAACGGCCATCCGGAAGCAGTCCGGCTGTTTAACAATCTCGCGAGCATTCCGGCAGACACGTTTCAATGTCCCACTGACGAAGACGAGAAGGCAGAGCTCGCGTTGGACATCAACCGTGCAATGCGCGAGGAGGCACCGGCGGGATGGAAGGGAGACGACACGCGAGAAAAGCAGGTGCTTAACGCCCTGTTCCCCTTGATGGATCGCGACCGCAAGGCGACAGAGGCGCTGTTTGAGATTATCAAGAATCAATCGGGGTACGCATGAGCGAAGTAATCGAACTTGGCGACATATCGATCACGGTGACGCGGAAAGAGATCAAGAACGTGCATCTTTCCGTCCACCCGCCCAGTGGCCGGGTCACCATGTCCGCCCCGAAAGAGACGCGTCTGGAGGTTGCTCGCGCCTATGCCATCTCAAAGATAAGTTGGATTCGCGAGCAGCAAGAGAAGCTTCGGAAGCAGGCACGGGAAACGCCGCGTGAGTTCGTGGAGAGAGAAAGCCACTACCTGTGGGGCCGTCGATACTTGATGACGGTAATTGAGCAGGATTCGAAGCCCTGGGTCGCTCTTGATCCCAAGCGCATCACCATGAGCGTTCGCCCGGGCAGCGACCAAGCCAAAAGAGCGAGCATCATCCATGAATGGCATAAATCGCTGCTGCATGAATTCATTCCTCCGCTAATCGCCAGGTGGGAGCCGAAGTTAGGCGTTCACGTCGTAGCCTACTTCCTCCAGCGCATGAAGACCAAGTGGGGAAGCTGCAACCACAATGCGGGGCACATCAGATTGAATACGGAGCTGGTCAAAAAGCCCAAGGACTTGGTCGAATATGTCGTGGTGCATGAGATGGTCCATCTTATAGAACCAACACACAGCGATAGGTTCATTTCGATCCTTACCGATCACTACCCATCATGGCGCGAATCCAGAGCAGAACTGAACGAATTGCCGCTGGCTGCTGAGGAGTGGAGAGAATGAGCGTTCTGGATGCTGTGATTGCGGTCCTTCAAGAAGCAGGTAAACCGCTTCACGCCAAGGAGATTACTAAGCGCATTCTCTCGAAAAACCTCTGGAAGACCTCCGGCAAGACCCCTGCTGCGACAGTCAGTGCCAGGCTTTACGCCGATCTCAAGAAAAACGGCGACACGTCCCCTTTCATCCTTCATGCACCTCAAAAGTTTGGTCTTAGGACGTCTAAGGCAGTTGATAAGTCGGATGTGGAAGCACAAACGAAAACAACAACTGCAACAACCGTCAAGGGCCACAGGAAGACCTATTCCTTTACCGATTCGGCTGAAAAAGTCCTCGAGAAGTTCGGCGATAAGCGGCCCATGCATTACCGCGCCATCACCAACAAAGCTCTGGAAATTGGATGGTTGTTGACCGAGGGAAAGACACCGGAAGCGTCGATGTACGCGCAAATCTTGACGGAAATTAAACGCTTTAACCGCCGTGGGAAGCAGCCTCGATTCGTTCAACATGGTAAGGGGTATGTTGGCCTTTCAAAATGGATGGGTCGGGGGCTCGCATTTGAGATCGAACAGCACAACAAAAAGGTGCGCCAGGCGCTGCATAAACGTTTGCTTGAAACGGAGTGGGATGCCTTTGAGGAATTGATTGCGCGTCTCTTGGCAGAAATGGGTTTTGAGGAAATCGAGGTTACCAGTCGCAGTAAGGATGGCGGCATCGATGTTCGGGGAACCTTGGTTGTCGGTGATGTCATTCGGACGAGAATGGCTATTCAAGTAAAGAAATGGAAGCGCAACGTACAGGCTCCGGTTGTCCAACAGGTCCGAGGGAGTCTCGGCACCCACGAGCAGGGGCTCATCATCACAACCAGTGATTTCAGTGCAGGCGCACGCAGGGAATCCGCCAGACCGGATGCCACGCCCGTCGGGCTAATGAGTGGTGAGCAACTGGTTTTACTGCTCATCGAAAACGGCATTGGGGTTTCACGACGAAGTCATGACTTATTTGAACTCGAGGATATATCCAGTGCAGAGGTCGGCACCAGTGCTGGTGCACCCAGTAATCAATTGAATGATAAAGGACAAGAACAGCAGGAATAGGAGATGGCGGACCGGTCGGACACAAACAGAACGCGGGCATCCATGGCTCACCTTTTAGGTGAGGCATCGAGGAACCTTGCGCGTTTTCTGGAAAAGGTACTGCCAGGCCTTTTTGACAATTGGTGGGACGAGGCTGTCGTCAACATTCTTTCATTTCAGCAGCGGCGTCGGGTCAAAGAATGCGATATCAATTCCTTGGCATCTTTGGATCTCGCTGCGCTGCTTCGTGTGCTTGATCAGAACTGGTATCAGATATCAACGAAACTGGAGTTGACGTCAGAGGCACGCCACTTTGTTAAAGAGATGCAGACAGTTCGAAACAGATGGGCGCATGCGGGCAGTGAGGGATTCCCCGTAGACGACGTATACCGGGACCTGGATACGTTACAGCGCTTCGCTGTTGTCGTTGAGGCTAATGAAAGCCTGCTCGACGAAGTGCGCGAGACAAAGGCGTCCTTGCTTTCCAAGGACCGTCTTGGCCCTGATCAAGATGATGCTGTTGTGGAAAGTCCATCTCTGGAGGCACCGGGGTCTGATACGGAATTTACGCCCGGTCAGATCGTTCATCTCAAATCAAATCCAGCCATGCGTGGTGCCGTCGTTTCCTCAATGCTAGGCAAACCGGAGAACCGATTCCTAGTGTTCATGGACGGCGAAACGCATACCTACTATGCATCACAGCTAAAAGCGGAAGACCAACCGGAGGACGAATCGCGGTTCTTGCCCTGCGATGAATTCCATTCATACCTCACCGCTTTGCAGATTCGATATCCAGGACTTTCAACGCTTTATTCTTTGAATGCCGCCCGTGTGGATTTCATCCCATATCAATTCCGCCCCGTCTTGAGATTCATCCGATCAGATCGTCCCCGATTACTGGTTGCTGACGGTGTTGGCGTCGGCAAGACCATTGAGGCTGGTTTGATTCTCCGAGAGCTGCAGGCCAGGCGCGACATACGATCCATCTTAATCATTTGTCCCCGACCGCTTGTTACCGAACGCAAATGGCAAATTGAGATGAAGCGGTTTGAGGAGCGTTTTGTTCATCTGGATGGCCCAACACTGAGGTACTGCATCAACGAAATGGATCTGGAAGGGTTTTGGCCAGAGCAGCACCAACGAATTATCATCCCATATTCCCTGTTCGATGAAGCGCTTTTATATGGTTCGGACGGCAGGCGAAAACGCAAAAAAGGCCTGCTGGACTTGGATCCGCCCCCTCGGTTTGATTTGGTCATCGTAGACGAAGCTCATCATATACGGAACCAGGATACGTTCAGTCACAAGGCGGTGCGATTTTTCTGTGACCATGCGGAAGCCGTGATCTTTCTGACCGCGACTCCCATTCAACTCGACAATCATGACCTGTTCGTCTTGCTGAACACCCTTCGCCCCGACCTGATTCTCGATCAAGAGAGCTTCGAGCACATGTCAGAGCCGAATCCGTTCATTAATCAAGCGGTAGCCTTGGCCCGTGCCCAAGAGCCGGAATGGGCCATCAAAGCCAAGGAGGCTCTGGACAACGCGGCGGGAACGTCTTGGGGGCAGTCAATTCTCAGGCACAATCCAGAGTTCAATCGTATAAATGCATGGCTCGCCGACGGCAAAATCGGTTCGGAAGAGCGCGTGCAGCTGATAACCGCTCTCGAGGCTCTGCATACGTTTTCAGGGATAATCAACCGAACGCGCCGCCGCGATATTGGAGAGTTTACGGTACGCAAGCCCGAAACCGTCGTTGTTGAATTTACTTCGAATCAGAAAGATCTGCATGACGAGTTGCTTCAGGTGCAGGCAGAGATATTCAGCAGGCTTCACGGGGATGTCAATGTCAAGTTCATGATGACAACCATTCGCAGGCAGGCGGCCAGTTGTCCTTTTGGACTTGTACCCTTCCTCGAGGAAATACTGAGCCGCCACCTTGATGAATTGTCATGGGAAGAAGCGGACAACACCGAGTTTGTCCCCAAAAGCGACGCTGTTGACAGCATTGAATCACGTATCCAGGCAATCCTTGGAAAGGCTCGTGACCTCGATCCATACGATCCGAAACTGGACGCTCTCCGCAATATCATCCGGGACAAGCAAAAGCTACCCAATAACAAGGTGATGCTTTTCAGCAGCTTCCGTCACACGCTTCACTATCTCTATGAACATCTCAAGGCGGATGGATTTAGGGTTGGACTTGTTCACGGCGGAACACCTGATGAGGACCGGGTCGGGCTTCGGAATCGCTTTGAATTGCCGCCAAATCAGGATGACGGCCTCGACATTTTATTGTTTTCAGAGATTGGCTGCGAAGGTCTGGACTACCAGTTCTGTGATTGCATCGTCAATTACGACCTGCCATGGAACCCCATGCGGGTGGAACAGAGGATTGGCCGCATAGATCGGAATGGACAGAAGAGCGAGAGTGTCGCCATTTTCAATTTGATCACGCCGGGCACCGTCGATGCGGATATCTACGAGCGGTGCTTGGTGCGGATTGGTGTGTTCAACAGCGCCCTCGGTGGCAGCGAGGAGATACTCGGGGAGATCACCAAGGAGATTCGCAGCATCGCGGAAAATTTCTCCTTGAACGAAACAGAACGCGGAGAGCAGCTTCAACAACTGGCGGACAACAAAATCAGGCTGATACAGGAACAGGACGAACTTGAACAGAAACAACTCGAACTGTTCGGCATCCGTCTGCCCCAAGATCAGATGAAGCGGGAAATCGAGCAAGCATCGAGCTACTGGCTGTCTCCTGTATCGATACGAAGGCTTATTACGATTTACCTTCAGCGCACTTGTGGCAGGGATCAGGAATTCATACTTGGCGAAAAAGCGCTTAAAACGTTGCGTCTGTCCCAAGAAGCCAGAAACAATCTGTTGCGAGATTTCCGGAGTATCCCACGTCAGAACACGACCGTTTATCGCGAATGGGAAAACTGGCTCAAAGGGGGGGACCCGCATCTCCTTATTACATTCGACTCCGAGTGCGCTTCGCAACACCCCGAAGCGGTCTTCATAATGCCCTTTCATCCTTTTGTAAAACAGGCGGCCGCGACCTTCGATACAAAAAGGCGGGTCATGACGGTTTTGCAGTACAAAAGCAATAAAGTCCCCAAAGGCAGCTATGAATTCGCGGTCTATCAGTGGCAGTTCCACGGCGTTAGGGAGGACTTGGTTCTACAGCCGGTTGCTTCGAATGATGTTGTAACCAAGCACATCTCCAGTCTTCTTGAGGGGGCAGAAAGCATAACAACGGAAAGAGTCGATACCCCAGATCCGGATACATGGAACGGTCTGGATGCTCAGCATCATAAGATGTGGTCTGAGGCGCGCATCCGGCATCAGCGTAGAACCCAGGAGCTGGCGGAGTACCGGAGGGAAAGTCTTACAACAAGCCACAGAGCACGAATTGCTCTCTTGGAGGAACAACTCGAGCAGGCAACAAATGAAAGAATCCAGAAGATGCGACGTTCTCAGATAGCCGCGGCGGAGGCCGACTATGCGCGACGCATTCAGGAGTTGGATATAGCGATGGAGAGAGCTGAGGTAACCGCCGGGCCCGTAGCTTATGGTGTCATTCAAGTCGATGAGGGCTCGACCAATGCCGAGTGATTATGATCAAATCAGAGCGGACAATATCCGGGAATACGGTGAGGGAACCCGCCATCTATCTCTTCTTGAGCGTTTATATACGGACCGGACGCATTTTATTTTCGAGCTGTTGCAGAACGCTGAAGACGCTGGGGCGACAAGAATTCTGTTTGAGCTTTCCGAAGAAATGCTTGAAGTCAAGCATGATGGCCGCCCCTTTAACGAGCTCGATGTGAGGGGTGTTTGTGGGGTCGGAGAAGGCGAAAAAGCTGAAGACCTGACACAAATCGGAAAATTTGGGATTGGATTTAAGTCGGTTTATGCCTACACATCCTCTCCCGAGGTTCATTCTGGGGACGAGCATTTTCGCATTGAGCATTATGTGCGTCCCTGTCCCGCTGATCCCAAAGAAGCCGGTGACTCTTGGACCACTCTTTTCTGCTTCTCGTTTGATGTACCGACGATGGAGGCTGAAACGGCTTTCAGTGAAATCGCTGCCCGGCTGCGCAACCTGAGTGCTAGGACCCTTCTGTTTCTTCGAAGAATCAAGGAAATCGAATACAAGCTTCCCGACGAATCAAGTGGTGTATATCTGCGTGAAGAAATGCCCCGCGGTCCTGCCAGACAAGTGACCGTGATCGGGCAAAATAACGGTGAAGATGAGGATGAGAACTGGCTTGTCTTTGAGAAGCCGGTTTCCATCCCAAATAGCGACTACCCGGTGAAGGTTGAAGTGGCCTTTAAGCTCGAGACGGACACGAAAGAAAAGACCGAGTGGATAACTCGTATCAAGGATGCACCCTTAGTGGTGTATTTCCCAACAGAAAAGCCAACTCGCTTTGGATTTCTCATTCAGGGCCCGTACAGAACTACACCGTCCCGAGACAATATTCCCAAGGATGACGATTGGAATACAAACCTTGTTGAGGAGACGGCCAGCCTGCTCGTGGATGCGTTGATAAATCTAAGAACAATGGGGTTGCTGACAGTATCTTTACTCGAATCAATGCCTATCCGAATGGATGATTTTCCTAAAGGAAGCATGTTTTTTCCCATAACCGAATCTGTCCGCGCTGCCTTTCTTGAACATGAATTGCTGCCTGCGGACGACGGAACTTTCGCGAACGCAAAAGACGCCAAGCTCGCCCGTGGTGGGGATTTGAGGAAGCTCCTTGGCCAGGAGCAACTCCGCTCCCTATTTCAATCCGGCGGTCAGGTTAAATGGTTGGTTGGGACAATCACTCGGGACCGAAAGCCGGACTTGCGAACGTATCTGATGAGTGAGCTTGGTGTGGAGGAGATCACGCCCGATGGATTTGCCCGAAAGCTCTCAGGGACATTTTTGAAAGTTCAACCAGATGACTGGATGACTTTAATGTACGGGTATGTTGGTGATGAAAAAGCTCTCTGGCAGACGGGAAGCGGATACTGGAATCCTCCAGGCCCGTTACGTTCTAGACCGATTATTCGTCTTCAAGATGGTTCACAAGTTATACCGTTCCGGGAGGATGGATCTCCAAATGCATACTTGTCGGATGGCAATCACACTGAGACTTCCCTGCCAGTCGTAAAGGCAGATCTCTGCCGGCACAAGGAGACCCAACAGTTTTTAAGGGCCCTGGGTATCCCCGAGTTGGATCTCGTGGAAGAAGTCATTGAAAAGGTCCTGCCAAAATATGCAAGCGACGATTCAGTAGTTGCTATTGAAGAGCACCAACGCGATATCATTGTAATTGAAAAGGCTTACGGCACGGATTCCCAAGAAAAGAAGAGTCGCCTCCGTGATCGGCTATGTGAAACGCCTTTCGTGCGTGCAGAGAGTCAAGATGTCGAAGAGCCTATGTACCGGAAGCCGTGCGAGCTTTATTTCGGAAGCAATGAACTGCGATTGTATTTTTCTGGAAACAACGCGATTGGATTCGTCAACACTGAATACCCTGAATCCGTTAGATCGCTGTTTGAGGATTTTGGGGTAGTGGATTCTGTACGGGTTTCCCGGAAGGGACAAAACGGGCAAGGGCATGTTGTTCTTAAAGATCATCATGGTTGGCATGAAAGGGGTCTTGATGGTTTTGATCCAGACATTTTTGTTGAGGGGTTAGAAATCGCGTTGGCTTCACCAACGCTGGAGAAAAGTCAATTCATCTGGAATAACATTGCTGTTCGACATTTTTCATGCATTCGTGGTGTGGTCGAGTCGTGTCCGCGACAAACTTATGAGGGCAGCACCGAGGAAGATCGAATATCAGAATTTGGACGTTTGCTTATAGAAAATACTTGGCTGCCGTTTTCAGATGGAAGCCTGAAGAAACCGGGGGAACTCACACTCGATGATCTTCCCGACTCCTTCATAAGAGACGAAAAGCTGGCCCAGCAACTCGGGATGAAGCTGGATCTTATTGCTAAACTCGCGGAAGAAACAGGCGTAACTGCTGAGGATATCGAACTGCTTAAACTTCATCCGACAGAGTTCCAGCAATGGAAAGCGGCAATATCAGCCGCTAAGGAAAAACCGGCATTCCCCGAGAGGGCTTCTTCGGACCCGGAGCGCAGACGAGAGAAACTTACTGAGCAACTTGGCGACTCTCCCACCAAGAAATACGAGCAACGGGACAGAAGTGTTCGGACAACAAGAAGTGCAATTGATCCGGTTCTGTGGCTCAGGAATCAATACAAGAATGATGCTGGACAGATGATATGCCAGATATGCAAAGAGGAGATGCCTTTTAGGAAGCGTGATGGGGAATACTATTTCGAAGCTGTTGAGGCTCTTACCAAAGATCATTTCACAATAGAACATGAAGCACAATTCTTGGCTTTGTGTCCTTTGTGCTCAGCAATGTACAAAGAATTCATTAAGCCTGATGAAGAGGCTATGGTGGAATTGAAACACGTAATAAGGAACACGGATGAGTGCGAAGTTCCTCTGCGTCTCGGGGGACTGAATACAAGCATTCGATTTGTCGAAGCCCACTTTCAGGATATCAGGACCATACTTGAGGAGCAGGAATGAGATCGAAAGTAAGTCACAGAAAGCATTTATTGGGCGTGTGCGGTAACAATTCCACAACGTGGGCTTCATTAAGGGCAAGGCAGTGGTTCTGACAGGGACGTCTTCACAGCAGGGCGAGTCATGATGTTTGCAAAGAGACACATCTCGATTCGCGTTCCATGGCATGACACAGGATGGGACGGTTGCGTTTGTGCTAATCCCCTCCTCAACGGGTCATGTCTCAAACTCAAGCGGATTGGGCAAGAGAGGGATGACGCGGTTGAAGAAGCGGTCGTTGGCCGTTCCTTCCCTAAAAATCTATTTCATGCAGTTTATGCCAAGGCACGATATCCCCGTCCGTCCGTTGCTGAAGTTGTTTTCCTCCATAGGCTATGACTATATTGCACGGACGGGATAATTCGGTTAGGTGCTGGCGGACGCGTCGTACACCGCTGAACAGCCTCGAAGATACTGTTGCCGTGGACTTGGCGTCGACAAGCGTAATGCGGGACGGATCCTCGATGATAATATCTACCTCGGCTCCATTACGGTCGCGGTAAAATGAGAGACCCCCGGTCTTGCCACTGTTGCTTCGGTGTTTTGTTATCTCCGAGACTACCCAGGTTTCGAAAATCGGGCCGCGAAGCGGATGAGAGTTTAACTGTTCGGGTGTCCGGATACCCAGGAGCCAACAGACTAGCCCTGTGTCGTAGAAATGCAGCTTCGGCATCTTTACGAGTCTCTTGCGCAGGTTCGAGTGAAAAGTCGGAAGGCGGAAAACGATAAAGCTCGTCTCAAGTATGTTAATCCAGGATTTCGCACTCGGCTGCGATATGCCGCAGTCATCAGCCAGTGAGGAATAGTTGAGCAACTGCGCCGTACGCCCGGCACACAGTTGGACAAACCGTTGGAATGTAGCTATATCAGCTACGTTGCTTACTGTTCGCACATCGCGTTCCACGTAAGTGGTGACATAAGAGCGAAACCAGTCGGACGGATCAAGATCAAGATCGAATATACGTGGGTATCCGCCGGCAAAAAGGGTCTCCTCAAGACTCGGGGGATGTCTGTCGAATCGCGTAATCTCGTTGCGCGCGAGAGGAAACAGGTTATATACTGCTGTCCTCCCGGCTAAAGACTGGCTGACCGATTTGAGTAGAGAAAAGTTCTGTGACCCCGTAAGTATCCAGCGCCCCGGCGCAGGATCTTCGTCGATTATGCCCTGCAGGTAGGAGAGAAGATCAGGCGCACGCTGCACCTCGTCGATTACGCAGCCTTTTGGAAATTGAGCCAGAAACCCTCTGGGATCCTCAGTTGCGAAAGCCCGTATGTCCGGAGCCTCAAGGCTTGCGTACGGATGGTGAGCGAACAAGGCCCTGCATAATGTTGTCTTACCGCTTTGCCGGGGTCCCGTAAGCGTGATGGAGGGAAACTTCCGCGCTGCTTCGATAAGCCTTGGTGCTAGGTTGCGATTGATCATAACCAGTCGCAGTCTAACTGACAATCTAGGCTATTTCAAATTCTTTTTTTGAAATAGCCTAGATCCTGCTTCGGGAGTTCTCTAGATCAGATAGTAAATCAACATGAAGAGGTACCGCATGTTCGGGCTTGACTTGTGAGTCTCGAGCCTTGCCGAGAGATCCCCTATGCCGCCGAAGAATGAGTCATTATAGACTTCTGCTACTCTTTTAAACTCATCGAACTTGATAAGCGGCGGTTCGCGAACGGCAAGCGGCCGCACGTTTTTCTCGGCGGAAGTTATCCTGATTCCGTCACCTTCTGTAGTGGCCAAGAACCATCGCTGGGAGTCTTCGAGCATAAGCTCTATTCCGCCTTCGGTTTTCTGTCTAAGAATTTCCCACTCTTCTTCCTTGGATTCGCTGAAAGGTATTTTTCTGTCTGCAAGCATTTTTTCTCTCCGACAAGATTATTTTTAAGGTTCTATTCTACCCCATGTCGAAAAAATATATAATCCGGCTAACCGAGAAGCGGTCTCAGGTGCTCTCCGGTATAAGAGTTTTCTACCGAAGCGACCTGTTCCGGAGTACCGGAGGCCACTATGCGTCCCCCGTTATCTCCTCCCTCAGGTCCGAGGTCAACTACATAATCCGCGCATTTTATCATCTCAAGGTTGTGCTCTATGACTATTACGCTGTTGCCGGCGTCGACAAGCCTGTTAAGAACGTCGAGGAGTTTTCCTATGTCGTCGATGTGAAGTCCGACCGTGGGTTCGTCAAGGATGTAGAGGATGTTGTTTTTTTCTTTTTTTGAGAGTTCCCGGGCTATCTTTATCCTCTGGGCCTCTCCTCCCGACAGTGTTGTTGCGGGCTGTCCGAGCCTCAGATAACCGCATCCGACATCCTTTAGAACCTTGAGCTTTCTGGTAACGGCCAGGTTTCCCGAGAAAAACCCCATGGCCTGATCGACGGTGAGGTTAAGTATGTCGTCTATGTTTTTCCCCTTGTACCTGTAGGCCAGTACATCTTTTCCAAACCTTTTTCCTCCGCATTCCTCGCACGTCACCATGACGTCGGCGAGAAAGTGCATCTCGACCCTGTGACTTCCCTCACCCATACATTTCTCGCAGCGGCCTCCCCTCACGTTGAAGGAAAAATGCGACGGGGTAAGTTTGCGAAGTTTCGCTTGGTAGTGCCCGGCGAGGATTTTGCGTATGTCGTCGTAAACCTTTATGTAAGTGACGGGATTTGATCTCGAGGTTCTTCCTATGCTCGCCTGATCAAGAATTATCACGTCGTCTATATGCTCTGTGCCTTCTATACGTTCGTGTTTTCCGACCCTTTCGGCTTTCCTCCTGAATTTTCTTAGGAGAGCGTTATGCAGGATGTCGTTTACAAGCGAGCTTTTCCCCGAACCCGAGACCCCGGTTACGCACGAGAGGGTTCCAAGGGGAAAACGGACGTTTATGTTCTTGAGGTTATTTTCGCTCGCGCCGATTACGTTTATTGAATTGCCGGTGGTTTTTCTGCGGGAACCGGGAACTTCTATTTTCTTTTCGTTTGCGAGGTATTTTTTCGTGGTCGAGTTCTTCGCCGAACGCAGGAAACTCTTCAGGGTCCCCTGATACACGACCTCTCCCCCCCCGTCTCCCGCCCGGGGACCGAGTTCCACTATGTAGTCTGCGGACTTTACAGTGTCAAGATCGTGTTCTATAAGTATGATGGTGTTGTTTCTTCCCCGGAGTTCTCTTATCAGCGAATTGAGCCGGTTCATGTCTCTTGCGTGCAGACCGATCGAGGGCTCGTCCAGAATATACAGGGTCTCGGTAAGCCGCGAACTCATCTGGCAGGCAAGGTTTATCCTCTGCGCTTCTCCGCCCGAGAGGGTACGGGTGAGCCTTGAGAGGGTCAGGTAATCAAGCCCCACGTGGATAAGAAAATCCAGCCGTGAATTTATTTCCTTTATTATGTCGGAGGCGATCTCCAGTTCATAAGCGGACAGGGTCAAGCGGTCAAACCAGGACCTCAGATCCTTTACGGACATCTCGGAGAGATGGAATATGCTTTCCTCTTCTATTCGCACGTTGAGGGCTTTTTCCTTGAGCCTGCTTCCCCCGCAGTCCTCGCAGGTAAACGCGGAGCGGTATCTCGAGAGAAAAACCCTTATGTGGGTTTTGTAATTTTTCCGCTCAAGCCTTTTGAAATACCCTTTCACGCCGTAGTAGTACTCGTCTCCGTTTAACACGAGATCTTTTTCCCTTGCCGAAAGTTCCGAGAAGGGCTTTTCCGTATCTATTCCCGCGTCCTCGGCGAAGGCGAGCAGCTTTCTCATCTGTTTTCTGTAGGAAGTTTTCGTGAAGGGATCTATTGCCCCTTCGGCGAGACTGAGAGCGGGGTCCGGAACAAGGAGTTCGGGATCGATTTCAAGGTTTCTTCCGAATCCGCTGCATCGTTCGCAAGCCCCGTAGGGACTGTTGAAGGAAAACGTGTTCGGGGTAGGTTTTTCAAACCCAATATCGCAGAGATCACAGCGAAGTTCTCTTGAGAAACGCAGGCTCTGCCCTGAAACGATGTGTACAAGCGCCCGGCTGCTCTCGGAAAAAGCGGCCTCGAGCGCTTCTGTAATCCTCGATTTCGACCGTTCTCCTATAACGGTTCTCGCGGTGACTACCTGGGTCTTTGCGTCCGGATCCTCCAAGCTTTTTTCCATATCCCGGGTCTTTCCGTTCCGGTAGGTGCGTGAGTAGCCTTTTTTCATATATTGTGAAAGATCCGCTCCCTCTTCGGTCTCAAAGCAGATGACGGCTCTTTCCCCTGGGAATTTTTCGAGTAGCAGCCGAGTTAGGGACTGTGGAGAGTGTTCCATCACTTCCTCTCCGCATTCTGGGCAGCGGGTTTTTCCGATTTTCGCGAACAGAAGTCTCGTGTAGTCATATATTTCGGTTGTGGTGCCTACTGTGGAACGGGAATTTATGACGTTGTTTCGGCTTTCGATGGCTATCGGGGTTGGAAGACCTTCTATGTCGTCCATCGCGGGGCGCTCGACTTTCTCTATAAACTGTCTTGCGTAGGTTGAAAGGCAGTCGATATACCTCCTGAGCCCTTCCTTGTAAACGGTGTCAAGCACGAGGGATGACTTGCCCGAACCGCTAAGACCGGTCACCACCGTGAACCTGTTTTGAGGGATCAGGACATCTATGTTTTTCAGGTTGTTTTCCCTAGCGCCTTTTATCTCTATGTATCCGTTTCGTTTAGCGGTCTTCGACATGCGGTTTCCCCGCCCCGGCTTATCCGCCCCCAAGGGATTTCCCCTTCCCCCGAGCGGCATTTGTAACGAAATTGAGGTTTGCCGGGGCATTCGGTATTCTTTTCCTTGGGAAAGATGAATATCCCGTGGTTTCTCACTTTAACTTTACACAATTATCATGCAGTTTTTTTCCGAGATGCGGCATTATTGCGTGGGCGTTGCGCAGGACAGCGCTTGGTGCTGGAGAGCCGTTTTCACAATACTTTTTCGTTTCGAGGCGAGTAGATGAGTCATCTAAAGACGGTTGATGAGCGGATAGCGGAAGTTATCCGCATGGAAACACAGCGCCAGGAATGGAAACTCGAGATGATAGCGTCTGAGAACTACGTTAGCGACGCCGTCATGGAGGCCATGGGGTCTGTGCTTACTAACAAATATGCCGAAGGTCTCCCAGGAAGGCGTTATTACGGAGGTTGTGAATTCGTTGACGTGGCCGAGGACCTGGCGCGAGAGAGGGCCCTTGAGCTTTTCGGTGCTGACGCCGTTAATGTGCAACCGCACTCGGGAGCCCAGGCGAACATGGCCGTGTTCTTCGCCGCGCTTAAGCCTGGAGAGACTGTCTTGGGCATGAGGCTTGACCACGGAGGACATCTTACCCACGGACACCCCGTTAATTTTTCGGGACGGCTCTACAACGTTGTTGCCTACGGGGTTTCAAAAGAAACGGGAACAATCGATTACGATGAGGTGAGGGAGCTTGCCCTGGAACACTCCCCGGGACTCATAATCGCCGGCTGGAGCGCTTACCCGAGGGACGTGGACTACGCGAAATTCAGAAGTATAGCGGATGAGTGCGGGGCGCTTTTGCTGGCGGACATAGCGCATCCGGCGGGACTTGTGGTCGCCGGACTTCACTCGGATCCCGTGCCCCACTGCGATTTCGTGACGACTACCACCCATAAAACCCTTCGGGGACCGCGAGGTGGCATGGTAATGATGAAGGAAGAGCACGCAAAGACCGTGAACAGCAGGGTTTTTCCCGGAACCCAGGGCGGTCCGCTTATGCACGTCATAGCGGCCAAGGCCGTTGCGTTCAAGGAGGCTCTTACGCCCGAGTTCTTAGAGTACCAGCGCCAGATAGTGAAAAACGCACAACGTCTCGGGGAAAATCTCCTAAACGCGGGTCTTAAGCTCGTCTCGGGCGGAACCGATAACCATCTGGTGCTTGTCGATCTCACGGAGACGGAGTTTACCGGGCAGGTTGTTGAACAGACGCTTGAGAAGGCGGGCATAACGGTTAATAAAAACACTATTCCCTTCGATCCCCGTCCTCCCATGGTCACAAGCGGCGTAAGGATCGGAACTCCCGCGATTACCACAAGAGGGATGAAGGAACCGGAAATCGACGCGATATCGGGCTTCATAATGGAAGCTTTTAACAATCATGAGGATGAAAAGGTTCTCGGCAGAATAAAGGAAGACGTGAAGGAACTGTGCCTGCGTTTTCCCGTTTACGGTCACAGACTCGGCGGATAAAAGAATGAAGTGCCCTTTCTGCAAATCTGATGACACCAGAGTAGTTGATTCAAGAGAAGGAAAAGACGGTTTCTCCGTCAGAAGACGCAGGGAGTGCAATGACTGCCAAGAGAGATTTACCACCTACGAGAGAATACACCACGCCGAGGTGATGGTGGTGAAAAAGGACGGTCGCAGGGAAGAGTTTGACCGCAACAAGATAATAGCCGGAATGCGCAAGGCGTGCGAGAAAAGGCCGGTAAGCACTGAGGTTATAGAGGATTTTGTTTCCGGTCTCGAAAAGGAGCTTCTCGAGAGGGGAGAGCGGGAGATATCAAGCGAAGAGATAGGGAAAAAGCTGATAGACAAGCTTTATGATATCGATCAGGTCGCGTACGTAAGGTTCGCTTCGGTCTACAGGTCGTTTAAGGACGTAAACGAGTTTCTCGACGAGGTAACGGGTCTCCTTAAGGAGAAGAAATAGACCGCATGCTGGTTGATTCCCACGCCCATCTGCTCAGCATTGAAGACCCTGTGGGCGCCGTGTCAAAAGCCGCGGCCGAGGGAGTTGGGAAGATCATATCCATCGGGACGGGGATTGAGTCCTCGCTTGCCACCATAGAGCTTTCGAGGAAATACAGGGGAGTTTACGTGTCGGTTGGAATCCACCCGCACTCCGCTTCCAGTTTCAATGAAGAGGTGATGCGGGAGTTTGAGGGGATGGCCGAAGACCCCAAGGTAGTGGCGATTGGAGAAACCGGGCTTGATTATCACTACATGAATTCCCCCAGGGAAGATCAGATAAGGTCGTTTGAGGCGCATATGGAGCTCGCAAAGAGACGCAATCTACCATTCGTGGTTCACGTAAGAGATGCTGAGGAAGAACTGCTTTCAATGCTCCGGGAGGCTGATCTCGGTCCGATGCCCGGAGTTATCCACTGTTTTTCAGGGGATTACGAAACGGCGAAAAAGTATCTTGATCTCGGTTTTTTCATCTCCTTCTCAGGCATAGTGACTTTCAAGAGGGCCGAGGAGGTAAGGGACGCGGCGGCCAGAATTCCCATCGAGAGGCTTCTTTACGAGACGGATTCTCCTTACTTGGCGCCGGTGCCCCAGAGGGGAAAACCGAATGAGCCGTGCAATGTAGTTCACGTGGCTAGGCTTATTTCGAAGCTCAGGGGGCTGTCTCTTGAGGAATTTACTCAGATTGTTTTTGAGAACGTGACGGAGCTTTTCCCAAAAGTATCGAAGGACAAAGACGGTCTTATCTAGCTGAAGAAAAATCAAGAGGTGTTTTCGTGAGCGGGAAATCAAAAATAGCTGTAACGATGGGAGATCCGAACGGGATAGGCCCAGAGGTCTGCATAAGGGCTTTTTACGACGGTTTCTTCGAGGATATATACGATATCGTGTTTGTCGGAAGCGAGCCGGTGCTCCAGAAGGCTAACTATAAGTTCGGAAAGAGCGGTCCCCTGTCGATTATAGACCCCACCGATTTTTCCTTGGGGGATGTTGAGGCGGGCGTGAGGTCTGAAAAAGCGGGGAGGGCATCTGTTGTGTGCATAGAAAAGGCCGTGGCCATGGCCCTTGCAGGAGAAGTTGACGCCATAGTTACGGCTCCCATAAGCAAGAGATCCATACACATGGCCGGGTCTACTTACCCGGGACACACGGAAATGCTTATGGATCTTACAGGTTCTGAAAACGTGGTAATGCTTTTTGAAGGAACGAGGTTCCGCGTCGCACCCGTGACGATACATGTTCCCCTTCGCGAAGTTCCGGACATGATTACGGAAGAAAGCGTTTATGTGACCGTCTCCATATCCGCCCGAGAGCTGAAAAGAAGATTCGGAGTCGAAGATCCCAAGATAGTTGTCTGCGGGTTAAACCCGCACGCCGGAGAGTCGGGATCTTTCGGAAACGAGGAGCAGGAGCATATCATTCCGGCTCTTGAGAGAGCGAGAGCCGAAGGAATATCTGTCGAGGGGCCGCTGCCCGCGGACACTCTTTTCTACGACGCTCTTCGCGGCAAGTGGGACCTTGTGGTCGCCATGTACCACGACCAAGGCTTCGTGCCCTTCAAGATGCTTTCTTTCGATACCGGGGTGAACGTAACTCTGGGATTACCTATACTGCGAACCTCTCCTGACCACGGAACCGCTTTTGACATAGCGTGGAAGGGCGCTGCGCGCCCCGAAAGCATGATTCAGGCGATAAAAGTAGCCATGGAGATATGCGACGTAAGGTAATAAAGCGCATTAGCGGGTTTCAGAGGACAGAAAATATAGGCTTCTGTTTTCATCGGGGATCAGTTCGATGACGGTATCCCGGGTCCGACTATCTTGCCTGAAAATCCATGAGGTCTGGAAATGGCTTCACCAGACGATGGCTCCGCTGATGAAACTCTTGTTCTGCTGCCTTCTTCCTCGGCAGGAGGACAAGCACCGCTGCCCCGATAGGCAAGAGCTGTTTTGAGAAGAATCTCTTCAGGGTCACCGAGCTGGTGGTTGAAGTCTTCTGCAACTTGGCAGTGGGGAGTAAAACCATCTTCGAAATCTGCCTCGCCCTTGGCATTTACCCCCCTGAAGTTAATGGAATGGTAAACATTGCCGCAGTTCTCAGCTGGAGAGAAACCGTAGGGTTTGCCGCAGGTAGCCGACCCGATTCGGATTACTTCTATGTCAATACCGAGCAAACTGTTTATGACTGACTCGCTTGCTGAGCAGGTTTGGGGGCTTGTAAGAACAAACAGGCGCGGCAAGCCGAGACTGGGAACCCTTAAGCCTGTGTCGCCAATTATGTCCTCCTCCGCAAATTCAAAGGTGAATTCCCAGCTTTGCGATGGGATTTTGCCGTTTGTCTCAAACTCTTCGAAAACAAGCCCCTCTTTATCAGCTCCGGCGACCATAGACGATAATATTTGTGCTACATAGACAAGTCCGCCGCGGTTATAGCGAAGATCAACGATCAAGTCGTTAATGCCTGCGTTTTTCAGATGGTTGCCCGCTTCTACGATAGCTGCCGCGGCAGGCGCGTTGTGAGCGTTAAACAGCATGTAACCTATGCGGTCTCCACTGGGAGTGGCAAGGATTTTCACGTTCTGAACTGGATGAGAAGTTATTGCCATGGAAGTCATGGTTACCGTGCGAGGAGTCTGTGACCCGAGGTCCAAGACAGTGAACGTGTGGCTCTCCCCCACTGTGTTTGGAAACAGGCCGTCGTTTAATACGTCCAAATTATCAGAATCCAGCATCGCTTCGCCGTCAACCTCGAGAATCCGCGCGCCGCGGGAAAGATTAACTCCGGGAGCAGTAGCCGGCGAACCGGGTTCTGTGTAGGCGATCCTTACGTCTCGCGGCGGGGAGGCTCGCAGAAGCACAAATTCGGCGCCGTATCCTATATCAATGCTTTGTCTGTTCGCCAGGAATTGCACGGTGGGTACGGTGAAATGGAATTTATCCTTGGGAGATCCGGAAGCAGTTGTTTCAAAAGTCTTCATCAAGTCAAAATAGACGGGAGTGCTGCAGCAGGAAGGATCCTGATCTTTGATTTCATCGTACCAGAGATAGGTTTCGTGACTCCAGGACCGAAGCCAGTTGTTTTCATCTGCGTAGATACCTTGAGAAGAGATACTTCTATAATAAGCTTTGCTGAGGTCGGCGCAGGTATCTACGAAGATATCACTGGGAAAAAACACCGGTTCTTCTGCCGGGGCTGTTTCATAAGTATCGCCGCAACCGAGAAAAACCGACACTCCGAGCAGCGCCAGGCATATCGCGAGCAAATGTCTCGAAGTGGATCTGTATGGGGAAAGGCGTTTTTTTCCTTTGTGCACTGCAGTTCTCCTCTGATTAAATGCCAAGGTGGATTTAGCTAGACGTACATTATCGCAGGATGACCTTAATTTATCAAGGCACGTGCGCAACGTTAAAAAGTTATGGCGTGCACTACCGCAGGTTGCGGTACGGAAAAAATATAAGATCGGGTTTGCTCAAAAGCTTACCAATCGAGAATCAAACCGGGCAAACTGGAATATGGCGAGGGAACAGGATCGATTGACAATGATTCTTCCTGGGAGCTTTTCGGCGCGGCATCTCGGACTTGAGCTGCACTTGATGAAGGACACGCGTCGTCAGCCTGATAAGCAAGGGCTGTTTTAAGAAGGCCTTCCTCCGGGTCGCCGAGCTGGTGGTCATAATCATTATCCGCAACGGAACAGGTAGGCGAGAAACCGTCATCATAATCGGCAACTCCTTTGTCATTAACTATCCTTAGCTGAATAGTGGAATAAGTCGTGCCGCAATTGTCTGTTGAAACAAAACCGTGGTACTTGCCGCATGTGGTCGAACCAACCAGTATTACCTCTATGTCGATGCCGCGCAGACTGTTGATGATCAGTTCGCTTGCCGAACAGGTGCTGGAACTGGTCAGAACGAACAGGCGCGGAAGATCAAGATACGGCAGTCGATACACAGTACCGTTCTCATCTTTGAACGCGCCGGCAAAGGGAGCGGATCTTTTGTCTGTTTTGTTGTTATATTCAATTGTTGCGAAGTTTTTCCCATTGCCCGCGGACCCGGCTATTATTGATGTTATAATCTGCGCAATGTAGATGAATCCGCCATTATTATAGCGAAGATCAAGCACTAGATCGTCGATGCCTCTTCCTCTCCTAAACGTGTTGCCGGCGCTTATTAGCGGTTGCGCCGCCGGGTCATTGTGAGCGTTAAACAGCATGTAACCTACGCGGTTTCCTTCGGAGGTGGTTATGACTTTTACGTTCTGCACCGGATGCACTGTTATCTCTCCTGCGGTCATTGTCACGGAGCGCTCCTGGGAAAATGAACCGGGATCTTTAACAGTGAATGTGTGCGTGTCACCAACAGATGGATTCAAGGCGGCGTTTATCTTGTCTACCTCGTCTTCGTCGGTGGAATTTACGATATCAATGCCGTCAACGCCGAGGATCTGTGTGCCGCGCACAAGATTGACGCTGGCCGCGGTCGCGGGCGAGCCGGGTTCGGTGTAAGCTACCACCACATTTCGCGGAGGCGAGCGTTGCAGAATTTTGAGTCTGACGCCATATCCAGCCATAATGCCCTCATTGGAAAGTTGCCGGTATTCTCTGGTGGGCTGTGAGAAATGGAACCTGTCCTTTGGCTTTCCGGAAGATGTCGTCTCTTTTGTCTTCATTAGCTCAAAGTACTCCTCCGTAGTGCAGCAGGCCGGGTCCATATCCTCGATTTCATCGTACCACAGATAAGTTTCGTGACTCCAGGACCGAAGCCAGTTGTTTTCATCCACGTATGTGCCTTGTTTGGCATCTGCGCTGAAGGCTTTGCTCAGATCCGCGCAGTATTGATGAAAATTGTCGCTGGGACAGAACATACCTTCTTGCCATGGTTCATCGCTTGTGCCGCAGGTCAGCGGTGGTGGTGATGATGGTGGAGGTGACGGAGGTGGAGACGGTTCAGTTGGTTCCGGCGGTGCTGTTTCGGCCGATTCTGGCAACGAGGTTTCTCCTGAACCTGCTGAAGATGAACTCTCGCCACCGCAGCCCGTAGAACCGAGTACCGCAATTAGTGTTAGGAATACCCAAAGGCATCGCGATGTTAATTCACCTGTAAAGCAGCCGCTTTTTCCTTTGCTCAAGATACCCCTTCTCCGTGCTAGCCTAAATCATAAAAACTACTCAATGCGAGTGGTCTATCAAGCTTAACAACTACCTCGTAATGGCAGTTGCGACTGGATGGTGCAGCGTACAGAGGTGCTTGATTTTTCTAAGTTCTCGCGAATTTTTTTGGATGGATTCTCTCATCCGGGATCTGGAGACCGGGCCTGATTTTTCGTCACATGCGGTTTCTGGAAGTTTCGGATTCCACGAGGAGGGGCAGGACTTCTCCCGATTTACCCATTACGCTTGCGTCGTAAAGACCCGTACCGGGGGTTACATCAGTATTAATTTCCACTACCGGTTTCTCGCTTTTTTTCGCTATAAGCCCCATTGAAGCCGCGGGTTCGACCACTCCCGAGGTTCCCACTATCAGAAGAAGATCGCACTGCTCTATTGCGAACAGGCACCTGTCTATTGTCTCCATCGGGATGATTTCTCCGAACAGCACGGTGTTCGGCCTCATTGGCGCGTCGCAGGCGTCGCACTTAGGGGGAAGTTCCGGAATAGGTACCTGATAGTTCTTCTCCACTTTTTCACATTCGGTGCATTTGATTTCCCAGAGACTTCCGTGAAGTTCTATTACGTTTCGTGTCCCGGCCGCGAAGTGAAGGCCGTCTACGTTTTGCGTTATGAGTGTGAAGTCCTTTTTTTCTTTCTCAAGCGCGGTTATCGCAAAGTGGCCGGGATTGGGCTTGGCGTTTTTCATTATAGCCCTTCTTGAGTCATACCACTCCCACACCAACTTGGGATTTCTGAAAAAGGCCTCTGGCGTTGCAAGTTCGTGGGGGTCGTAATTCCTCCAGAGCCCTTCTTCTCCCCTGTATGTGGGAATACCGCTTTCAGCCGAGATTCCCGCCCCTGTAAGGACGACGATTTCGTTGGAATTGGTTACGAATTCGTACGCTTTTGCGATCTCTTTTTCCATGTTCGGGCAACCCGGGATATGTTAACCGTTTTACAGGTCTTTTCCCATTGCTGACCGTAAAAACATGGTTGGGGGAGCGGGGGATTTTCTTGACAATTCATCCCCTGATACTAACCTTGTTTGTGTTGTGTTAGACCAGTATGTTCCCGTCCTCCTGATAATAGTAATAGCGATCGTTCTGGCCGCGGCGCTTCTGTCCGTTTCCTATCTGCTCGGTCCGAAAAGATACGGAAGCTGGCGCAAGCTGATTCCGTATGAATCGGGGATGGTTCCCAGGGGAGACGCAAGGGAGAAGGTTTCGCTCAAGTATTATCTCATAGGAGCCCTTTTCATACTGTTTGACATAGAAATCGTGTTCCTTGTTGCTTGGGCGGTCGTGTTCAGGGAGCTTGGGATGGTGGCACTTATTGAGGTGCTGGCATTCCTTTTTGTTGTAATCGGCGGGTACTTTTACGTTCTCAAAAAAGGAGCTTTGGAATGGGAGTAAGCAGCGGATCACTTCTCGGCGGAGACGGTTTTCTAACGACCAAGGTCTCTGCAGTTGCCAACTGGGGAAGGAAACACAGCCTGTGGCCCATGGCTTTTGGAACCGCATGCTGCGCGATTGAGATGATGGGGACTTTCTCCTCGAGGTTTGATATCGCGAGGTTCGGGGCCGAAACCGTGAGATTCTCGCCGAGACAGGCGGATCTGATGATAGTTTCTGGAACCATAACCTACAAGATGGCGTCGGTCTGCAGAAGGATCTACGAACAGATGCCCGAACCCAAGTGGGTAATAGCGATGGGGTCGTGTACATGCGGCGGCGGACCTTTTGACAGTTACGCTGTTGTTCAGGGGATAGACGAATTCCTTCCGGTGGATGTTTACGTTGGCGGCTGTCCCCCGAGACCCGAAGCCCTTATTGACGCCGTCATGAAAATCCAGAAGAAAATAGATAACGAGGGACCCCCGATCGTATGACCTCCCCACCTGACCCTGTCGATCAAATAAGGGAAAAAATAAGCGGGTACATCCTCTCGGAGAGCACATTCCGCGGGGAGATCACCTTTATTGTAAAGGCAGAATCGATAGTCGAGTGCTGTTCGCTTCTGAAAAACACCCTCGGTTTTACTTACCTTGTGGACGTTACGGTTGTCGACTACCTGACCGTTAAATTCCCAAGGTACGAGGTTGTCTACCTCCTTCACCGTTTTGGTGAGAACTACGAAGAGAACCTGAAAATAAGGCTCAAGGCTGCTCTTGAGCAGGATAACCCCGCGATTGATTCCGTAACGTCGGTGTGGTCCGGGGCGAACTGGCTTGAGAGAGAGGCTTATGATATGTTCGGGATAACTTTCAGAGGACATCCCGACCCGAGAAGAATACTGATGCCAGAGGATTACGACCAGTTTCCGCTGAGAAAGGATTTCGACGTGAGAGACAGGGAATCTTCAAAGAGATCTTTCGAGCGGGCTCTTGATGAAGGGCGTGAGTGATGGAAAGAGTCGAGATTGTTACAGAAGAGCTAGGCACTGAGGCCGACGGTACGAGAAAGCAGACCATGATGCTTAACATGGGGCCGCAGCATCCGTCAACCCACGGGGTTCTGCGGGTGGTTCTTTATCTTGACGGGGAGATAGTTCAAGAAGCCGTTCCTCACATCGGCTACCTGCACAGGGGAATAGAGAAGCTCTGCGAGGACATCACCTATCAAAAATGTCTTCCATACACCGACAGGATGGACTACCTGGCCTCGATATGCAACAACATAGGCTTCATACTGGCTGTTGAGAAGCTCCTCGGGATTGAGGATGAGATTCCCCCGAGGGCCAAGGTGGCCGAGGTGATAATGTTTGAGCTCGGCAGGATCGAGTCCCACCTCATAGGTATAGGCGCAAACGCCATGGATCTCGGTGCGATGACCGCTTTTCTTTTCTGCTTCAAGGAGAGGGAGCGTATCTACGAGATTCTCGAGATGGTATGCGGAGCGAGACTCACGACTTCATACCCCAGGGTGGGGGGCCTACCCATGGATCTTCCCGAAGATTTCCAAGACACGATAAGGAATTTTCTTAAGATATTCCCTGAGACCTTAAGCGAGATAGACAGGCTTCTTACGAGAAACAGGATATGGATCGATCGCACTAAGGAAGTGGCGGTTATAAGCAAGGAGCAGGCTATCGATCTTGGAATTACCGGCCCCATACTGAGAGGAAGCGGCGTTCCGTATGACGTAAGAAAGGCCACTCCCTACCTTGATTACGAAAACTACGAGTTCGACATACCGGTCGCCAATGAGGGAGACGCGTACGCCAGGTACCTCTGCAGGATGGAGGAGATGAGACAGAGTCTTCGCATAATCGAGCAGGCTCTTCGTAATCTTCCCGACGGCCCCTACATAGCCGACCTTCCCGATATAGTCTTGCCCGAAAAAGAGCTTGTCTACACTAAAATGGAATCCCTGATCAGGCATTTCGTGCTGGTCTACAGCGGTTTTGAGACTCCTCCCGGGGAGGTATACCACGCCGTGGAGAACCCCAAGGGAGAGCTTGGTTACTACATAGTAAGCGACGGTACGGGAAAACCCTACAGAATGCGGGTTCGTGGGCCGTCATTTGTGAACCTGCAGGCCCTTCCGGGTATGGTAAAAGGGAGATTCGTCTCCGATGTCGTTGCCGCGATAGGCAGCATCGACATAGTGCTCGGGGAAGTCGACAGGTAGGAGCGGGGAGAAAAAACCTACTTCTTCGGTTTTCTTGCATTCTTCCGAAGTGCCTTGACATAATATGACCGGTCATGAATACTGGTCATATGACGACGATTAATGCATCCGATTTCAAGGCACGGTGCCTAGCCATCCTCGACCGCGTTCACGAGACCGGCGAACGGGTGGTTATCCTGAAGCGTGGTAAGCCAGTTGCGGAGCTGTCACGTGTGCTCAGCGAGGGAAACCGGTATCCCCAGAGTGAACTGGAGGAGACGGTCATCATAGATGGCGATGTAGTGGAACCAGTGTTCCCAGAAGAGCAGTGGGACAGCCTGAAGTGAAGAATGTGTTGCTCGACACACATATCCTGCTGTGGTGGCACGGGGACCGCAGTCGGCTGTCTCGGGATCAACAGGACGTTATTGCGTCCGCCGACGCCGACTCGCCGTTGCAGGTATCCGATATTTCGCTTTGGGAAGTGGCGATGCTGCACAGTCTGGGTCGTATTCGCCTGAAGATTCCCCTCCGGGAGTGGTTGGAGAAGGTGGTTGCACCTCCGCTGGTGCGGCGACATGGCATCTCTCCGGCGGTAGCGGCCGAGTTAGTGTCGTTGCCGGATTCCTTTCACCGCGATCCGGCGGACCGCATCCTCGTGGCGACCGCTCGTGTGCTCGGCGCGACACTTTTGACTCAGGATCACAGAATCGTCGAAGCTAAACTGGTTAACACGCTGAGCTGATACCGATACTCTTTACGCCAGCGATGAAACCTGATTGGGAGGTTCGGATTGGCTTCAACCCCTGTAAACGACCACATCCGCTACGAGCCGGACGAAAAATGCACGCCGCTCTCCTCTTTCATCGTCGCCATACAGGGCATCGTGCTTGTGCTGCCGCTCGCAGTTTCGATAGTGGTTATCAATGTTCTAGCGACCGGCCAGAACGAAGCATATCTGACCTGGTCCGTATTCTCGGCGCTGATAATCGTAGGGATAGTCACCGCGCTGCAAGCCTCCAAGATAAGCCGATTTGGTGCGGGGCATCTGGTCGTGATGGGAGTGACGCCCAACTACATCCCGCTGTCGGTATTTGCCCTGCATGAGGGAGGACCGGCGATGCTGGCCAGCCTGATGGTAGTGTCTGCGCTTTTTTTCTTTGCTATAGCGACAAGGCTTCCCCAACTGCGGCGCGTGATAACGCCGACTGTGTCAGGCACAGTGCTTATGCTGATAGCCGTGATGGTGCTGCCCATCTGTTTGGATCGATTCGGGGAAGTCCCGGAGGGTGCGCCGGCATTCGCTGGGCTGTTCGTAGCTGCGGTAACGCTGGTGGTATCCACGGCGCTGATACTGCGCGCCCCGCGGCGCTGGCGTCCGGTTTTTCGGTCACCTCAGCCGGACCCCGCGCCACGATCACACCTTTATCCGGCATCCCGGTCGAGTCGGACTCTTCTAGCCCCAGCACTTCTATTTCCTCGAAACCCACGTCAGCAAGTACGCGGCGCCACACAGCTGGCTCCACCAAGGCGTGTTGCGGTCGGTAGGCATCGGCGAACCGCCACCAGCCGTCGAGCGGCCCGAAAGTCAGGTCCATCCAACCCATACCCCTCAGGTTCTCGAGCGCGACCATCTGTCCTGATGGCGCGAGAAGCCGCCGGCAGTGCGCAAGCGTCTCATCCAGGTATCGCGTGGCGTGCAGCACATTGGACGCAATCACCAGGTCATAACCGTGGGAGTCGAATCCCTGCTCCACCGGATCTTTCTCGATATCCAGCATGCGGTAATCTATCGACGCTTCCTCGCCTCCGAAACGTGCCTCTGCTTCCGCAAAGAAGCCCGCCGAGATATCCGTGTACATGTAGTCGAACCGTCCTTCCGGGAGTTCCGGCAGGATGGCCGCGGTTGCCGATCCTGTACCCGCCCCGACCTCGATCACCCTGAGGTGTCGGCCGTCGGGCAACCCCTCCACAAGAGTCTGAACCGTTTCTCGCAGTAGACGGTTCGCCGCACGCGCCACCGGGGCTTTTAGATACAGATCGCCCGGGGTCGGGTCTCCGCTGCTGAACAGGACCGTCAACGGGTCCGCTCGGCCCAGCAGGATGTCTGCCAAGGCGTTGCCAGACCGTCGAAAAAGCCCGATCTCGGTCAAGCCGTGGGGATATAGCTCAGCCATTCGGGTAGCGAATTCCTCGGTATCAGGCGGCATTTCATCCGGCAAGGGATCCCCGGGTCCGATCCTCACGACGAAGTCGCCGTCCACCTCCTCCAACACCCCGGACTTGGCCAGCATCTCGAGCGTCCGGCGGAACAACTTCTTATGCTCCTCCACGACGTTTAAGCGCTGCCGCAATTCCTCTGAATCCACGGTCACGCCCACCTCGCGTTCCCACCCCAGCTTCTCCAAGGTCTCGAGCGCGCAGGACCGAGACCACCGCTCCAGGTCGGTCAGGAGGGCGCTTCTGTCTTTGGGCGTGACTCCTTCGTCGGCCAAATAATCTGAGAGCAGCCCCGAGCGCGCTGCAACCGTTGCCTGAGATGCGAGAAAATCTGCGGACAGCATTCCGGGCGGGAGAGTCCTTTCGCGCCACACAACCTCATACAGCAGTTCATTCACCCCTTCGCCCGCGGAGAGCAGCGCCGCCCGCGTCGCGCGTTTCACCATGTATCCGCTCAGCCCGCCAAGCAGAACCCCGTTGGGATCGTAGATGCGCAATTCTCCGTTCCAGACCTCAGGCGGCTCGTCCTGTTCCGTTTCTGTACCTTGGGAAACCTCACTCATGCGCACGTGACAGAACAGGCGATCCGGCAGCCGATCCGCCAGCCACAGCCGCTCCCAGCCAAATGGTAGGTAGGTGGTTTCCTCTTCTATCCCGCCCGGATTGCGCGCTGCGGCCACAACCTGAAAGCAACCGTCGAGCAGGAGCGGATGAACGTCCAGCTCGTTGCGGCCGAGAGCTTCAGGAAAAGAAATCTCGCCTAACGCCTCGCCTGGCCGGGACCAGACCTTCCCGAGCGTACGGAAGAACGGGCCGAGATTGATACCCGTACCCGCCCGGGCACGGTAGTAGTCTGCCACGTCTATTGGTGACAGGGGGGTCTTGAGGCTTTCAAGATCGATGCGGCTACCGGCTTCCGGCATGGGGGCACCCTGCGATATGTGGCCTTCCACGTGTGCCGTCCAGTCCTCTCCACTCCCCTTGCTGAATATCTGGACACGACGCGAATTCGGCCGCTCGGAAGAATCAAGCACAACCTGCACCTTCCGGCCCTCGTCACCGGTACCGTTCTCGGAATCCTCCTTCGGGAAAACCAGCGCGTTGAGCAGTTGTATGTCCTCCACAACCACCGCGCCGCTTTCTTCCGTAAGGGATACCGATGCCGCCATGGCCCCGTAGAGCGCGCCCGGAGCTATAACCCGGCCAAACACCCGGTGGTCGCTCAACCACTCCGGATCCGACTGGAACACTTCTGTCTCGAATGTGACCTCGCCTGTGGCGGATTCGTGCCGGACCCCCAGTAAGGGGTGGCCGACGCCCGAGCGCTGTTTTCTCTTCGAATCGAGCCAATGGCGTTCGCGTTGGAATGGATAGCTTGGCAGCGAGATGCGATGGCGTGCCTCCCCCGCAAAGAGCCCTTCAAAACGAATCGGGAGCCCCGCCTGATACGCTTCCGCGACGGCCTGCGTGAAATCGGCGCCATCCGCGGACGCTGGGGATTCACCAGACGGTGGGCGCAGACTCGACAGTACCATGGGCGCCGGTGTCTCTACCGAGTCCGGCCAGGCCGAGCGAGTCATCGTGGCCAGGATCGGTCTCGGCCCTATCTCCAACACCAGGTCCACCCCGAGTTCCGCCAACGTCTGGACACCGCGGGCAAATGCCACTTTCTCGCGGGCATGCTGCCTCCAGTAGGCTCCGTCCAGCGCCTGGCCAGGCTCCACCACTTGGCCAGTCAGGTTGCTGACCACGGTGAGGGAGGGTGGCTCGACCGCCACATTATCCAAGGAAGCTTCCAGCATGTCCAGAGCTGGCTCCACCAAGGCGCTGTGGAACGCGCGGGCCGTGTTCAGCCGTCTTACCCGGACTCCTTCCGATTCGAAACGCTTCGAGATGGCTTCAATTTCCGCAATCGGGCCGCTCACCACTTGGTGGGTGCCGTTGTCCGCCGAGATGCTCAGCCCAACACTGTCAGATGATTCGTTCAGCTCTTCGACCGTCGACGCCACTCGTGCCGGAGTGGCAAAAACCGCTGCCATTGTGCCCGGTTCGGTTTCCGACAGCAGGGTGCCCCGTGCCGCGGCAAACCGCATTCCATCCTCCAGGCTGAACACTCCTGCTGCCTGCGCCGCCGCCAGTTCCCCGACGCTGTGCCCCAACACTATGCTGGGACGAACTCCTACGCTCGACCAGAGCGCCGTGAGCGCGCACTCGAGGGCATAGAGGGCTGGCTGTTCCCACGCCGTATCGCCCAGATCGCCCTCGCCGCCCCCGAACATCACGTCGAGCAGCGAGGTGCCCCTTTCGTCCCGAAACACCTCTTCACAGCGGTCAAGAACCGCCCGCGCCACCGGCTCACGTTCGTAGAGAGCCTTTCCCATGCCGGTCCATTGGCTTCCTTGCCCGGTATAAGCGAACGCTATCTTCGTCGGCGTTTGCGGCCCCGGACTCTCGCCCGCATTCTCCAGCGCTTTCAGCCCCTCCCGCAGCGACCCGGTATCCCGAAACACCACGCCCGCACGATGATCAAAATGGCTCCTCCCTACGCCTGCAGTCCACGCCATGTCCGAGAGCAAGGGTTCTGCTGAGGCGTTTTGGGAAGCAAGATCCTCTGGATGTTCATCCAGCCACGAGAGGTAACGCTTCGCAAGTTCCCGGAGCGCGTTCACCGATTTTCCGGACAGCGGCAGCAAACGGGTTTCGCGCCTCTTTAATTCTTGCTCCGGCAACGGCAAACTCTCCACGGCCTCCGGCAGAGAGACTGTCACCGCCTGGGCTGAGCCCGCAAGCTCATTCTTTCCGTAGGGCAATCCCCCCGGGGCGATGTATTCTTCCACCACTATGTGGGCGTTCGTCCCGGATATCCCGAAGGAGTTTACTCCCGCCAGTCGCGGCCGTCCGCCACGCTGAGGCAAGTCCATCATGGACGAAGTAACTTTCAAGGGCAGTTGGTCCCAATCGAGGCTAGGGTTGGGGGTCTGGAAGTGCAGATGCTTCGGAATCACTCCGCGCTGCATCACCAGCACTGCCTTGATCAGACCGGCGATTCCGGCAGCCGACTCGAGGTGGCCGATATTGGTCTTTACGGAACCGATCAAAAGAGGACGATCGGCTTTGCGTCCTTTGCCGTAGACAGCGGAGACGGCGTCGATCTCAATCGGGTCGCCTACAGCTGTTCCAGTCCCGTGTGCCTCCAGGTAATCCACATCCGAAGCAGGAACTCCGGCATCGGACAGGGCCGCTTCCATCACCTGTTCCAGTGCTGGGATGTGCGGTACGGTCAGTCCGGTGCTGGCCCCGCCGTTATTCACCGCCGAGCCTCGGATCACACCCCAGATCCGATCGCCATCCTCCTCGGCCTCGCTGAGGCGCTTCAGGATAACGACGCCGCAACCTTCGCCGCGCACGTAACCGTTCGCAGACTCATCGAACGTTTTGCACTGCCCGTCTGGAGACAGCATCATCGCATCCGCACGGAGTTCGAATATACGACTGTTCAGGATAGCCTGCACACCGCCCGCAATGGCCAGATCCGCCTTGCCCTGCTGCAGGTCCGCCACCGCGTCGTGGACCGACACCATGGACGACGCGCACGCGGCGTCCACTGCCTTCGCCGGTCCCATGAGGCCCAGCACGAAAGAGACCCGTCCGCTGGTACCGTTCAGGTTCGTGCCGCTCAGAGCATAGAGACATGAGGCGGCATCGGCAGGTTTCCTTGACTCCACTACCAGCATCCTGTATTCGTCGTTGCTGATCCCGGTGTATACCCCGGTGCGGCTGCCCCTCAGCCGATCCGGGTCCATGCCCGCATCCTCGAGAGCCTCCCAAGTGGTTTCCAGCATCATCCGCTGCTGTGGATCCAGCAACTGGGCCTCGACCGGAGAAATGCGAAAGAACCCCGCGTCGAACTCCTCGATTCCGTCGACATAGGCACAGAAACGACAGGCCTTGCTCGGAATCTGTCCATCGGGGAAAAGCTCGTCCATACGCCCGATGCCGGAACCCGGGACGCCCTCCATCACTGTATTCTGGCCGGCTTCAAGCAGGCGCCAAAAGGCCGGTATACTCGGTGCGCCGGGGAACCGGCACCCCATGCCCACGATCGCTATCGGTGGACCGAATCCAGATTTTTCCTGTTTCTGAGTTTCAGAGTGGGGCTGTGATTCCCCGGAAGAATCGCAAGATTTGTTTGACTTCGTCATCGAAATCTTCCTCCCAAGATTATGAACTGATGGCTCTATCCGTTACCTCAGCCTGAACTGTTTCCGTCTTGTAAAACGGTTTTCAGCTCACCACTGGCTTTGATAGTTCTCTTTCGGAAAAGTTTAGCATAGGGATGGACAGGGAACAAAGCTCTTCTTCGCTCATGCCACGACTATCTCACGCTAAATACAGGCGGCAGTTTTATTTAAGATTTGCGGGCGGGATGAGGGGTGCACGACACGCTTGACGTCCCTGCCTGCTGCATGGACGAACGCAAGGTCAACTAGAGGGTCTCAGGGAAAAGTCTCCATTTTTGCCCCCTTCGGTTTTTTGAAACTGAAAAACGAATCGGCAATGCCGAGGTTAACTTCCGGGGTACCCAGTTTTATGACCGTAATGTTTCCGAAGATATCGCCGATTATGATTTCTCTTAGCATGTAGGTCTTGGGGTCGACTGCTATCGTTACCTGCTTTGACTGCTCCCGGTTTTTCTGTTTCAGGTCAAGGAGGACATTCCCCCGCTCGTCCGCGCTTCCGGCAGCCGGTCGGACATCGAAAAGGCGGTCAAGATCCTCCAGTATGGAAATGATGGTATAGGAACCGAGAGAGTCTGCCCAGACGCTTTCAATTTCCATCTCGGTTGCCTGGTTCTCCCGGCTGTCGAAATACCAGACCTTCTTTCCGTCAGAAACAATCGTATCTTTCCATGGCTCTTCGTACTGCCACTTCATCATCCCGGGTTTTTTGAACCACACCTTGCCCGAGGAAGCGATTTTCTCATCGAGGTCCTTTATCCGGGTCACCTGGGTGAATGGAGAGCTGAGGTCGTTTATCGAAGCGTATTTTTTCTGGATGCCGCTTACAACAGTGCTTGGGTCCTGGGTCCTCGCGGGCTGCGCGGTAAAAAGAAGGGAGGTGGCGAAAAGCGCTGCCGCAAGCGCGATTTTTCTCAATCCGAGTTTCCCCTGTCCGCTTTAATCATGTTCACGTAGACTTCTCTCGGTTTGCCGGCGGCTCCCTGAGGACCTATAAGACCTTCTTTTTCCATTGTCTCAACGATCCTGGCCGCGCGGTTATATCCTATCTTGAGCCTTCTCTGTATCATGGAGATGGATGCCTGTCCCGTTTCGGCTATTATGCCGAGCGCGGTTTCGTAGAGCTCGTCTTTTTCGTCTTCGCTGACTCCCGCGCTCTCATCGTCCGGGTCGTCTTTTGTTATCTCTTCTATGTAGACCGGGTCTGCCTGGGACCTTAGAAAATCCGTTACCCGTTTTCTTTCATCGTCGGATATAAGCGCGCCCTGCAGTCTTAAGAGGTTGCTCCCACCGGATGCGAGAAAAAGCATGTCTCCCTTTCCGAGCAGGGTCTCAGCTCCCCCGGTGTCAAGAATGATTCTTGAATCCACTTTTGAAGATACGAGAAAGGATATGCGCGCCGGGAAGTTAGCCTTTATGAGTCCCGCCACCACGTCCGCCGAGGGGCGCTGTGTGGAGACTATTATATGAATTCCCGCCGCCCTGGCTTTCTGCGCGAGCCTTATTATCGAGTCCTTGACATCGCTCGGGGAGACCATCATCAGGTCGGCGAGCTCGTCTATGATAACGACTATGTAGGGAAGCCACCTGAGCTGTTTTTCCTCGATTTCAAGCGCTTCAAGCTTCCTGTTATAGCTGTCTATGTCCCTTACCCCTTCCTCGGAGAGCATCCTGTATCTGGAATCCATTTCCCCGACCAGCCACTTAAGGGCGGCCACGGCTTTTTTCGATTCGGTTACCACCGGGTGGAGCAGGTGGGGAATGTCTTCGTATATGGAGAGCTCGAGCATCTTCGGATCTATCATTATCATCTTGAGCTCATAAGGGGTCGCCCTGTAGAGCAGGCTTGTGATTGCGGCGTTTAGGAGCACGCTTTTGCCCGAACCCGTAGTTCCGGCGATCATAAGGTGCGGGGCGGTCTGAAGGTCCATGTAGCGCGGTTTTCCGGATATGTCTTTTCCGAGGGCGATGGTGAGCATCGATTTTTTCTCCATGAACGAACTGCTCTCGAAAAGTTCCCGCAGCACCACTATCTCCCTGCTTTCGTTCGGCACCTCTATTCCGACCACGTCCTTTCCCGGTATGGGGGCTATGATTCTTATGCTCAGCGCCTTAAGACCCATTGCCAGATCACCTTCAAGGGACGATATTTTGTTTATTTTTATTCCCGGGGCGGGCTTGTATTCAAACATCGTGATAACCGGGCCGGGACGTATTTCCATGATCTTTCCGGTTACTCCGAAGTCCGCAAGCTTTTCCTCGATCAATGTGGCCTTCCGGTACATGGCCTCCTTGTCTATCTCTACCGACGTGTCGATTTTCGGGTCAAGCAGATCAATTGAGGGGAGGGAGAAGTCAAGCCATTTGCTCTCGGGCGCGGCAGGGGACGGCTCGTCTTTCTTGTCGGGTGCGGGAGGAGTGAAGACTATCTGTGGTTCCGTGTCGGCTTGTTGCTTGTGTTCTGTGGCCGTGGTTTTTGCCGCCCTGGGGGTCGCCTTTGGTGCGTCTTGCTTCTTTTTTCCTCGGGTGCCCCTTCGTGCGGCAGCGCGTCTCAGCGCACCGATCGGTGCAGAAATTCCTTTTAACACACCTGAGAAGAGAAGGCGGATGATTTTCACTACGGTGGCGATCTTGGTTTCCGTTGCTATTATCACGGAGACGAATATGACGATTATGGCGATAATGTATGTTCCAAAGGTCCCCAGGATGTTTTGCGCGAATTCCCTGGAGATCGCAAGACCCAACCATCCCCCGGCCGGCGAGTATCCCAGAAGGGAGCTTTTTCCGTAAACAAGCCCCAGCAGGGTGGTCGAGGAGAGAAGGAAAATAATCGTGGAGAAAAGCTTCCAGTATATTTTCTGGGCGGGCCGCTTTCTCAGGATCACATAAGACGCGTAGAACATCAACACGGGAAATACGAAGGAAAGCGTCCCGAAGGAGCTTCCAAGGGAGTGCGACACGTAAAGGCCAGTGCCTCCCATTGCGCCTTTTACGTCGATTTCAAGAAGGTTGCTGAAAGCCAGAAGACTTACGAAGGTAAATACGCCGAGGGCGAAGAAAAAAACCGCCATCACATCTACAAATACGCCTTGAGTGTCCTTGCCTTTCTCCATTTCCTAAATTCTGAAATAAAAATCCTCCCCGCTCGGGCGAAATAAAACCCCCTTGCAGTCTAAAACGCGATTGCGGCGAGAAGAGTGTTTGAGGCCTGAGCTGCTAGATCCCATGACAAGAAAGGAAATATACCGAAAAAAACCGTGACTGCGGTAAGCACCGCAATTGTAGCCCCCGAAAGCGGTTTGTTTGCGCTTGCCCCGTAACTGTCTTCCCTCATAAACGCGTAGACGAGCACCTTGAGGTAGTAGTACGCGGAGATTACGCTTGCTATTATTCCTATTACTGCAAGCGGCGTCAGATTGGCGTCGACTGCAGCTAAAAACACCCTGTATTTCCCGAAAAATCCTATAGTCGGCGGAATTCCCGCAAGCGAGAACATAAATACTCCAAGCGCGAGCGATGCCGCCGGTTTTCTGCTCCAGAGTCCCGATATCCTCTCGAAAGTGTCACAATCGTCTCCCTCCCTGCTCGCGTAGGCGAGGATTCCGAAAGCTCCGAGGTTCATAAAAGTATAGGCAAACAGATAATAAAGAACGCTCCCGCTTCCGACCGAAGAGTCTGAGAAAACTGCCGCTACCCCGACGAGGGCGTATCCAGCGTGTGCCACACTTGAGTAGGCAAGCATTCTCTTCACGCTTTTTTGATATATGGCGGCTATATTTCCCACTACCATGGTCAGCACTGCCGCAATCTGCACCGCGGCCGTCATGTAGTTTTCAAATCCCGGAGCGGAGCCGAGAAATATTCTCAGCAGCAGCACAAAAGCCGCCGCTTTTACCGCAACGGACATGTATCCCGTAACCGTGAGGGGAGCTCCGTCGTAGATATCGGGCACCCACTGGTGAAGCGGCACGGCTCCTATCTTGAAAATAACTCCCACTGCCACAAAGGCGGCTCCGCAGACATACATCGGCAGATTCCCCGGACTTTTTAGAATTTCCTCCAGAAAAGTGGAACCGGTAGCCCCGTAGAGAAGGGCGATTCCAAAAAGCAGCACCGCGGAAGAGAAGCCTCCCAGAACAAGGTATTTTACGCCTGATTCTGTAGAGTCGAGGGATTTGCTTCTGAATCCCGAGAGTATGTAGACGGCGATTGACATGATTTCGAATCCCACAAAAAGCGTCATGAGTTCGACCGAGGAGGCGAGAACCATCATCCCGCTCGTGCAGAAAAGCACAAGCGCGTAGAACTCCTCAAGCCATTGCGTGCGTCCCTCGAGGTGATCTTTTGAAAACAGGATAGTCGCAAGCGCCGCCAGAAGAAAAAGGGAGTTGAAATAGGCGGAGAAGGAATCGATTACCAGCGCGCCGGAGAACGCGGAACTTTCGCCGGAGAACCTGGAGAAGTTAAGGATGAGGGAGAGCACGGTTCCTGAGATCGCGAGGAGAAAAAGCGACCCCGTCCATCTTTTTTTCAGAATCGGGGCGCAGATGAGTATGAGCATGGCGGCGAGTATGAGTACGCACTCGGGAAGGATAGCCAGCGTGCTTTCAAACAGAACCTGCATATTCATAGTCGCGTCTCTCCCGGCATATGCAGCCTTCTCCGGGTCTCGGTTGTCTTTTTCATTACATCAGTCGGGGTCTTTAAGCACTTCGAACTTTCTTTCTTCGAACTGAAAATCTTGCTCGTCAATGTACCATACTCTCGCGTCGGCGAGTTTCCCGCGGTTTACCGAGAAAATTATATACGCCCATCCGGGCGATGCCACCTGCCTGTCCGTCTCTGAAGGTACCGAAGGGTGGTCCGGGTGCGAGTGGTATATGCCGAGAATCTCAAGACCGTTCTCCCTCGCCCACGAGTCTGCCTCTATGTAGGAACGCGGATCAAGCTCGTAACGGTCCTTTAACCGCTTGCTGTCAATGTCTGCTGTTTCCTTAAACGCTGTTTCGGATTTGTCGTCAGCGACCAGATTGGCGCATTTGCGAAAGTGGGTGACGGTATCTTCTTTCCCGATCATTACTCCGCACACCTCGTAAGGGTAACCGGATTCTGCGTCCCGTGTCATGCCCAGATAGGCCGATCTGTATATCTTTACCACCAGAGTCCTTCGCTCAGGTACCTTCTGCCCGAGTCGGGAAGAATCGTCACGAGCACTCCTTCTTTCAGTTTTTTCGCGTACTCAAGCGTTACGCAGACCGCGGCTCCTCCCGAGTGACCTACGAATATTCCCTCGGTATCCATCAGCCGCTCCATCATTTCATACGCTTTCTCAGTCGAGATAAAGACAGTTTCGTCGGCCGCTTCCTCGTCGTATATGCCCGGAACTATTGAAGTGGGCATATGTTTCATGCCCTCAAGTCCGTGAAGACTCTCTTCTGGCTGAATCGCGATTATCTTTATATCGGGGTTGTATTCTTTAAGCCTTTTCCCGGTCCCCATGAAAGTCCCCGATGTGCCGAGTCCCGCAAGAAAATGGGTCACGGCACCCTTTGTCTGCTCCCAGATCTCGGGCGCAGTCGTCTCGTAGTGAGCCAGGAGGTTGTTAATATTGTTGTACTGATCCGGCATGAAATATTTCTCGGGATTATCCGCTTTCAGCTTGTGAGCAATTCTTATCGCTCCGTCGGAACCTTCAAGGGGGTTTGAGAAGGTTATTTTCGCTCCGTAGGCCTCGATCGCTTTTTTTCTCTCGGTGTTTACGTTCTCAGGCGTTACGATTTCAACCTCGTACCCCAGTGCGGCCCCCAGCATCGCGTACGCGATTGCTGTATTCCCGGAAGAGGAGTCCATAATGACCTTGTCTTTTGTGAGCTCGCCGGAGCGGATGGCTTCTAGGATCATTCTGCGGGCGGGGCGGTCTTTTATTGAACCTCCCGGGTTAAACCACTCGGCCTTTGCGTAAATACTGACTCCGGGAGAGCATTCCTTTGCCGTCTCGGAAAGTTCCAAAAGGGGGGTGTTGCCTATAAGGTCAACCACCGATTCGACTCTTGAACCTCCGGCAGCGGAGGTTCCGGGTTCGGATCTATACATTAGCAGCGCTCGATGATTACCTTGTGGTAGCGGCCTTCTTCTTTCTCTATGGAGAGAACCCTGTGACCTTCCTGTTCCACGCTTCTCGGGAGATTGGAGAGAGGTTCTCCTTCGCAGAGCCTTACTTCAAGGACTTCCCCGCGTTCCATCTGCTCAAGCTTGAGCTTGGTTTTAACAAACGTCATCGGACAGATGTAGTCAGTTATGTCTATTTTTTCCTTGCTCTGCGTGTTGTCCATTTTAAACTCTCGTGCGCGCGATTTCCCGTTAAGACTAACACAGTATGTGTTTTACTCAAATGGCTTTTCCGTTGGCATTGCGGGATTCTATCCACGATATCACGGATTCAAACATCTTTCTGCCGTCCTCTGAGCCCAGCAGGCTCTCGAAACTGCGCTCGGGGTGAGGCATCATCCCGAGTACATTGCCACGGCTGTTGGCGATTCCCGCTATGTTGTCCTCTGCGCCGCTTGGATTCGCTTCGGCACTGAGCTCTCCTCCTTCCCCGCAGTAGCGCAGAACTATTCTCCGTTCCCGGGTATCGTCCCCGTCCGGGGGCAGGACGAAATTGCCTTGCGCGTTTGCGACCGGCAGTTTCAGCACTTCTCCCTTGCGGAGAAGGCAGGTAAAGGGCGTATCGGTATCCTCGACCCTTACGTTTGTCCATCTGCAGACGAATTTCAGTGAGGAGTTGTGTATAAATGCCCCGGGAAGAAGTCCCGATTCAACAAGAATCTGAAACCCGTTGCATATCCCTATTACCGGGACTCCGCTTGCGGCAAGTTCCCTGAGAGGGCTTACCACCGGAGAGAACTGCGATATAGCTCCCGCGCGAAGATAATCTCCGTAGGAAAACCCCCCTGGTATTACGATGCAGTCTATTCCCTCGAGGGAAGTTTCCTCGTGCCATATAAGTTCGCAGGGCCGACCCAGGATTTTTTTTATGGCGTGATAGCAGTCGTGGTCGCAGTTGGACCCCGGAAAGAACAGAACTCCGAAACTTGGCATTATTTTTCCGCTACCTCTACCGAAGAATCTTCGATTACCGGGTTGGAAAGGAGTTTCCGGCACATCTCGTCCGCTTTGCGGCTTACTTCCTCGGCGGATTCGCCCTCCATGGTGAGCTCCACGACTTTGCCTACCCTTGCGTCTGAGACCCCGCTGAATCCGAGACCGGAAAGAGCGTTAAGCACCGCCTTGCCCTGGGGGTCGAGCACCACGGGCTTGAGCTTAACCTCTATTTTCACAGAAAACTGTTTCATCTCCTGTTTCCTTGTTCCGGTGTGAATTCTGCGGGATATTACCCGCGCGAGAGCAGTATGCCAATAATTCTCTCAAGCTCCTCGGGAGAATAGTACTCTATTTCTATTTTTCCTTTTGTCTTGCTGCGGCTTATTCTTACCTTGGTCGAGAATTTCCCGGAAAGCTCTTCTGTAAGTTCTCTGGTGAAGATATCTTCTGCCACCTCATTCAAAGCTGGTTCAGCGGGGCGTTCAGTATCTCTGCTTCTCTTTTTTACAAGCGCTTCGGTTCGCCTTACCGTAAGGTCCTTTTTCAGCACTTCTCCGAGAAGGGAATTCATTTCCTCGGGGGAGGAGGCGGCTAGAAGCGCTCTTGCGTGCCCTGCGGTTATCGCACCCGAGACAAGCGCTTCCTTAGCTTTATCAGAAAGCTTGAGAAGCCTCAACTGGTTCGTGACAACAGAGCGATTTTTCCCCGTTTTCTTGGCTATATCGTCATGGGTAAGCCCGAAACGCTCCGAGAGCTTTTCATAAGCCTCAGCCTCTTCAATGGGATTTAAGTCCTCTCTTTGTATGTTTTCTATTAATGTCAGCTCCGCTACGTCCTGATCGGTAGCGGTTCTTATCACTACGGGGAGCTTTTCGAGTTTGGCAATTCTTGCCGCTCTCCATCTGCGTTCCCCGGCCACTATTTCAAAACCGCCGTCTGTCTTCCTGACGATAAGAGGCTGTATGACCCCGTTTTCCTTTATAGACTCTGCGAGTTCCTCGAGCGCACCCTGTTCAAACTGCTTTCTCGGCTGCGAGGGATTCGGCTTAAGCAGGTCCGTGCTTACCATCTGGTACCCGGTGGATTCCGTTTCCAGATTCTTCGGAATAAGGGAGTCAAGTCCTCTTCCCAGGCTTTGTCTTTTCACGTCAGTTAACCTCCGCTCTGCTTATTATTTCATTTGCGAGTTTCATGTAGTTCTGCGCTCCGCTCGACTTGATTTCATAAAGCAGAAGCGGCTTTCCGTGGCTTGGCGCTTCGGCGAGCTTAACGTTTCTGCTTATTACGGTGTCGAAGGTCTTTTCGCCGAAGTGATTCCTTACGTCCTCGGCCACAGAGTGACATATGTTATTGCGGGAATCGAACATGGTCAGAAGATAGCCTTCCACCTCGAGTGAAGGATTGAGTCTCTGCTTGGCGAGCGATATGGTTGTCTGCAGCTGGCCTATTCCTTCAAGAGCGTAGTATTCGCACTGAACGGGTATTAGCACCCGGTCGGCCGCGGCGAGCGCGTTTATGGTGAGCAGGCTTAGAGACGGAGGGGCGTCTATGAATATGTAATCGTACTCAGCCTTTATCTCGTCGATAACCTTTTTAAGACGGTATTCTCTGCTTTCTGTCTCTATGAGGTGTATCTCCGCCCCGGTGAGTTCGTGATTCGCCGGACATAGGTGCAGGTAACCGTTTAGAAGCTCAGGATAGACGTCAATTACGGTGTCTGTGAGCTTTACTTCTCCCAGTATGACGCTGCAGATGTTTTTCGAATTAACCGATTCCTTATCAATGCCGAGCCCCCCGGTGGCGTTTCCCTGGGAATCAAGATCTATGAGAAGCGTTCGGCGGTTTGCCACTGCCAGAGAGGCCGAAAGGTTGACTGCGGTTGTGGTTTTACCGACTCCCCCTTTCTGATTTACCACGCATATTACTTTTGACATTTGCCTGTAAAAAAATGATAAACTTGGCGATGTTATCAGTCAAATGAGTCTTGCTTAAGATACGCCCCCGAGGGCGGGATTCCCGGAGAGTTAACCTTGATAAACAGGATATGCGTTGTTTTTTCGACTTTTTTCGGGCTGGGATTCGCTCCCGGGGCCCCGGGAACGGTTGGGACCCTTGGAGCGGTCGGGGTCGTGTACCTGCTAAGCCTCGCAGGCGGCGTGGTTTTTTATTCGATATTCACGCTGGGACTGATCCTTGTCTCTTTTATAGCCGCCGGCCGCTGCGTGCGGATTTTTAAAAGGGAAGACCCGCCCGAGGTCGTGATTGACGAGGTATGCGGATTTTTAGTGTGCATGCTTTTCATTACCCCGAACCCGCTTAACCTGGCGATCGGCTTTTTTCTGTTCAGGTTCTTCGATATAGCAAAGCCGTTTCCGATACGGAGAGTCGAGAAGCTCCCGGGGGGTTACGGTATCGTGATGGATGACGTTTTGGCCGGGGTGTACGGCAACCTTTGCCTTCAGGCGATCATCCTTCTTTCCAGTTAGAATTACCCGCGATGTGTGTCGAGATAATAACGACCGGAAATGAGATAATGAGCGGTCTCACCCGGGATACCAATTTCAGCTGGGTAGCCGCGGAACTGTCCTCATCCGGCATTGAGGTTAAGCACCACTGCGCGGTTGCCGATGACCTTGACGATCTTCTCGATTCTTTTGCCACGGCCTCAAAAAGAGCCAGATTTGTCATAGTTACGGGAGGGCTTGGCCCCACCGAGGATGATCTGAGTGCGCTTGCAGCCTCGAAATTCCTGGGAACTCCCCTTGTTTTTAATCCGGAGGTCTACGAAGACATTGCTCTGAAGCTGAGGAAGAGGGGAAGGGAGCCCAACATCCATCATGAAAAACAGGCCATGTTCCCTGAAAAAACGGCGGTTATCGAGAACCCCGTCGGCACGGCGTCCGGCTTCAGCTTTGTTTCCGGCAATTCGAAATTCTACTTTCTTCCCGGCGTCCCGAGGGAATTCAGGCGGATGTTCAGAGAACATGTTTTTCCGGATATAAGTGGCGTTGCGGAAAAGGGAACCATCCTGCGCGTGAGAGTGCTCAGGACCTTCGGCCTGGGCGAATCCGAGGTGGCGGAAAAGCTGGGAGGCTTCTCCACCGAAGGGGTGGATGTAGGATACAGGATCCGCCTGCCCGAGATCCATCTGCGGTTCACGGCCTCCGGCCATGACGGCGAGGTGCTGGATTCACTTCTGCGCGATGCCTGCGCGCAGGCCAGAGAAAGACTGGGAAATTTTCTCTTTTCCGAGGATGATGAACCCCTTGAGGAGGTAACCGCAGCTTTGTTGCTTGAAAAAGACCTGACCCTTTCCGCTGCGGAGTCCTGCACGGGAGGGCTTTGCTCAAGCCGGTTTACTGACATTCCCGGAAGTTCAGCTTATTTTCTGGGAGGAGCTGTGGTATACAGCAACGAATCAAAGGAGAAGCTTCTCGGGGTAAGCACGGATACGCTCGTGCGGTTCGGCGCGGTGAGCGAGCAGGTGGTTTTCGAAATGGCCCAGGGGGCGAGAGAGCTTTTCGGAACCGATATAGGGATTTCGATATCCGGGATCGCAGGTCCGGGAGGAGGAACCGCGGAGAAGCCCGTGGGCACCGTGTGGTTTGGATTCAGTCACGTTTCCTCGGGGACTTTCTGCGAGAAACGGAATTTTACTGGAACGAGGGATGAGATAAAAAACTTTGCCGCTTCCACCGCCATTGATACGGTTAGGAAGTTCTGCCTTGATTATGTAGGATAGTAATTTTAGAACCACAGAGACCAGAACGGAGATTAAGACGGAATGAGCGATCTTGACGAGAAGAACAAGAATATAGACGTAGCCATCAGCACAATAGAGAAGCAGTTCGGAAAAGGTTCCATAATGAGACTGGGGGAGGATGCTTCCCTCTCGGATATCCCGGTTATCACCTCGGGCTCCCTTGGACTCGACATAGCGCTTGGAGTCGGGGGCTTTCCCAGGGGAAGAATCGTCGAGGTTTACGGCCCTGAAGCCTCGGGTAAGACCACCATAGCGCTTCACGCCATTGCGGAGGCCCAGAGGGCCGGCGGAATAACCGCATTTGTCGATGCCGAGCATGCTCTTTCGACAAGCTACGCGGCGGCACTTGGGATCAAGGTTGAGGACCTTCTTATTTCGCAGCCCGATTTCGGAGAACAGGCCCTTGAAATCATCGATACCCTGATAAGAAGCAACGCGGTTGACCTCATAGTGCTTGACTCGGTCGCGGCCCTTACCCCCCGCGCTGAAATCGAGGGGGAGATGGGAGACACTCACGTGGGTCTTCAGGCGAGACTGATGTCGCAGGCGCTTCGCAAGATAACGGCTAACGTGAGCCGTTCTAAGACCATAGTGATCTTCGTTAACCAGCTTCGCATGAAAATCGGGGTTCCGGCGTACATGAACCCCGAGACCACCACCGGGGGTAACGCGCTTCGGTTCTATTCGTCGGTGAGAATTGACATAAGGCGCATCGGGTCGCTTAAAGACGGCGACCGTATCGTGGGTAACAGGGTCAGGGCGAAGCTTGTCAAGAACAAGGTCGCTCCGCCTTTTAGGGAAGCGGAATTCGAAGTGATTTTCGGAAGGGGGATATCAAAGCTCGGAGAGCTCGTGGATCTGGGAGCCAAGTTCAACGTGATAAAGAAAAGTGGCACCTGGTATTCCTACGAAGGGGAGAGGATAGGACAAGGAAGGGAGAATTCCAAGAAGTTTCTCCACGAAAATCCAGAAATTCGCGAAAAAATAAGAGAAGAGATCATAAAGGCCTCGGGAATGGGTTCTTCTGGGGAAGCGGAAGCTGCTGAGTCATAATCCGCCGTCCCGGGCCGCAAAGCGAAGATGCCTATCCCAAACGGTCTTAACTCCGGTTCTGGGGAGAGGTGCTTCTGGTAGGCGGCGGATACAGTAATAGCGAGCGGGATGACCACTCTCGGCTCAGGGAACGCACTTCCTTGTTTTTCCTTTTCTGTTAATGAATAATACGGGATAGTCAGCAAGCGTGCAGAATTTGAGTAGACGCTAATGGATGCGTCGAAATGAAATCGGAAAATTTTGAATTCCTCAGAGAACGTTGGCCGGAACTCGCCTCATTAGGTGGTTTTGCTGAATTTTACACCTATACGGATCCTACTAGCGCTCTGGTAAAGCTTAGATTGCTAGCTGAGAACCTTACCAGAGATATCTACAATGAACTTAGGTTTCCAAGACCTCCCCGCTCAAATTTCGTAAACCTTTTGGAAGAAGATACGTTTTGCACCTTCATTCCCAAAGTTCTGCTAAACAAGCTCCATGCGTTGCGCATACACGGCAATAAGGCTGCCCACGGAGAAACGACAGAACCGCGAACTGTGCTACGGCTTTTGAAAGAGGCACATGACTTAGCTCTTTGGCTTGCCGTGAATTTCGAGGAAGCTGACCCAGGCACATTGCCTTCGTTCAACCCGCCGTCGCCTGACCCTAGCATGTCAGCAGCGGAGAAGGCTAAGCTCGAAAAACTGGCGTCGCAGGAAGCGCAATTGAACGATTTATTGCTTGAATTGGATCAAGTGCGCGAAAGGGCTGAAACTGCCGAAAAGAAATCCGAGGAGCTTGAAGATCTGGCGGCTTCAGCGAAGACATCCACCGACCTTCTTGAATTCGATGAAGCAACTACCCGGAGTCGGATCATTGACGGGCTTCTTGCTTCTGCTGGCTGGGATGTCGGTCCCGACTTGCAGACAACGGACAGCGTTGCGAAAGAATATGAGGTTGCTGATCAGCCGACGACAACGGGAAAGGGCTTCATTGATTATGTTCTGTGGGATGATGATGGAGCGCCGTTGGCGGTTATTGAAGCCAAGAAGACATCCGTTGAACCGGAACTCGGACGTAAACAGGCCAAGCTTTACGCGGACGCTCTGGAAAAGGCGCATGGACAGCGGCCAGTCATCTTCTACACGAATGGATACGACATTTGGCTATGGGACGACATGGCGGGTTATCCACCAAGGAGGATTCACGGGTACTACTCCAAGGACAGTCTGCAGTATCTTGTGAAGTTCCAGCGGGGGAACCAGGAGGATATTTCGGTAATGTCGCCGCGAGAAACAATTGTTGACCGTCTTTATCAGATAGAGACAATTAAACGAGTTGCCGAGCGCTTTTTGTCTAAGCATCGAAAAGCATTGATCGTTCATGCCACAGGAACGGGCAAGACGCGTGTTGCCATTGCTCTTTCGGAACTGTTGATCCGCGCGGGATGGGCCAAGCGCGTGCTTTACCTCTGCGACCGGCGCGAACTGCGAAGGCAGGCGAAAAACGCGTTTACCGACTTTCTGCCTTCGGAACCAATCAGAATAGTCAATTCGCGAATTCCAGGCGTGCCCAACGAACGCATTTTCATAGCCACTTACCCGGCTATGCTTAAAGTATACCAATCATTTGATGTCGGGTTTTTCGATCTCATCATTGCCGATGAGTCCCATCGAAGCATCTACAATGTCTACGGCGATCTTTTTCATTACTTCGACGCTTTGCAGGTGGGGTTAACCGCGACGCCGGTTGATTTTGTGACGCGCAGCACTTTCAATCTTTTTGATTGCCAGAGCCAGATGCCAACGTCCAACTACGACCTTGAACGAGCTGTCGAGGAAGGATACCTGGTGCCTTTTGAGGTATTTGAGCACACGACGAGATTTTTACGCGAAGGAATTCATTTAGATGGTTTGACCCAGGAACAAATTGCTGAGCTGGAAGAGCAAGGTGAAGACCCGTCGCAATATGACTTTGGTTCAGAGCAAATTGACAAGGATATTTACAACAAGGACACGAACAGGGCAATTCTCCGAAACCTTATGGAAAACGGTCTGAGAGAGGCAACTGCCCAAGTCGTTGGGAAGACGATAATTTTTGCGCGAAATCACAGGCACGCTGTACTCATGAATCGTCTTTTCGACGAGATGTATCCTCAATATGGAGGCCAGTTTTGTCAGGTAATTGATAACTATGATCCGCGGGCCGAACAACTGATTGACGATTTCAAGGGAGAAGGAGACAACCAGAATCTGACGGTTGCTATATCGGTTGACATGCTTGACACCGGGATCGACGTTCCAGAAATTCTGAATCTCGTTTTTGCGAAACCCGTTCGTTCGCCTGTCAAATTCTGGCAGATGATCGGTCGCGGCACACGTCTCTGCCCAAATCTGCTCGGACCCGGAGAAGACAAAACAGTTTTTCGAATTTTCGATCACTGGGGCAATTTCGAGCGCTTCGAAACAGGTTATAAGCCTGCTGAGCCGCGACAGTCAAAGTCCCTTCTTCAGTTGCTGTTCGAGGAACGATTGAACCTTGCTGAGGCGGCGCTTAGAAAAAGCGAAGAGGATGTTTTTGACCAAGCCATTAGGCTTGTTGAAGCCGACATAGCCGATTTGCCGGAGGAGTCCGTTTCAGTTCGCGAGTGCTGGCGGGAGCGGCATTCAGTGCTTCAGGCGGACAGGCTTCGCCAATTTGCCCCCGTAACGGTTTCCATGCTCCGAACCGTCATCGCGCCCCTGATGCAGTGGCGTGCCAAACGTGGCCTAGGCGATGCCCACGCTTTCGACCTGCTGGTGACGCAGATGCAGACTGCGGTTTTGAACGAGACGGCGGCGCTTGCCGATCTCAAGGTAGACTTCTTGGAGCGGGTTGAGCATCTTCAAATGCATTTAAATCCTGTTCGGGAGCGAGGCGAAATCATCAGGCGCGTCAAGTCAGAAGATTTCTGGAAAGATGTTTCGGTTCAGGACCTGGAGTCTGTACGTGGTTCCTTGCGCGAAATAATTCATTACCATGATAAGCAGACAGGTGCCACCGTATCGCCTAAGATTATAGACGTTTCGGAGGAATCTGAGGGCATAGTTATTTCCCGGCGCAGAACTAATCTCAGAACCGTCGAAATGGAGGCTTATAAACATCTGGTGGAGGATGAACTGAAGAAGCACTTCGAAACTAACCCCGTTCTCAAGAAGATACGCACCGGAGAAACTGTTACCAAGGAGGACCTTGAGTCTCTGGTGTCACTTGTGCTGACGCAGAACCCGCATATTACACGAAAAGACCTGAACGAGTTTTTCCAAGCGACTGCTCAGCCACTTTACGTAACGATCCGTTCAATCGTTGGACTTGATCCCGGAGCCGTCAAGGCGAAATTTTCCGACTTGGTGCTGAAGAACCCTTTGCTGACGGCCAAGCAGACACGCTTCCTCACCCTTCTTCAGAACCATATAATAAAGTTCGGCTTCATTACGGTTGAAAAACTGTACGACCAGCCATTTACCGTTGTTGACGCCGATGGACCAGAAGGCGTTTTTGACAGGCCGGAGGACATTGATGATCTAATAAAAATCGTTAATCTATTTGCACCGCCCCAAGAAGGCGGGGATGACGCTGACCAAGAAAACAGGATCATATACTGATGATTACAGGTGAACTCAAACAGGACATTGATGCGCTCTGGCTTGAGTTTTGGCAGGGCGGAATCACCAACCCGCTGACGGTGATTGAGCAAATCACCTATCTCATGTTTGCGCGCTTGCTCGACGTGAATGAAACACGTGATGAGAATCGTGAGCGCCACAGTGGCAAAGCCTTCAAGCGGCGCTTCGGTGAGGACGAGCAGGATTTGCGCTGGTCGCATTTTCGGCATTTGGGGGCAAACGATATGCTATCTTTAGTGCGGGATGAAGTCTTCCCGCATTTCCGTAAGGCGTCCACCAGTGGCACTACCTTTACTGAGTTTATGAAGGACGCACAGTTGATGATCCAGAAGCCGAGCCTTCTGGTCAAAGCCGTTAACATGATTCACAAGTTGCCACTGACCGAGGGGGATACCAAAGGCGATCTTTATGAATACCTTCTCAGCAAACTGACGACTGCCGGGATTAACGGCCAATTCCGTACCCCGCGCCATATCATTCGTTTGATGGTGGACATGCTGGAACCGAAGCCAACAAATGTGATTGCCGACCCATCGGCAGGCACGGGCGGTTTTCTCGTTCAGGCGATGGAACATCTTATGGAGAAATTTACCTCGCCCGAGGGAGTGATCGAGGAAACCGATCCAGACACCGGAAAGAAATACAATATTTACACAGGTGATTTGCTTGAAGAACACCGAGAACATATCAGGACCAGCATGTTCCATGGCTTTGACTTTGACACAACAATGCTACGCATTGCTGCTATGAACCTGATGCTGCACGACGTTGACGATCCGTACATCCATTATCAGGATACTCTCAGCAACAGTTTTGCTGAACGCTTCCCGAAGATGGCAAAAGAAGGTTTCGACATCGTTCTCGCCAATCCGCCGTTTAAGGGAAGTCTTGATTATGAAGATGTGGATACGAACCTTCTGCGCCAAGTAAAAACAAAGAAAACGGAACTCTTGTTCCTAGTCCTGATCCTGCGCATGCTGAAGCTTGGAGGTCGGTCAGCGACTATTGTGCCGGACGGCGTGTTGTTTGGCTCGTCAATGGCTCATGTCACATTGCGTAAATTGCTGATTGATAAAAACCAACTTGAAGCTGTTATTTCTTTGCCCAGCGGAGTCTTCAAACCCTATGCGGGTGTATCGACTGGTATTCTGGTTTTCACCAAGGGAGGATGCACGGACAATGTATTTTTCTATGATGTACAAGCCGATGGTTTCTCACTTGATGACAAGCGTGACCCGGTTGATTCTAATGATCTGCCGAACTGTCTTGCCCGCTGGCAGGCGCGTGATCCAAAGAAAGATGTTGATCGTAAGGACAAGGCCTTTTTCGTGAATGCCGAGGAGATTTGCAGGGCCAATTATGACCTTTCATTAAGCCGCTATAAGGAGCGGGTTTATAATGAAGAAAAGCATGATCCACCAAAAGTTATTCTGGAGCGAATGAAAATACTGAATGACGATATCGCTAATGATCTCTCCGAATTGGAAGAGGTGCTTCGATGAGTGAAACGATACCACTTGGAGAAGTTGTCGATGTTTTTGCTGGACAGCCTGCACCTAAACCGAATGAATTTTCGGATCATGGTTATCCGTTCATCCGAGCAGGAAGCTTGGAAAGTCTGTTAAAAGGCTCTTCCGAGAACGATTGTGAGAAAGTTTCCTCTAGCGTTGCACGAAACCGACGTTTGAAGCTTTTTCCGAAAGACACGGTTATCTTTGCCAAGAGTGGAATGTCAGCAAAAATTGGGCGTATCTATCGGCTGCGCCAACCGTCTTATGTTGTTAGTCACCTTGCAACGCTTGTTCCAACAGGGAAATACGACCCTTCCTTCTTGACGCACTGGCTAAGATGGCACCCTCCATCAGACCTTATCAATGATAATGCTTATCCTTCTATACGAATCTCTGCAATTGCCGGACTCAAAGTGCCTAATTTACCCATTTATAAACAACGCCGGATTTCTGCCATCCTAGATAAAACCGATACCATTCGCCACAAGCGGGAACAAACCTTGTTCTTAGCCCACAACCTATTGAAATCTGTCTTCTTGGAGATGTTCGGAAACCCTCTGACCAATTCTAAGCAGTTTCCAACCATTGCACTCGGTGATTTGATCAGAGTGTCAAGTGGCAATGGACTGACAGCCAAAGATATGAATCCGTCCGGGCCTTACCCAGTTTATGGAGGCAATGGAATAAGCGGGTTTCATTCAGAATACATGTTTGATGATCCCCAACTCGTGATTGGAAGAGTCGGGATTTATTGTGGAGCAGTTCACGCAACTCAGCCAAAATCCTGGGTAACAGATAATGCGTTATATATTCGAGAATACAAAAGACCAGTTAATCTAACATATCTTGAATGGGCGTTGCGATTTGCAGACCTCAACCAATACGCAAACCAAGCTGCACAACCTCTAATTTCAGGAAGTCGAATATATCCAATTGAGATTCTCTTTCCGAGCGAATTAGAACAAGATACATTTGCAGCTTATGTGGAGAGACAAAAGCGACTTTTAAACCATCTTGAAGCGAGTTGTAAAAAAGCAAATGATCTCTTTGCCTCTCTTTCCCAACGTGCCTTCCGTGGCGATTTATAAGAAATGCAATGCGACTGAGACGGATCGAAATCGAAAACTTCAAAGGAATTGGCAAACGTCAGGCAATTGACCTCAAGCCGATCACTTTGCTGTTTGGGCCGAACAACGCAGGCAAAAGCACAATTCTGCAAGTACTACACTATATGCGGGAATTACTTGAACGCCAGAACCCGGACCCCGATCAAACTATCGCAGGTGGCCTTATCGATCTTGGTGGATTCAGGGCGTTAGTCCACAATCACGAGTTGAATCGTGCCATCACAATTAAGCTCGTGATTGATCTGTCGGAGGATCTGGGGAATGACCGGCTACCGCTTAATTCCGGCATACATCTCGGCGATACTGAATTTGCTAATCTCGATATCCTCTACATCTTTGGCGGAGACACCGATTTTAACAAACACGCCGTTGTGCAAGAACTCGGTGTTATGGTTGAGGTATGCTGGAGTGATTTGCTCATGGGTCCCTATGTCTCTTTGCTTTCCCTAGATATGAATGGCATCCAGATTCTGTCAATCAAATCGCCACCGCAGAAAGGACGCGCAATTATCACTGATTTTAATTTTGAACACCCGCTACTTCAGCGGATCATTTATCAAGATGATATTGTAGAGGATGACGAGTTGTATCAGGGAGATTTACCCGGACACATTGATGAAGGTGACCCGTTTTCGTCGCCGCTTGGGGCTGAGATTTGGGAACTCTCCCGTGATATGGCAAAAGGAACTCCAACCTTTGCGGAAGATAACTTTAGGGTGACCGTCTCTACTCCAATGGGAGCCTTGCCGAACCCGAATAAGCCTCTGGACTTAGAATTACGCGACCCCGAAGTTGACAAGCCTGAACTAGAACAGAGCACGTCTCGCGTTAGGGGACTGGCAACGTTACTTGACGAACTGGTTCTCGGGCCGGTACGCGTTGCGAATGACTACTTAAGCGGCATGACCTATATAGGTCCCTTGCGCGAAATCCCCACCCGAAACTTCCGACCACGCCTTTCGCCTGATGAATCGCGCTGGGCGCGAGGTCTTGCAGCGTGGGATCTGCTGTATTCTGATGTCAAAGGCGATCTTGTCGATGCCGTTAACCAATGGCTTGGCGATGAGGCCAAGTTGCGCACCGGCTACCAGTTGGAAAGGGTCGTTTTCCGCGAGATACCTGTACCGAGTCGGCTGAGTTTTCTGTTTGAGCGCGGCCTGACCGAAGACGATCTCGGCGAACTGCAGGAGCTTTACGAGAATCTGGAAACCCGGGTAGAAGTTGCGTTGCGTGATTTTGAAAAAGACATTCTTGTTGCTCCCGATGATATTGGCGTCGGCATTTCACAAATGATCCCGGTCGTTGTTGGATGCCTCACCGACAGCGTCAACTTCCTTGCGGTGGAACAGCCCGAACTCCACATTCATCCAGCGCTGCAGGTTGCTATGGGCGATCTCCTGATCCGCTCGGCCTTCAGCAACAAGTCTGATTTCCTGTCCGCCAAATCTCTTCTCGTGGAAACGCACAGCGAGCATATTATGCTACGCTTGCTGCGCCGAATCAGGGAGACATTCGAAGGCGAACTGGCTCCTGGTACCCCGTCTCTTACCCCAGACGCTGTTTCCGTCATCTATGTTGAAGCCGGCGAAGACTGCGTGAAGTTTTACTCGCTTAGGATTGACGAGGAAGGGGAATTTGTTGACCGCTGGCCACGAGGCTTCTTCGACGAACGCGTGGAGGAGCTTTTTTAGTGTATCGGGAGTACGCTGTCGAACCGGCCGCCATAGGATCAAGCTGGGGAACTTTCCGTTACCTTATCGAGAAATTCGGCTTCCAGAAAGGTCGATTGATTTCCCGGTTTCCTTCAAGATGGGAACGCTTGGTTATTGAGGCGGCAAAGATGGCAGGTGTAGGTGATATAGCCTTATCCAGAATTACGGAAAAGTTAAGGAAAAAGAAAGAAGAAGAAATTAAGATTGTCAATTCGGGTCGTATTTACGATCCGAGTCTTGGCAGTTGGATCGCAAGTGCCCGTGTTGCGCATGCTGTAAAACCTTTCCATGCCATTATCGCGCAAGGTGACCATGAAGAGAATGAGATTGTTACTCCCGAAGAATTAGAGGAAGATCACCCACTTATGATCGCTTCTACAAGCTGCAATGTCCCGCGAACAAGCAAAAGGCTTGCTGAGGCCCTTCTGCCTCTCCTTCTTTCTGCGCGAGAAGTTGATATTGTTGATCCCTTCTTTGACCTCCAGAACTCAAAATATACAAACCTCTTGAGTCTGTTGCTTTCATCAATGTACAACTCGAGGAAAAATAAAGAAAAAACTCTGCTTATCAGGATCCACTTTCGCTTAGATGAAGGCGATCCAAGAGAACAGTTTCTTCTTGAAAATGCACACAGATGGGTACGTGGCTGGCTTCTCGAAGGCTTCGAGTTGCACCTGTATGAATGGAAACAGAAACCCGGCGGTGAAGACTTTCATGCTCGTCTTCTCTTATGCGATTGTGGCGGGTTGGCAGTCGATGCGGGCTTCGCGGCAGTCGGACAACATGAAAGCACCATTATCACTCTGCTTGATTATCAGCATGTCCAGAGATTGCGGAAAAATTTTGCAGTTGGAGCGACGGTTTATGATAAGGCCGGAAATGCAGTTCGAATTAGGTCAAATGGAGAAACAGAGACACTCTAACTTAAAGATATCCGAACAGCAGGCATGAAAATTCTCGGAATTGAAACCTCTACTTTTTCGGGAAGCGTATCGTTATGCGATGACGACACTATTCTTTGCGAATATGTTTTCAACACCGGTCCGAGGCATAACGAGGTGCTTATTCCCACGATCGAGCGACTTCTTTCGGATTGCGGGCTTGGAAAAGATGATCTGGAAGCGGTCTGCGTGTCAGTGGGTCCGGGTTCTTTCACCTCTCTTCGCATAGGGGTCTCCACTGCGAAGACTCTTTGCTATTCTCTGGGGACGGACCTCGCGGGAGTTCCATCGCTTGAAATTCTCGCCTCGAACGCGCTTTGGTGCGGAGATGACGTGTGCGTCATGACCGACGCTGGCAGGGGGGAGGTTTTCTTTTCGTTTTATGATCTTAAAAGCACGGAGATGACCCCCGCGGAAATCGCTACACCCGAGTCTGTGTGCGCCGGGGTGAGAAGAAAGACCGTTTTTGTGGGCAGCGGAGCCCTGCTCCACGAAAACCTTATCCGAGATGCTGTGGGAGAGAGATCTGTGTTTCTGCCTGCGGATCTAAACACCCCGAGGGCGTCTGGCTGCGCGCTTTTAGGGAGAAAAAAGATTCTTTCCGGACAAAAGGACGATCCCTTCACTTTAACTCCCTTTTATCTTCGCCGCTCCGCGGCGGAGCGCTAGGCGGGATCGCTGAAGTCGCGATGGAAATCTTTTTCCCTGCCGGTCTTGAAGTTGTCCGCACGCGGTGATAGATTAAGCGGATGGGTTGTTGGTATTCCGCATTTTAAAAACAATCAGGGAGAAATAAATAAAATGGCCAAGATGCTCGGCGCACAGATGTTCTTTGAGACGCTTCTTCACCAGGGTATTGATGTGGTCTTCGGACTGCCGGGAGGTTACGTTCTCAAGGTCTACGACGTGATGACCGATTACACCGACAGGATAAATCACGTGCTCGTGAGGCATGAGCAGGGAGCTACGCACATGGCCGACGGGTACGCAAGGGCCTCGGGAAAACCGGGGGTGGTGCTTTGCACCTCGGGTCCTGCGGCAACCAACACCGTTACCGGCATTGCGACGGCGCAGATGGATTCATCTCCCATAGTTATCTTCACAGGGCAGGTTCCCACGCAGTACCTTGGAAGCGACGCTTTTCAGGAAGCCGACCATATCGGCATAACAAGACCCTGCACGAAACATAACTACCTTGTACGAGAGACCCGGGATCTTCCAAGAGCGATGAAAGAGGCTTTCCACATAGCCGGCACCGGAAGACCCAGCCCGGTTCTGGTTGATATGCCCAAGGACGTTCTCATAGGAGAGGACGAGCTTGTAATCCCTGAGGATCACGAGATAGATATCAAAGGCTACAAGCCCACTATGAAGGGAAATCCTTCGCAGATAAAAAGGGCGGTGGAGATGCTGCTTGCCTCAAAGCAACCGGTTATTTATTCCGGTGGAGGAGTTATCTGGTCCGGGGCTACGGATGAACTGCTTGAGTTCTGCCACCGGCTTCAGATACCTGTAGCTTCAACCCTTATGGGGCTCGGAGGTTACCCGGCGAGCGATCCGCTTTTCATAAGCATGCTCGGGATGCACGGTTCCTACGCCGCCAATATGACCGTTACCGAATCGGACCTCGTTATCTCGATCGGCGGGCGGTTTGATGACAGGGCTACGGGCGGGAACTTTGATGAGTTCGCTCCCAACGCGGAGATTATCCATATAGACATAGATCCCTCCTCGATAGACAAGAACATAACGGTTCAGTGTCCGATAGTAGGGGATGCCAAAATTGTGCTGCGCCAGATACTCGATGCTCTCCCCGGGGAGATTGACCTTGAAGGGAGGGAATCCTGGCTTAGGAGGATACGGGACTGGAACGAGAAGCATCCGCTCACCTATTGCCAGGGAAGCGAGAAAATTCTGACTACCTACGCCATAGACACGCTTTACAAGCTTACGAAAGGAGACGCCATAATAGTTTCCGACGTGGGTCAGCACCAGATGTGGGTAGCCCAGTTCTACAAGTTCGAAAGACCGAGAACCCATCTTACCTCGGGGGGACTGGGAACCATGGGATTCAGTTTCCCTGCGGCTATGGGAGCGAAATACGCAAGACCTGATGAGCAGGTTATATGCGTTGCCGGCGACGGAAGCTTCCAGATGAATTTCCAGGAACTCGCGACTGCGGTTGAAAACAATCTGGATCTTAAGATTATCGTTTTCAACAACCGTCATCACGGGATGGTAAGGCAATGGCAGACGATGTTTTTTGAGGGCAATTACTCGGCATCTCGGTTTGAAGTGCTGCCGGATTTCGTGAAGCTCGCAGAAGCGTTTGGAGCCCGTGGCCTTCGGGCGGTGAGGCCCGAGGAGCTTGAGCCCACTCTCAGGGAAGGCCTTAACACTCCAGGAGTTGTCCTCATGGAGATAGAAGTCGATTGTACCGAGATGGTTTATCCGATGATAGCCCCCGGTGCGTCGATGGACAACATGATAATGATGCCTGCGGATCTTGCCTGATACCGCGCAAGGTTTTCCTGGCCGAACTCAAGGTTCTTTTTCCGCTTTCATATATACTTTTCCGTAGGACTGTGCATTAGTGTCTTCCGGTATCGTTATGGCTTCAGGAAAAATTGTTCAGGTAGCATTGCCGATTCATTCCGAGCAGCTTTTTCTATATTCGGTTCCGAAGCGTTTCCGACAAGGGATCGCTACGGGGAAGAGGGTGTTTGTCCCCCTCGGAAACCGCAAGGCCATAGGATATGTGGTGGGAGATGCGGGAAAACGGAAAGTCGATTTCGAGCTAAAGGATATAATCGACATCCTCGATGAATTGCCGCTTTTTGACGAGAAGCGCCTGGAATTCTTCCGCCGGGTTTCTGAGTACTACATGGCGCCTCTCGGGATCGTGCTTAAATTCGCCCATCCTTTGGGCCTTGGCAAAAGCGTCGGGAAAACCGTACGGATCACGGAGGAGGGGGAAAGCCGCCTTAAGGAACCGGGCCTTAACCGTCTCGACAAAAGAGTTCTGGAAACTCTCCTGCTCGAAGGAGAACTCGCCTCGGAGAAGCTTATTGAACTCAGCGGTGGGGCGTCGCTTGAGAACCTTAACTCTCTTAAAAGAAGAGGCCATGTTGAATTTGACTACAGGGTCGTAAGAGATGAGAAGGTAAAGTACGAGAAGGTCTATGGAATCTCCTGTGACCCGGACACTGTCTCGGAGATTAGGCGGAAAAAACCGGCCAAGGGCGCCATACTTGAGTTCATAAACCTCCGCGGTTCCGTCCCCCGCTCGGAACTAAGGGAAATATTCGGCAATTTCACGGCTCACGTAAAGTGGCTTGTGGATAACGCTCTGGTCTCCGTGGAGCAAAAAGAGATCGGAAGGGATCCCTACGGTGTGCTTGATTCAAAGGAAGAGCCACCGAAGGAGCTTACCCAGGATCAGCGTATGGCGATGGAGAAAATCCTGCCTTACGTTAAGAGGGAAGAATATCGCTGCTTTCTTCTTCACGGTGTTACGGGAAGCGGAAAGACCGAGGTCTACTTAAGGACCGTGAGCGAAATCATAGCCAAAGGGAAACAGGCGATTGTTCTCGTCCCCGAGATAGCGCTCACACCGCTTCTGGTAAAGAGGTTCCGTTCGCGTTTCGCCGACTCTGTGTCGGTGATTCACAGCGCTCTTAGCGAGGGTGAGAGGTTCGATGTCTGGAGAAAGGCCCGTAGTGGAGATCTGAGCGTGGTGATAGGTGCCCGCTCCGCGGTTTTCGCTCCGCTTGAGAATCTCGGCCTTGTGGTGGTTGACGAGGAGCACGAGTCCTCCTACAAGCAGAACGAGGCGCCATGTTACAACGCCCGCGACGCCGCGGTCATGCTCGGAACCATATACGGCTGTCCGGTGCTGCTGGGTTCCGCGACTCCTTCACTTGAGTCCTACGCAAACTCGATCAGGGGCAAGTACGAATATCTTTCTCTTCCCGCAAGGGTGGGGGAGAGCAGGCTTCCCGATGTTGAACTCGTGGATATGAAAAACGTGAATGAAACTGTTTTCTCCCCGCGTCTAAGGGACGCCCTGGTGGAGAATTTCAGCCGCGGGGAACAATCGATTCTTTTTATTAACAGGAGAGGTTTTTCAAGTTTTCTGGTCTGCGGGGACTGTGGTGAAATCTTCAAGTGCCCCAACTGCTCTATAACCCTTACCTTCCACAAGAAGGATAACTCAATTAAGTGCCATTACTGCGGGATTATGCAGGAATTCGAGAACATTTGCTCAAGCTGCGGGGCCAAGTACATGGGCAAGGGTCTCGGGACCCAGAAAGTGGAGGAGCAGGTAAAGAGCATGCTTCCCGATGCCAGGGTTTTCGTCATGGACAGGGATTACACCCGCGGAAAAACCAAACTTCTCGACCTTTACAAAAAGCTTGAGTCCGGGGAGGTGGATGTTCTTATCGGGACCCAGATGGTAGCCAAAGGACATGATCTGCCAGGGGTTACGCTTGTGGGTGTTCTCTCGGCTGACCATATGCTGGGGATTCCCGACTTCCGCTCGGGAGAAAGAACTTTCCAGATCCTCACGCAGGTAGCCGGAAGAACAGGCAGGGGAAGAAAACCCGGGACGGTTTTTCTGCAGACATATAACCCCGAACATCCTTCGGTAAGATTTGCCATTTCCCATAACAGTTCCGGGTTTCTTGATGAAGAACTGGAGCTTAGGAAGTCTCTTGATCAGCCCCCTTTCTCAAGGTTCATATCCTTCAGAGTAAACGGACTTGATGAGGAGAAAACGCGAGATTTCGCCGGAAGAATGAAACGCACAGCCGAGAGATTTCTTCTCAGGCTTCCGCCCGGGTCGCTTCGAGTGCTCGGCCCCTCCGAGGCTCCCATATACAAACTTAGAAACAGGTTCAGGTGGCAGATCGTTATCGTCTCAAGTAATCTGGGGCTGCTTCGCAACTACGCCTCGGCACTTTACGACTCGTTGAAAAAACACGCCTCGGGAATTAAGCTTGTAGTTGATGTTGATCCCTATGATTTCATGTGACCCGGCTTGATGAGAAAGAAAATCCTTCTTCCCGACGAGGAAAACGCGCGCTTAACCGTTGAGAGATTCCGGGAGATAAACGGCAGGCTCTCCGGGGAAAAAGAAAAAGTCCTCTGTGCCATCTCTTCCCACAGCAGATTCCTCGGCAATTCAATCATAAGAAATCCCCGCGCGCTAAACGTACTTACCAATGAAAAAGCCCTCAGGAGAAAAAAAACGATTTCTTCCCATCGAACTCCACTCGGCTCGATTGTGAGGAATTCGCAGGACTCAGAGCGGCTCTCCGAAAGGCTCAAGGAGTACAAGTACACGGAACTCTCGAGAATAATCTACAGGGAAATTCTGGATCTCTGCACGTTTCGCCAGACCATGGAGGAGATTTCCGACCTCGCTGTTTCCGTGGTCAGGGCGGTGCTTGATTTTTACAGGTCCCGAATCGATGGCGGAGACCAGTTTGAGTTCGTAGTGCTGGGCATGGGGAAACTCGGCGGAAGACTCCTTAATCTGAGTTCCGATATAGACCTCGTTTATCTCTACAGAGGCGAGGAGTACGCCCGGCAGATATTTACGCTTTCCTCATCAGTTACCAGAACGATAAGTTCCGTCACCCCCGGCGGTTTTCTCTACAGAGTCGACCTGGGTCTGCGTCCCGGGGGCAGCGGGAGTCCGGTCGCGGTGTCGGTTGACGCGGCCCTTGATCATTATTACCACTGGGCCGAGACCTGGGAGAGAGCGGTTTTGCTCAAGGCGACCCCTGTTGCCGGGGATATTGAGCTCGGTCGCGAATTCCTCGGGGACCTTGAACCGGTAATATACCGCAAGCTGCTTGATTACGAGTCCATAGAGGATCTCAAGGACATGAAGGTTCGTCTCGAGGGCATCCGGAAGGAAAACGACGTGAAGCTCGGAAGGGGAGGAATAAGGGATATCGAATTTTTCGTGCAGGCGACCCAGCTTATGAGTGGCGGGGCGGTGAAGAAGCTCAGGGGACTCATGAACACTCTTGACGGCCTTTCCGCCATGGCGACGACGGGTTTCATAACAGAACAGGTAAGGGAAGAGATGGAGCATTACTATCTCTTTCTTAGAAAGGTTGAGCATTCGATTCAGCTCTGGGATGAACTTCAGACGCACAGCATTCCCACGGAGGAGAGTTCGCTCGCCAGACTCTCAAGGAGAATGGGTTTTGAAACGACGGCGGACTTCAAGGCTGCTTACGAAGAGATAACCTCGCTTGTCATTAAGAACTGCGGAAACCTGTTTTCCGACCCCGGGGTGGAGCTTGAGGAAAAAGGCAGGGAATTCTGGGAGGTGGCGGATTTTATGGCTGAGGGAAATGTAAACCGCGAGGAAGCGATTTCGACCCTCGGAAATCTCGGATTCTCGGCGCCGGACGACGCGATCGAAATCATATCAAGCCTCATGAATCCCCAAAGGGCCGGACTCACGGAAAGGGGAAGGGTGCTTTCGAGAAAAGTGATACCGGCTTTTCTCTCAAACATAATCAACCTTAGCGATCAGGACTCTGCGCTTTTAAATCTTGAAAGATTTATCTCCGGCCTAGGTTCCAGGATGTCGGTCTACTTTCTTCTGACTGAAAACCCAAAAATCATTCCTCTGCTCTCCAGGCTCTTTTCAAGAGGTGGCATGCTGTCTGATTTTCTTATCAGGCACCCTGAGTATCTTGACTCCATCATACTGAAGGACGTGACGCAGTTTTACGATTCGAAAGATGCTATGGCACAGGCTCTCGGGGAAGCCGTCTCGGAAGAGGAGTTCTTTGAGGGCAAACTCGACGCTCTTCGAAGCTTCAAGCACATTGAGTCCCTTAAGCTTTGCTTCAAGGAACTTTCCGAGGACTTGGAACCTATCTACGTGGGAAAATATCTGTCGATGGTTGCGGACGTTGTAATGGACTCAAGCCTCGAACTTGCCAAGGGTTCCCTTAAGTGTTCTCCAAGGGAGAGAAAACTTCTTGATAACATGGTCGTCCTGGGACTTGGCAAGCTTGGAGGAGGGGAAATGAGCTACGCTTCAGACCTAGACATAATCTTCATTTACGAGGGAGATGACCACGAACTTTTCTCCAAGTACGGTCAGAGATTCATATCCAATCTTTCGGTTTACACTTCCAAGAGCTTCTGTTACAAGGTGGATGTGGAACTGCGCCCGTCGGGAAATTCGGGCGCCCTCGTCGCCTCGCTTGAGGCCTTTGAAGAATATCATAATTCAAGTGCTCATATCTGGGAGAGGCAGGCTCTTGTAAAAGCCCGCGCCGTTGCGGGAAACCGCGCGCTCGGCGAGAAGGTAATGAAAGTCATAGAGAATTTCGTTTATGCCAAAGAGCTCGCTCCGGATTTTCCCAAGGAAATCCACAGGCTGCGCGGTAGGCTCGAAAAAGAACTCGCCAACGAGACGGAATCCAGGTTTAACCTGAAGACGGGAAGGGGAGGATTGGTTGACATTGAGTTCCTTATCCAGATGCTTCAGCTTGCCCATGGTCCAGCAAACCCCGAGCTAAGAACGGCAAACACCATGGAGGCTGTCGGGGGGCTTTACAGGGCCGGGTTAATTAAAAGCGACGAGGCCCTGACGCTTAGCGAAGGCTATCTATTTTTAAGAAAAATGGGAAATCTGCTGAGTCTTTTCAACGACAGGAGCAAAAACGAGGTCACGCGGGGCGATTTTGACCGAATGGCGCCTGAGTTCGGTGGTTCCGGTGGAGAGGGAGGTTTTCTCATGTCTGAATATGCGCGTGTGACCAGGGATATCAGGGAAATTTATAACAGGTACTTTACGGGAAGCACTTGATGAATAGAAGAAAATGCGTTTTTTTTCTTGCCGATGGTACGAGGCTGGATGTCTTCGCTGAACTTCTAAAAAGAGGCGACCTTGAGAATATACAGAAATACGTTGTTGAACCTGGGGAGTTCCTTAAGGGAGTCACGGTTTTTCCTTCCACAACGGGTCCGGCCTATACCCCGTACCTTCTCGGCAAGTTTCCAGGCAGGTGCAACCTCCCCGGCATAAGGTGGTTTGACAGAAGATATTACGACAAGACCCCGTTTTCCCTGCGAAGATTCAGAAGCTACGCGGGTCCCCAGGCGTCTCTTATCAACCGGGACATAGAGTGTGACTCCCCGACGCTTTTCGGCATGGTTCCAGGGAGCGTAAGCATCCTAAACGAAATAACCAGGGATATAGGTCCCTCGGGGAGAAACAGGACCAAGTATCTTAAGTATTACCTGGTCGTAAAAAGCCATTTCACGGACAGAAGCGACAGTGTCGAAGAGGCCGCTGGAAGAATTCTGATTGATTCTCTCAGGGATTCTCCGCGTTTTATTTTCTGCGTTTTCACTGCGGCAGATGCCTATTCCCACCGCTACCATCCGTTTCACCACAAGGTTATGGAATCCTACAGAAGGCTTGACCGGTACGTTGGAATGGTTGCGGAAAAGATTGCCGAGCAAGGTGAACTTGACGATACGCTTTTTGTCGTGGGAAGCGACCACGGACTTACGTCCACGCACTCCCACTTTGATTCCCTGGATTTTCTTCGCAGACGGGGTCTCAAGCCGCTTTACTACACCAACGTGTTCAGGCATTACCTTGACGCCGATTCATCCGTCATGGTTTCCGGAAACTCCATGGCGCATTACTATTTCAAAAATTCCGATGGATGGAAAAGACACACCTTTTGCGAAGAAATAGCGGATATAGTTAACGAGCTCTCCGGGCGGCCGGAAGTGGATGTTGTCTGCGCCAGAACCGGCGGGGCGGGAGGGGAGGTGAAAATAACTAACCCAAGGGGAGAGGCTCTCGTGAGTGTGGATGAAGAAGGCCTGATCTGCTACAGCAATGTTTCGGGCGACCCCCTTGGCTACGGCTTTTCCTCAAAGAAGATGAATCCCTCGGAGTCGCTTCGACTCACGATCGATTCTGACTATCCGGATGCCCCCCTCCAGATTCTCCAGCTTTTCGAATCGCCTCGAACCGGCGATGTGGTAATCAGTTCAAAACCGGGCTATGACCTTCGGGCCACGCACGAGAACCCTGAACATCACGGCTCTCATGGCTCCCTGCACAAAGACCACATGGTGGTCCCCATTCTTATAAGCCGCCCGGCCCCACACGACTGCGTAAGAACCGCAGATATCTTCTCGAGCATCGTCAGTTATCTCGGGTTTGAAGTTCCCCGGGGCGTTGACGGAAGGGATATTCTTGAGTGAGCGGATTTAGGAGAAGATTTCCTCTATCTGGTTGCTGACTTCTCCCTCTTTTTTTCTAAGCGATATGGAAAGTTCTTTAACTACGTGGGAAAGGGCGTTTTCCATTATTCTCTTCTCGCCGAAAGAGAGGTTTTTTACTTTTTTCAGATGGTGTATGTCCCTTAGTACCCTGGCTATTTCGTAAATGTCGCCGCTTTTAACCTTGTCGGCGTATTCCTTATACCTTTTGTTCCAGCTCTGGACTCCCAGCTTGGGCACTTCCCCGTTTTCTTCCTTTAGTATGTCAAGGATTTTCTTTACTTCCTTCCTGGGTACTACGGGCCTTAAGCCCACGGACTCTATGTTATCCGTGGGGACCATGAGTTTTACGTTACTTTCAAGAACGTTAAGTATGTAAAAGGATTTTCTCGAGCCCAGTATTTCCTTTTCCTCAACTCCCTGAACCTCAACCACACCGTGAACTGGGTACACAGCGTTTTGTCCTGCTTTAAATTTCCTGCCCATTTTATTAAGTTATATGAAACGGTCAGTATACCTGATTTACACCCGGTTTGCCAGAAAACGGACGAGAAGGGTCGGAGTAATGGAAAAAAATTGCGATTTTCTTGTTGTTGGCGGAGGAATTGTGGGTCTTGCAATCACAAATGAACTTCTTCTGCGCGGCTGCAGCAACATCATTGTTTTGGAAAAGGAAGAGGGCTTGGGGGCGCATTCAAGCGGCCGAAACAGCGGGGTTCTGCACGCCGGGATCTATTACACGCCCGATTCTCTGAAGGCGCGGTACTGTATTGAGGGAAACCGGATGATGAGAGATTTCTGCCGTGAGAACGGAGTCGCTATATCCGAATGCGGCAAGGCCATCGTGGCGGACTCCGAGGAGAAGCTTGAAGGACTCCAGGCACTTCAGCAGAGGGCGCAGAGAAACGGAGTGGAGTCGTATCTTATCGATGAAAAAGAGCTTGCAGAGGTAGAACCGCATGCCGCTACGTTTGAGAAAGCCATATATTCTCCCGCGACATCGGTGTTTGACCCTATGGGCGTTTTGGAGGCTCTTTGCTCGAAGATTAAAAAAACCGGGAAAGCACGAGTACTTTTTGACACGGTTTTTATTGAACAAAAAAAGAATCGCGTCGCCCTTACGAGCGCGGGAGAGATAGGTTATGGAAAACTCATAAACGCTGCCGGCCTCCACGCGGACGTCATAGCGCGCCAATTCGGAGTGGGTCTCAGGTACAGAGCCATCCCTTTTATGGGTTCCTACAGCGAACTTACAAAGAAAAGCACTTATCTTGTCCGCGGAAATATCTACCCGGTTCCCGACCCGAGAATGCCTTTTCTGGGGGTGCACTTCACGAGAAGCACTTCGGGACGGGTCTTTATCGGCCCTACCGCCGTGCCGGTTCTGGGAAGGGAGAGCTACGGATTTCTTGAGGACCTGGGGCTTGAGTCGTTCCGGTTTCTTTACAGAAACGCGTCGATGTTCGTAAGTGACAGCGGATTCAGGGCAAATGCGCTCTCCGAGGTGAAAAAATATCTGGGATCCCATTTCTACTCAGAAGCCAGAAAGCTGGTTCCCGGTCTCCTGCCCCGTCATCTAGTCTCTTCTGCGAAAACCGGTATCCGTTCGCAGCTTGTGGACTGGAAGGAGAAAAAACTCGTTATGGACTACGTCGTCTGCAGGGAAGAAAACACCGTTCACGTTCTAAACGCCATATCGCCCGCTTTTACATCCTCGATGTCGTTTGCCAAGTATGTAGCGGACATTCTGCTTGAGGAAGAAGCTCGCTAGAAGCGGTGAACACGGGGCTTTTTTATGCCCGGCCTTATTTTTTCCATTTTTCCTTGAAAAAATTCCGGCAATCGCATTTAATATTTATCCATATTCATCCTTTTTTCCATTGAGAAATTGCTTTAACCGGACTCGAAAATGCCCGAACAAAGAGTCATAAGAAATTACGTCGACAGGCCCAACTCCTACACCATCGGATCATATCTGTCCTCGGGGGGATACTCGGCGCTGAGAAAAGCCCTTGGCATGGCCCCCGGAGAAGTAACCGACGCGGTCAAGAAATCGGGTCTGCGGGGAAGGGGAGGGGCTGGCTTTCCGGCGGGGATAAAGTGGAGCTTCATTCCGCCCGACTCCAAGAAACCGGTTTATCTCTGCTGCAACGCCGATGAGAGCGAACCCGGAAGCTTCAAGGACAGGGAGATTCTGGAGAAAGATCCCCATCAGATGATAGAGGGCATAATAATCGCCTGCTACGCTATCCGCTCCCACAAAGCCTACATATATATAAGAGGGGAGATGCCGTACGGTGCCAAAAGGATACAGCAGGCAATAGAGGAAGCTTACGAACACGGCTATCTCGGCAAGAACATACTCCTAAGCGGCTTTGATCTCGATATGAAGCTGTATATAGGCGCCGGCGCCTATATATGCGGGGAGGAGACCGGTCTTCTTGAGTCAATAGAAGGAAAAAAGGGAGAGCCGAGACCCAAGCCTCCTTTTCCGGCTCAGGTGGGCCTTTTCGGCTGCCCCACCATAGTCAACAACGTGGAGACGCTTGCATGCGTTCCCCATATAATAAACAACGGGGCGGACTGGTTTGCTTCGATAGGGACTCCCAGAAACACCGGAACCAAGATTTTCGGGCTGAGCGGGCATGTGAACAAGCCCGGGCTTTACGAACTTCCTCTCGGAATAAACCTTCTTGAGCTGATTGAGGAGTACGGCGGAGGAGTTCCTGGAGGAAGAAAAATAAAAGCGGTTTCTCCCGGTGGTTCTTCTTCCGCGGTTTTTTCCGCGGATGAACTGGACATTACGATGGATTTCGATACCGTTGCGGCTGCGGGCTCCATGCTTGGGACGGCGGGAGTAACTGTGATGGATGAAACGGTGAGCATGATCAAGGTAGCCCAGAACCTTGCCCATTTCTACAGAGATGAGTCATGCGGTCAGTGCGTTCAGTGCAGAGAAGGGACGTGGTGGCTTGAGAAGATACTGAGGGAGATTGACGAAGGCAAGGGATCCATTGAGCACCTCGACATAATACTTGACGCGTGCTCGCAGATGAGGGGAACGACCATATGTGCCCTTGCAGATGGCTGCGCCATGCCCGTTGACTCAATAGTGAGAAAATTCAGAGACGAGTTCGAAGAGCATATAAAAAGAGGATATTCTTAGCGCTTGTGGTTTATAATACGAACTAGTTATATCTAACCGCTTATGGCTCGGTTAAAGAAGTAAGGAGTTTTAAGGGGAGAGAGGTAGGATTTTACAACAAGCTTTGGCGCCGTCAGGGGATTGAGGGGCGTACTCCGGACGAAGTTTGTTAAGATTTGGGTGGAAAGTTGCCGAGAAAGGAAGCAGCTTTAAATTGTTCGGGAAAAAAAAGAGAAATTCTTCTTTCGGGTCGATAGGGCCCACTTTTCTAGATGACCTATTCGGCGGTGTTGTCTCCGCGATCGTAATTCTGCCGATGGCGTTAGCCTTTGGCGTTGCCTCGGGGCTAGGGCCAGTTGCTGGAATCTACGGTGCCGTCGCAGTGGGATTCTTTGCCGCCGCGTTCGGCGGCACGCCTGCGCAAATTTCCGCTCCCACCGGTCCGATGACTATCGCCATGGCCGCGATCGTCACCCTGTATGCCCACGACCTGGCGACCGCCTTCACTATCGTCATGCTGGCCGGCCTGATACAGATATCTCTGGGGTTTCTCCGGGTCGGTCGCTTTGTGGGTTACACTCCATACTCCGTGGTTTCCGGTTTCATGACCGGGATCGGCGCGATCATCATAATCCTACAGGTCGTGACCATCCTCGGCGCCGAGCCGATTTCGGGGGGGCCGCTTGTCCAGATTGCTGCTTGGCCGAAGGCCATTGCCAACCCCAATCCGCACGATCTTGCTATTGGATTGACCGCCCTGGGTATTTGCGTTTTCTGGCCCCGCCGGATGCGACGCTTCCTGCCCCCTCCGCTGGCCGCCTTGACGATCGGCACCTGCATTGCGTTCTTCGGGCTCACCGAGGCACGAACCATCGGTGCGATTCCTGCGGGCCTTCCCGCGTTTCAGGTTCCGCAGATAGGGCTGGAATCAATCGGGCACTTTTTGGAGCCGGCACTGATTCTTGCACTTCTCGGTTCCATCGACAGCCTGCTGACCTCGTTGATAGCAGATTCCCAGACCCGCACACGCCACAATCCCGATCGGGAACTCGTGGGGCAGGGACTCGGTAATCTGGCAGCCGGTATTTTGGGCGCGTTGCCGGGCGCAGGTGCCACTCTGGGCACCGTCACCAACATCCGGGCCGGCGGCCGCAGCCCGCTGGCGGGCATCCTAACCGCGGGCATCCTGCTCGGCCTGCTGCTCGGCTTCGGCTGGATTGCCGAACCAATTCCGCTGGCTGTTCTGGCCGGCATTCTCATTAAAGTCGGCTGGGATATCATTGATTGGCGCTTCGTTGTCCATCTGCGGGCGATTCGCCTTGAGTATGTTTTTATAATGCTCCTCACCTTCCTTGTGACCGTGTTTGTTGATTTAGTCACCGCCGTCGCGCTCGGGTTGATCGCTGCGGGCGTGGTCCGCTCGAGAGACTTGACTCAGAACGAACTGGAAGGCGTGTTTTCCCTGCCAGTTTTGGACTTTGATTCTTTACCGTCTTTAGCGGACATCGATCCCTATAGCATGCCGGTCGGATTCATCAAGTTAAGAGGAAGTTTCTCGATCGCTTCCGCAAACGAACTGACCCGAGTGATTGCTGCGGACATTGAGGATCACGACATCATCATTATTGATTTTTCCGAGACCACCACCGTGGACGATAGCGCTGCGCTTGCGATCGAGGAACTCGTCCAGTCTGCCATTGATGATGACACTGCCTGTATCGTGTTGGGCCTGTCTGGTGACGTGGGTAGAGTTCTGCAATCTCTCAAGGTCTTCCACCGTGTCCCCGCCGGGAATTTCGTGGACAGCCTTGACGAGGCGAAACAATTGTCCAAGAATCTTCTCCACAACCGCGGTGCCGATGGAGCGAAGCTCAGCGTCGGTGAGGGAAGCGCAAATGAAGGGTACGAAGCGCCGAAGGCGGTGAGCCAAGGCTCAAACTGACTCCACGCCCATTGAATCAACAGTGGGAAAATTCAGGAACGAGTTTGAAGGGCATATAAAAAAGAGGGCATTTTTAGCGCTTGTAGTTTAAAATACAATAATGTGTATCTGAATACTTCATGGTTCGGTTAGAAAGGCAAGGAGGATCATGGGTGGGAAGTTACCGAAAAAGGAAGCAGCTTTAAATTGTTCAGGAAAAAAAGGAGAATTCTTCTTTCGGGTCGATGAGGCGCACTTTTCTAGATGACATATTCGGCGGTGTCACTTCCGCGATCGTAATGCTGCCGCTGGCGTTAGCTTTCGGGGTTGCCTCGGGGCTAGGGCCGGTTGCCGGAATCTACGGTGCTGTCGCGGTGGGATTCTTTGCCGCTACGTTCGGCGGCACGCCTGCGCAGATCTCCGGTCCCACCGGTCCGATGACTATCGCCATGGCTGCGATTGTCACCCTGTATGCCCACGATCTGGCGACCGCATTCACCATCGTCATGCTGGCCGGCCTGATACAGATATCTTTGGGGTTTCTCCGGGTCGGACGCTTTGTGGGGTACACTCCATACTCCGTGATTTCCGGTTTCATGACCGGGATCGGCGCGATCATCATAATCCTCCAGGTCGTGACTATCCTCGGTGCTGAGCCGATTCCGGGAGGGCCGCTTGTCCAGATTGCTGCTTGGCCGGAAGCCATTGCCAACCCCAATCCGCACGACCTTGCTGTTGGTTTAATCGCCTTGGGTATTTGTATTTTCTGGCCCCGCCGGATACGACGCTTCCTGCCCCCTGCGCTGGCCGCCTTGACGATCGGCACCTGCATTGCGTTGTTCGGACTCAACGAGGCACGAACCATGGGCGCGATTCCTGCGGGCCTTCCCGCGTTTCAGGTTCCGCAGATAGGGCTGGAATCAATCGGGCACTTTTTGGAGCCGGCACTGATTCTTGCGCTTCTCGGTTCCATTGACAGCCTGCTGACCTCGTTGATAGCAGATTCTCAAACCCGCACACGCCACAACCCCGATCGGGAACTCGTGGGGCAGGGCCTCGGTAATCTGGCGGCCGGTATTCTGGGCGCGTTGCCGGGCTCGGGAGCTCCGCTGGTCACCGTCACCAACATCCGGGCCGGCGGGCGCACTCCGCTTGCGGGCATCCTGACCGCGATCTTGCTGCTCGGCCTGCTGCTCGGCTTCGGCTGGATTGCCGAACCGATTCCGCTGGCTGTTCTGGCCGGCATTCTGATTAAAGTCGGCTGGGATATTATTGACTGGCGCTTTGTTGTCCATCTGCGGGTGATTCGCCTTGAGTATGTCTTTATAATGCTCCTCACCTTCCTCGTGACCGTGTTTGTTGATTTAGTCACCGCTGTCGCGCTCGGGTTGATCACTGCGGGCGTGGTGCGCTCGAGAGACTTGACTCAGAACGAACTGGAAGGCGTGTTTTCCCTGCCAGTTCTGGATTTTGATTCTTTACCGTCTTTAGCGGACATCAATCCCCATAACCTGCCGGTCGGATTCATCAAGTTAAGAGGAAGTTTCTCGATTGCTTCCGCAAACGAACTGACCCGAGTTATTGCTGCAGACATCGAGGATCACGACGTCATCATCCTCGACTTCTCCGAGACCACCAGCGTGGACGATAGCGCTGCGCTTGCGATCGAGGAACTCGTCCAGTCTGCCATTGATGATGACACTGCCTGTATCGTGTTGGGCCTGTCTGGTGACGTGGGTAGAGTTCTGCAATCTCTCAAGGTCTTCCACCGTGTCCCCGCCGGGAATTTCGTGGACACCCTTGACGAGGCGAAGCAGTTGTCCAAGAGCCTCCTTCACGAGCGCGGTGCCGATGACGAAGCCTAGCGAGGGAGGATGAACGGTGCCGTGCAGACGCGCTGGCGCATATGTTCACGCGCACCCATAGATTATCCGAGAGAATTTCTGAGCGTTTGATTTACTACTGCGGGATCGGCTTTTCCTCTTGTTGCCTTCATCACCTGACCGACGAAAAAACTGAGAAGCTTTGTGTCCCCGTTCCTATATCTCTCGACTTCCTTCGGATTTTCTTCGATTATTTTGCTTATAATAGAGGAAATCTCGTCTTCATCGGTAATCTGGGCAAGCCCCTTTTCGGTTACTATTTCTTCTGCGCGTTTTCCCCCGCTTATCATCTCGGAGAATATTTCCTTGGCGGTCTTGCGGTTTATTTTTCCTTCCCCGATAAGGTTAAGCAGTTCGGCGAGGTTCTCGGGCTTAACCGGAAATTCTGCTATGCTGTCTTCGTTCTCCACTTCTCTAAGCATCTCGTTTAATATCCAGTTACTCGCCGCCTTCTTGTCTTTCGTGTGTTTTGCACACTCTTCAAAGTATTCGGCAAGCGGTCTTGAAGATGAAAGCGTCTCGGCATCGTTTCTCGGTATATTGAATTCATCCACGAACCTGCTGAGTTTTTCTTCGGGAAGTTCCGGGAGGGACAGGCGGATTTTCTCCAGATAATCCTCCACCACCACAACCGGCAGAAGGTCCGGGTCCGGGAAGTACCTGTAGTCGTGAGCCTCCTCTTTTGATCTCATTGCGAACGTGACCCCTCTTTGGGAGTCGAAAAGCCTTGTTTCCTGGACCACCTTTCCGCCACCTCGCAGAACCGTCTCCTGTCTCTTTATTTCGTATTCTATGGCCCTTTGTATGAAGCGGAAGGAATTAAGATTTTTGATCTCGGTTTTAGTCCCGAGTTCGCTCTGCCCTGCCAGCCGCACGGAGACGTTCGCGTCGCAGCGCAGGCTTCCTTCCTCCATGTTCCCGTCGCAAACCTCGATATATCTGAGGATTGTCCTAAGTTTCTTTACGTATTCAACCGCTTCTTCAGCGGTTGAGATGTCGGGCTCGCTGACTATCTCCACAAGCGGCACTCCCGCCCTGTTGAGATCCACGTGGCTTTCAAAGTCGGAGTATTCGTGCACGAGTTTCCCCGCGTCTTCTTCCAGGTGTATTCGGGTTATCCTGATCTTTTTTTTGCCGTCCCCCGAATCTATCTCGAGATGTCCTCTGAGGCAAAGCGGTTCGTCGTACTGCGAAATCTGGTATCCCTTCGGAAGGTCCGGGTAGAAGTAGTTCTTCCTTGCGAATCTGGATTTCTGGGCGATTTCGCAGTTGGTCGCAAGACCGGCCTTTATGGCGTATTCAAGAACCCTTTCGTTAAAAACCGGCAACACCCCCGGCATTCCCAGACAGACCGGATTCACCTGGGAGTTGGGGGGACTTCCGAATTTCGTCGAGGAAGAAGAAAATATCTTGGATTCAGTGGCAAGTTGTGCGTGTACTTCGAGACCGATTACCGCTTCGTACTCCATTGATCGTTCCTTTGGGAAAAATTTGATAAAGCAGCCGAGCGAAAATTATATATGTACTTGGCCAGCAGGCAACCTCTGGTCCGCGTATTTCTGTCTGGAACAGGGAATAGATCTAGCGGAAAGCCCCCTCAACGGATCAATCGTTTCTTTTTGACCTTTCGCCCCAAAAACTTTATTCTTTCTGCCCATGGAGGTGTATCCTCCTGTTGATTAGTTTGAGTGAATTCAAATCAATCGGATATGCCGCTTTTTTTTCAAACCCTCCGTACACCAGATTTGAATATAACTCAGAGGAGGACGTAAGATGAGGATTTTAGCAGTTTTAGCTGTTTCTTTAATGACACTGTTTACCTTTATGCCACTTCCCGCCCAAGCCGACGGCGACCAGAGCATAAAGGAGCAGATAGAGGACCTTAAGAAGCAGATAGAAAGGCTTGAGCAGCAGATGAACATGAAGGAGTACGAGGCCACGGTGAAAGATTCTAAGGCTTGGTACAACAAGATAAAGGTCAAGACCAAAAAAGGCGCGGGTCTTACTTTCCAGACCGCGGACAGCAACTACAAGCTCAGGATGCGCTTTTTTGGACAGTTTCTGGCCAACTACACAGATCCTGACGCTGACGAAGAGGGTTTCGGTTTCAGTGTAAGAAGCCTCTGGTTGATCTGGGACGGTAACGCTTTCGCTCCCTGGATGAAATACACGGTTCAGTATGATCTCGCAGGGGGCGGGCTAAAGGATATGAGGCTTTCGTTTGCCAAGAACAAGGCTTTTGTTCCCACGATAGGCCAGTACAAGGTTCCGTTTAGCAGAGAGTTTCTTACCTCAATTACCGCCCTGCAGCTTGTGGGAACCTCGATCATAGACGATTACTTTCGGTATGGCAGGGATATCGGTGGTGGTGTTTACGGTTTCCTCGGAGACGGTATGATTCGCTATGATGCGGGTGTTTTCCAAGGCGAAGGTGCGAACCAGAAAAACGACAAGGGTGATACCGGTATGCTCTGGGCAGGAAGGGTTCAGGTGGCCATTATCGGCGGAAAAGCCAGGAGTGTAAAAGAGAATTTTGCCAAGAGGCCAACGCTCATGGTTGCAACCGCTGTTGCGGGTATAGATGTTGAGGACGGCAATGATGGCAATATAGGAATTCCATCCGGAGAGAGGGCGCTTGAGAGCGGAACAGTCACCTCCTTTACGGCGGATATAAACTACAGGGATCCAAGGTTCAACCTTACCGGAGAGTATGTAGGAAGGTGGGCCAATCCCGATGAGGGCGGTGTAGATACTGCCTATGATCAGGGTTTCAGGGTTCAGGGCGGTTTCTTCCTCCTTCCGAAAAGGATTGAGCTTGCATCGAGGTACGCGATGGTCATCTTTGACGATAGTGCCAGCGTTCTCGGAGGAAATGACCTTGACAACGTATGGACGTTCACCCAGGGGCTTAGCTACTACCTGAGCGGCAATCACAAGTGGAAAGTGCAGCTTGACTACACGTTCCAGAGGGAAGAGGATCTCGCTGGCGCAGAGTCTGATGAGTCGATTGTAAGAGCGCAGGTTCAGACCTACTTTTAGGGATGCGTTTGGAGATATAGTCAAATCTGGTGTATGGGAGCATAATCAAGCGGCGATCTGATAGTCTGTTTTCACCTCTGCTGTTTTATCCATTACCTGCTCGATTCCATTTTTGAATTTCCTTCTTTAGCTTTCTCGACGAAACGCACAACAGGGCATTATTGGTATTTTCCTAATTTGAGTTCACGGTGTAATTTAGATTCCGGTACTCTTTTCACTGAGAAGGACCGATATGCAAGAGACAAAAGCCCTTATAGTTTCTCCGCACCCGGATGACCTTGAAATAGGCATGGGAGGAACTGCCTGCCTGCTTCTGGAAAAAGGTGTTGACGTGGTTTCCGTTATCGTTACGGATGGAAGGAGAAGTGCGAATCCCCTTGGTATTTCGCAGGAAGAGCTTGTGCAGACAAGGGAACGGGAAGTTAGGACATCCTCAGAGATACTCGGAGTGGAGGTTTCTCTTCTGGGGTTCTCCGACATGGAGTCCGATTCGAACAAGCGTGAATTCAGTTCCAGAATGGCGGAAGTAATAACAAATCTCCGCCCGGGGGAGATATACCTCCCGCATCCTGAAATTGACAAGCACAGAACCCACAGGACGGTTTCCCGCCTGACGCTTGATTGTCTCAACGCGGCGCTTGGGGAAAGCCCTTTTGAGTGTGAATGCTGGTTCTATGAGGTGTGGACGCCTTTTCCTTCATACGACCGGATCGAGGATATAACGTCTTTTGCCGACCGCAAGCGCCAGGCGATTGAGGCGCACATGAGCCAGACGTCCTACAAGGACTACACAGACGGCATAATGGGCCTTAACAGGTACAGGGGGGCTTTTCACGACACCGCGGACGGATTCGCGCCGCTTTGGGCCGAGGTCTTCATAAAGCATGACTCCGGGTGACCTTATCTCGGAACGTATTTTCTTTTCCTTGACCAGAGAAGCAGGTCAAACTCATCAAGACTGATTCCCAGTTCGCGAGAGGCTTCCGTCATAAGGTTTTCGGTTTCAAGGTATCTTTTTTTCGTCAGGGGATACTTCGTTTCGCCTATGATCCCCAGTTCGAAAAGGGATGCCAGATTGTTTCGGTCAAGAATCGCATAGCCTGAGAATCCCAGATTCCTTAGAAAATGGCTTGCCTGCATGTATCCGAGTCCCTTTATCCCGGGATTTTTTGCGAAGAAATCTCTTCTTTCCACCCTGTCTTCGAAGGAACTGACAAGTGATTTCAAAAGAAATCCGTGTTCTTCCCTAAGATATTCTCTGGTGAAAACGATATAGCGGGATGCGTTCTCGGCATATTTGTGAATTGCTCCAATACGTTCCAGCAGTTCGTCTTCTTCTCCGTCCACGAGCTTTTCTCCTATGGCGCTCATGCATTGGCCGGCTATCTTGGGGCCGACCCCGGAACTCAGTATGCAGAATGAAAGTTCACGGAAGATCTGGCGGTCGTCAGCCTCCCGAAAAGCCTGCTTGAATTCCAAAAGCCGGTCCTGTATCTCTTCTTTTTTAAGCTCGTAGAGTTCCAGAAGCTCCAGTTTTTCTTCTTCCGTCATCCGAGGGACCCTGTTTTCCGAGGCGTCATTTCAGTATTTCGCCTGTTTTCTCGCTCCACAGAAACAGATCCATTTCATCGAAATCAAATCCGTTTTTCTCCGTGAATTTCTTGAACTTGTTCTCAATCTCAATGTATTTTGACCTTGAGTGCGGTGCCCGCGGAGACTCCGTTATACCTAGCTCGAAGAGACACTGGAGTATGTGTTTGTCAAGAATTGCGTAGCCGCGAAAACCAACATTTCTTAGAAAATGGCTTGCTTCCTTAAAACCGAGCCCCTTTATATCCTTGTTGAGCGCGAAAAAGTCTCTTCGCTCTGCCGGATTTTCAAAGGAAAGAAGAAGCGGTCTTAGCCTGAGTCCGTATCTGCTGGCCAAATAGTCTCTTGTGTGGATCACGTGTTTTGAGCGCACGTTTGGGAATCTGTAAACTCCCCGCAGTCTTGCCCTCAGTTCGTCCTCGCTTGCCCTCGGGAGTATGCTTCTTACGGCACTAAGCGCGCTCAGTCCCATCTTGGCGCTCGTTCCGGCCGTGAATATGCAGAAGACGAGTTCTTCGAAGATTGCTTCTTCGGAGGCGTTTTTGATGATATTCTCAAATTCCCCGAGTTTCTTTCTTATTTCCGGGGCTTTGTGCGGAAGGTCTTTTCTTATTGACCGTACTGTCAGCATCCGGGATTTATTTGTAGATGACGAGGTTTCTTCCGGCGATCAGCATGGTTGAAGACATGTTGTTCCACCTCTTGATCTGGGAAACCGACACCCTGTAACGAAGCGCCAGCTCGCTCAGCGTGTCGCCGGGGATTATCTTGTGGTGCACCTTCTTCGGAACGTCCTGCGGCACGTAAGAGTGGGAAAGCCTCTGCGGAATGGAAAGGGTTTTCCCCGCTATTATAAGGGATCCCTTGAGGTTGTTAGCCCTTTTTATCTCGTCGATTGAAGTTCCGTATTTTTTTGCCAGAACGTAAATATTTTCCCCTGGGCGGATTTTGTGCTTTACGTATATGACGTTTCCTCTTGCGGGTATCTTAAGCCTCTGGCCGGGGCGTATGATCGTACCCGAGAGATCGTTTGCGTACTTGAGTTTCTCGACGGACGTTCCGAACTTCCTGGCTATCTTCCAGAGGCTGTCGTCAGTCTTTACGGTGTATCTTACCGGCCTTGTCCTGAAAGGAGTCTTAACGTCCTTCAGGGTCTCCACTTCGCTTTTAACGGCAAGGAGTTTTTCTCCGTAACCTCTGGGAACCTTGAGCTTATAGCTCTTTCCGGGGGGAGTGGAAAGTCCGACGAGCGAAGGGTTGTAATTGGAAATCTCCTTGTATCCCATGTCAAGGAGGTTGGCGATTTCCGCAATACTTTTTCTGGGTGGAACGCTCACGGCTTCGTAATCTCTCCCCGTTTCCGTAATCCTGAAACCGTATTTCTCAGGGTTCTTGGCTATTATCAAAGCGGCGTTGAATTTCGGCACGTAGTTTCTTGTTTCCCTGGGAAGCCTTCTTGATACTGTCCAGAAATCGGTTGAACCTGTTCTCCTGATAGCCTTCGCCACTCTCTTCTCTCCGCAGTTGTAGGCGGCGAGGGCAAGTTCCCATGAGCCGAATTCCTCATACAACTTCCTTAGATATCTGGCTGCCGCCAAGGTCGATTTCTCGGCGTGCATTCTCTCGTCTACCCAGTAGTTTATTTTTAGTCCGTATTTTAGTCCGGTCGGCCTTATGAATTGCCATAGCCCAACAGCGTTCTTTTTTGAAACGGCGCGTGGGTTAAACCCGCTTTCTATAATAGGCAGATACGCAATCTCCTGGGGAACACCTTCGGAGCGAAGCGTCTCCTTCATCTCTGGAAGGTATTTCCCGGAGCGTTTGAGAATCACGGCGAAATTTCTTTTTCCTTTTCCTGAGAACCGTCGGATATAACGATCAACCTTTGAGTTCCTTGTTATCTCGAAATTTATGTCTTCGTAGGCCTGCAAAGCGTCTGTGGGGTCGGCCTCTGAGATTTCCTCGGTTCCAGACTCTGTCTGCTGGGCCTGCGGGCCTTGTTCGTCAGAACTAAGGGATGATTGGGCTGCAGGTTCCGTATCTGTTTTTGCGGTTTCTTCAGCTTTTTTGCTTTTGTCTCCGGGACTCAGCAAAGTGTCTGCAGGTTCAGCTTCTGAGACTTCTTCGGTTAGCTCGGCGGACTCTGCCTGTGCCTTTTGGAAGTGCTCAGGGAGTTGCGTCAGGCTTGAGGCGGTGACGGATGCCCACGGGAAAAAAACGGCGAGGAGAATACTAAGTATGACTGTTAAGTTCATGTTGATTTTCTCTGCGGAAATCCCGTCCATCTTAACTATTGTGATTCTTAAGTCAAAAGGTGGAACGATAATATTCCGCGGAGGGACTTTCGGTTTATTTTTCCGTAAGTTATTTGTACAATAATTCTAACCACATAGTTTCAATAGTCAAAGTACGTTATGGAAAATTTAGGAATAACTGGTAAGAACGGGATTTTCCGGGTTGTTATTTTTCAGAGTTTTCCATGAAACCTTTTCCTTAAGCATGTCGGGGGTTACAACTTGAGCAGAAAAACGATAGCGGTTCTTTTCGGCGGTGTTTCGGTTGAGCATGAAGTGTCGCTCGTTTCATCAAAATTTATCATCAGCAACCTTGATCCTTCAAAATTTTCTCTGCTGCCGGTCTTAATCTCGAAGGATGGCAGATGGCAGAGGGCCGTTCTTGAGAATTGGCAGGAGGGGCATCCTCCGGCCGTGGTTCCCGACTCCGAGATCGTCCCCATGCTCGACGGCTCTCCCCCCGGTCGTTTCGCTGAAATAGTCAACGGAGAGATAAAGGAGATTTTTTCCGTGGACGCCGTTTTCCCCGTCCTTCACGGAACCTTCGGCGAGGACGGATCGGTACAGGGTCTTATCGATCTTATGGGTGTTCCCTGCGTGGGAGTGGACCTGCTTGGGTCTTCGCTTTGCATTGACAAGATAGTCTCAAAGGCAATCCTCAGGGATAACGGTATCCCGGTTGTCCCGTTTTTCGGTTTCTCGGGAACCGACTGGCAAAACGATAAGGAAGCAGTTCTCCGCCGCATAGAAGACGAAATAGGATTTCCCTGCTTTGTTAAATCCTCAAACCTGGGTTCAAGCGTGGGAGTTTCAAGGGTGAGTTCTTCTGAGGCAATTGCCGAAGCGGTGGAGGCCTCTTTTGATTTTTCTGAGAGGGTGATCGTTGAGAGGGCCGTGAAGAATCTAAGGGAAGTTGAGGTAAGCGTAATAGGGAATCAGGACCCTCAGGCGTCGGTTCCGGGAGAATTGGTCGTGGAAGGAGGCTTTTACGATTACCAAAAGAAGTACCACGACGAGTCAACGCAATTCCGGATTCCATGCGACCTCGACCCCGAGACTCAGGAGAGGATTAGAACCCTCGCTCTTGCTTCCTATACTGCTCTTTGCTGCACCGGTATGGCGAGGGTGGATTTTCTGGTTGACGCTGATACGGACCAGGTGTTTGTAAGCGAGATAAACACAATTCCCGGGTTTACTCCGATAAGCATGTACCCGAAACTCTGGGAGGCAAGCGGGCTTTGCGTCGGAGAGATGCTCGAGATGCTTGTTGAACTGGCCGAGCAGAGGCATCGGATGAGAAGGGAGCTCAGAACGGATTTCTCCGGTTCCAGCTAGGATTCACTTGCCGAGGATATCGTTTTTCTGTCCCCGGAAAAGCACGAGGAAGACGACCCCGACGATTATTGACGCTCCGCCGAGAAGTTTGGTAATCGACGGCAGGTCGTCAAAGAAAACATGCGCGAGGATCAGCACGAAGATCGATTCCATCGGCATGACGGCGGTTGTTCGTGAGATGTCGAGAAGCTTTATGGCGTGAAACTGGCTTCCTTTTGCTATATACGCTCCGCACGCACCTCCGCACGCCATCACAAACGCCTGTTCTAGGCTTGGAGGCTGAAATGTCCCGGTGAGTATTAGGTAAATGAAAAGGACTATGGAGACTCCCAGGGTTCTAAGCGTCGCTACTGTCAGCATGTTCAGGTCCTGCGCTATCTTCTTTACCATGAAAGAGAGAAAGGAATATAAAAACGCGGCCCCGAGGGCCATAGCGGTTCCGAAAATTAGATAATCCTCTCTCTGGTAGGCGACCACCACTCCGCCGGCCACCGTCAAGGCTATTCCTACGCTCTCTCCCTTGTTGAGCCTTTCACCGAGAAAGATTATGCCGAGCAGAAGCGCGAAAAGCGTCTGGGCCTTCATCAGGAACGAGGTAAGGGCCGGCCCGATCGTCCAGAGCGCAACCATCCACAAGGCGGCCCCTGCCGAAGTTATAACGGAACTCCAGATGAAAATGGCACGGTACTCTCGGATTCTTCTTAGTTCCTTTCTCTGCGAGCGAAGAAAGGGGAAGAGGATTAAGGCGACTACAAAAGCTCCGAAGAACCAGAAAAAAGTGGTGGTTTCGGGGTGAAGGTCGCTTCGCTCAAGCGCCTTTCCTATTGCGTAGGAAAGCGCCGTGAAAAAAGCGGTGGCTATCAGAAAGAGATAGCCCTTTATGGGAAGTTTTTCTTTCTTATCGTTGTTCATTAATTCTTTTGCTTCTCCACAACCAGGCTATGACCGCGCCTGAGATATTATGCCAGATGCTGAAAAGCGCGGCGGGAAGGGCGGAGAGATAGCCGAAGTGCAGCTGGGAAAGAGCTACCGCGAGCCCCGAGTTCTGCATTCCCACCTCGACGGATATAGCCCTGGCGCTGCTTTCTCCAAAACCCATTGCCTTCGCTATAAAATAACCGCATGTGAGACCAAGAGCGTTATGAATTATTACTATGAGGAAAACCATTGCGCCGATGGTTTTTATGGATTCCGCGTTCAAAGCCACTACTATTCCCACCACAAAAGCTATAACAAGACACGATACTGAGGGCAGAAAGGGCAGTACGGCCTCTGATTTTCTTCCGAGCAGCTTCCTCAATACCACTCCGAGCAGGACCGGCAGCAGTACTATCTGAAGCGCGGAGATAAAAAGATCGGCGACCGGAACATCTATCCATCTTCCCGCGTAAACGTACATGAGCGCTGGCAGAAAAAACGGGCAAAGGAGCGTTGAAACCGAAGTCAGCGTTACGGAAAGCGCGAGATCGCCCCTCGCCAGATAGGTGATCACGTTTGACGCTGTTCCTCCGGGGCATGAACCGACGAGAACGACCCCCGCGGCGACAAGTGGGGGTGTGCCGAAGGCAGAGACAAGGAGAAAACCCAAAAGAGGCATCACGGCGTATTGGGCGAAAACGCCTGTCAGGATTTCAAGCGGTCTTGAAAAGACTCTCCTGAAGTCATCTGTTTTGAGTGTTATGCCCATAGCGAACATTATCACCGCGAGCATGGGCACTATGAGGAATCCGAGATCCCGAAAAACGGAGGGAAAAAAGTACGCTACGGCCGAGAACAGAATTATCCAGAGGATGAAGAACTTTGTTATCAGGTCTGTAAGCGAAGTTAAAGCGCTTTTCGTTGAATTCAATTTTATTTGTTACCGCCAGGGCTGCCGGGGAAGCGATTACAGGGAAGTTTTATCGCTTCGGCTCAACTCCGATTGCTATTTTCGAGAACCCCTGGGTTTTCGCCAGATCCATGGTGCTTACCACCGGGCCGTGCATGGCTTGGGAATCCGCCCTTATTATTACTAGGGTGTCTTTGTTGGGTATCTTCTCAAACTCCCGCTTCAAAGATCTCTCGGAACGCATAAGCACGTCGTTAAAGTAAACTTTCCCGTCTTTGGCAATGTGTATGTTCACGTCTTTTATCTCAACGATTTCGCCGGTTGCTTTCGGGAGGTTGACTTTTATGCCGCTTGATATGGCGAAATTGAGTGTAAGGGCAAAGAAAATAAGGAGGTTGAAAATCACGTCCACGATGGGAGCCATGTCTATGCCGGACCTGCTACCTGATTTTCTTTGCGAGAATTTCATAGAGATGCCTTTGCGGAAAAAACCTCGAGTATTTTCTTGCCTTCGTCCTCAAGCTCGGAGATTATCTCCTTGAATTTTCCGTCTGTGTATTTGTAGGCTATGAGCGCCGGGATTGCTATCGTGAGTCCAAGAGCCGTTGTGTAGAGGGCTTCCGAGATACCTCCCGCGAGGGAAGGCGGATCCACTATATCCTTCTCCGATATGACGGCGAACACCTTTATCATGCCCGATATCGTTCCGAGAAGCCCGATAAGGGTGCTTATGCTGCTTATGGTGAGCAGAGTCTCGATATATTTTTCAAGGCCCTGTGCCTCGGTTTTTCCTGCGGCCTCAATGGCTTCATGCATTTCCTCTTTCGATTTGCCTGAGTTCTGCGCGGCCGCTAAAGCTATTTTGGCCACTGCGGAGTCGTTTGATGCAGAAAGGGATTTTGCTTCTTGAATCCCCTTTGTCTCGACAGTCTCGTACAGGCTTGAAAGAAACTCTTCGGGGAGAAGCTTCTTCCTCTGAAGGAGTTGAAGCTTCTGGAGAAAAATCGCAAGTCCAAATATGGAACATAAAATCAGGGGGAAAATATATATTCCGCCTTTGGTAAAAAGATCAATGATTGCGTCCATGGGGGTTTATCCTTGAATAGAGAGGTTTTTGCTCCGGAGTCTGGGTTTTCGATACAACGAAACCATTATAAAACAAATCCGGGTTTTGTCCAAGCAAAATTTGCAGAATGCAAGAAGCAAATACAGGAAGTCCGGGTTTTAAGTTTTCTGGTTATCCGGAATTTTTCTCTTTTCAAATCAGACTCAACTGACTTGAAATCTCTACTTATCCAGACGCTGGCTTCCTGTCATAAACCCCAAGCTTCGCAATCAGGAGCAGCACGGATATGGCAAGGAGAAGATTAAACAGGACTCCCTGCCACCGGACTGTTCCTTTACCGCTTGCGGCAACAGCGCACCCTCCCGTTTCCTCTACGAAAACCCCCGTCAGGGAAAGCCCGCCCGTCTCCGCGCAAAGAAGTTCCTCTCCGTTAACCGTCTCAAGCAACGAGGGAAGAACCTCCCACTCCCCCAGGTCATCGTTATAAAGGTAAACATCTCCCCCGGCTTGGGGCAGACACACAGTCACCGTCTCTTCCTCTCCAAGCGTGACTCCCAGATCCACTTCCGCGGCGAAACCCGAAAGACGAAGCCCTTGGGGTGGATCATGAGGAGAAACTCCTTGAAGCTCGAAGATTATTTCATTCACGCGGTCAAGAACATTGCGGGGTACTATCACTGCAGGATTGCCGGATGATGGTATATCCCCTGTAACGGAAAGATCTATTGTTCTTTCCCCGTAAACTATGCTTCCTCCCACTCCAAGGGGAGTGAGGGGAAAACCGTCCTCCGTTTCTTTACCGGGGACAACCCCTTCTGCTGACTCAATAACGGGAACAAAAACTCCGAACAGGGAAAACGAGTCGGTTTCCCCGCAGAGAAGCTCTTGTTCGTTAACCTCATCAAGTCGTGATGGAAGACGTTCCCATTCCCCGTCGTAACGGTGAATGTGCGATTCCCCTTCAATTTCAGCCGGGGGCAGGCATACCGTAACTGTCTCTGTTTGTCCGAGTCTTACTCCCGGATCTATTTCCGCTGTGCAGCCCTCCATGCGAAACCCTGGAGGGGGATCGTGGGGAGAGAGTTCTTTAAGCTCGAAGGTTATTTCCCTGACACGGTCAAGAGTGCTTCGGGATATGATCACTGCCGGGTTGTCTGGCGATGGACATTCATCCCGGGTAACGGAGAGATCTATTGTTCTTCTCCTGTAGACTATGTTTCCTCCTTCTCCAAGGGGAGTGAGGAAAAAACCCTCAGTTGCGTTCCCGCTGTAAGTAACCCCTTCTGCGGAAGTAATGACAGGTGGTGGGGGTGGAGGAGGGGGTGGTGGTGGCGCCGTGGGATCCGTCAGGCTTAGCGAGATCATATCTCCGTGGTTCCAAGTCAGGCTGGTGACGGTCCATTGCGCGGTCTTGTCGCTGTTGGAGAGATTTGCACTGGCGATGGTAAACGAACTACTGCCCACATGGAACGTCAGATCCTGAGGGACTGCTTTATCGAGTGTGAGACTTAGGTTTGAACCGTCGAGAATGATTGTTGTGAACTGATAACTTATGTCCTTGTGTGTGAAGGAGCTGGAAGTGAGTGCACTGCTGCAGGGATTACTACCTACATTAATGCAACCACGGGCAGTGGGTCCTACTCCCTGCACGGTCAGTTTGGCAGACCAGACGGTGGCCTGCGCCGTAGCGGTCCTGGAGTGGAGCAGCAGAGCAGCGATCAGTAAAAGGGCGAAAAACAGTATAGAAAAACGGAAAAAAACGGCGCTGCGGGAGCTAGGCCGACGATTTTTTAGGGGGGGGGTAGAATCAAGCCGGGTTCACGAAAATCACTTCTGAAGTTGTTTTCTTTCATTTTCATTCTCCACTTGACAGAGTTTTAAAACTGAATTCGAACCAGTCGGTTAGTAAGAACCGGTTATTTCACACATAACACTAACAAAAACTGGTTATCTTTGTCAAGGCAAGAAATCGACATACGAGAAATCGGAGTATTAGTAATAAACTAATTGTATAGCTGGTCCCCTAGGCTTGCGGAGTTCTCCCTGGTTTCGGGGTCTATAATTGTTTTCCGCCGTTTTTTTCGGGTAGATTTTCTAGCTTCAAACCCGCGGAGACTTACATGATGACTTCCGATTTTGAATATACTGACGGTGAACTTTACGTTGAGAAAGTTCCCGTAAGGAAAATATGCGAGGACTTCGGAACTCCGGTCTATATCTACAGCCACAATTCCATCCGCTCAAGCTTCCTTGAGTACAAGGATGCGTTTTCCGAAATCGACCCCCTGATCTGCTATTCCGTAAAGGCGAACTCTAATATATCCGTACTCAAGATTTTCTCCTCCATGGATTCCGGTTTCGATATAGTCTCGTCGGGGGAGCTGCAGAGGGTTGTCACCGCCGGGGGAGACACCTCGAAAGTGGTGTTCTCGGGAGTCGGGAAGACCGAAGAGGAGATAGAGGCCGCAATTCGCTCCCGGATACTTTTTTTCAACGTGGAATCCGAAGCGGAGCTTCAGAAGATAAACGATGTGGCCGTCTCGCTCGGAGAGAAAGCCCCGGTCGCGATAAGGGTTAATCCTGATGTTGATCCCGACACCCATCCGTACATATCGACTGGTTTTGAGAAAAGCAAGTTCGGAATCGGGATCGAAAAAGCTGTGGATGTATACAGAAACGCCTCACGGATGGGGGGAATTGAGATAAGGGGAATTGATGCCCATATAGGTTCCCAGATATTTGATCTTTCCTCCTTTTCCGAGTCCATATCGAAGCTTGTCTACCTGGCCGACAGGCTCGGGAGCGACGGGATTGAAATTTCCTACATAGACATAGGAGGGGGTCTGGCGATAAGCTACGAGAGCGAGGAAAAGCCTCCGGCGAAATCCGAGTACGCGCGGGTTTTCGAGGAACACCTTCGCGATACCAGTTACGGACTGGTCCTTGAGCCCGGGAGATCAATGGTGGGCAACGCGGGGATAATGTCTACCGGGGTGCTTTATGTTAAGGAGGGGACCTCGAAGAAATTCGTAATAGTCGACGCCGCGATGAACGACCTTGTGAGACCCGCGTTTTACGATTCGTTCCACCGGATAGAACCGGTGCGCGTGGGAGGTTCTGAATCCCGCGAGGTGGTGGACATAGTCGGCCCGATATGCGAATCGGGCGATTTTCTGGCCAGAGACAGGAGTTTCCCCGAAGTTTCCGCGGGAGATCTGCTTGCGGTTTTCAGCGCGGGGGCGTACGGTTTCGTGATGTCGTCTAATTACAACACGAGACCCCGGGCTGCCGAGGTTCTTGTAAGCGGTGAGAGGTACTGCGAGATAAGGGCTAGGGAAACTCTCGAGGATCTCCTGAAAGCTGAGAGCATCGCGGAATTTCTTTAGCATCTAAACGGCGCTTGGTAGTTAAGTCATGAAACAGGGTTTTAACGGGCTTAAGGTAACGTCTTTTGAAAGTCGCCGTTGCGAGGAGATGAAAAAACTCATCTCTTATCACGGCGGTGTGCCTAGGGTCGCACCCTCGATGAGGGAAGTCCCCGATCTTAAAAGTCCTTACGTTGCCGGGTTTGCCGATGATCTTTTCTCGGGCAACGTTGATATCCTTGTGCTGATGACGGGGGTGGGCACCCGGATCCTCTCCGACATGGTGATCGCGGAGTCGGAGGAAAAGAAATATTTGGATGCCCTGCGCGCGACGACGATTCTCGCCAGAGGTCCTAAACCCGTGGCGGCCCTTCGCAAGTTCGGGATAAGGCCGAATATCACCGTTCCTGAACCGAACACGTGGAGAGACATACTTTCCACTTTTGACCAGAGGGACATGTCGCTTGAGAACCTGGTCGTGTACGTCCAGGAATACGGGGTCTCCAACGAGGAGTTTCTCGCTTCTCTTGAAAAAAGAGGGGCTGACGTAAGAAGAATTCCCATTTACAGGTGGGCGCTGCCGGAGGATCTGGGTCCCCTGCGCGATGCCGTAAGATCCGTATCCAAGGGGGAGGAGGACTGCCTCCTGTTCACAAGCTCCCGGCAGGTATCCAACCTTTTTGAGGTGGCGACCGGGGAAGGATATGCCGACGACTTCATTGAAGGAATCAAAAAAGCGCTTGTATGTTCAATCGGACCGACCACCACGGAGACACTCAGGGAAAACGGGATATCCGTTGACTATGAGCCCGACAGCCCGAAAATGGGGAACCTGGTGAGAGAGGTGGCCAGAAGGTCAGCGGCGCTTCTCGCCAAAAAAAGAACAGCTTTTCAAAACGGGGTGGATACCCGGAACTGGAACCGCACGCAGATGGTCTGGTCGGAGGACGCCGCGCAGGTCCAAAGGAGAGAAATCACTTCTGAAGGAGCATTTATGAAGGCGTGTCGGCTCGAGAAAGCCGATTATACTCCCATCTGGCTTATGCGACAGGCGGGCAGGTTTCTTCGGGAATACAGGGAGACCCGCTCCCGCGTTTCTTTCAAGGAGTTTTGCAAGACCCCGGATCTGGCCTCGGAAATTACACTGATGGTGGTTGACCGCTTCGGCGTGGACGCGGCCATCATTTTCTCAGACATACTGCTCATACTGGAACCCCTGGGGCTTTCCCTTGAGTACTCAAGCGTTGACGGTCCCGTGATAGCCGGGCCTCTTAGGACCCGAAGGCGCATAGAGGCCCTGAGGGAGTTTGATCCCGAAAGCATGGATTTTGTCTACGAGGCTCTGCGTATCACGAGAAAGGCGCTCGCCCCCGAAGTTTCGCTTATTGGTTTTAGCGGTGCTCCCTTTACCGTGGCTTCCTATGCGGTTGAGGGGAGCGGTTCAAAAAACTACGTAAACACGAAAAAACTCATGTATGGAGACCCTTCCCTGTGGGAGAGATTGATGAAGATCCTGACCGAGAGCATTTCGGATTATCTCTGCGCTCAGGTGGATGCCGGGGCCGATGCCGTGCAGATTTTCGACAGTTGGGTGGGTTGTCTTTCCCCGGCGGATTACGAAAGATTCGTCTTTCCGCACGTAAGGAAACTCATCTCGGCGCTTCCGCCGGAAGTCCCGGTAATATTGTTCGGGACCGGAACCGGTTCCTTGCTCGAACTCATGGGAGATACCGGGGCTGGAGTTATCGGCCTTGACTGGAGGGTCGATATTCTTGACGGCTGGCAGAGGGCGGGAAGTTCTCTTGCGGTTCAGGGGAATCTTGATCCGGTCTCAATGCTCTCAACCCCGTCTCATGTCGTGGAGGAGGCGAGGAAGATACTGGACAGAGTGGAAGGGAGGCCCGGGCATATATTCAATCTGGGTCACGGTGTACTGCCGCAGACGCCGGTTGATAATGTCCTGAGGCTGATTGATGAAGTTCACGAGTATTCCGCGCGAAAGGGGGCTTAGGAAGAAGTTCCATGAAAAACAATTTTGACGCCGTAATGATGATTGGATACGGGGCTCCCGAGAAAAAAGAGGACATAATGCCCTTTCTCAGGAATGTGGCTAGCGGGAGACCGATACCCGAGGACAGGCTGCGGGAAGTCGCCCATCACTACGAAATCTTCGACGGGAAGTCTCCGCTCAACGAATTCACTTACAAGCAGGCCCAAAAACTTGAGAAGCTTCTTTCCGGGTGGGGGTACAATCTTCCGGTTTACGTCGGGATGAGGAACTGGCATCCGTTCATCAAGGATTCCCTTGAGCAGATGCGGGAAAGTGGTGTGAAGAACCTAGTGGGCCTCATAATGGCCGTTTACCGCTCCGACGCGAGCTGGGAGAGGTACATGAGGGATGTGAGCGAGGCCTGCGAAGATCTCGAGATGGAGCTTCACGTGGAATATGTTCCACCGCTTTTTAACCATCCTCTTTTCATAGAAGGCTCGGCGGCCAAGGTGACGGAACGAATGCGCGAAATTCCCGAGAGCAGGCTCGATACCACCATGCTGGTCTTTACGGCTCACAGCATTCCCGAGAGGATGTCGGACTCGTCTCCCTATGTTCTGCAGTTTGAAACTTCCTCCATGCTGGTGGCGGACAGAGTCGGGCACAAAAAATGGATGATTGCCTACCAGAGCAGAAGCGGCTCTCCGAACGAAAAATGGCTTGAACCGGACATATGCGACGTGATAGGGAACCTTGCCGGCCAGGGCTTCACTGATATCGTGATTCAGCCGATAGGATTTGTCTGCGATCATATCGAGGTGCTTTTCGATATAGGGGTTGAAGCAACCGAGGCCGCGCGTGAGTGCGGGGTGAACCTCTACAGGGCCGAGACCGTAAACGACGATGACCGCTACATAAAGGCTCTGGGCGACGGGGTGTTGAGGCTCATCGATTCAGAAAATTCCCGGCAATAAGTAAGATAATTCATTATGAAAGTTGCGATCGTCGGCGCGGGGGTCTCAGGTCTTTCCTCGGCCCACTACCTGAGAAAGCTTTGTCGAGAGGGTAATGTTCCCCTTCAGCTTGTTCTTTTTGAATCCTCCGAGCGTCCGGGCGGGGTTTTTGATACCGTAAAAACGGGGGACATGGTTCTTGAACTCGGACCCGACTCCTTTATAACTTCAAAACCCTGGGCGCTTGACCTTGCAAAAGAACTTGAACTTGAGGATTTGCTCCTCGGGGTGGGATACGGCAAGCGGAAGGACACGTTCGTTTATCAGGCGGGAAGACTCTGGGCGCTTCCCGAGGGTTTTTTCCTGATGGCCCCCTCGAAGCTTCTCCCGTTTCTTCGCAGCGGACTGTTTGGAGCCGGGGCTAAGCTCAGGGTGCTTCTTGAGCCTCTGGTTCCCCGCGGTGGGGGAGGGGACGAAAGCGTCCGTTCTTTTGTGGAGAGGAGGTTCGGAAGGGAAATCTTCGAGAAGGCCGCGCAACCTCTTCTGGGCGGAATTTATATGGCCGACCCCCAAAAACTGAGTCTTTCGGCCACAATGCCCCAGTTCCTCGAGATGGAGAAGCGAAGCGGAAGCGTTCTCTTGGACCTTCTTCGCAATCCACCGACGTCGCGTGGGGAAAGCGGTGCCAGGTACGGTCTTTTTCTCACTCCGGCGGAGGGTATGTCCGTTATCGTCGAAAGACTCTGCGGAAGTGCCGAATTTGCGAGGCAGGATTACAGGACCCCGGTTCTTTCCCTTAAAAAATCAGAAAAGGGATGGCTTGTTGGCTCTGACCGAGGGGAAGAGGAGTTTGACGCTGTCATCCTGTCTGTGGGGGCCGATACGGCCGGCCGGCTGCTTTCTGATGTAGACCCGCAGCTTGGAGCGAGACTCTCGGGAGTGCGTTATGTTTCTTCCGTCGTTGCGACTCTTGTTTTCGATGAGAAGGATTTCCGCGGTCTTCCCGACGGCTTGGGAATCATAATTCCTTCCAAGGAGGGAATGAACCTTGTTGCGTGTTCGCTTTACAGCAGCAAGTTTCCCGGAAAATCCGGGAGCGGAAAAATAGTTATAAGGTGTTTTTTGGGAGGAGAGCATAACCCCGATGCGGTGCTTTGGGATGAGGAAGAAATAAAATCTGTCTTAAGGGAAGAACTTACAAGAGTTTTCGGATTCGATAACCATCCGACGGAGATTTATATCAGGAGATACAAGATGTCCATGCCGCGCTTTGCGCTGGGACACAAAGAGGAGATCTCGGGCATTATGCACCGGCTTTCGCGTTACCCGGGGCTTGCGCTTTGCGGAGCGGCTTATTTTGGTGTTGGGATTCCCGATTGCGTGCGTTCAGCGGAATTTGCAGCCAGAAAAATTCACGTGGATATGGCTCCCTGATATAAAACAAGATACGCCCACCCATGTTTAATTACATGCTCTTAGGTCCTGTCAGCTCAAGGTGATTATTGAAGGGATTGTGTTTACAAAGACTTTTACTGTGGCAAAATTAAAAGCTTATTACTGCCGATGTAGCTCAGTGGTAGAGCAGCTCACTCGTAATGAGCAGG
>JAPPFE010000014.1 GCA_028823955.1 Candidatus Dadabacteria bacterium
ATGCTTACGTCACAACTTATCCCTTTTTGATTGAAAATCTGCCGAAGTCAGGAAAATGATTCTTACCGTCTCGAGGCTCACTCGGGGAAAGGGACAGGACAAGGTAATAGAAGCCCTCTCCGCCGTAAGGGAGAAGTACACAAACTTCAGGTACGTAATCGCCGGGGAGGGACGTTACGAAAAAGCTCTTAGGGATCTGGTGGCAAGCAAGCGGCTTGGGGACAGGGTTGTTTTTGCCGGATCGGTACGCCACGAAGACGTGTGGATCTTCTATGACGCGTGCGACATTTTCGCAATGGTTAACCGGACGATACCGAGCGAGGAGAACATCGAGGGACTCCCAAACGTCCTGATCGAGGCTGCTGCAAGGGGAAAGCCTATAGTCACGGGAGTTGACGGCGGGGGCAAGGAAGCCGTCGAGCAGGGAAGGAGCGGCTACGTTACGGACGGAAACAACGTTCCAAGAATCGCGCAATATCTCGTAGAACTTCTTTCTGACGAAGACAAAAGCAGGGAATTCGGGGCCAGGGGAAAACAGAAAATGCTTGAAGACTTCACCGAGGAGGGAATGATCGATAAGTACCTCGGAGTAATCGGCTACCGGGCATAATATGGATCCGTCTCAGGAAGTTACCCCAGATACTCACGGCTGAATTTCCGGGCAAGATAAACGGTCGCCAGAAAATGCCCGAATTCCACGATCAGATAGGCGATGCCGGCTCCGAAATACGAATACTCTGGAACCAGCAAAAGCAGCAAGACCAAGTATGTGAGGACTTTAAACGTGCTGACCGCGGTCCTAAGTCCAGGTCTTCCGATCGCAAGGAGCATCGGCGTGAGCCAGAACGTTCCGCCCGTAAAAAGAACGGCCACGGCGAGCACCCTCATGGTATTGGAGGCAGGCACGTACTGGTCACCGAAAATAAGGCTTATCAGTTGTTCCGTGAAGAGAAGTACTATAATAAGGACTGGGATTACAAGCTTAAGCAGGCTCCTAACCGAGAACTTCAAGATTTCGGCAAATTTGTCGTAGAGGTTTGACGTTGAAAAACTCACGAGTCTCGGGAAAATGGCCTCGTGCAGGGGATCCGTAATCCTGTTAACCACCTTGATCACGGCCCTTGCTATCTTGTAAAGCCCCGCCGCACCGCTTCCAAAGAAATAACCTAGGATCAAAACGGCCACTTTTCCTTCGTTAGCGATCGTAAGCGTGGCGTTAAAGCTCGTGTTAAGCAGAAACCAAGTTATCTCCCTCATCCTGCCGGAGAGAAGTCCTACTTTTGAGGAAAGCCAGGTGTGAAGTCCCTTGTCCCTCAGCATTCTGTTCACAACTATCTGGGTAAGCACGAACTCAAAGAAGGAAACCGCCACATAGGCAACTAGCACGCCCTTTATTCCGTAACCCATATACAGCGCCGCAAGCACGGAACTAAGTTTGAAAACCGCTTTTGCCGACTGCACGAAAACTATCGTCTTGAACCGGTCAAACACCCTGAAAAGCGCTTCCGACGTGGTGTTGACGCTTGCGACTACGAGAGTCAGGGAAAAGATCAGAACTAAATCGAAACCATCCTGAGACTTTATGAATATGTCGTTTGCCACCCCGGCAAGCAGCAAACATACCCCAAAGGCCAGCAGACCCCCCGCGGCATCGACCATGTAGGAGAACTTTATCATCGACAGGGCATGTTCCAATTCTTTTTTCTCGAGGAACTCACCCACATATCTAACGACGGATTCCCATACCCTGAAATCCACAAGCGAACTCACTACCTTAACGTAGGCTATGATAAGGGTAAGCAGACCGAAGAGTTCGAGGCCGAGCACTCTTGCCAGAACGATCATTTCAACTATATTGGCAGCGGAGGGAACGGATTTGGCGACAACAAGCCAGGACACATTTTTCATGAATTGTCTTTTTTCTGCTCTGAGTTCACTCATGTTCCTGGAATATGGAAACACTTTCTGTCATCTGTATACAGCAGACAGACAAATTGTCTAAGCACCGCTTCGGGCTTTTTGGCAGTCTCGCTTTCTGCTTTTGAGAACAGCACGGGTCGCCCGGATAGTTTCTTCGTCTTTACCAAAAGTGTTTCCGCAACTTTAAAGCCGTATTGCATAATAAAAGAAGTAAAGTAATAGTAAACCTGACCCTGTACATCTCCATCAAGCACGAAGCGGGGTTAAAGGAAGGCAAAGTTGAAGCTGGGTTATCACAGCCAAGGCAGTTTTCGCTACCCTTCAGGCCTGCACTCATACAACGGAAGAAATATTTAATGCGAGCAACACTTATAGGATTTAGCGCAATCCTTATGTGGTCGCTACTGGCCCTTCTGACGGCCTCATCAGGGGAAGTGCCTCCCTTCCAGCTTGCCGCAATGTGTTTTTCGATCGCCGCTTCCATCGGACTGATCGCGCTTGCCGCAAAGCCGTCGGGCTTTCGCAATCTGCGCCAACCCTTGCGCATATGGTGTCTCGGTGTTGGAGGGCTATTCGGCTATCATTTTTTCTACTTCACCGCCCTGCGGAATGCACCGGCTGTCGAAGCAAGTCTGATCGGTTATCTCTGGCCCCTGCTGATCGTCGTCGGGGCAGCGTTCCTTCCCGGAGAGCGGCTCGGCTGGCACCACATAACAGGCGTACTGGCTGGTCTGGCGGGGACAGTACTGATTGTTTCGAAAAACAGCCTTTCTTTCGATGACAGCTTTGCCTTCGGTTACAGCGCGGCGCTGCTTTCCGCTTTTACCTGGTCCGCCTACTCGCTTCTGTCACGGCGGTTTGGCGCGGTTCCGACCGATGTCGTCACCGGATTCTGCGCAGTAACAGCCTTTTTTTCACTTATCTGCCATCTGGCGCTGGAACAGACGGTCTGGCCGCAAGGAACCGGACAATGGCTAGCCGTCGCAGGCCTTGGACTGCTACCGGTTGGGGCAGCATTTTACGCTTGGGACTTTGGCGTTAAACACGGCGATATCCGGGTCCTAGGCTCTGCGAGCTATGCAGCGCCGTTGCTTTCAACCTTAATACTTGTTGCATCAGGTGTAGGCCAAGCCGACTGGCGCATCGCCCTTGCCTGCGTTTTGATCACTGGAGGCGCCGTGGTGGCCGCAAAGGATCTGTTGTTTGCATCAACCTGCAAGGAAGCAAAGGTAGGAAAATGATGCGGATATTCAAATACAGCCTCAATTCACCACAGTTTGGCAGCCTGATGTTCCGAGCCCCTCAGCATTTATATATACTTTGGGAATTATTTAGAGTCCTGCCAAACTCTACAGTTCCTGATTTTTCTTCCCGCTTCTAATTTCTTATCCACTGCTAACAATACTTTTTTATCCCTTGTCCAAAGCAAATGAGCGTATATATTTCAGAAGAGATGAACGAACTGCTCGAAAGCTTCATAAAGCACCTCTCGGACGAAAGAAACTACTCGGAGCACACCGTAAAGGCCTACAGGGGCGATCTTGAGAATTTCCACGATTTTCTCTTAAAGGAAAAGAAAAAAATTGAGGACGCGGACATTGCGACAATAAACGCATACGTCTCAACGCTCTACGGAAAAAACTCCCCCTCCTCAGTCGAGAGAAAAGTATCGGCGATAAGATCTTTTTTCTCGTATCTGGTAAGAAAAGGCCTCGCAGCGCAGAATCCCGCAAAACTCGTGCGCACCCCTAAAAAGGAAAAGCACCTCCCAGTGTTTTTAAGCGTGGACGAGGTGTTCAATCTGGTCGACGTAAAGGATTCTGAGAAAAATCCGCTTCGCGTACGCGATAGAGCGATTCTTGAGCTTCTTTATTCAAGCGGCCTTCGTGTAAGCGAACTTGCGGGAACCACGCTCGCCGACCTCAGCATGGGAGAAGCGATAATAAGGGTTCGCGGGAAAGGAAGCAAGGAGAGAATCGTTCCCGTGGGATCAAAGGCACTTTCCGCTCTCGGGAAGTATCTTGACATAAGAAAAACGCTGAAACCCGCATCCGACCATATATTCCTGAACTCTCGGGGAGGCGGAATAACCACAAGAAGTCTGGCGCGGATAATAAAAAAGTACGGCCTAGTATCGGGGATATCGAAAAACGTGAGTCCCCACGTACTTAGACACTCGTTTGCCACCCACCTGCTTGCGGGCGGCGCAGACCTTCGGGCAATCCAGGAGATGCTCGGTCACGCGAGTCTCTCGACGACCCAGAGATACACCCACCTCTCGGTCGAGCGGATAATGGAAGTGTACGACAAGACTCACCCGAACGCCTAGAGGCAACGGGAGAAAGGGGAAAAGATTATGAGCCAATTTCACGGAACCACGATACTCTGCGTTAAAAAAGACGGTCGGGTGGCGTTAGGAGGCGACGGCCAAGTAACCATGGGAGCAACCGCGGTAAAGCATAAAGCGAACAAGATAAGAAAAATGCGCGGCGGGAAAATCTGCGCCGGATTCGCGGGTTCAACGGCAGACGCGATGACGCTTTTTGACAAGTTCGATGGAAAGCTTGAGGAATTCAGCGGAAGCCTTGAGCGCGCAGCAGTCGAACTCGCAAAGGAATGGAGATCGGACAGAATCCTGAGAAGGCTCGAGGCCCTGCTGATAGTCGCTAACTCTGAAACCATGCTCATAATCTCGGGAAGCGGAGACGTAATAGAACCCGATGAGAGCGTGATAGCGATAGGATCGGGAGGTCCCTTCGCCCAGGCGGCAGCTTTGGCGCTTGCCAAGCACTCGGAGCTCTCCGCCCCGGAGATAGTTAAGCGCTCACTTGAGATCGCAGCCGGAATCTGCATTTACACAAATAGTCACATATCGATAGAGGAAATAGATTAAATGTCCCAAGAATCCTACCTCACCCCGAGGGAAATAGTATCGGAGCTAGACAAGTACATAGTCGGACAGAACATGGCCAAAAGGGCCGTGGGCGTGGCACTCAGGAACAGGTGGAGAAGGCAGAAGGTATCGCCCGAGCTTCGCGACGAGATATCCCCAAAGAACATACTTATGATGGGACCCACCGGCGTGGGAAAAACAGAGATAGCCCGGCGCCTGGCGAAACTTGCCCAAGCCCCCTTCGTAAAGGTCGAAGCGTCAAAGTTCACCGAGGTTGGGTACGTGGGTAGAGACGTTGAGTCAATGATACGAGACTTAACCGAGATAGCCGTCAACATGGTAACAGAGGAGGAGACCCTTTCGGTTAACACGAGGGCTAGGGAGCTTGCCGAGGACAAGCTCATTGACCTGCTCGTTCCGACTCGTCCCGTCACTGGGACGGAGGAAGACATGGATGAGACCAAGAGAAAAATGAGCGAGACCAAAAAGAAGATGAGAAAGCTTCTTTGGGATGGAAAGCTCGACGACAGGGAAGTCGAGATAGAGATAACGGCGAGGACCCTTCCCATACAGGTGTTCAGCCAGGCGGGAGTTGAGGAAATGGACCCCGGAATCTCGGAGATGATCGGAAGCCTGATGCCCAAAAAATCGAAAGTAAGAAAGGTTAAGGTTCCCGAGGCCATGGACATTCTCACCGAGGAGGAAGCCCGAAGACTGATAGACATGGACAAAGTTACCCAGTTAGCTCTCGAGAGAACCGAGAACTCGGGAATAATCTTCATAGACGAGATAGACAAGGTCGCCGGAAAAAACGGCGTCTCGGGGCCTGATGTTTCAAGGGAGGGGGTGCAGAGGGATCTTCTCCCTATAATCGAAGGGAGCAGCGTCACTACGAAGCACGGCATGGTCAGAACCGACCACATACTTTTCATCGGAGCCGGGGCGTTTCACGTCTCAAAACCGTCCGATCTCATACCCGAGCTCCAAGGGCGCTTTCCCATAAGAGTTGAGCTTGAGGCGCTCACCAAAGACGACTTCATACGGATCCTCACCGAGCCCAAAAACGCGCTCATAAAACAGTACACCGAGCTTATGAGGACCGAGGACATAAAACTCTCTTTCACTGACGAAGCAATAGAGAAAATAGCCGAAACCGCAGCCGAAGTTAACAGCTCTACCGAGAACATAGGGGCAAGGAGGCTTCACACCGTTCTCGAGAAGCTGCTTGATGAGATCTCCTTTAACGCTCCCGATATGAAGGAGAAGAAATTCACCATAGACAAAAGCTATGTTGAGGAGAAAATAGCCGACATCGTCAAGGACAGGGATCTAAGCAGGTATATACTCTAGGAAGCTTTTGCATAACCTTCACTTTTAGTTAGGTTTTTCGAAAAAATTCCTTGGAACCAAGATGAATTTTAAAAACTATGACACGGAAGGCTTTTACGACGAGGTATTCAAGGATAACGCCACCCCGCATGAGTGGACCCGCTTTTTAACCGACAGGATAGAAAGCCTCTCAGGCGGAGAGTTGATCGAGAGGCAGAAAGCGGCCGAGATGAACCTGTTCGAGATGGGGGTCACCTTCACCCTCTACTCGGAGAAAAAGAAGGGCTCCGAGGAGAACATTTTCCCCTTCGACATAATTCCTAGGATAGTGTCTGCCGAGGACTGGGAGCTCATAGAAAGGGGCCTCAAGCAGAGAATCCACGCGCTTAACCTCTTCATAGACGACATATACAACGACCGGAAGATTCTGAGGGACAAAGTGGTTCCCAAGGAACTCATCCTCTCAAGCAGGGAGTTTCGCCTTGACTGCGTCGGTTTTTCCCCGCCGAAGAATATCTGGTGCCATATCACGGGAACGGACCTTATAAGACATTCGGACGGAAACTTCTACATCCTCGAAGACAACCTGCGCTCCCCCTCCGGCGTCTCCTACGTGCTTGAGAACCGCGAACTTCTGAAACGCACGTTTCCCAAGGTATTCGGCACCGTCGAGATAATGCCCATAAGCGATTACGGGCTCCACCTTCATGACACCCTCCAGTATCTGCTATCTGACAGAACGGCTAACCCCAAGGTGGTGCTTCTCACCCCGGGGATATATAACTCGGCCTACTTCGAACACTCGTTTCTGGCAAAGGAGATGGGAATAGAGCTTGTCGAGGGAAGGGATCTCGTCGTGGTAGAGAACTTCGTTTACCTAAAGACCACTAAGGGGCTTGAAAAAGTGGACGTCATATACAGAAGGATAGACGATAACTTCCTTGACCCTCAGGTGTTCCGCCCGGATTCAGTGCTCGGAGTTCCGGGGCTTTTCGGCGCGTACAAGGCCGGAAACGTCGCCATAGCCAACGCCCCAGGAGGAGGAGTGGCCGACGACAAGATAATATACGCCTACGTTGAGAAGATAATAAAGTACTACCTGGGAGAAGATCCCATAATCTCGAACGTGCCGACGTATATCTGCGAGGAGGATGAAGCCAGAAAATACGTACTCGACAATATAGAGAAGCTGGTCGTAAAGCCCGCGAATGAATCTGGAGGATACGGGATAGTGTTCGGACCCAAAGCGACGAAAGAGGAGCTGGCCCAAGCCAAAAGAGATATAAAAGCGGATCCCAGAAACTACATAGCCCAGAAGACTATGTCCCTCTCCCGTGCTCCCGTGATAGTGGACGATCACTTCGAGGGACGCCATGTCGATCTGAGACCCTTCATTCTTTACGGAAAAGAAATATTCGTCCTGCCCGGAGGCCTTACCAGAGTAGCGTTGCGCAAAGGTTCGATGATAGTCAATTCGTCTCAGGGAGGCGGAAGCAAGGACACTTGGGTGCTTGCTCCCGCAAAGAACGCCGGGGGCAAAGGAGGCAGAAAATCCTAAGTCGCGTCGCAGAGTCTATATACTGGATGAGCCGCTACGCCGAGCGCGCAGGGAACACTGCGAGGCTTATAAGCGTAAACCTAGGCCTCGCCATTGACACCCATGACTCCGTTGAGCAGGAATGGGACCCCATAGTAAAGGTGACGGGAGACATGGAGCTTTTCAGAAGCCTTTATGACAGCACTACCCGGGAAAACGTAATAAACTTCATGGTACTTGACCGCAACAACCCGAACTCGATCATCTCCTGCGTTAACTGCGCCCGTGAGAACGCAAGTTCCGTTAGGGAGATAATCTCTTCTGAGATGTGGCTTCTAATAAACCGCTTCTACCACAAGCTGAACAGCGACGAAGCCAAGCAGAAGCTGCTCGACAATCCCGGAAAGTTCTGCGAAGTGGCAAAAGTGCAGAGCCTTCTTTTTCACGGATCCGGGTACATAAGCATATCCCACGGCGAGGCGTGGCATTTCTCAGAACTCGGAAAGCAAATGGAACGAGCCGACAACACTTCCAGGATACTCGACGTCAAGTACTACACCCTGCTTCCCAAGGCTGAACTCGTGGGAACGTCGATAGACAACATGCAGTGGATAGCCCTTCTTAAATCGACAAGTGCCCTTGAGACCTACAAGGCGAAGCATCAACAGATATCCATAGGCAACGTGCTCGATTTTCTCATCCTTGATAACCAGTTTCCACGCTCGATAATCTACTGCGTTGGGCAGGCCGACGAGTCGCTTCACTGCATATCTAACAGTCCTGCCGGCTCCTATAACAACGAAACCGAAAAAGAGATGGGAAGGCTTCTATCGGATCTTCGGTTCATAAGCGTCGGGGAGATAATACAGCGTGGAATGCACGAGTACTTAAGCAGTTTTCAGTCCCACATAAACGAGGTCGGAAACCGCATATACGACGATTACTTCGGCTACAGCATAACAGACAGCACCCTTCGGGAGTTTGACAATATCTGAGAGAGGAAACAGATGACTTTCTGCGTGGGAATGAGACTAAAAGAAGGGATAATCGGTCTTGCCGACAACCTCATAATAACGGGAAACGAAGCCATACGGGCAAAGAAAGTCACTACCCACAGGACCGGGGATAAATCGTTTTTCCTTATGACCTCGGGACTTCGCTCCGCGAGAGACAAGACTATTACCTATCTTGACGAGTCCCTTGAGCACTCCCAGGAATCCCTTGACCGCCTCTACAAGGCAGTGAACATTTTCTCAAGGGAGCTTCGGAGGGTGAAAGAGGAAGACGGTGAGGCTCTTTCCAAATCGGGGTTTACCTTCAACATGTACTCCATAATAGGAGGGCAGTTCGAAAACGACCCCGAGCCCCAGCTTTTTCTCGTCTATCCCCAAGGAAACTGGATCAACGTGGGAACCACCTCTCCCTATGTTATAATAGGCGAGTCGAAATACGGAAAACCGATAATAAAAAGAACCCTTACCTACGACACCAGCCTCGATGTCGCGCTTCGCATCGCATACCTTGCGTTTGATTCAAGCCGCATAAACGCCATAGACGTCGATTTTCCGATAGACATCGTAGTCTACAGAAGCAATTCATTTTCCCTCGAGCAGTACAGGTTCAACGAAAACGAACTGGCAGATATATCCGATTGGTGGCAAGAGAGGCTCAGAAAATCGGCCGAGGAAATGCCCGCCGAATGGGTAAGAAAAATTCTTAACAAAAGCCCGAAAAGTGCTGCTTAGCATAGATCACAACACAACTTATTCCTATGGAAAAAAAGTGGTCCTAGCCCCTCACATCGTGAGGCTTTGCCCGAGAAACGGCGGGGGGCAAATGACTCATATGTTTTCGCTCAGGACGGATCCCCCCGAAGCAGGAAGAAGCGTGAACTCGGATCTTGACGGAAACACTACCGTTACCCTATGGTTTATGGGCGAGTTCGACAGTCTTACAATCAATACCAGTTGCGTTGTCGAGACGCTTCGGGGAAACCCTTTTGATTTCATAGTTTCCGACGTAAGGTTCCTTGATCTGCCGATGAAATACCCTAGCGAGCAGAAGGCAGCTCTTCGCCCGTACCTGGCGGTGAGCAAAAAAACGGCCCTAGCGGTCTCGCCACTTCGCGAAACGATTCTCTCGCAGACCATGGGAAAAACCACGGATTTTATTCTCTCGCTCTGTGAACACATACACGATAACTTTCCCCACGTTGTCAGGGAGCAGGGTGGCCCTTGGTCCGCAGAGAGAACCCTCGGGGAAAAAAGGGGGTCTTGCAGGGATCTCGTGGAGCTTTTCGCGGCCGTCTGTCGCTCGACGGGACTTGCGTGCAGGCACGTAAGCGGCTATGCGCTCAGCGCAAGAAGAAAAAAAGGAGACGAGCTTCACGCCTGGGCCGAGGTCTACATACCGGGCGGAGGATGGAGAGGCTATGATCCCTCTTCGGGTCTCGCAGTCTCAGACCGTCACGTCGCGGTCGCAAGCGGTCCCACCCACGGCCTCATCGCTCCCGTTTCAGGAAGTTTCTATGGGGACGGAGCCGAAGTCGAACTCCGGTTCCGTGTAAGGGTAAAAAAGACGGGGAAACGGGAGAAAAAAGCCCTAGGGCTTCTCTAGAGGACAAAAATCCTACGATGAGTCCTCCTTAAAAGTCGTGCAATTACAATTTAATTCATGCTATAATGGGGATTTTAGAGGAAGGCCAAAAAAGCCACCGGGCAGTATTGGTAAATGCAGGTCATGCTATCGAAAAAAAGGGGGGAAGACATCTCAATGGTTCGCAGAAAATTTAAATCCAGGTTAAAAGCACTCTTAGGCACTTTCGCTGTAGGCGCGGTTCTTACTCTTATAAGCGGCGTCTCGGCAAACGCCCAGGACGCATTCGGCGTAAGCAGCGTCCTGCTTGAGAAGATCACAGTCACGGCGCGGAAACGGGAAGAGCCGATTCAGAACGTTCCCCTCTCGGTAACACATTTCAGCTCCGAGCAGATCGACGCTCTTAAGGTAAGGAACCTTGAAAGTCTTGCTGTAAAGATGCCCAACGTCGCGCTTGACGACATCGGCACCGTTGGGGGAATCGCTAACTTCTCCATTCGCGGACTCGGGATAAACAGCTCCATACCGTCCGTTGACCCGACCGTGGGAGTGTTCGTCGACGGCGTGTATTTCGGGGCCAACATCGGCGGCGCCCTGTTCGACACGCTTGATATCGAGAGCATCGAGGTGCTTAGAGGTCCGCAGGGAATCCTTTTCGGGCGTAACGTGACCGGGGGCGCGATACTCATCAACACGAAGAAACCTGGAGACACTCTGGAGATGTCCTTTCGCACCTCTTTTGAGGGGGGAGGAGAGAGTCTCAACAGCTACTACATGGGCACGGTGGGAGGCCCTCTGGGCGAAACCGTTAGCGCCAGGATAACCGCGTACACAAACCAGGATAACGGCTGGTTCAAGAACCTCCACACCGGCAAAGCTTTCGGAGATTTAGACGTCCGAATGGTACGGCCGGTGCTCGTCTGGGAACCCACAGACGACCTGAGCTTGGTGCTCCGATACCAGTACGATAGCATCGACGGCGACGGCCCCGCGGCACAGAACCACGCAAACGGATTCGGCGTCTCAAACGCGGCGGCTAACTTTGACCGAGACAGCCACGACTTCAGCATCAATAATGAAGGCAAAAGAGAAAACGAAGCTCATTTTTTCAGCGCCCAGATGGACTGGGACGTAGGTTTTGGCAACGGCACGATAACAAACATTTTCGGCTGGCGCGATTCAGAAACCTTCTCGTCAGTTGATCTCGACGCCTCGCCGCTTGAATTAATGAGCGCGCAGGCATGGAGCCATTACAGGCAGTGGAGTAACGAACTGCGTTACACGGGCAGGTTTTTTGAAAGACTCAATGCTACCGCAGGAGTCTATTATTTCAGCAACAAGATCAACTACCACGAGCATCGATCTCTTCTTACCGCCGCTATTGCGGCATCGGGTCTTCCCTTCCCGCCAGGGACGGACGTGTCCCAGTTCGGAGGCGGAAACTACGACGTTGAAACTCTGGGCCTCTTCCTCTCTCTGGACTATGATCTTACAAGCCAGCTGACGCTCACCGCGGGTACCCGGTACACGCGTGACAAAAGAGATGGCGAAATAGCTTTGATTCCCACCAGCAGTCCCCTTGCGCCGCTACCGTCTTGCAATATCGTCGAAGGTCCCGCCTGCGAGTTTGATTTCATAGATGAGGAGACATGGCACAGCTGGTCGCCCAAGGTCGGCGCCACTTATTACATAAGCGGCGAAGCCAACGTTTACGGACACTGGACCAGAGGATTTCGCTCCGGAGGCTATAACCTTCGCAACCTTTCGCCCATCCACTCCCCGGGACCGTACGATGAAGAGACAATCGACAGCTTCGAGGCCGGATTCAAGGTCACAAAAGACCGCGGCCGTCTATACGGAGCAGCCTTCTACAACATGATTGATGACATGCAAAGGGAAATTAACTTTCCCGATCCAGCACTCGGTATAGTTCAGTTGATCGACAACACCGCCGATGTTGAGGCCTACGGCTTTGAGCTTGACGGCCTGTTCGCCATAGCGGAGAACCTGTTCGTGATCGGCTCCGTAGGGTACGTCAATCCCGAGTACACCAAAGTAAAACATGACCTTAATCGAGACGGGACTCTTGACGTAAAAGATCTGGCTTTAGAGCTTCCCCGCGCCGCGAAGTGGACTTACAGCGTGGGACTCACACACGACACGGGAGCAGCCAGCTGGGGGCGGATGACGTCCCGAATAAGCTACGCTTACCGCGACAAGTCATACTTCACCGATGACAACAGGGGCTATATACTGGAGCAGAACATACTTGACGCCGGGATTGACATCATTCCCGCAAACGGCCGGTTCTCAATCGGCCTTTACGGCAAGAACCTGCTTGACGAAGTCAAGCATGGGGGCGACAGCACGCTGCCCAGCACCTTGGGCCTTCCACCTCTGTCGGCACCTCTTGGCGGCACGTTCTCACCGCTTGCAAAAGGCAGGATCTTCGGAGTTCAGCTGACCTACCGGCACAAGAGCTGACGGACCGGCAATTGCGCCCCGGGGCGATTATGAGCGGTCGCAGTCGCGGTGGCTGAAACGAGAATTCCCAGGCGGAAATCCCTTCTCCATCCCTGAGGCGTTTTTGCGTCCTCGGGAGATTTCTTGACCCCGGATACTGCTGTTTTCTTTTCGGCCCCGAAACCCAAATTCTCATATATGATTATCCTTGAAGTGTTGTAATAAAAACCCCGGTTGCTATATAATGTTTTTTTTCGCAGAAAGGAGTTTTTCATGAACAGTTCAGCCCAGAGGGCGGAAATACTGGTTGAGGCCCTTCCCTACATAGAGGCGTTTCACGGCAAAACCGTCGTGGTCAAATACGGCGGAAGCTTAGCCAAGACGGATCTTTCAAATTTCGTGCGCGACCTCATACTGATGAAGTACGTCGGGATAAAACCGGTAGTAGTGCACGGAGGAGGACCCCAGATTCAGGAGTATCTCGACACTATGGGAATAAAATCCGACTTCATAGCCGGACTCCGCGTTACCAGCAGAGAGGTAATGGAAGTGGTCGAGATGGTGCTTGTCGGAAAGATAAACCAGCAGATCGTAACGTCGATAAACCGCCACCAGATGGAAACGGTGGGGCTCTCAGGCAAGGAAGGAAAGCTTATAAAAGCTAAAAAGTTCGACCTTCACAAATTCGCCGCCAAACACCGTATAGATATTGCCGAGGACGCAGACCTCGGCTACGTGGGCGAAGTTCAGGAAGTAAATCCCGAGGTAATCAGGGTGCTTGAAGGCAAAGATATCATTCCGATTATAGCTCCCATAGGGTTGGGGGAGGACGGAACCACCTACAACATAAATGCGGACCACGTGGCGGGGAAAATAGCGGGAGCGCTTCGCGCTGCAAAGCTCATACTGCTGACCAACGTTGACGGCATCCTAGACAAGAAAGGAAAACTCATATCCTCCGTGACTAAAAAGCAGGCTGAGAAACTTATCAGGGACGGGACGATAAACAGCGGAATGATCCCCAAGGTGATGTGCGCGCTTGAGGCTCTGGAAGAAGGGGTCAGCAAGGTGCACATAATAAACGGGGGAGTAAAAAGGGCTCTCATACTTGAGCTTCTTACAAATCTGGGAATAGGGACGGAGATAACCCTTTGAGGTCAGGGAAAATGGAAGACTCGCGGGGAAAATACCTGATGGAGACCTACAGCCGTCTTCCCATAACGATGCGGAAGGGAAGCGGTTCGTGGCTCTGGGATACGGAAGGGAAAAAGTATCTTGACTACACGGCCGGGATAGCCGTTAACAACCTCGGGCACTGTCACCCTAGTATCACGGACGCCATAACATCCCAGGCTGCCACTCTGATTCACACCTCAAACCTCTTTAACATAGAAAACCAGAGTGCACTCTCCGAGATGCTCGTTTCAAACTCGTTTGCGGACAAGGTGTTTTTCTGTAACAGCGGAACCGAAGCCGTTGAAGGCTCGATAAAGCTCGCCAGGAAATGGGGAGCGCAAAACGGCGGAAAATTCGCGGTCATTTCAACCGAAGGAGCCTTTCACGGAAGGACTTTCGGGGCGCTTAGCGCCACGGAATCTGAAAAATACAGGGAGGGGTTCTCCCCTTTCCTTGAAGGATTCCACTTCGCTCCCTACGCGGACCCCGAGGCGATAGCACGCCTGGCCTCGGAGACAAACCCCTGCGCGGTCATTCTCGAACCGGTGCAGGGAGAAAACGGAGTCATCGTTCCGCCCCCCGGGTATCTAAAGCAGGTAGAGGAGATATGTGGGAAAAGCGACATGTTGCTCATACTTGATGAGATCCAGGTCGGTATGGGAAGGACGGGAAGACTGTTCGCCTACGAGCACGAGGACATAAGGCCCGACATAGTGGCGCTCGCAAAGGCTCTCGGCGGCGGAATGCCGTGCGGAGCGGTCCTGGCTAGGGAGGACGTGGCGAAGCACTTCACTCCCGGGGTCCACGGAAGCACTTTCGGTGGAAATCCCCTGGCCGCGGGGGCGGCCTGCGCCTCGATCGAAACAATACTTCGGGAAAACCTGCCCGAAAAAGCGGGAGAACTCGGAGACTATTTTCTTGGCAAGCTTGAAGATGTCCGGAAAAAATATTCCGAGCATATAACAGAGGTAAGGGGAAAGGGGCTTATAATCGGGGTTGAGTTCTCAGACGGGACCTTCGCCCGGAACTGTTTTTCGATCTCAGTTAAAAACGGGCTTCTAGTTATACTTACTGTCGAGCGCGTGTTTCGGATTCTTCCTCCGCTTAACACAAACAAAGAAGAAATTGACTTTGCCGTCGATGTCATAACGAAATCCATCGAGGAGGTGGTTTCTAGTGGGTAGGAATCTTCTTGCCGTCTCAGATCTTGAAAAAAGCGAGATCAGGGAAATAATCCGCCGCTCTGGCGAACTGAAGGAACTGAAAAAACAGGGCGAGAGCCCAAGAAGCCTCGCGGGCATGTCAGTGGGTCTTCTTTTTGAAAAACAATCGACCAGAACGAGGCTTTCCTTCGAAGCGGGCCTTTTCGACCTAGGCGCCCGGGGGATTTACATGAATCCGGCGGATACCCAGCTCGGAAGGGGGGAAACCATAGCCGACACGGCGAAGATCCTCTCCTCCTACCTCGACGGGATAATAATAAGGACGTACGGACAGGAAAAAGCCCTCGAACTCGCGGAGAACTCGACAGTCCCCGTGATAAACGCCCTTACCGACCTTGAACATCCGACGCAGATAATCTCCGATCTCTTTTCAATCTCGGAGCAGGGAATAAACCCCGAGAAGTTCAAGCTTGCCTTTCTCGGCGACGGGAACAATATAGCCAATTCCTTCATGGCCGCCTCCGCGATAATGGGCTTTGACCTTTCGCTTGCGGTTCCCCCGGGATATGAGCCCAACCCGGCGATTATGGGCGAGGTCTCAGAACAAGGAAACTCGGAAATTGAAGTCACCCACGACCCCGCCTCTGCGGTAAGGGACGCTGACGTGATCTACACCGACGTCTGGGTAAGCATGGGTGAAGAGGGAAAAGGCACCGAGATTTTCAGGCCTTTTCAGGTAAACGAGAAACTTCTTTCCTCCTGCCGCAAAAAGCCCCTGATAATGCACTGTCTTCCGGCTCACAGGGGGGAAGAGATAACCGCAGGAGTAATGGACAGTTCCAGCTGCATCGCCTTCACTCAGGCCGAAAACAAGCTTCACGCGGGAAAAGCCATACTTGAATTCTGCCTTCTTGATTACCTCGCATCCTAAAACGCCGACACTTTTCGTTCAGCAGAAAGAAGATGGATTCGCCGTCCGGTTAGCGCAGAAACTCCTTTACGTTGCGCGCGGCTTGTTTCGTCATGCCCTTTATGGAGGCGAGTTCCTCGGTGGTGGCCCCTTTTATCTTCTCCACGCTTCCGAAATGATTAAGAAGCAGGAGTTTTCTCTTTTTTCCTATACCCGGAACGCCGTCCATCTGAGAAGCCAGGGTCTTGCCTTTCCTTAACTCCGTGTGGTAGGTGATTGCGAAGCGGTGTGCCTCGTCCCTTACCCTCATCAGGAAATAAACGCCCTTTTTGTTTGACGAAAAATCGCAAGGTTCGCCCTTTCCATGCACGTAAATCCTGTCGGTCCCGCCCCGGCCCTCGGTTTTCGCTATCGAGGCAAGATCAAGCTCGTTTTCCACACCGCAGTCCCGAAGCGCCGCGTAGGCGGCATTTAGCTGTCCCTTCCCCCCGTCTATAAGCATGAGATCCGGAAGATCCCAGTTATCATCTCCTACCCGAAGAGCCCTCCTGTAAACGACCTCGTACATCGACCGGAAATCATCCTGGCCCGAGGTGGCCGTGATCCTGTACCTTCTGTACCTGTCCCGCTCGGGCTTCGCGTTTCGGAACCTCACGAGCGAAGCAACCGTCTGGTGCCCCTGGATGTTCGATATGTCGAAGCACTCTATGGCATAAGGAACCCGTTTTATCCCGGCCGACTTCCTTATGCCTCGAAGAAGTATGCCCTGCTTGGCCTTTTCCTCGGCTTTTCTCGCAAAACTCTCCCGCGCGTTTTTCATCGCGAAGCGGACGAGTTCGCTCTTGGCTCCCCTCCGGGGAGTCTCGACGTAAACCCGCTTTCCCTTTTTCTCGGTAAGCCACTCCGAGTACCCCTCGCGGTCCCTTATGGAAAGAGGCAGGAGAACTCTCTTTGGAATATAGCGGTCAGAGAAATAAAACCTGCCGAGAAATTCCCTCACGCATTCCGCCTCATCGCCGTGGGGGCTTTTTACGGAAAAATCGAGCTTGTCAACCACCGAGCCGCCCCTCGAGAGCAGGACGGTAAATTCGTAGTTCTCGGAGTCCCTGTAAAAACCCACTATGTCCATGTCTTCGAACCTTGAGGAAGTGACCTTCTCTATCTCAGCGTTTTCCTTAAGACTTACAAGCTGATCCCTGTAGTAGGCGGCGTTTTCATACCTTCCCTCCTCCGAGGCTCTTTCCATCATCTCCCTGATCATTCTCACCAGTTTTTTTCTCTCGCCCCGAAGAAACGACGCGGCCTGGCCTACGAGCTCCCCGTAGTCCTCCTCCGAGATCTTGCCCGCGCAGGGGCCCGAGCAAAGCTTCATAAAATAGTTAAGACAGGGGCGGGTGCTGTGCCTTTCGAACTTGCTCTGGGTGCAGTCCCTGAGAGGAAAAAGCCTGTGGACGAGGTTCACTGTGCTCTTAAGAAATTTGCCCGAGGCGAACGGACCGAAATAAAGCGCCCCGTCGTCCCGTATTCTCCTCGTGCGCGAAAGCCTGGGGAACCTCTCTCCCACCGAGAGGCGAAGAGACGAAAACGTCTTGTCGTCTTTAAGACGTATGTTGTACTTCGGTTTGTGACGCTTTATAAGGGAATTCTCGATGAAAAGGGCTTCGCTTTCCCCCTCAGTCACCACGTAGTCGATCGAGTCTACTTCCCTTACCAGATACGGTATCTGCCCCCTGTCGCTTCCCCTCTGGAAATAGGACATCACCCGGGCGCGAAGGTTTTTGGCCTTGCCTATGTAGACCGGGGTACCGCCCGGACCCTTCATTATATAGACCCCTGTAGTGGCGGGAAATGATCTGGAGAGTTCAAGAATCTTTTCGTGCATGAGATGCAAAAAATCAAAAGCAACTATATGTCGAGATCCAGGAAGCTTTTCAACTCAATCGTCTAGATATATTTTAAATGATTTCGAGAATACTTTTCAGATTATAAAGCTGTAAAAACGGTACTAAGCCAGCGTGAAAACTGTTGGAGGTCTGTATTGAAAGGAGGAATTCAGGCGGGACAGCCTTTTAATAATTCGTGGTCTCAAGACATCTACTGGAATACTTTATTTGTTTTTTTCAGCTCGGTTAAAACCACTAAAATCGTAACCAGCGTATTGATGGCGAGTAGTATCAGATCTATGCGTAAACCCATTATCATTTTCGGTACGAGTCCGAAAAGCGACATTAAAAACACAATCAGGCTGATAACCGTAACAACTGGGATTACGGAATTGAAGGTTCTTCCTTTGCATAGAATCGCGGTAAGAACCATAGGTGCCATGAGAGCAGTACCCATGAATCCAGACACAGCAAGAGAGATAATTCCCTGAGAACTCTTCATAGCAACAATGAAAGAGGCTATGCAAAATACCAGTATAACTAGTTTCACAAAAACAATAGGGGATACTTTTAACTTCCTGCTAAACCTGCCAAGAGCATTGTTAATCTCAGACCCAAGAGCGAAAAACTGAGAGTCAGATGTCGACATAGCTGCCGCCAGAATGCCTATCAAGGCAACGGCACCTATAACAGGATTCTGCTCAAGTATCAGTTTGCCGATGAACTCCGGGCCCGTTTTAGCCGGTATTGCAACTGCACCGTATAAACCAATTATAAGCCCTGCTATCAGAAGCAGGAAGGTGAAAGACGCATGCAAAACCGGGATTTTGCGTCTCTCGTTCAAACCCTTGAGAATGCTGAGCCTCGAAGTCAACTGAGGTTGCGACACAGGCAGCAGCACAATTGATATAAATCCCGCAATAAGCCACTGAACCGATAACAATCCCTTGGGACCGGGAGTAGATAACAGTGCAGGTTCCTCCTCCGCCACGGCCTGAACTAACTTTCCAATACCTCCAAAGTTATCCAAAACAATAAATGCCATTATCCATATAACGGTAAACAGTACAATTCCCTGAAGTGAGTCACAGTACATAATACCTCTGAGTCCTCCTATGGAAGAGTACAGATACATAAGAAGCAGTATAATGACAGCCCAACTCCACTGGGGAACTTCATAGGGAACAACGTGGGCTAGAATGCCCGACGCTCCCTTTATTTGAATTGCTATGTAGGGAACGAGAAATATGACAAGGCCCAGAACATACACGAAAACTCCACGGGAACTAAAAGTTTCACGTAGAAGATCCGATATGCTCCGAAAATCCGTTGAAGATATCCTTTCCCTTAATTTGAGTGAGAGCCAAAGCGTGAAGACGGCTAAAGCCATATCGGTAACGCCGAGGAATATCCACGTGCCCACGCCGTGCACGCGGAAGAAATTGGGCATCCCTATCAATATAAATGTACTGTAGAGGGTAGCAAAAAAGGTTAAGAAGCCAATTATAGTTCCAAGACTGCCGCCCGCAAGAAGGAATTCGTATTCATCCCCTTTGTTTTTCCTGTTTCCTATGACAGCGAGGGATATCAACACTGCAAGATATACTAGTGCAACTGCAACAAATGCCATTCCCCTGTTCATGTCTATTTCTTCCTCTTATATAAGCAGGCTACCCTTGGTCACCGGACGTAAGCATTGCCAAAACAAGCAACACATATATGCAGAGTGATATTCCCAACCCAGCCCAGAGAGTCCTAGGAAGTCCCAGAAAATATGGCTCCGCCACTCCATAGGGAATTACCAGAGGAGTGAAAGACACCGCTGACAAAATAGATACCGCCACCCCAAAGAATATCCATCGATTCTTATTACTCATGTCTAGAACACAACTGCCTATTAACGTTAGTTCCTGAAGAAACCACCCTACTAAGTCTACAAAAAAGTTCAAACAAATTAAAACCAACTATAAATCTCTTTGCAATTATAAACAAGTTAAACATGCCGATAACCTCATTACGTATGTAGGTGCCGTTTTCCTGATATTGATGTAACTGAAAAAATGATTTTGCCATTTGATCCTTTTCGTTATACCCGCAACGGGCAGGGCTAAAAACAATCGAGGCTGACGCTGCTGGAATTTTCTTTTAGAAAAGCTCGTCTCGCCTTTCTTGATACTTATATTCCCATGCGTTAGGATTTCCCTTAGCCATGAAGACCAATACCCTTTACCTTGAAACCTACGGTTGCCAGATGAACGAGTATGACTCGGACAGGATACAGAACGCCCTCGGCGCCAGTATCACCGAAAACCCAAAAGAGGCCGACATAGTTATCGTAAACACGTGCGCCATACGGGAAAAGGCCGATCAGAAGGCCCTCAGCAGCCTTGGGCGCTTCAAGCACCTTAAGGCAAAAAACCCGGAGCTTATAGTCGGCGTGTCCGGGTGCGTGGCGCAGCTCTACGGAGAGGAACTCATCCGCAGGATGCCGCATCTTGATTTCGTGCTCGGACCCAGGGCAATTCCGCAACTTCCGCGGCTTATAGAAGAGATAAAAGAGAAGAAGTCAAGGCCCGTTGAGACGTCCTTCGACGTGCAGGAGCCTTTCGACATCCTCCCATACCACGAGGAGGGAAAACCCACGGCATTTGTGTCCATACAGCAGGGATGTAACAAAAAGTGCGCTTACTGCATAGTGCCCACGGTAAGGGGCTCCGAGGTTAACAGGCCCCTCGAGGACATAATCGCCGAAGCCCGGCACCTTATCGCAAAGGGAGTGAAGGAAATAACCCTCATAGGACAGACGGTGAATTCGTGGAAACTCGGCGGGCTTAAGTTCGGGGACCTGCTTCGGGTGCTCGGGGAGCTTGACGGTCTTGAGAGAATAAGGTTCACGACCTCTTATCCGAGAGACATAACGAAAAAAATGGTGGAGGCAATGGCAGACGTGCCCAAGGTATGCCGTCATATTCATCTGCCCGTGCAGTCGGGCTCAGACAAGGTGCTGAGGCTCATGAACAGGACCTACACAAGGGACTGGTACTTAGATTCCGTTAACAGGCTCAGGGACGCCATGCCGGACATAGCCGTGTCTTCTGATATAATAGTAGGGTTCCCCGGGGAAACAGAAGATGACTTCGAGGAGACGATGAGCCTTGTCGAAGAAGTGGGGTTTGACAGTTCCTTTTCATTTAAATACTCACCACGCCCCGGAACGGTGGGGGAGGAGCTTTGGAAATCAGGGGAAAGGGTGGAAGACTCGACGGCAGGCCAGAGGCTCGCGCGCCTTCAGGAATACCAGCGGGCAATTACTCTTGCGAAGAACGCACAGAGGATAGGCAAATCCGAGCAGGTGCTGGTTGAGGATGCGAGCAGAAACGACTCCTCGTGGCTTTCCGGGAGAACCGGACACAACAGGATAGTCAATTTCCCCGGAGAAAAAGAGCTTATCGGAAAAGTGGTGGACGTAAGGATAACTGAAGGACTTGCGAATTCGCTTAGAGGACAATATCTGAATTAACACAGGGAGGGAGAAAAATGTTTCTTGAGATGAAGGTTTCCTGCATAGTCGCCGACCCGTTTACCGATATGCCTGTCGTCATTCTGAATGAAGAGGAAGGGGAAAGAAGTCTTCCCCTCTGGATAGGATTCGAGGAGGCAAGCGCAATAGCAATGGAGATCAAAAAAACTCCGAGACCAAGACCCCTTACCCACGATCTTCTGAAAAACGTAATCGCCGCCACAGGCTATGAGGTCATTGAAATAGAAATCACGGAACTACGGGAAAACACCTTTTACGCCCGCCTTCGTATCAAAAAAGACGGAGAGGAACTCCTGGTGGATTCCCGCCCGAGCGACGCCATAGCGATAGCGCTCAGGACCGGGTGCCGTATCATGGTCGACGAAGAGGTGATAAAGGCCGCTCTCAGCGTAAAAGTCGGGGACAAGGGCCAAAGCGCGGGCGATGTCCTTGAAGACATGCCGGATGAGGATTTCGGCAAGTACAAGATGTGATCAGCGGTTGCGGAGCATATACTTTTCAAGGAATTCTCTGTCTCCCTCGATCACCTCGAAAACTTCCCCGCAGCGGTCACACTCTATGTTGATCCGCTTCGGCGGGTAGCTTATCCCGCAACTCATCACGAACCAGCCGAAAAGAGAGTACCTCTGCTTCGGAACCACCCACGGATCCCCGACGGAGTACCCGCAGGCGCAGATCCTCGCGTCCCGCGCCTGAGTACTCATTATTCGTAAACCATGTGCGCGCTGGTTTCCGCCCCCACTCTAGATGCCGTAGTAACCCGACTCTCCGTGATCCGTTATGTCAAGACCTTCGGTTTCTTCATCCTCGGTGACCCTGAGTCCGACGAGCATGTCAACGACCTTGAGCACTATATAGCTTACTATGGCGGTGTATACAATCGCGAATATTCCCCCGTAGATCTGTATGCCTAGCTGCGCCCCTATGTCGAGATCAGCGATCGAACCGCCGAAAGAGGTTGAGGCAAACACTCCCACCAGGATGATTCCTACCAGACCTCCGACTCCGTGAACTCCCACGACGTCAAGCGCGTCGTCATAATTGAAACGGAACTTGACATAAGTGGCCGCTATGTAGGCAAGCACGGAAGACGCGCATCCTATGACTATGGCTCCAAGCGGTCCCACGGTGCCAGAGGCGGGAGTTATGGCTGCGAGACCCGCGATGGCCCCAGTGGCGAAACCAAGAGCGCTGGGCTTGCCCGATCTTACGCTTTCAAGGAATATCCAGGTGAGAGCGGCAACGCATGGAGAAATCTGGGTCACGACGACCGCCATGGCCGCCTGTCCACCGGCCGCAAGGGCGCTTCCCCCGTTAAATCCGAACCATCCGACCCAGAGCATCGCGGTACCTATCATCGTAAGAGTGAGATTGTGCGGAAGCGCAAGCTGTCTGGGGTAGCCTCTCCTGGGCCCGACCAGTATCGCTGCCACAAGGGCCGCGGTACCCGCCGTGATATGGACGACTATTCCGCCTGCAAAATCAATCACTCCCTTGTCTCCAAAGTAGGAACCCTCCCCTCCCCAGACCATGTGCGCGATCGGGAAGTAACAGAATATCACCCAAAGGGCGGTGAACAGAAGCATAGCCGAGAACTTCATTCTCTCGGCAAACGCCCCGATTATAAGTGCCGGAGTGATAATCGCGAAGGTAAGCTGGAAGGCGAAGAACAGAACTTCGGGGATCGTCCCCGAAAGAGTATCGATACCCACACCGTTTAGAAATGCCTTTGAGAAGCCTCCCACGAAGGCGTTCATCCCGACTTCTCCCGCTACCATGCCGGTAGTGTCAAAAGCCATGCTGTAACCGAAAAACGTCCATATAACCGTTACGACCGCGGTAATGGAAAAGCACTGCATCAGCAGCGAAAGAACATTTTTTTTGCCGACCAGCCCCCCGTAGAAAAGCGCAAGCCCGGGAATCGTCATGAAAAGAACAAGCGCGGTTGAAGTCAGTATCCAGGCGGTATCGCCCGTATCAAGCTCGCTCGCCGAAGCGGGGTCGGTAAAAGAAAAAAAAGCTAAAACAAAAAAGAAAACCAAAAGTGAAAGCGTTTTTTTTAAACTCATCGCACACTCTCCTCCTCTTATTCCATATTCAACCCGCTAATTATATCACATAATGGGACCGTAGAACGAAACTTCAGAATGCCTCATCGAGCATGCGCAACTGCTCGGGGGAAAGTCTCCAACCCGAGGCCCCGCAGTTCTCGACCGTTCTCGCCACCGAATCCGCCTTCGGAATTACGATGACGTTCTCCTGGCAAACACACCAGTTAAGGGCAACCTGAGCCTCCGTCTTCCCGGTCTCGGCCGCTATCCGGGACAAAATTCCGCGCCCGGGACGGCAGAGCCTCCCGGCATCAAGCGGGGTGTAGGCCATCACGGTTACGTCGTTATCCAAGCAGTAGGGAAGCAGCTCTTTTTGTATATCCCTTGACCTAAGGTTGTAGAGCACCTGGTTTGAAACTATGGGGTAGTTGGGAAAATAGTGCTGCGCCTCGCGCATCTGCCTCGCGGAGAAATTGCTCACCCCGACGTAGCTTACGCATCCGCGGTCAACCAGCTTCTCAAGCGCTCTCATTGTCCCTTCTATCGGATAGACGGGGTTCGGCCAGTGTATCTGGTAGAGATCTATGCAGTCCGTGCCAAGCTTCCCGAGACTTGCCTCGCAGGACCTAAGCACGCTGTCGTGGGCAAGATTCCTTCCTGAAACCTTCGTCGCTATGATAACCTCGTCTCTGAAGGGACGCACGGCCTCGCCGACTATATCTTCCGTGTAGTACCCCTCGGCGGTATCTATAAGCGAAGCCCCCAGCTTGATGCCCGCCCTCAGAGGTTCCACTCCCCCCTTGTAGTTCCACGTGCCAAGTCCGATCTCGGGAACGAGAACTTCCGTGGTTCCAAGCTTCTTAAAATTCATCCTGCGTAGTCCTTACACTTTGTGCCGCTAAGTCACTCGTCCGAGTGGATGAGCTTGTAGACGGCCGGTGCGAAAAGTCCCGCAAGCCTCTTATCTCGGAATCCTTTTTCCGTAACCGTCCAGATGAAAGGCCTCGTCCGGACTTTTCCTCAACTTTCCGGTAGCGACCCGCCTTTTGTCGAAGTAACCGAACGGAAGTACGGTAAGAACATCGAGCTCTTCGGGCACTCCAAGATACCTTTTAAGCTCTTCTGTCTCTATTCTTCCTATCCAGCAGGACCCGAGTCCGTGGCTCCACGCCACTAAAACCATGTTCTGCGCAGCCCTAGTGCCGTCGATCTGGTGCCACTTGCTTTGCGGATCCACCAAAAGCACCACCGCGAAAGCCACCTGCACAATGAAGCTGCCGCTTGTGCAGTACTTTCCCATTTCCCGGAGCATTGCGCGGTCCTTTATAAGCACGAATTCCCACGGTTGATTGTTGTGGGCACTCGGCGAGAGCCTCCCCGATTCCATGACCTCCATGATGACCTCGTCCGGAACTTCCCCATCGAGGTAACTTCTTACGGAACTAAGCGATCTTACGCACTCGTAGACGTTCATAACCCCTCCACCTGCGAAATTGATTTAAGGTTAGTATACCGGCTTTGACCTTACGGCAGAACAGGGAATATCCACTCTCGACGAGCCCTCAGTCTGCCTGTTTCCAGACAAGCCTGGATTTCCCCCTGGTCAAGGAGGCAACCTTCTCTTCAAGGCTCGCGGCGACACCGAGAGGTGCTGTGAGGTCGAAGTGAACATCCTCCCCGCGCTCGACGCTCGTTATCGTAACGCCCGATTTCTCAAACAGAATCCGTATGGAATTCTCATGCGCGTAGGAAAAAACAAGGTGCCCCGCCCGCACCGGGACATGGTCTTGAAGCTCAAGCTCCCCCAAGGCCGCCCTCAGGGACTCCGTGTATGCCCGGAGAAGCCCGCCGGGACCGAGCTTTATCCCTCCGAAATACCGGGTTACCACGACCGCTATCTCCCCTATGCCGCTGTGTTCCAGAAGAGTCATCATGGGCCGCCCGGCGGTTCCCGAGACCTCCCCGTCATCGCCGAAACCGATATCCGTTCCCCCCGGGGCGCAGGCCAAAAACGCATAGCAGTTATGGCTTGCCGTGGGGTGAAGAGCCCTTACGCTCCCTATGAAATCTTCGGCCTCGCCTCTAGTGCCCGCACGCCCGACAGTAGCTATGAACCTGCTTTTCTTTATAATCCGCTGCGCCGTCGAAACTCCCGCAGGAACCTGGTAGGAACCATCCTCCACGTTATCTGCCTCCGGTCGAAAAAAATACCCTATTCTCGACCGTCCGGGCAAAAACCGCTCCCACGGATACAGCGGATTACCTTCTGCGGGTTTTTCAATGTATAATGATTTAGCGGTCGCGCGCCGCCTGAAATTTGCTTTTTATCCGATGGGACCAAGGCTTGGCAGCCGCTTGGTTTTTCGGTCCCGTAAAATATTTGCTCGTATACCATTGGTCAAAAGAACAAGCATTTCCTCCCTTGTTTTACGGTACAGATACTCGTTTCTAACCGGTCTTGTCTCTCTCACGCTGGTGGATATGGCGCAGCTATCGGTTCCCATAATAATCCAGTGGATAATAGATGAGCTCACCTTGGAGAGCGCAGATTTTTCCCTCATAACCAAGTACTCCCTCTACATCCTCGGTCTCGGGCTGCTAATGGCGTTTTTCCGCCTTGGCTGGCGGTACTTCATAATGGGCGGGGCGAGGAAAATAGAGTACTCGCTCAGAAACGATTTCTTCGACCACCTCCAGAAGCTTAACTTCGATTTCTTCTCGGCAAGAAAGGTCGGCGACCTGATGGCGCACACGGTAAACGACATAGAGACTCTCAAGTTCTCCTGCGGCCTGGGTCTGCTCATAGCGTATGACGGGGTATTCCTGTTTTTTTTCATCTTCGCCGCGATGGTCTACATCTCTCCCGAGATGGCCTTCTACGCGTTTTTGCCGTTCCCCGCACTCGCCGTCTTCGTATACAAGTTCGGAAACATGATAGAGAAGAGGTTCCAGCGCTCCCAGGATTCCTTCTCAGAGCTCACCGAGAGCGCAAGGAAGCCGGTCTCGGGAATCAAGGTAGTAAAAGCGTTCGGACTTGAACGGGCCGAGGGGCGGGATTTTGAACGTGCAAGCGAAGACTACCTCGAAAAAAACGTACACCTGGTGAAAATCCGCGCAGGATTCCAGCCGTTTATATATTTCGTACCCTCATTAGCGACGGCCCTGTTTCTTTTCTTCGGCGGAGCAGGCGCAATCGGTACCGAAATAACTCTCGGAGAGTTCTCCGCCATACTCATCTACCTGATGATGCTCGCCTGGCCGATGATGGCCATGGGATGGGCAATCGATCTTCTAAAAAGGGGGAACGCCTCGATAAACAGGCTGAACGACATTTTCGCGGTTGAACAAAAAGACGACACCCGGGCAGGGGAGAAGGACTACGAACTCAAAGGAGACATAAGGTTCTCCGGGGTTTCCTTTTCCTACGGCTCCACTCCGGCCCTGCGCGAAGTCAACCTTCACATACCCTGCGGGACGACTCTGGGAATAACAGGGCTCGTAGGTTCCGGGAAAACCACGTTGATGAAGCTGCTCATGAAAATCCACGAGACCGAACCGGGCGCAATAACGGTTGACGGAATCGACATAAGGGGAATATCAAGAAAAAGCCTTCAGGAGACCATCGTCTACGTGCCGCAGGAAATAACCGTGTTCAGCGGAACGGTTTATGACAACATAACCTTCATAAACCCAAGCATAACCCGCGAGCAGGTGGAGAGAGCCGCCAAAACGGCGGGGATATACGAACAGATAATGGAGTTTCAGCAGGGATTCGACACCGTGGTGGGAGAGCGGGGACTCAGCCTCTCGGGAGGACAGCGACAACGCCTGGCCATAGCAAGGGCCTTGGTGCTCAATCCCGAAATCCTGATACTTGATGACGTGCTTTCATCCCTTGATCCGCAGACGGAGAACACCGTGATAACAAACGTGATAGAGGCAATGCGCGGGCGCACGGTGGTGATAATCTCAAACAGAATATCCTCCGTAGTCGGGCTCTCGCGGATCGCGGTCATGAAAAACGGAGAGATAATCGAAAGCGGGGAGCGAAGGGAACTGGTGGAGCAACGCGGAGTTTACTACGCGCTTGAAAGACTGCAGTCTGTCTAAGGTGTATAAATGAGCGACTTGGAAAGAAACAGGAAATCAACTTACGATCTTAAGATCATGGGGTGGATTCTGGGCTTTTTGGGAAAGTACAGAGGTTCCTTTGCCCTGTCCCTTCTTCTGATGATGGCCACCGCGGCGCTTGAGATCACGGTTCCCTACCTCATCAAAGTCGCGGTCGATGACCATATTTATCCCACATGGAGCAAGGCCGAGGTAGGGGAAGAAGCGGAGCGAGCACTCTCGGGACTCGGGGTGGAATCCACGCTTGCCCTTGCGGACGGAGGATTTCTGGTCGATTTCTCAAAGCTCTCCTCCTCGGAGAAAGACAGAATCGAACGCTCGGGCGTCGAGTTCTCCGAGACAAAATATATCGTGGTCAGCCCCGGGGAATTTGAGGGAGATGAAAAGCAGGAGGTTTTGGGAATAATAGCCCGAAACGCTTCCCTGTTTGAAGAAACCGAAGGGGTCGCGTTTCTGGCTCACTCAGACCTTGGATCACTCGCCAAAGAGGAAGTGTCGCTTCTTCGCTCAAAACAGATAAAAAGGCTCAAGACCCTCGCTTTATATGTGGTTTTATCGGTGGTTGGAATTTTCATCTTCACCTCTTCTTTTACCTACATTCTTCACTACTCGGGCCAGAAAATAATGCACGACATGCGAAACCACACCCTCTCCCATATACTCTCACTTCCCCAGCAGTACTTCGACCGAAATCCCGTGGGCAGGATAACCACACGCGTCACAAACGACGTTAACGCCATAAACGAGATGTACACCTCCGTTCTCATACACTTCATAAAGGACATCATAATCATAATCGGCACTCTGGTGATCATGTTCAAGATGAACGTCGGGCTCACGCTTATAATCGTCGCGCTTACGGCGTTCCTTACTTTCACGGTATCCATCTTCCGAATGAAGCTTCGACTGGTGTATAGGGAAATCCGAAGAACCATAGGCAAGCTTAACGCCTTTGTCGCAGAAAGCATGAGGGGAATAGTGCTCCTTAAGCTTTACGGAAAGGAGAAAAGAAACTTCGAGAAATTCTGGGAGGTAAACACGGAAAACTACAGGGCCAATATACAGCAGCTCTGGGTCTACGTGATTTTCCGCCCTTCCATAGAGTATGTGGGCATAGCGGCAACCGGGATAATCCTGTGGTACGGGGCGATCGGGGTCATGAACCTTGACCTGTCCCTGGGAGCCCTGCTCGCGTTTCTTTACTACGTAAGGATGATATTCAAGCCCATCCAGGAACTTTCAGAAAAATTCAATGTCTTCCAGTCCGCCGTTGCAGCCTCCGAGAACCTCTACGACACTCTGGCGGAAAAATCTGAGGTAAGCGGATCTCTGGTGCCCGCGACAACCGAGGGGTCTCTTGAGTTCCGGGGCGTATGGTTTTCGTATAACGAGCGGGAATGGGTGCTCAAGAACGCATCCTTTACAGTAAGATCTGGAGAGAGTGCCGCCCTTGTGGGAATCACGGGAGCGGGGAAGACGACCATCGTGAACCTGCTCCTTAAATTCTATAAACCCCAGAGGGGCCAGATTCTCTTTAACGGCACAGATATCGAGGAACTGTCAAACAGGTACCTGCGCTCGAACATAACCGCCATCTTCCAAGACCTGTTTCTGTTCGAAAAGGACATATCCGACGAAAGGGACGAGCGGGATGGTCCGGGAGCCGAACCCGTAAAGCTTTCTTCGGGAGAAACCCAGGCCCGGTCGATCGAAAAAGCGGTCAGGAAAAATTCGAAACTTCTTATAATGGACGAGGCAACTTCCCATCTGGACGCGGAAACTGAAAAAAGAATACAGGAAGTGATAAGAAGCACCGCCGGCTCTCAGACAAGGTTGGTCATAACCCACAAGCTCTCAACCCTAAAGGACGTGGATAACGTAATAGTGATCCATAAGGGGGAAGTAGTGGAGCAGGGAACTCACGAGAAGCTGATTCAGAACAAAAAGATCTACCACACTCTGTACGAATTTCTGAGAAAAACCGCGGCGGGTCCCCTCCCGGGCTCCGGCGCATAACACCTGCCCGGCGCCTAAAATACCCGGAGAAGCTTAAGGGCCATAATCCCGACGGCAACGACAAGAGCCATCCTTATGTATTTTTCGCCGCCCCTTACGGAAAACGTGGCGCCGAACCATCCGCCGACCGAATTTCCCGCGGCGAGACAGATGCCTATGAACCAGCTTATGTTGCCGCTTAGAAAAAATATGAGGATCGCTGGAATCGTGTAGATAAGCACCACAATCACCTTGTGCGCGTTTACCTTAGCTAGGGATGCTCCCATAAGATGATAAAGAGCCGCCATTATGAAAAGTCCCACGCCGACCTGGATAAAACCTCCGTAAAAACCTATAAGCACAAGTGCCGGGTAAAGAACCCATCCCCGCCCTGTTTCGCCGCCGCCGAGCAGCTTGCCGAAAGAATCAACTTTAAGGAAAAAGGATGCGCAGACGAAGATAAGCACGACGGCCAGGATTTTTTCGAAAAGCTCATCTCCCACCCGCACCGCCGCAAAAGCTCCCACCAAAACGCCGGGGAGGGTGAAGGCCGCGAGCCTGACGCTGGTTTTAATGTCGGCAACGCCCTCTTTTCTGAAGGAAAGAGCCGCGAAGAAATTCTGAAACAAAATCGCCACCCTGTTTGTTCCGTTAGCGACTGTGGGATCAATCCCAAGAAATATGAGCACGGGAAGAACGATGCTGCTTCCTCCACCCGCCATCACGTTTATCACTCCCGCCAGAACGCCCGTGAAAAAAAGCAGAACTAAAGAAAAAAGATCGTATTCTTGCATGTTATTCGGACTCCGGCCACGACAGAGGTCAGGAGAAAATTTTTTGCCGCCGCCAACCCGCACCGAAACCCTTTCCGTGAACTGAAAACAAGATTAGAGAGAATCGGCATCCGCCGCAGCCGGTTCTCTTGGGTTTTCCCAATCCCCTCGAATGTCATTTAAATGATAACCGAAAGAAATGGCATTAGCCTCCAGAACCTTAATTGGCGGTGGTATGCCAAAAGGCTGTGGGAAATTCGGGTCTCTTGGCACACCCCGGCGGTTGTTTATCTCCCAAGGGAGTGAACCGGGGGAGAGTTAACAACAAGAACAAGGGGGCAAAACAGAGGTGATTACCAGATTCTTGTCCGTGATTCCACAAAAATTCCAGATGGAGGGGTTTGCGATGTAACGATTTTTCGGGGTTCAGGTTTGTGGAACGAGAGCGACGGCCACCCGTATTCCGGCAGTCTCAAAGCCATATTCCCCGATTCAGACGGAACGCGTCGCCGATTTTTCGAAGAGTCACCAGTCCCAGCCAACCGTGGACACAGCAGTCCTTTCGAGATTAATTTGATTGAAAGCCTCCACTTTGGTACTCTCCAAATTCCCTATAAAACTCATTAATAGAGATACCAAACGCTTCCTCAAAAAGATCTTCCCAATTCGATCCATAATCACGGTAAAACTCTACGATTGCCTCAAATCCCCCGTAGTGGTCTACCAGATATTCAGCCCCCAGCCTTCCGAGAACATACCCAACGTGGCTATCATCTAAGGCAAAGAAATCATCGTTTAGTTCAATAGCTTCAAGGGATTGATCGGAACCTCTTACATAGTTTATTTCCGCTTGTTTGCTGTAATACCCTGTAGGACCATCCAAAGGTTGCCCAAAATACTCTAAAGCCAACGCTTCTGCGTATCTAGCACTTCCTTCTATAAACCAGTAAGGCCTTTCATGATCGGTAGTCTGATAAGCGTGAAAGTATTCATGTGCTATAAGATGTATCAGGTTTCTAGTATTTTCAATGATATGTGAACCTAAAAAAAAGATACCGTCACCGTCAAAAGTTCCCCAACTTACCCGCCCGGTAATTCTTCTTTCTTCTTCAATAGAATCACGTACCCATTGAAGAAACTCCGGTGTTGCCCCTTCACCGTGAAATTCCGTGTATCCCTCAAGAAAATTTTCGTAATCTACATAAGCATGAAAAGTAACATTCTTCCTAAGAGTTACTCCGTATTCATCCGCATAAAAATGTATTATGCGGTACGTCGTATTTCTAATTTTTTCCTTTTGTTCCTCTGTAACTTCATCCCCAAAAATAAACAGTGGAACATCAGGATCTATATTAGTTACCGGCTCTGGCTGTTCTGGCATTACCGGCTGTTCTGGCGCTGAAGAAGTAGAATCACCACCTCCACCGCAACTAGCAACAAAAAACAGTACAAGAAATAAAGACAAAATCTTTTTCATAACTAACTCCGTGAATATGATCTCCGACACGCAAGGGTGCCGGGCCTTGTTCACGGCCAAAAAGATTTTGACGTTTCACTTATTCCCCTAGAACGGGGTTTTTATTAGGCGCCCCTTGAACATTGAAGTGCACCACCCCTAAAATCAGGGTTTGAGTCCTTAT
>JAPPFE010000002.1 GCA_028823955.1 Candidatus Dadabacteria bacterium
ACGGAAGATTCCTTCCTGTATCCGTAAACTCTTTCATGCTCGCGGTGAAAATCCGAAGCTATTGAATCACTATAGGAAACAGTCAGTTCATGGGACTGCCTTCGGTACCTCGCATCGACACGCTTTTCGAACCTTAGGTCCTCTCTTTCGAGGTCCTCGCGCGCGAGCTTCTCGAGATCCGCGAACTTACTGTCAGTCTCCCTAAGATGATCCCCATCCGCTGAGGAAAAAAACGTGATTCCGTAATCCTTGAAAGAGTCGGCAAGAAGCATCCCGTAGGCGGAGAGTGCACCGGGATTCTGGGGAAACACGACCTCCCGTATACCAAGGGAGCGGGCAAGCCCGCAGGCATGAAGACCTCCCGCGCCGCCGAATGAAACAAGCGAAAATTCTCTCGGATCGTAGCCTCTACCGACCGATATCACGCGGAGGGCCTTTTCCATGTTTGAATTTGAAATCCTGATTACGGATTCGGCGACTTCCTCCGTGGGATGATCCGGGGCGAGAGAGCGAATCGCTTCAAATGACCTTTCGGGGTATATATTCATCTCGCCACCCAGAAACCAGCCGGGGTCCATTCTCCCGAGAACTATATTGGCGTCTGTTACGGTCGGCAAAACGCCTTTCCCGTAACACGCGGGGCCGGGATCAGCACCGGCGCTTCTCGGGCCGACCTTAAGGATGCCCCCGTCGGCAATGTAAGCGACTGAACCGCCTCCGGCCCCTATGGTCGAGATGTTTATCATCGGCACCTTAAGCGCAACACCTCCCAGTGTGTTCTCGGTCGTAAAGCTTATTTTGCCGTCACAAAGGGATATGTCTGTCGAAGTTCCCCCCATGTCGTAGGTAATAATTTTCTCTCTCCCGGAGAGTGCACATATCTCAAACGCTCCGACCACCCCCCCGGCGGGACCGGAAAGAACTATTTTTGCAGGTTCCTCGGCCGCTTGCTCAGCAGATATAACCCCACCGTTTGACTGCATGATGGAAAGAGATTTTTCCCCGAGGGTACGGGAAAGCGAACGCATGTACTTGTTCACTTTTGGAATCAGGTAGGAATTAAGAACCGTCGTCGAAGTCCTCTCATACTCCCTGAATTCCGCGACAAGCTCAGAGGAGAGGGTAATCGGGATACCGAGTTCGGAAAGCACAGCCGCAACCCTGCGTTCATTCTCGGGGTTTGCGTACGAATGGAGAAAACAAACCGCTATCGCCTCAATACCGAGAGAAGATACCTCCTCCTTTATTTTCTCCACTTCAGCTTCATCCGGACAGACAAGCACACAACCGCGATAATCCGTTCTCTCGGAAACCCCGAACCTGAGTTCCGGTGGCACAAGAGGGACGGCCGGACTCCATAGCAGATCATACAGTTTCTCCCTGTTCTGCCGCCTGATCTCGATTACGTCTTCGAAACCCCTTGTGGTGACAAGGCAGGTCTTTGCCCCTTCCCGTTCCAAAAGAGCATTCGTGGCCACGGTGGTTCCGTGAATGATTTCCGATATATGGGAGAACTCAACTGGATGGGTTTTAAGCCCGTTCAGTACTGCTATCGAAGGGTCGCGGGGAGTGGAAGGAACCTTGTTTACCGATATTTCCTTTCCATCGAAGAAAACAAAATCGGTGAAAGTTCCTCCCGCGTCTATGCCTACCGAGAGCATAAAAAGATGTTACCTCGCTGTGCGCGGGTTAAAACCGCACGGGGCTACGTGCGCAATCAGTAATTATCTCTATCCTTGGGATATATGACGTTTACCTTTCCTTCGGCTATCTCTCTTAACGCCGAAACAACGTGTTTGTTGTCATCGTTCTCAGACGCCACCACGGTAGCTCCCTTGGATATCTGGCCTGCTCTTTTCATCGCTGCGATGGAGAGAGCAAACCTGTTTTCAACTTTCTCTAAGCAGTCTTCAATCGTAATTCTGGCCATGGATTGTTACCTTCCTTAAATCAGTACCTAACCTAAATATTATACCCTATATCATTCGACTCTTCACGGTAATGTCAATTAATCCCGCCTTGATACTTTCCCCGACCAAAATGCTCTAGCCTAATTACCAACAGGAACAAGTTCACGATTTCCCACACCGGGAAGCACACCAAGGGCCTTTCCACTTGAAGTTAGTTCCCTGAATTCCGGATGCTTGACTGTATCCACATATATCCACCGCGACTTGGCCCTTTTCGGAGTAAAACTGACAATCATATAACCGCGATCCTTTGTGTTTGAGTAGACAAGACCGTCGACCAGCACTTCCAGATCCTGGGCAAATTCCTCGGCCTGCTCCGGTTCAAGTTTCAGATAAGTCTCAAGACCTCCCGAGGACACAGACGCGGTGGCGAACTCGACGCCTACCTGATTACCTGACGCATCCTTGAGATTACTTGCCCACCCGTTATGCGTATCCCCGGCAAGCACTATCAAGTTCCTATCCCTTCCGTAAGCCGCGCCTAACACCGCCTCGCGCTCTGCAGGGTAACCGTCCCAGGCATCAAGATTATAGGGAAGCACAGTGTTTACACGGTCCCGCTCATCCTGAGTCACGGAAGGATCTTCTCGCAACACCCGCTCCTTAATCTCGGTCAGTTCATCAATAAGATCCGCGACCTGCGGTGTGCGATCGCCCAGATGGGGAATTATTTCAGCCGGAACGTTCATTCTGCCCATAAGCACCTGCTGACCCAAAACCTGCCAAGCGGCGGTTGAGTCAGCAAGCTTCCCCTGAAGCCAGACAAGCTGATCCCGACCGAGCAGGGTTCGTTCCGGGGAACCAATATCCTCACGAAAACTCCGGGCGTTGAAACCGGTATCCGGGTCGAAATAATCCTTGTAACTAAGCTGTTTTTCCCGTCCGGCAAGGCGGGTATCGAGCATGAAAAGTTCAACCAGATTTCCGAAAGAAAAACTGCGGTAGACCCGCCCGGAATCATTCTCTTTTACGGGGCGAACCGGCATCCACTCGTAATAGGCCCGAAGCGCAGCCTCTTTGCGCGCATCGAAGCTCCCTTCGTCTTCGTTGTGGTTCTGCGCACCCCCCACATAAGCGTCGTTTGCTACCTCGTGATCATCCCAGACAGCGATGAACGGATGTGTGGCATGAAGAGCCTGAAGCTGCGGATCAGTTCTGT
>JAPPFE010000001.1 GCA_028823955.1 Candidatus Dadabacteria bacterium
CCGGCATACATATAAAAAGGGCCGAGCAGCCCCTCGATTGCGTCGTTATGGGTTCTGGAAAAGCTCTCGAAGATATAGATCTTCTAACCTCCGTCGCTATATAATTATAGAAAACCTGTGATATCAGGCAGATTCCGTTCTCACAATCAGCCTTCAAGACGGACTGCCCCTTGCAACCTGAATTGTTTTGTGTTACAGTATTTAGCAACGGTTTTTTGTTTTAGTATCCCGTAACCTCTTGCAATGGCTGTCATTATAACGTGGACGTGATTCTTTCCGCCACTTATGAGAATCGAAATTAAGTATTTCCGACCGGAAGGGAAACTTAATGAAGAAGTTTTTTAGCAAAAATCAGCTATTTCTGTCCTTTATCCTCATAATTGCTCTAATTCATCTATTGCCTGTCACTTTTGACCTGGCAAAGAAAGAAAATAATTACACAACAAAGTTGATGCTTAGCGTTAACTACGGCTCCGGCGCTTTCGCAAACTACGTTAAAGATGGCGTGAGATACTACTGGGACCATTATATCGACCTCGTCGATACAAGCGTTGAAAATTCCCGCCTGAAAGCAAAGCTACAGGAAATGGAAGCACAAGAGTTGATGCTAACGGAAATAAGACTTGAGAATGAAAGGTTAAGAAGTCTTCTTAACTACAGAAGTTCCTTTAAGGGAGAAGTGGTGGGAGCAAGGGTCATAGGGAGCAGTCCTTCGCTGGTGGGGCCTGGCTTCCTTATAATAGACAAAGGATCGTCTTCCGGGATAAATGAGGGGGCCCCGGTGCTTAACAACGTCAGGGCCATAGGAACCGTGCACTCGGTAAATGAAAAAACCTCCTTGGTAATGCTAATGACGAATCCCTCAAGTGTGGCGGATGCACTTGTACAAAGGAGCCGTGCACGAGGCATAGTTGCCGGAGCGGGAAACCATTACGTTATGAAGTACATTGAGCAAGAGGAAGATATTATAGTCGGAGACAAGATCATATCATCCGGAAAAGACAATGTTTTCCCAAAAAATATTGTTATAGGAACCGTAATAAGAATTGAGCCGGACAAAGGACTTCAAAAGGCCATCATAAAACCGGTAATCGATGTGAGCAGGGTTGAAGAGGTGCTCATACATCTCAATTAGCTCTCCCCAACTGGACCCAGTTGGAATATGATGAGAATAAACTTCTCTTTTCTTTTCTATCTACTCTGCTCTTTTCTTTTCATCATTATCCAGACGTCGGTAATCTCGACATCTTCTCTGGGCAAATTCACCCCCGATCTCAATCTGATCTTAATAATATGTTTGGCAATCAGAACCGAAATACCTTATCTGTTCACACTTGCCATGCTGAACGGGGTTTTAATGGATGTCTTTTCGGCCGGAGCTTTGGGGCTCCATACGATCACAAGATTCGCCGTGTTTCTTACTCTGCGAGTGGGCATGCACAATCTTAATTACGACCGCAACAACCTCTTTTTCCTACCTCTGACGCTTTTTATAGGGACCCTGCTCATGCACTTGCTGCTACTGGTACTGCTTCTGTTGAGACAAGACAGCGGACAGGCGGCATTTCTCAGTGTTGAGCTAGCTTTTTATCAGGCTATCATTAATACAGTGGTCGGCGTTCCGATAATAATGCTTCTGAGAAAACTGGATGGGATTCCTAAAACATAGATTCACAATAGCCTCATCCCTAATCGTGCTGTTTTTTGTCGTCTTCTCGGGAAGGTTGTTCTACCTCCAGATATACAAGGGCGAGGAATACAGAAATTTTTCGGAAAGAAATATCCTGAGGGCACTTGAACTTCCTGCGCCCAGAGGACGGATTTTCGATAGAAACGGCGAAAAAATTCTCTATAACAAACCGTCTTTTAACATACGAGTATTTCCGAGAGAAATAACGGATGTCGAGGAACTCGCAGAAAAACTTGCGGAGATAATAAACGTTCCAGAGAAAAAACTCCTGGAAAAACTTCGGAAAATAGAAACTCTCCAAAGCTTCTATCCCGTTACAATCGCCAAGGACATAAGCAGAGAGGAGCTTCTTCTGGTCGAGAAAAACAAGGAAACGCTAGAGGGCATATTTCTTGAAGTGGGGCACAAGAGATTCTATCCGCATGGAGAGGCAGCCGCCGTCCTTCTGGGATACACGGGAATCGCCGACGCAAAAGAGGTAAGAACCTACGGTCGGATCAAGGCGGGAAACGAACTCGGAAAAATGGGTGTCGAAAAGGTCTTTGACAGCGAACTCAGAGGAACAAACGGTCTTGAATACGTCATGGTAAACGCACACGGAAAGGTGATCTCAGACTCTGTTGCCACACTATTGCCAGCTCGCAAGAACAGGGAAATGGTCCAGGGAAAAGATATCCACCTCACCATTGACGCGCAACTGCAGCAGTTCGCCTATGACGCTTTGGGTAAAGAGAAAGGGGCCATAGTCGCGATGGACGTAAAAAGCGGAGAGATTCTGGCGATGGTAAGTCGTCCATCCTATCGTCCCGAGCACATCTCGAAGGAGCTTTCTCCTGAGGAAAGAAGAAAAACAAAAAAGAAAAAATCTTTTTCCCTTCTAAATCGCTCAACCCAAGGAACCTACCCACCCGGGTCAGTACTCAAAATAATCACGGCCTTTGCGTTGCTAGAGGAAAAAACTGCTGATCCGAAGTCGTCCGTACACTGCCCGGGTCATTACTTCATAAACAAGAAACGTTTTAACTGCTGGCGCGAAGAAGGCCATGGGGATATGAACCTCTACAAAGCAATTGTCGAATCGTGTGACGTATACTTCTACAAACTTTCCCAGAAGCTTGGTGTTGACGGCCTTTACCCCTACATGAAGAAATTCGGACTTGGAGAAAGAACCGGCATAGCGCTGCCCGAGAAACGGGGAGTGAACCCATCCAAGGCATGGAAAAGAAAGCATCTGAAAGAACCTTGGTACCCAGGTGAAACTGCAATCCTGGCAATAGGTCAGGGATACGTTACCGCAACCCCTCTTCAGATAAGTGTTATGACTTCAGCAATAGCAAACGGAGGCATTGTAGTCAAACCGAAGATAAGAAAAACGGATGAGAAAAAACCACTGCGGATAACCGGGGGAGGTCAGCGCCTTGACGCAAAGTCAGTATCTTTTCTGAAAAAAGCACTTTACGGTGCCGTAAACGAACACCGGGGCACCGGGATTTACGCAAGATCAAAAATCACGTCCGTTTCGGGTAAGACGGGTACGGCTCAGGTCGTGTCGGCAAAATTCGAGTCGACCGAAAAACGGTTTCAGGATCACGCCTGGTTCACATCCTACGCACCGTCGGATTCGGCGGAGATATCCGTAACCGTCCTCGTTGAGAACGGGGGAAGCGGAAGCGTGGCCGCGGCCCCGATAGCAAAAAAAATCATTGAAACCTATTTCAAACTCAAGAAGGAACGAGATGAAGTTCGAATTGCCATATCTGAGTAGCTACTCCTGGCTGTTGCTGCTGACCGCTTTGCTTTGCTTAGCGGGGCTCATGAATCTCTACAGCGTCTCGCTGTTGGCCGGCTTGGGTGCATTCAAGAAACAACTCGTATGGGTTTTCGCGGGACTTTTGACTGTGGCGGTCATCAGTCGCTTAAGACCCCATACGCTGGAAAACCACTCGGTTACTTTCTACCTGTTCTTCCTCGCGTTGCTGGGGCTACTTTTCGTATTCGGAAAAACGGTATCGGGGTCCAGAAGCTGGTTCCAGATAGGTCCGGTCTCCGTTCAACCCTCCGAATTTATTAAAATCGGCATAATAATGATGCTTGCCAATTACTACGCAAATGATGTGGCCGCAAAGGAAAATTACAATTCGGTGGAACTCCTCAAGCCTCTGGCTCTTTTGCTTGTTCCCACCGCAGCAGTAATTGCCCAGCCCGACATGGGAACCGCAATTACCATTCTTCTCATAGGTTCAAGCATCATTTTGCTTATGGGAATCAGCAGAAAAGCGCTGCTTAAAATAATAATCATAGCGCTGATATCCATCGTGCCGGCCTGGCATCTTCTGATCAAGGACTACCAGAAGGAGAGAATATATTCCTTCATGGACACTTCCACCGACCCTTTTGGTGTAAGCTACAACTCGATTCAGTCCCAGATTGCGATAGGTTCCGGCATGGGTTTCGGAAAAGGTTTTTCTCTGGGTTCGCAGTCCAACCTGAATTTTCTTCCCGCACACCATACAGATTTCGCATTTTCGGTGATTTCCGAGGAATGGGGATTCCGGGGGTCAGTGTTCATACTTCTTCTGTATTTCTCCATAATTCTTTTTATTCTTAGAATCGCAACATCCCTAGAAGACCGCTTTGCAATGATCGCATGCTTTGGAATCGCGGCTATGCTCTTCTGGCACGCCGTGATAAATATCGCTATGGTAACGGGACTTATGCCGATCATCGGCACTCCTCTTTTCTTTATCAGTTACGGCGGTTCTTCAACCCTCACTGCCTTCATCGGAATCGGTATAGTTCTTTGCCTGAGAAGAAAATAAACAGAGCCCGAAAACCCAAATAAGCGTAAAGAAAACGAATTCTTGACAGAGAATTAACATCAGATAGAATCTACGCCTATTTGAGGCGCGGGAAAGGGAAAATTCCTCTCCCCTGAGTCCTCCAAACAATTATTTTCATTTAAAAAAACAGCCAAAAAACGGCTCCTTTCATGTGGAGGTTCTTCATTTTTCTCAGTGTTATGTATCTCTCAAGCACGGTTCCGGCTTTCTTCACATCGGACGTTCAGGCGCTTTCTAACGTAAACGACGTAGAAGAAATAGGTTTTGATGAGAAACTTGCGTCTTCCATAGATCTTGACACTGAATTTCGCGGGGAAAGCGGAGAAGCGGTAAGTATTTCCTCTTTTTTCGGGCAAAAAAAACCGGTGGTTCTGAGTCTCGCCTACTTCACATGCCCAAGACTCTGTCTTCTTGGGACAGACGGAGTTCTGGAAGCCATAAACCAGATGGATGCCTTCAGGCCGGGAAAGGACTACACCGTGGTGACCGTAAGCTTTGACCCGGAAGAACCCCTTGATGTTATCAGCGAGAAATCCGCAAGATACAAAAAAGCACTTGCGGGCGGGGCTGAAGAGGCCAAAAACTGGCACTTTCTAACAGCGACTGCAGAAAACATACTGAGGCTTACCGATTCAGTGGGATTCCGTTTCAAAAAAGACGGCGAGGAGTTCGCTCACCCTTCGGGAATAGTCATACTCACGCCGGATGGGACAATCTCACGATACCTCTACGGAGTTCAGTATGATCCCCGTAACTTCAAGTTATCTCTAATAGAGGCTTCCGAGGGAAAGATAGGTTCCTCGGAACTGCTTAATAAAGTGCTTATGTTCTGTTATCAGTTTGACCCTGTGGGGAAAAGATATGCGCTTGCCGCTCTTAACGTCGTCAAGGCAGGAGGAATGGTAACCCTTACGGTTCTCGTAGCGTTTCTCTGCCTGATGTGGAGAAGAGAAAGAAAAACCCATTAATTATTGCGGAGGTTGTAAATCATAAATGTCCACCTGGATACCGGAATCAGCTTCAAATCTCGCAGCAAGCGTTGATAACATAACGCTGTTCGTAACAATCGTATCAGTATTTTTCTTCGTCCTGATTTCGGCCGTACTCGTAGCCTTCTCAATCAAGTACAGGCGGAAAAGCGAAGATCAGGAAACCGCCTACATAACTCACAACCCGGTCATTGAAACCATCTGGACCATAATCCCGACCATACTGCTCATGGTCATCTTCGCATGGGGATGGATAGCTTTCAAGGAACTTCGCAATCCGCCTCCAGAAGCGATCGAAGTTAACGTCGTGGCAAAGCAGTGGCTTTGGGAATTCGAGTATTTCACCGGAAAAAAATCGCTGAATGAACTCTTCGTGCAGCAGAACAAGCCCGTAAGGCTCATAATGAGATCAGAGGACGTTATTCACAGCTTCTTCGTTCCGCAGTTCCGAGTAAAACAGGATATTCTTCCGGGCAGCTACCAGCAGCTCTGGTTCACCCCGACCAAGGTCGGCACCTTTGATCTTCTGTGCGCGGAATACTGTGGTTCCGGGCACTCGCAAATGCTTGCGACAGTAAAAGTCCTGAGCCCAGAAGCATTCGCAAGATGGGAAAAAGGAGACGAACTTGAAGACGGAGCCGCTCTGGCGGCAATCAGCGTGTCCCCGGCGGAGAGAGGAAAAGAACTACATTCCCAGAGGGGCTGCCTTGCGTGCCACAGCATAGACGGCAAGGAAGTCATAGGGCCAACTTTCAAAAACCTTTACGGGAAAACAGAAAAACTTGCAGACGGTTCATCGGTTCTTGTAGACGAGAACTATATCAGAGAATCAATTTATGAACCCCAGGCAAAAATGGTAGAGGGCTACCCGCCAACGATGCCTTCGTTCAAAGGTATACTGTCTGAGGATGAAGTAACCGCCCTTATCGAGTATATAAAGACGTTGAAGTAGCAATATCAAGGAGAAAAAGATGGCAAACGGAGTCATGACTCAAACCCAGCATATACCGTATTTAGCCCAGAAAGGTTTAAAGTCGTGGATTTTGACAACGGATCACAAACGCATCGGGATCCTTTATCTTGTTACGATCTCGTTTTTCTTCATGATCGCCGGCCTGGCGGCCCTGGGAATGAGATACGAGCTTATGACTCCCGAGCTTGACTTCTTCAGAACCGCAACAGAGTACAATGTAGCGTTCACGCTTCACGGTTCCCTGATGGTTTTCTTCTTCATCGTCCCGGGAATCGCGGCGAGTTTCGGCAATTTCCTGATACCGCTAATGATCGGGGCCAGGGACGTGGCGTTTCCCAGAATAAACCTGCTGAGTTTCTGGATATATCTTGTCGGAACGGCAATACTGCTTTCCGCGCTTGCCCAACCGGCTGACACGGGCTGGACATTCTACACTCCCTACAGCATTCAGACGGGCACCAAGGTAATAATGATAACCTTGGGAGTCTTCGTCCTCGGGTTCTCATCGATTCTCACCGGAATGAACTTCATAGTGACCATCCACAAGCTTCGAGCGCCTGGAATGACGTGGTCAAGACTGCCGCTTTTCATATGGGCATCCTACGCGACCGCCATATTGCAGTTGCTCGCAACGCCGGTTGTGGGAATCACGCTTCTTCTGCTTATAGCGGAGAGAGCGTTTGACATAGGCTTTTTTGATCCGGCCAAGGGAGGGGACCCCATACTCTTCCAGAACTTCTTCTGGTTCTACTCCCATCCCGCCGTCTACATAATGGTTATTCCCGCCTTCGGAATTATCTCCGAGATAATCCCCGTCTTCGCGAGAAAACCCATCTTCGGATACAAGGCAATCGCGTATTCAAGCTTCGCGATTGCGATAATAAGCTTCTTCGTCTGGCTGCATCACATGTTCGTAAGCGGCATATCGGAAACGGCAGCGGCAATATTCTCATTCCTGACCATGCTTGTCGCCATCCCGACAGCCGTAAAAGTATTTAACTGGACCGCAACTCTGTACAAGGGATCAATAGACTTTCACTCATCCATGTTATACGCACTGTCATTCATAGTGCTTTTCACGGTTGGGGGACTGACTGGAGTTTATCTGGGAGCCTTGGCCGTTGACGTGCATCTGCACGACACGTACTTCATAGTAGCTCACATGCACTACGTAATGATAGGAGGAACAGTGATGGGATTTTTCGGGGCCCTTCACTTCTGGTATCAGAAATGGTTCGGAAAGGTATTCGATGAACTGACCGCAAAAGTCGCGTGGTTCCTGATTTTTGTAGGATTCAACGTAACGTTTTTCCCGCAGTTTTTCATGGGCTTCCAGGGGATGCCCAGAAGGTATGCGACATATCCTGAAGAGTACATATCCTATCATTCCCTTTCGACCTACGGATCATGGATACTCGGGCTCGGGATTTTAATAATGACCGTGAATCTGCTTATACCGCTCTGGAAAAAAGGACGGCCCGAATCGTCAAATCCCTACGGCTCCCTTTCTCTTGAGTGGCAGGTTCCTTCCCCGCCGCCACATGAGAATTTTGACGAAATACCAACTGTAACTGACTGGACTTACTCTTACGGGAAAAATAGATCGGAGGCTAACGCAAAAAAATGAGCAGCACAGTAGAACACGCCGAAAGCCACGCGCACGGACACGGGCTCGGAGACGCCGTAACCCACAACGCGGCTAAATTCGGGATGTGGCTTTTCCTCGGAACGGAAATTCTTCTTTTCGGGGGACTCTTCGCGGCGTACGCGCTTTTCAGGGCCAAGTTCCCAGATCTTTTCTACGATTCACACAAGAAACTGGACGTGACTCTGGGCGCCGTAAACACCATAGTACTCATATTCAGCAGTTTCACAATGGCTCTGGCGGTGTCGGCCTCGCAGAAAAGAAACAGAAAGTGGCTGATGATACTGCTTTCCGTAACTTTCATATGCGGAGCGGCTTTCGGGGTAAACAAGTACTTTGAGTACAGCGCCAAGTTTCACCACAATATATTTCCCGACACGAACATATTCTTCGCCCTTTACTTCATGATGACCGGACTTCACATGCTCCATGTGTTTGTGGGAATGGGCATAATTTTCGCCCTGATAATAATGGCCAAGCAGGGAAGATTTAAAGAAGGAAACAGATATACCCCGGTTGAGGTCGGAGGGCTTTACTGGCACCTAGTTGACCTGATCTGGATATACCTGTTCCCGCTATTGTATCTAATCGGGTAGACGGAGAGAGAAAATGAGCACACACGATCACACTGAAGAACATCACACCGGCCTTCGGGTATACGCAGCTGTATGCCTTGCACTGTTCGTCCTGACGGCAGTTACGGTTTACGTCGCGAAGTTCGATTTCGGGGACTTCAATATCGTTGTCGCCATGTTAATAGCGTCGATAAAAGCATCGATCGTTGCCCTTTATTTCATGCATCTTAAGTTTGAAGACAAGCTTACGTGGATATACGCCTTATATCCTCTCTTCCTGCTTTTCCTTCTCATCGGGTTCACCATAATGGAAACCTTCACAAGGGTGCCGGTAATAAAGTAGCCATACAAAAACAGGCATGCTCGCAAAAACTGCTCTAGGGCTTCTGTTCATACTTCTCATATGGGGAAACGCGGTATCGGGACTCAAGGCCGGACTCGCCTGTCCCGACTGGCCGCTTTGCCACGGAGAGATAATCCCGCCTTTCAGGTGGGATATATACGTCGAATTCTCCCACCGCGTAATTGGAGGCATAACATCCATAGTACTTTTCATTCTCTGTTACAGGAGGTTCCGCACGTACAGAAAAAATTACAGGATACTTCCACTGCTCGTAGTCCTGCTTCTTCTGTTTCAGATTGTGCTTGGAGGAATAGTGGTTCTTGCCAAGCTTCCAGTGAATCTGACTACTATCCATTTCACAAACGCCATCATAATCTTTTCAATTACCCTTTATATGGTGTATTTCGACGGCGTCATTAGAAAGCCCGATTTCCGTTTCTCGGGTCCGGCCGGACTTTTTTTCGCGCTTTTTCTGCTTGTATTTATCCAGGCTTCCCTGGGAGCTTACGTAAGGCATCTGGAGGCGGGGCTTGCGTGCCCTGATTTTCCCACGTGCCTAGGCTACTGGATTCCGCCAGAACTCTCAGGCAAGGTGCTGGCTCACTTTGCGCACAGGACGGTCGCTTACCTGCTCACGTTGGTATTTATCTTCGTGCTGATTCTCTCCAGAAAATCCGAAAGATTCAGGGAAGCCCGAAAAAACATGTCTCGAGCAGTCGCCCTGCTTTTCCTTCAGATCGGACTTGGAATTGTGGTCGTAACTTCAAAACTTGTCTTTTACGTCACCGCTGTTCATCTCGCAATCGGTCTTCTGATACTTTCCCTCTGCCTTCTCACCTGGTTCGGGTATATAAGTAAAGACACCGTCGCCGAAAGAACTTTTTAGCAATGAGTGAAGCGCAGAAAAAATCCGTGGGAAACATGGCGGTTTCCGCCGTTATCCTCTCCAAGCCCGGAATAATAATGAGCGTGGCGTTTACGGGCCTTGCGGGAATGGTGGTGGCCAACCGGGCCTTTCCCTCCTTGCAAACGGTTTTTCTATGCGTTGTCTCCCTTCTTCTTAGCGCCGGTGGAGCGGCAATTCTGAATAACCTGCTCGACAAGAAAATCGACAAGCAGATGACCCGTCTTAACAAAAGGGTGGAGGCCCTGAGAGTTCTTGGAGACAAAAATGCGTGGGTAATCTCGATACTCATGATGGCCGTTGCTCTCTTCATCTCGCTTTCTTACTTCAATTATGTAAACGCGGCACTTATTCTCCTCGCAATTCTAAGCTACACCCTTATTTACACCCTCTTCCTTAAAAGAACTTCCCCTTTCGGTACCGTGCTCGGAGGAGTGCCGGGCGCCCTTCCCGTGCTTATAGGCTACACCGCCATAAAACCCGCCCTGCAACTCGACGCGATGATAGTATTCATATTCATGATGCTCTGGCAGCCTCCCCACTTCTGGGTGCTCGCGCAGAAATACAGAAAGGATTATGAAAAAGCCGGGATAAACGTTCTTCCCGTAGCCTTGGGCACGAAGTACACCAACATGCTGATACTCATCTATTCCCTCTCCCTTATACCCCTGACTTTCATCCTCTGGCTCACGGGAACAAACACCGTCTATTTCGCGGCTTTCGCCGCGGTAGCCGGAATATACTTTAACTACCTGGTGGTAAGAAGCGTTTTCGCCAACCGTGGTTACGGAAAGGCTTTCTCGGCTTCAATCATCTACATGCTTCTCATAATGCTAGGCATAGTAGTTGACATACTGGTTAAGTCGCTCTCCCCCGTGGAAAGGGTTATCGGGAATCTTATGTAGCAATCGAGGGGAGAAGTTCTTTAAGTTCCTCGAGCGGCCGTGATAGGGTAACAATGGCCTCTTTCCAGAAATCTTTGTTCGTTATATCGTCCCCGATTGACCTTTTCACCGCCCCTTCCGCATCGTCTGAACCGGTGAGAGCGAGAAACTCTTCGTAAACCGGAATAAATTCCTCCCCATGCTGCCTGAATTTCTCGAAGAGCGCCCTGCTCAGCAGGTAACCGAAAGTGTAGGGGAAATTATAGAAACTGACGCCCGTTATGTAAAAATGAAGCTTTGAAGCCCAGAAAAACGGGTCGCATTCCAAAAGCACGTCTCCGAAAATCTCCTTCTGAGTCTCGGTCATAAGTTCCTTTAGCTCGCTCACGGTCAGCTCCCCTTCGGCGCGCCGTTCGTAGAGTTTTCTTTCGAACTCATACCTGACGGGAATGTCCAGAAGATATATGGCCCCGTGGTTTACTTCCGCATCCCTCACAAGCACCTTGTCCTCAACACTCGTTGAAGGATCTCGCAGCAGCCCTTCGGCAAGCAGCATTTCCCCGAAAGTTGAGGCGGTTTCGGCAAGCGTCATGGGGTAGAACTGTGCATAGGGACGAAGTTCCCTCATCACATGAGAATGAAAGGCATGGCCCGCCTCGTGAGCAAGGGTGAGTATGTCGCCTACCCCGCCGTTATAAGTCATGAATATCCTTGACTCCCCGGTGAGAAGAGAACCAGTGCAGAATCCCCCGGGTCTTTTTCCTTCCCTTACTTCCCAGTCTATCCACTCGCTTCGGCACATATGGTCAAAAAACCCGCCGAGGCGGCCGTAGGCAGCCGAGAAGGAATCGGAAACCATGGATTTCGCGCCGCTCCAGTCAACCCCGCCGGTTTTGCCAAGATTCATTGGGGCCCCCAGATCGTACCACGATATCCCATCGAGCCCCAGCGTCTCGGCCTTGAGTCTAAGGATGTTCCTTGGAAGTTCGACCGTCTCCCGTATTGCCTCCATCATGGAATCCAGAGTCTGTCTCGATATCGCCGCGTCAAAGAGTGCTACGTCGAGGAAATGATCGATTTCCCTGTGCCTGTAGAGCGTGTGCCTGGTTCCCGATATGGCGTTTATGGCACCGGCGGCCACGTCTTCAAAATTCCCCCAAGCCTCGTTGCCCCCGGAAAAAGCGGCTTTTCTTATCTCCCTGTCGGGACTTTCCATAAGCGATCTTCTCTGGGACATGGGAAGCCTTTTCTTCGTCCCGTCGGGGTAAGCCATCTCGAACGTCATCTTTGAGGATACGGTATCGTAGATCCGCCCCCAGGCGCTTATCCCGTCGACTCCGAGCTCCGAGGCCAGAATTTCCTTCGGAGCAGACATGATGAACCGGGAATTTCGCCAAACGCGCCTCACGTAATAAGAAGCCGACTCGATATCCGGGAAAGAGACAAACTCGGAAAGCAGACCTTCGTCGACATCGCGAAGAGCTCTTTGCAACTGAACCTCAAGCTTCTCGAGATCCGAACCGAGAAGGGAAATCGCCGCTTCCTCGCGCAGATAATCCTCCCTGTTGGAATCCGAAGCGCTGAGACAGCCCACGTAGGAACGTATATGGGAGTATTGGCTTATCAGTCTCTCCGTTTCCAGGAAGACATCTTTCCAGAACGCAAGGTTTTCTCTGCAAAGAGGTTCAGAAGCCGAGGCCTTCTCGTCAAGACTCTTTATGCCTCCAGAGAGATTCTCTTTGAACTCTTTATATTCAACTCCCTGAAATTCAGGGAAATAAGAAGTGAGATCCCAGTTCATATCGGTATTTTCGCGCTACATCAAAAGCGGCAGGCTTCTGGATGTAATCGCTCCTTGAGACCAGAAATAATACAACAGAATTTGCTAATTGGAACAGATCGGTTTGCTGCCGCAAGACTGTTTCTCGCTATTGCTCAGTCAAGGCTGACGAAAGCCGCAAGAAACTTCCTAGGCTTCTTATCATAGATTGCTGGGGGTCTGAGAAGATGAACACATCTCAAAGATACAATCTAATAGAGATGATGGATGACCGTTACGGAGAGAATTCTACTGCGATGATAAGCCAGCTTCCGGCGAGCGAGTGCTACGGCATCATAAGAAACAACACTCCTGCGGATGCGGCCCTTGACAGAATCTTCCACAACTCTACAGTCAGGCTAAATTAGGCTGTCAGTGGGAATTTCTGCTCTTTTCATTCTTTTTCAGCTTCCTCTTCAGCTTCCTTTTTATCTCGCTCGTGAGCTTCTTCGACAATTTGCTCGGGAGATTTAATTTCAGAAAGCATACATTTTTTCTTAGTAGCGGCTATTTCTAATGCTTTGTACTCTCCTCTCAATTGAGAGTATTCAGCAGCTTCGGGACTATCACCTTTTATTAAAAGAAGGGCTGGCCAGAACAGAAGTGCCCCAAGCCATCCTTTCTTCTTATCGGAAGAAGCTCGTTTTTTCAAACTTGCATATAGCGTTGTAGTTCTCTGGCCCACCATCTCCATTTCCATTGCTATCTCTTCACAATTGTATTTCCCATACCTGTAAGGAGAAACATGAGCTGGAGCTATATCTTTTGGCGAAGTTGCACAGGCACTGCTAAAAAGGAAAAAGACTAAGACCGAAAATATTTTACACCTTCTCCCACTTCTTTTTATAGTTTTTATCATTGGACATCCTCTCTGGCTTTATTTCTACCCGGATAGCCGGGCATGCTGTGTATCCCAGCGAATTGGTAGGCTAATCTGCTCTTGGCGCGAGATTCTACACACCCTATTTTTCTCTGTCAAACAAGAGAGTTTAGCACGGGCGGGGATGGATAGGGGACAATACCCTTCCGTTTTTATCCCATCCCTCTCGAAAAATTCACCGCAATGGTAAACAGTCCAGTTCTGGCCGGGAACACTTTAGACCCCGCCACGTTAATCTTGGCGGCAAGAGAACATTTGACATTACCACAGGCGTATATATTTTAACCCCCTGAACAATGAAGAAAGCTTACCTAGCGCTTGAAGGCGGAAAAGTATTTGAAGGCACAAGCTTCGGAGCCCAGAGAGAGGCAACCGGCGAAGTTGTTTTCAATACCTCCTTAACGGGTTACCAGGAAACACTCACGGATCCTTCCTATAACGGTCAGATCATCGTAATGACCTACCCCGAAATAGGCAACTACGGAATCAACCCCGAGGATTTCGAATCAGAAAAACCTCACCTAAGCGGTTTCGTCGTAAAGGAATACTGGGATCACCCGAGCAACTGGAGATCAAAAGAGAGTCTCGACAGTTTTCTTTCAAGATATGGAATACCCGGCATACAGGGAATCGACACCAGGGAACTTACGAGGATCATACGAATCGGTGGAGCGATAAAGGGGATTATATCAACTGTCGAGACAAGCCCTGAGGCTCTTGCCGAGAAAGTCGAGTCCTCGCCGGGAATAGTCGGACGCGACCTAGTGACGGAAGTAAGCTGCACGCAGCCTTACGCATGGGACGAGGGAACGGGAAAGTGGCGCCACAGTAAGGACAAAGACTCTGAACCCTCCAGAAAATTCAAAGTCGCCGTCTACGACTTCGGAATAAAGAGAAACATACTTAGGGAGCTTCACGATCTTGGATGCGAAACAACGGTTTTTCCGTCAAAAACGGACTCCAAGGACATACTGGCTTTCGACCCCGACGGGATTTTTCTCTCAAACGGACCCGGGGACCCGGCCGCGGTTAAATACGCTTCGAAGAATGTAAGAAAACTTATCGGGAAAAAACCCATTTTCGGGATCTGCCTAGGGCACCAGATCTTGGGTCTCGCGCTCGGAGGAAAAACATTCAAGCTAAAATTCGGGCATCGCGGAGGAAACCAGCCGGTTAAGAATCTTGCGACAGGAAAAGTGGAGATAACTTCGCAGAATCACGGCTTCGCCGTGGATCCCGATTCGCTTAAAAGCAATGTCGCCGTCTCTCACATAAATCTGAACGACCAGACAGTCGAGGGGCTGAAACACAAGGACTACCCCCTCTCCTGCGTCCAGTATCACCCCGAAGCCTCGCCGGGGCCGCATGACTCCTCTTATCTTTTCAGAGACTTCATCGAGATGATGGAAGATTTTTCAGCGTAAGCACTCAGCCGGGGAACAACAGGTGCTCGGCATCGAAGATGCAATAGAGTCTCTAAGCTTAATCTTCCGAGCCCGATCCTTTCGTCACCCTCTGATGAGATTCTCGAGACGAAATCAAAGCGCGGTTGATTATAGTCGACGGGTGTTCATCACCTTCTAGGCTGAAACCTTTAGATTCAAGTTCCCGAGAGACGCGCTCGTTATATTCCCAGAATTCATTCTCAAGCCGCCTGTTCTCTTCTGGGTTATCTGAAACTCTGCAGGTGCTGCAATACGAATTCAAGACCTTGAAACTGCCGTTGGCATACAAGCGGACATGCCTGTCGTTTGTCATACGGTGAGACGCGTAGTAATCAAGATAGTCGCCGGCTTCGTCCGTTCCAAACAGATACCAGATAGTCCAACCGCTTTTGACGATCTTGCCCCGTTGTCGATTTTCGACAGTCTCTTTCGGAAGCTCGATGCTCCAAGTTTCAAAATCCTTATTGAAATTCACAATACGCTGGTCCACAGAACTGCTCATTTAGTTTTCGTCCCTTGCGTATTATCGCATTTCTTCTCTTTCCAGATGTCTCTCAAGAAATTCTATCGTCCGCAACGTAAGTTCCGCTTTCTCATCAAGTCCTTCAAGTCTTTCTTCTTTCATTTTTGCGTTGAGTAACTTATACAGATGAGCATGTATATCCGAAGGGGTCTTTATCTTCTGTTCCTGCATATTCTCTTCCTCCCTAGAGCGATATGAGTTTAACTGACCGGATACTCCCATTACACGCGTCACTTCGATGAAAACTAATCATCGCAGAAACGGTATCGGTTCACGTGTCCACTTAGGGACATGCGGTCAATTTATCCGCACACCTCTCTTTTAAGCAACCCTACATATTTGTCTGCAAGCCTTGTAGGTTCGGGAATCCTAAGACCGCGCGAGCACTCAAGGGCAACCACAATAGCGGTATAGAGATCAGTTCTGTTCCCAATAGACACGAAAACCGGTTTAACGCCGTCTCTGGTTCTCAAAGCTGCGCCAATGACCTCACGGTTCTTGCCTCTTATTAACTCTCTTTCACCCTTCTTAGGACCCAGTTCGCTGAAAGTCCCGTAAAGACATTTCTTTGCGACACCTATCGCCGGAATATCGAGCAGAACTCCGACATGACAGGCAAGTCCGAAGCCTCTTGGATGAGCAAGTCCGTGTCCGTCTACCATAATCATGTCACAGTGCTCACGAAGCTTGTCGAAAGTCCTTATGACGCAAGGCGCCTCCCTGAAACCCAGAAGTCCGGGAACATAGGGGAACACTTCATCCGAGACAGTCCATACCCTCTCGATCTCCTCCAGCTCAGGGTAGGAAAAAAGAATCATCCCGCAGACAAGCTTCTTCTCCTTAACACAGATGGCAATATCTACCCCGGCAATGGTACGAACCCTCTTCGGACCGGATGTTTTAACAACTTTTAGAGAAAGCTCTTCCTGAATACGGAAAGCTTTCTTAACAGGTGGAGGTTTCTCGGAATAAAGCGCCCCAAGATCTTTTACCAAGTCGTTACTAGAACTCATAGCAACAGAATATAAGCGGAAGTCTCCTTTATCCTTTACTTCACATAAAAGATATTACCTGCCCATTTACTGTAAATAGCATTCTGATTCGACTAAAATATCTGAAGAGATGTTCGGTGATAATTTCAAAAAACGCAGAATACGCACTCATGAAGTCGAGATAAACACCGTTTATGGAGGAGAAGGAAAACCTCTTCTTCTCCTCCATGGCTACCCGCAGACGCACGTCATGTGGCACGCAGTAGCAAGTAAGCTCGCCTCGAACTTTCTGGTCGTGTGCCCCGATCTCCGAGGATATGGAGACAGCTCTAAACCTGCCGGGGAAAAAGATCACTCAAACTATTCAAAAAGAGCCATGGCAGCGGATATGGTCTCGGTGATGGAAGCTCTAGGTTTTAGTGAATTCTACGCCGCAGGACACGACAGGGGAGGCAGGGTGCTTCACCGCATGTGTCTTGATCACCCTGAAAAAGTCCTAAAGGCTTGCGTCATGGATATAGCTCCTACCCACCATATGTTCAAGACCGCGGACAAGCACTTCTCCACGGGTTACTATCACTGGTTTTTCCTTATCCAGCCCGACGGACTTCCGGAGAAAATGATAGGGGCTGATCCGGAGTACTACCTTCTTGAAAAACTCAGACGCTGGAGCGCCCCCGGTGCGAAATTTCATTCCGAGGCCGTAAAAGAGTACGTGCGTTGTTTCAGTGACCCACGGGCAATCCACGCAAGTTGCGAAGACTACAGGGCCGCGGCTTCCATAGATATTGTTCACGACGAAGAAGATATGGATGCTAAGATAACGTGTCCGCTTCTTGCCCTTTGGGGTGGAAGGGGATTCATTCACAGAACCTACGACGTGCTTGACGTATGGAGAAAGAAAGCGCTCAGCGTTTCGGGAAAACCGCTTGACTGCGGCCATTTTGTCCCGGAAGAGAAACCTCAGGAAACTTCTGCGGAACTGCTATCGTTTTTTAGTTAAAGGAATTTTTCGCAAATCGCTGAGTTGCACTTCGCTTATCAAAAAAGGAAATCGGCTTTATTTCCAAATAGCATGAAGGGCAAATTCATCCCAAAACAGTTTATTCTGAAACAAGGTAAGGCTAGCAACTCATGAGATATACCAAACCTGTTTAACCAATTAAATTGGGGAATTACATACTTAAATAAAAAACTCCCATAATCTATTATATCCAGAAAAAACTCGATTCGTGAAAAGTTTTTAAATATGAGGGATTTAGAGAACAAAAACCCCGACAAGTGTCATTAAACTTGCCGGGGCTGTTTAGGAGAGAAGTAATTTAGGGGACAGAAATGCTACCACCTATATACCAATCTCATTCCCGTTGCTTCTCTGGCAATAGGTTCTAGTCCAACCCCCGGCTTTACGCTTTTGTATGCCAGTAGTTCAGTACAAGTTTCGTTGTATTTTTGAGCGGAAGATCGCTTATGCCAACCTATACCTTGTAATACACCACCAACCACAATAGCCCCAATACCAACAGCACGAGGATTCTCAAAATCATAACTGTCAGGACTACTTACCATTGCTGCTCCCCCCGCAGCATTTAATAGGCCATAGACTACCCAAAACGTACCCCAACCAGTGCCCTTGCTCGGTTCACCTTGGCATTGAGCTAAACTAGGTTCTGCTGCTTCTGCTTTTGGAACACTACCTACGAAACTAGTAGCAAAAACAAGTACAACAAACAAAGACAAAATACTCTTCATAACAACCTCCGTGAATATGATCTCCGACACGCAAAGGTGTCGGGCCTAACTCTACCCCCCCCCTATTTTTGTCAAGGAATTTAGGAAATAACGCTCTTCGTCTGAATGTGTTCTTTATAATTCCCCCACTTTGTATAGATTATCAGCATGTCGAAAATGCTCTTCGTAATGGATCCGATCGAGTCGATAAACATAAACAAGGACACCACCTTCGTCATAATGCTCGAATGTCAGGCGAGGGGACACGAAATCCGCTACTGCGAACTCAAAGATCTTTTCGTCAGGGACTCGAGGGCATGGACGGATTCAACGGAACTTCGCCTTGAGAGAAAAAGCGATTACTACTCGAAGGGGTCCACGGAAAGTTCTCCACTTGACGATTTCGACATCGTATGGATGAGGAAAGACCCTCCTTTCAACATGGACTATGTCTACTCAACCTACATACTAAGCAGGGTTGACGAGTCCGTAACTCACGTGATCAACCATCCGGCCGGAATAAGGGAGTCTAACGAGAAAATGTATAGCCTTAATTTCGCCGACTACATACCCCCCACCCTGGTTTCAAAAGACATCGAAAAGCTAAAGGGGTTTCTTTACGAAACGGGTAACGAAATTGTGGTAAAACCGCTCGACGGTTACGGCGGGGAGGGAATTTTTCTCGTAAGGGCCAATGACCCTAACCTCAACGTAATACTCGAGAACATAACCGACTTCGGGCGAACCTATGTGATGGCCCAGAAATTCATAAAAGAAGTTTCGCAAGGAGACAAAAGGGTTATAATTTTAAACGGCCAGCCCATAGGAGCCGTGATGAGGGTAGCCGCAAAGGGAGAATTCAGAAGCAATTTCCACTCCGGAGGACATCCCGAGAAAACCACTCTTACGGAAAGGGACTTGGAAATATGCGACGGCCTCAGACAGAAACTCTTAGAGGACAGGCTCTACCTGGTCGGAATCGACATAGTCGGAGGGTATCTGACCGAAGTCAACACCACGAGCCCTACATGCGTTCAGGAAATAAATTTTTTCAGCGGGGTAAAGCTTGAATCGCAGATAGTCGATTTTGCGGAGAGTATTATCCGCGGGGCTCCAGAGAGCCTTTAGAAAATTCCTGAGCAGGAAGCTAACACAGGACTCTAACAATGAAAATATCCAAGGAAGACGTGCTTAACACAGCCGAGCTTGCAAGGCTCGAGTTTGATGACGAGACGCTTTCGAAGTTCACCCGTCAGCTCGGGGATATCCTAGTACACATAGATGAGCTTGCCGAGCTTGACACGAAAGACGTGGAACCCACATCGCACGTGCTTGAACTCTCAACCCCCTTCCGAAAAGACGAGGTGAATCAGCTGATAACGGCTGAAGACGCCCTTAGCAACGCTCCCAGCAAAGAAAACGATTTCTTCACGGTTCCAAAAGTCATAGAGGACCAGGGCTAACCCAATGTCCATTCCAAGAACCATAAAAGAGGCGGCCGCGTTAATAGAAAAAAGAGAGGCCTCCCCGGTGGAACTCGCCGAACTTTTTCTCGAGCGCATATCCTCCGAGGACGCAAAAATAAACTCTTACATCACCGTCTGGAAAGAAGCGGCCTTGGAAGCCGCCAGAAAAGCGGAAAAACAGATATCCGAAGGAAACTATCTGGGCCCTCTCCATGGAGTCCCAATAGCGCTTAAAGACATTTTTGTGACAAAGGACTCGCGTACCACCTGCGGGTCAAAAATGCTGCGGGATTTCGTCGCTCCCTACAATTCCACCGTGGCCGAAAAACTCATGGCAAGCGGTTCCGTAGTGCTCGGGAAAAACAACATGGACGAGTTCGCCATGGGATCTTCAAACGAAACATCTTACTTCGGACCGGTAAAAAACCCCTGGGACACCGACAGGGTTCCGGGAGGATCAAGCGGAGGCAGCGCCGCCGCCACGGCCGCAAATCTGTGCATCGCGTCGGTCGGAACAGACACCGGGGGTTCCATAAGACAGCCCGGTTCCCTCTGCGGAGTAGTGGGAATGAAACCCACCTATGGAAGGGTAAGCCGCTACGGCATGATCGCATTCGCTTCTTCCCTCGATCAGGCGGGACCGCTTGCGAAAACTGTGGAAGATGCAGCCATAATTCTCTCTTCCATAGCGGGCCATGATCCGATGGACTCAACATCCGTAAACCTTCCGACCGCTGATTACGCAAGTGCGCTCAGTACGGATATAAAGGGGCTGCGGATAGGCATACCGAAGGAATACTTCATCTCTGGGATGGACCCCGAAGTGGAAAAATCCGTCCGCAAAGCTATCGCCGAACTTGAAACCCTGGGAGCGGAAATTGTGGAGATTTCGCTTCCTCACTCCCGCTACGCGGTTTCGACCTACTATATAATAGCCCCCTCGGAAGCAAGTTCGAATCTGGCAAGATACGACGGAGTAAGATACACATACCGCTGCGAAAATGCGGAAACCCTGAGGGACCTGTTTTTCAGAAGCCGCTCGGAAGGATTCGGAGACGAAGTGAAGAGAAGAATAATGCTTGGAACCTACGCCCTTTCCACAGGCTACTATGACGCTTATTACCTGAAAGCCCAGAAGGCAAGAACCCTTATAATAAGGGATTTTGACAACGCCTGGGAAGAAGTTGACGTGATAGCGAGCGCCACTTCTCCTGAAACCGCTTTCAGAATAGGTGAAAAAGCAGACGATCCCCTTAAAATGTACCTATCCGACATACTTACCATTCCCTGCAACATAGCAGGACTCCCCGGAATATCAGTCCCCTGCGGATTCAATTCAGAAAAGCTTCCGATAGGGCTTCAGATAATGGGAAAGCCGTTTGACGAGCAGACAGTGCTCAATGTCGCGTACGCTTACGAGCAAAGCACGAAGTGGTACGAAAAAGAAGTGTCCCCTCTTGGATAATCGCAACCCGGGATATACCTCGGCCCAAAAACATGTTATTATCGGAAATATGAAGCTTCTTTTCCCGATACAGGAGGGCGGGTTATGAGCAAAGAAAAAAAGTGTACCGTATGTGGCAAGCCTTCTCCCGATTTCATATGCGAGTCATGTAAGTCGAATATTCAGGCTGAGGCTGTGGGCAAGAAATCAAAAATGGAAAAGCAGGTGAAGGTAGGCGGTTCAATGGCCGATAAGCGCTCAAAAGAACAGTAGCCCTATTCTTCCCAGATTTCGAGGGCGATCCTGTATACGCTGTTCTTCAACGCCCCAGAGGATTCGCAGATCGTGCGCACTGCATCACTGAGAACGGTTCCGTTCTCTTTCATTGCGCGAAGCATCCTTTGCACTTCTTCCGTTGAGATTTCCTTATCATCTCCCCGGCTACCCTCTAAAACAATTGTCACTTCCCCCTTAATCGATTCTTTTTTTGAAAGAATCGATATCACCTCCGAAACTGATCCCCGGATTACCTCTTCGTAAAGTTTTGTCATTTCCCTGGCAATGCAGATATTCCTGTCGCCGAGAATTTCCAGCATAAGACTCAAGGTGCGTGAAAGTCTTCTGGCGGACTCGTAAAAAACCATGGTGTATGGGTAGGATTTTACGTCCTTTAGAAGCTCTTTCTTCTTGCCTATGGTCTTCGGGAAAAAACCGAGAAAAAGAAAACTGTCTGTGGGAAGCCCCGAAACAACAAGCGCGGAGAGGACAGCCGAAGGACCGGGTATGGGTACTACTTCTATATTGTTTTCAATTGAGAGATTTACAAGCCTCCACCCGGGGTCGGAAACCGAAGGAGTTCCGGCATCGGAAACCAGCGCCACGTCTTTGCCGTCTTTGAGTCTTTCAAGCAGCTTGGGCGATTTTTCAACTTCATTATGTTCATGATAGCTCGTGAGAGAGGTTTCGATCCCGTACCGGGTAAGGAGTTTTTTTGTGTTTCTCGTATCCTCGCACGCTATAACGTCGCAATCCTTAAGAACGGTTACAGCCCGCAAAGTTATGTCTTCAAGATTTCCTATCGGGGTAGAGACTACGAAGAGCTTTCCAAACATACTGTTATTCGGCAAATATCCGGGCATTAAAAAACGTGCTATATGTGCGCCCTACTCCCCAAGATAAGAAGACCTGTTTCCCACAGATTGCCGCGGAGGGCGAGGGATTCGAACCCCCAAGTCCTTTCGGACGCCGGTTTTCAAGACCGGTGCAATAGCCGTTCTGCCAGCCCTCCGGCAAAAGTCAGATTATACAGATAAACCAGACGCACTTCACTGATCTTTCACTGTAACAGTTATTTTCTCCGAAAGCACGGGAGGTTTATGAGGTATATGCAGATAATTACCCAGCAGTAAACGCAGTGTATGCTTCCCGGGAGCAAGGGTTATCTCCGTTTCCGTCTGTCCGCCTCCAAAGTGCCTTACATTCTCGCTGAAAGCAAGAGGTTTTTCCATGTCTGGCAGATTTTTAAGATCGATTAACAGATGGTGATGCCCGGTATTTGGAACCTTGACCCCGGCCGGAGCGACCCCCATGTTCGCAAGCCCGAATCTCACGGTGAAAGTCTTGCCGACAACTTCCCCGTCTTTCGGAGAAATGATGTACACCTTGGCACCGGGAGGGGATTCGGAAAAATACTCTTCCGCAAAAGCCACATTCCATGACACGGCCGCGGCTATGAAAAGTAAGGAAAATGTCCTGATTATTATCATCTTGGAAACCTTAATCATGAAAACGATTGCTTATCTAAAGTACACGTTTTTTTCAGAATCGCCACTTCACTTAAATGTCCGAAAAGCTAGGGGAAAACTAACCGGAGTTAAAAAAATGGAACCAACTACAAGTCAGAAAGGTACTGGACAGAACTCTGAGCGGCGCGTTATGATGGGCCTAACCCGGGACCACAGGATTTCTAATTCCAGAGATCAACTACCACCCTTCCAACCTGGCCGCCCTTAAGTATAAGGTCTATCTCAGGGTCAAGATCTTCAAGGAGAACCGTTCTGGAGATCCGCTCAAGGATATCGAGCTTCCACTCGCCGGATATCTTTTCCCATACAAGCCGTCTTCTTTCCATCGGACAGCTTGCGGAATCTATTCCCACAAGCGTAATTCCTCTCAATATGAACGGATAGACATTCGTGTTGAGTTCATGGGAAGCCACATTGCCGCATGTAGTCACAACGCCTCTTTGCCTCGTGGACTTAATAGCGGTGGCAAGCATCTCTCCGCCTACGGTATCGACCACCCCGGCCCACTGTCCTTTAAGCAGCAACCTGCCCGAAGGGTCAGTTAAATCCTCTCTCCCGATTACTTCCTCCGCTCCCAGGTCCTCAAGAAATTGTTTCTGTTCCGTTTTTCCCGTGGAAGCTGTCACGCTGTAGCCGGCCTTTGCAAGAATAGCGACTGCCATGCTGCCAACCCCTCCCGTAGCTCCGGTTACGAGAATCTTTCCGTCTTCAGGCTTTACTCCACCCTCCACGATTCTTAACACGGACTGTGCCGCCGTAAAACCCGCGGTCCCGTACATCATTGACTCCTTTAGATCAAGTCCCGCGGGCAGGTTAACCACCCAGCCAGCCGGAACCCTCAAGCATTGTCCAAATCCTCCGGAGGTATCCATTCCCAAGTCGTAGCCATGAACTATAACCTCGTCTCCGGGTTCAAACTCCGCGCTTTCTGAACGCTCGACCACACCGGCGGCGTCAACGCCGGGCGTATGAGGGTAATTCTTGGTAACGCCCCTGTTTCCTATGGCTGAGAGAGCATCCTTGTAGTTGAGGGACGAATATTTTACGTTCAGGAGCACCTCCCTGTCTGGGAGACTGTCTAGTTTTCTGGTCGTGATTTCCCTCGTGAATTTTCCGTCTTCATCCCTGCTTACAACCATCGCCTTGAAATCATCAGAACTCATTTAAAACCTCCTTCAGTTACGGTTTTCATCCGCGCAAAGATCCTCAAGCGCAAGTAAAAGCGCCTGCGTTCCGAGCCTTCCGTGCCCAAGCTCGCTCGCCTTTTCATAAAGGGATTTAACAAGTGTAAGCCCCGGAAGATCAATTCCCATCCGCTCCGATTCCCCGAGAGCGATCTCCATGTCCTTTATGAAGTGCTCAACGAAAAAGCCCGGGTCGAAATCCCTGTCCATTATTCTGGGACCGAGGTTGTTCAGAAGCCAGCTCGAGGCCGCGCCGCTCCCCACGGAGCGAAGCATGGTACGGGGGTCCAGCCCTGCCTTCTGACAATAGATCAAGTTCTCGCAGATTCCTATCATTACCCCAGCTACTGTGATCTGGTTGCACATCTTCGCATGCTGACCCGAACCCGCTTTTCCCTGGTACACGATGTTTTTTCCTAGGAGCCCCAGAAGCGGTTTCACCGAATCAAAAACTTCCTCATCTCCTCCAACCATTATTGAAAGCTCTCCCTTCACGGCTCCTACGTCTCCCCCGGAAACCGGAGAGTCCAAAGAAGAGCAGCCGAGCCCAAGCGCCTTTTCGTATATTTCTATTGCAAGGGTCGGTTCGGTCGTGGTCATGTCAACGAAGATGCGACCGGGCTCGGGCTCAATCAGAAGGCCATCGCGACCGAAATACACCCCTCTTACGTCATCCGGGTAACCGACAATGGTAAAGATAACGTCGGCTTGGCGAACGACCTCAGCGGGAGAGTCACACCAAGTGGCGCCTTCACTCAGCAGTTCTCCCGCCTTTTCCTTTGTTCTGTTAAAAACAAAAACGGGGTGCCCGGCACGAACGAGATGTCCGCACATGGGCGCACCCATGATCCCCGTTCCTATCCACCCTATCGAACTTTGCTCGGAACTTATTTCATTCATTTGCGCTGGGAACTATTGCGATGTGATGCTTTGCCGCTTAAGCATGGGAAGATATTTCCCGCCAAGGAGTATGTGACCCTCGCTTGAACCGGCAAGAAGCCTTTGCACGAGATATTCTCTGTCTGGCCCGAGAACGTTAACCCCGTGGTCTGACTCGACAAGGCACAGAAGCTTTATGTCGCTGCCATTTTTGGTTGCGGTCTCGTAAACCGCAGAATAGTTGAGAAGAGCAGCTTCCACGGTACCACAGGGAAGAGAAGGATTCCGGGCTCCGGCGTGGTGTTCACTTCCCTGGAACCAGCATGGGTCAGGGTAGCCGTGGAAATGCAGAATCGACATTTCCTTCTCAATCAGAGAAGGGGCGTAAAGAGCGGAAGAAAGTGCCTGAGAGAGTATAACGTAAGTATCAAAAGACGGCCTTATATCTCTTCTCCCCAAGTCGACTCCTCTGGGTATCTGAAGATGAAGCTTTCCCTTCAAAAGGCCAATTCTGACTATATCCGAATCCGGATTCAAGTTTGTCTTATCGCATCCTGACCTTGAAGTGACAATCCATATGTCCGGAACCTGCTGGTACACCGTCTCATCAGCGAGAAGGGTTCTAACATACCACCTGTCGTTCGAGGCCGCTCTTACCTCGGCGTGATTGTAATTCGGAATCTCCTGCAGGGAATTCCACATATTCTCATCGATATATTTATCCCCATCGTATCCAGGAGGCTCGGCAAGCGCTATGAAACCGTACGAAACTCCGGTTCTCCCGTCAAGTATTTTGTTCGCCACATCCCTGTGCGACAGGCGCTTTATCGCATCTATAAACTTCGACCCTGCAGGGAAAAGATCGGTGCTTTTGAGATCAGCACCCAAAGTAGACAGCTTCTTGGCGTATTCAAATTCCTGCGGGTCGTACTCGCTTACGGAAAAACGCGTCAGAATAGGTGGCTTTATAGGAGCGTATATCTTCGGAATAAGCGAATAGAGCACGAAATCATCAAGCTGATCATGGGCGTATATGGAATCGGAGAGATTCATGTTTATTATCGCGAAGTTCCTGTGCGAAACACCTATAACGATCTCCGACATGTTGTTTATCAGGTTTTTCAGGCCCAAGGAGATTTTTCTTTCATAAGTCGTATCCTCATTCTCAAACTCCGGGTCAAGGGACATTATCGTGATAACCTGAGTGTTATAGGGATCCTGGAGATAGCCGACGGTGAAATCGTCCGCCCATCCGCTTATCTTTAATATGCTGCTGACCGAAAGGCTGTCCTTCCTGACAATCCTGTAGATGTTCTCGGCTACCTTGCTCAGAAACCATCTGATCGGAGAAAGCTTCTTTTTAACATCTATTACGGCGTTTACCTTCCTCCTGACGGACTTAAGTCCCATGAGCTTGGAAAACATTCCGTAAGATGCGTCCTCGGTGGTTGCGTCTTCCCAGGAAATCACGTTTGCCCCGTTGCTCAGAAGCGAGTTCCTGAGTCTTTCCCTGTAAGCGTTTATCTCGGTGTTCGGGTAATTTTTCGGAAGCGGCTTGAAGGTTACGATAACCCGCTCCGACATCTCAGTCGGATTTTTAGGGTTAACCAGGTTCTTTATCTTCGGCATTCCGGAAAGCGCCGCTATGGTCCGCAGATCTAAATCCGCAATTCCTTGACTTTCATTCATAAAAAAGACAACCTCACACAACCCGCATCAGGATACAGGCACAGGGGCAAAAAACAGAGCAAACGAAAGTTCCAACCGAGTCCGGACAACCTAGAGTTTAACGATTGCTACGGATTTTTTCAATCTCGCGAAGCATCTCTTCCCGGACTACACCTTCAAGCTTCTCGCCACCCTCTTTTCCCTTTGGAAAGCTTGCGGTATCTATAGAAGGAAGGATTCTGACTACAATATCCCTGTCGGTATTAAGTTCGTAGGAACCCTTTTTCCTTATATCCTTGCCTCCCCATATGATCATCGGCACAACCGGCACCCTTGAAAGCGAAGCCATAAAAAAACCGCCCTGCTTAAAGGGAAGAAGTTCTCCATCCTCGCTTCTTGTGCCCTCTGGGGCAATAATCACTGAAGGCCCATTTCTTATTTTCCTTACGATTTCCCGGACTCTGTTCGTATCTCCAACCGAACCGTCCCTCGCAACGAAATATTGTCCGCTAAGTGAACACACCCAGCCGATAAAAGGAATCGAGGCGACTTCATTCTTCATTACCGCCCTCCATTCGAAAGGCAGCGCCGCGGAGAAAACAGGTATGTCTAGGGAACTCTGGTGGTTGAACATCACTATGAAAGGAGCTTGCGGGAAATTTTCAGTCCCCTTTACGTCAAGCCGCACTCCGCAGGACCAAAGAACTGTTTTTCCCCAAGGCCGAACGGAGCACTTTATAAGATGCCTTACGGCAAGAAGTGACATCACGATTCCCACGCTGCCCCAGAATGCCGTAAACAGAGACGAAAGAATTATCGCCACAATGCTTCTTATTTTCTTCATCACTGCTACTCCGTCGCGTCGCAAAAAGAGTTTCCGGGATCCTGGCCTATGCGGGAACTATAATGTTTACTCCCTGCTCCTCAATCCGTATATCATGTTTTCCGGAACGAAGAAGAAATGTCTCCCCGTCCATGTGAGCCGGAAGATCGGTAAAGGTTTCAAACCGCAACTGCTTTGCCCTTACTATACTGACCTCTCGAAGTCCCTCGTGGCGGCCCTCAAGCACCTTTTGTATCTTAAAAAGCCTTCCCAGAGAACTCATGTCGCTTATTATATGGATGTCGAGATATCCGTCGAATATGTCAGCCCCAGGAGCTAGGTTGAACTTTCCACCCTGAAAAGGGCCGTTTGAAGCACCGAAGAGAAGCAGTCTTTCGCCCGCGACATCGACTTCTCCGTCCATCTCGGAGAAAAACCCCTGGAACCGAAACGCCTCGATCACCGCTCCAACAACGTAACCGAAGGAACCGAAACGCCTGAGGCCCAGATCCCCGAAATCGTGCGCCACGGCCCCGTCCATCCCTACCCCGAAACCGTTTATAAAGCATTTTTCGTCAACAAAAGCCACATCAGCTTTTCTCGTTCGGCCAGAAAAAATATTCTCCACCGCCGCGCGCGTATTAAGCGGAATACCTGCTGCCTTCGAGAAATCGTTCCCGCTACCTCCCGGAACTATTCCCAAAACAGCTTCGGTTCCGTGAATCGAACTTACGATCTCACTCGACGTACCGTCTCCTCCAAGAGAAACCATGTGTGTAAAGCCCTCACAAAGCCCTTCCGCGGCGATCTTCGCGGCATGCCCGGGGAACTGCGTAAGTCTCACCTCGTGGACAATGTCTTTTGCTTCAAAAGCACTACGGATCTGTTCAAGTGTTGGCCCAGGCGCTTTTGTACCCGCCTTGGGATTTGCTATTACAAGGTATTTCATCCTGTTCTATTGCTCCCGGAATCGGTGATTACGGAACATTATGATACCCTACAACTTGATTAATAATTGTTTTTCTGGTATTAAAACCAGATTTGCAAAAGGAATTCGGAGGATAATTAATGACAGAAGAAGCCGTAGCTAGCGAAAAACTCAGCATGAAAAGCCTGCTTGAAGCGGGGGTACATTTCGGACACCAGAAAAGCCACTGGAACCCGAAAATGAAATCCTTTATCTTCGGAGCAAGGAACGGCATTCACATAATCGATCTTCAGCAGACCGTCACGCTTTTTAACAGGGCGTACACTTTCGTGAAAAACACAGTGGCGGACGGAGGAACCGTTTTGCTGGTGGGGACCAAGAAACAGGCCCGGGGAATAATCGAGGAAGAATCGATCCGATGCAACATGCCTTACATAAACACGCGTTGGCTGGGTGGAACCCTTACCAATTTCAACACGATACGTTCGAGGGTTGATTACCTGCTGGAACTGAAGAAACTTGAGGAAGACGGGCAGATGGAAATGCTTCCGAAAAGGGAAGCGAAAAACCTTAGAAGGGAGATAGTAAAGCTCGAAGGGCTTCTGGGTGGAATAGTAATCATGAGGCGCGCTCCCGACGCTATTTTCGTCGTAGATACAAAAAAAGAGCATATAGCCATAAAAGAAGCGAGAAACCTCTCGATACCGGTTATAGCAATCGTGGACACGAACTGCGATCCCGCAAATGCGGATTATCCGATTCCGAGTAATGACGACGCCATAAGGGCGATAAAGCTGTTCACCTCAAAAATAGCGGACGCCTGCATTGAAGGAACTCACATATACCAGGAGAAACTGGTGAGCGGAGAGGTTGAACAGGTAAAAGAAGACAGCCTTGAGGGCGTAGTGGTAGAAAGGAAGGTATTTGTTTTCAAAGAAGCTGAGTCCGATGAAAGTGAGGAAAGCTTTGTTTCCGTAGCGATCTCCGAATCTTCGCAAAGTGAAGACGCTCGGGCACAGAAAGAGATATCGGAGAATACAGAAGATAAAAAAGAGGATTAAAAATGGCTGAAATCAAGGCAACAATGGTAAAGGAGCTGAGAGAAAAAACAGGAGCTCCTTTTCTTGACTGCAAGAACGCACTTGTGGAAACCGACGGGGACTTCGAAAAAGCTTCCGAGGTCCTGAGAATAAAGGGCGTCGCGAAAGCTTCTAAGAAAACTACCAGAAAAACCGACCAGGGAATTATATCCTCATACGTTCACGCGGGTGGCAAGATCGGCGTAATGCTCGAGGTTAACTGCGAAACGGATTTTGTGGCCAGAAACGATGAGTTTCAGAACCTCTGCAGGGAAGTCGCCATGCAGATAGCGGCAAACAACCCGACTTACGTAAGAAAGGAAGAGGTTTCGGAAGAAGAAATAGAAAATGAAAGGCGGATTCTCAAGGCAGAAGCTATGGAATCGGGAAAACCCGAGAATATAGCGGAAAAAATGGTTGCGGGAAGAATAAACAAGTTTTTCGAAGATATATGCCTTCTTGAGCAACCCTACATAAGAGATCCCAAGATGAAAGTCATGGACCTTGTAAACAACCTGATAGCCAAAATCGGCGAAAACATAGTTGTAAAAAGGTTCGTAAGATACCAGCTGGGCGAATGAAAAAACTGGACAATGGGATCCTCTGAAAAAACCATCCCGAAATATAAAAGAGTACTGCTGAAACTCAGCGGAGAAGCTCTTCAGGGTCCCGGCCAGTTTGGAATCAGTTCCGACGTAATTGAATACGTCTCCAAAGAAATAAAAAGCATCTACTCACTCGGAGTAGAAACGGCCATAGTCATAGGTGGAGGAAATATCTTCAGAGGTGTTTCCAGTTCTTCAAAGGGAATGGACCGTTCCACGGCCGACTACATGGGAATGCTCGCAACCGTGATAAACGCGCTTGCCCTGCAGGATTTTCTTGAAAGAAAAGGGATGTCAACGCGGGTGCAGACCGCGCTTGAAATAAAACAGGTTGCCGAACCCTTTATCAAAAGAAGGGCCATACGCCATCTTGAAAAGGGAAGAATAGTCATATTCGCCTCGGGAACAGGCAATCCGTTTTTTACGACCGACACGGCCGCAACCTTAAGAGCGCTGCAGATGGGAGCGGACATCATAATGAAGGCAACCAAAGTTGACGGCATTTATGACAAGGATCCCGTTAAAAACAAAGATGCTTCGAAGTTCACCGAGCTCACATACATGGAAATTCTGAAGAAAGGGTTGAAAGTTATGGATGCAACCTCAATCTCTCTTTGCATGGAGGGGAATATTCCCATAGTGGTGTTCGATCTTTTTGAGGAAGGCAACATAGAGAAGGTTATAAGAGGAGAGAAAGTAGGTACTATTGTAAAGAGCGGTACGGAACAATGAGCGAAGAACTGTCTGTTGAAGAACTTTATATTGACGCCGAATACAGGATGGACAAGACAGTAAGCGTTTTCGATCAGGAACTCTCCAGAATAAGAACCGGCAGGGCGTCAGCGGCTCTTGTCGACACGATGAGAGTTTCCTACTTCGGTGCCCAGACACCTATTAACCAACTCGCCAACGTTTCGGTGCCCGATAGTTCGACCATACTTATACAGGCTTGGGACCCGGGTGCGGTTGAGGAAATCCAAAAGGCAATCGCGCAGTCCGAACTCGGAATAACTCCGTCGGTCGACGGAAACACGATCAGGCTTACTATACCGCCCCTGACGGAGCAGAGAAGAAAGGAGCTTGTCAGGCACACGGGAAAAGTCGCCGAAGAACACAGGGTGTCCGTAAGGCAGATAAGAAAAGATGCGAACAACCTCATAAAGAAAGCCGGGAAAACAGAGAACCTTCCAGAAGATGAAATAAAAAAAGCCCTCTCCGAAATACAGCAACTGACAGATGAAAGAATAAGCAGGCTAAACGCCCTGCTTGAAAAGAAAGAAAAAGAAATACTGGAAATCTGAGAACCGCGCGGATTACCGGCCGATAACCCTGATACCATCCATATAGGGAACGAGCACCTCGGGAACTTCTACAGTCCCCTCTTCTGTCTGGAAATTCTCAACAATCGCCAGCAGAGCCCTGCCCACGGCCACCCCGGAACCATTAAGAGTATGAAGATAGGCCGGCTTGGACCCCTTTGATTTTCTGTATCTTATGTTGGCGCGCCTCGCCTGAAACGCCTCAAAATTGCTGCAGGACGATATTTCCCTGTATCTGCCTTCGCTCGGCACCCATACTTCAAGATCATAAGTCTTGGCGGAAGAAAATCCCATGTCTCCCGTGCAAAGAAGAACAACCCTGTAGGGAATACCCAAAAGTTCAAGAATCTTAGCGGCATCAGCAGTCAACGTTTCAAGTTCCTCGTACGAGTTCTCCGGGTCGGCGAAACGTACAAGCTCCACCTTGTTAAACTGATGCTGCCTGATTATCCCGTGCACGTCCTTCCCGTAAGAACCCGCTTCCTTTCTGAAGCACGGAGTGTAGGCCACGTATTTAATCGGAAGCATCTCCGGGGGAATTATCTCGTCGCGGTGAATGTTGGTAACGGGAACCTCGGCAGTGGGAACCATGTAATAGTCCGTATCGCTAAGCTTGAAAAGGTCTTCCTCGAATTTTGGGAGATTTCCCGTTCCAGTAAGACTCTCCGTGTTAGCTACGAAGGGAGTGAGAACCTCTGTGTAACCGTGCTGCTTGGTATGAACATCGAGCATGAAGTTTATAAGGGCTCTCTCAAGCCGCGCACCCGCGTTTTTGTAAAGCGCAAACCGTGCACCTGCGATCTTCGTCGCCCTCGGAAGGTCCAGTATGTCAAGCTCCGCGCCCAGCAGCACATGGTCCTTTACCTCGAAGTCGAAATCCCTCGGTTCTCCCCATTTTCTTATCTCAACATTTGCCGTGTCATCGGGGCCCTCGGGAACCGAGGAATCGGGCATGTTGGGAACGGTCAGAAGAAACTCTCTGAGAAGCCCCTCCACCTCCACTTTCTTCTCGTTAAGGTCCTTTATCTCTTCCGAGAGAGATCTGAGTTCCGGCAAAAGTCTTGAAAGCTCTTCTTCATCCCCAGACCTCTTAAGAGTACCCACCTTCCTTGAGCCCTCATTTCTCTGGTGTTCCAGAGTCTCAACCCTCTTTATTATCTCTTTTCTGCGGGAATTCAGTACGGCAAACTCCGAGAGATCGGTATCGAACCCCCTGGTAGCGAGTTTTTCGCCCACAAGATCAATATTTCGCTCGATTAATTTAGGATCCAGCATTTAAAACACATGCTCCGGCAGAAATTGAAAAAAGCAAAAGTCAGGTGTTTAACTTACACTCAAAGCCGATATTTTCAAACAATCTGGTACTTTGCACAAAAGGTTCTTTTCGGGTTTAATAACCGGATATATGAATCTGAAAAAACTTCGATAAGGGGAGTACGTAATGGAAATACTGAATAACGGAATAGAAATAACCTACTTTGGACATTCCACTTTCTCGGTAAAATCTCCCGGCGGCAAAACAGTGATGATTGACCCGTGGCTTGAGGGAAATCCCTCCTGTCCGGAACAACTTCGCGAACCGGGCCATGTTGACATCATAACAGTCTCGCACGGGCACTTTGACCACATAAGTGACGTGATCCCTCTTTCCAGAAAGTACAATGCGAAAGTGGTAGCGAACTGGGAAATCTGCGACTGGCTGAGTTCAAAGGGGGTTGAAAACTGCATGCCGTGCAACAAAGGGGGCAATGTGGTCATAGACGGAATAAGGTTCACAGTGACCCACGCCCAGCACAGCAGCAGCATGAAGGAGGAAGACGGGACGGTTATCTACGGTGGAGAGCCTGTAGGTTACGTAATGAAGTTTGAGAACGACTACACAATATACCACGCCGGAGATACGAGCATTTTCGGTGACATGAAACTTATATCGGAGATATACAAACCACAGCTGGCAATGCTGCCCATCGGAGACCTCTTCACGATGTCTCCGCTTGAGGCATCATACGCGTGCAGGCTGCTTAACGTGAAATGGGTTATCCCCATGCACTACGGAACTTTTCCGCTTCTGGTGGGAACTCCGGATGAACTGAAGTCGCTGACCAAGGGCATGGACTCGCTGAGCGTGATTGCCTTGGAACCGGGACAGCAGATCACATGACTTGCAGAGACCTTTTACTTCAGAACTAAAGGAGCTTCTTTGTCCTCATAAAAAGACAGATTCGCAAAAAAGAGTTATGAAAAATCCGGCAAAATTATTAATCACCATCGCCGTGCTTCTTACGGTTTCCTGTGGGGGAAAGCAGGCGATTTACGAAGGAACAGCAGAACAACTTAATGACGAAGTGGTTGAAGAACTTAACAAGGAAGGCGGTTTTCCCTGGATATTCGGTGGAACAAATTACGACAAAGTGTTCGACATCCTCAAGGAAATACAGATCCGCTATCCCTATACCAAGTACGCCGCGTTAGCCGAACTCAGAAGCGGTGATGTTTATTTTAAAAAAAAGGAATACACTCTAGCCGCTGAGGAATATGAAAATTTCATAGCGAACCATCCGGGTCACAAAGAACTTGATTACGCAATGTATCGCCTCGGACTCTCCTACTACAAGATGAAAGCGGGGAAGGACAGAAACCATTCAAAACGGCTTCAGTCAATAAAGTGGTTTACACTGCTTAATAAGACCTATCCCGACTCCCCGTACGCTGAGCAGACACAGGATAAAATCGAGAAATCCAGAAGAATGCTCGCGGAAAGAGAAATCTACATAGGGAAATTCTATCAGAAGAAAAAGAACTACGAGGCGGCGGCGCAAAGATACAGAAACGTTCTTGAAAATTACTCCGACACCGAATACGCCGAGAAAGCCAGGAAGCTTCTCAGAGAGACTGAGGAAAAATTATCCAAGCAGTCATCCTAGTAACAGGAAAAACCTTTTCCCGAAGCTGCGGGCAAGCAATCCGCCACGTGAATTTAACGACAAGGTAATTTGCCGGGCGGCTGTGCGTATCGATCCGGAACGCGCGTTTTAATCAGACGATGTAATTCCACTCAAACAAAAAACAGAAATGGTGAAGACATACAAGCTGCTTGCATATCTAGTTGTGATTATCTTTCTCGCCTCCTGTGGGTCTGCTGATGAAGAGGAGATAAATCTGCTTTTGGACAAGAGAGTCAGGTCCTTTCAGCTAAAAGACCCTGAAATGTATTCTGAGTGTATACACGAAGATTACAGGGTAACTTCAGGGGAAAAAGTTGTTGACAAGCACGAGCTGGTAAGCAGGTTCAAGGACCAGGTATCCACCATTGACACGGTATCGTTCGGCGAATCCGAAAGATACATATACATCAACGGGACAGACGCAAGGGTAATGATGCTCTCTTCGATTGACGTAAAGATAGATAGTTATTCAATGACATATAAAGCCAGAGAGGTTATTAACTTATCGAAAGTACTGGGGAAGTGGAGAATAACCAAGGAGTCTATGCTTAACTTGCTCAGCGGAACTATGATTCTTGATAACTAAGAACTAGCCGAATTTCTTTTCAATATCTTCCTGCTCTTCTTTACACTCTATGCAAAGAGTAGTCTCCGGTCTTGCAATCAGTCTCTGCTCCGAGATCTCCTCTTCACACACCTCACAGATTCCGTAAGAACCATTCTCAAGTCTAGCGAGCGCGTCGCGTATTTTCCGAAGCAGCTTTCTCTCCCTGTCCCTTTCCCGCAGTTCAAGAACCCTGTTCGACTCGGATAGCGCCCTGTCAAGTGGATCTGGGAAAGAATTGGACCCCTTACTCATCCTATCAACAGTATCATAGGCAATGCCCAGTATATCGGACATCTTCTGAATCAGGATGGTTCTTACCGTCTCCCTGGTTTCTGCCTTCATGGAGAATATTATATATACCTACGTTTTTTTGTAAATTTGACGAAACGCGACAAATACAATTAATTATCCGCCATGGCGAGAATGAAGAGACTTACGATTGAGTTGCCGGGAGAAATGGCTGCACTTGTTTCAGATCTGCTCTTGGGTCTTGAAGCCGGAGCCGTTAGCGAGGAGCAAAGAGACCACGAAGAACCGTTAATTCATGCGTATTTCAAGGAAGAAATGGACATTGCGGGAATCATAACAACCGTAAGGGAGTTCTCTATGCTTTTTAGCGAAAACGCCGAGGCGGTCCGGTTCACCACCCGATACATAAATCAAGCAGACTGGGAAGGTTGGAAATCCTATTTGAAACCGGTAAGGGCGAGTCGTCGAATAGTTATCAAACCTCCATGGGAAAAACAATACAAGGCGGAGCGGGGAACCAAGGTAGTTGAAATAAACCCGGGAAACGCCTTTGGCACGGGACATCATGAAACAACAAGAATATGCGTAAGTTATCTGGACGAAATTATCGAAAAATCCCCTGGGTGTTCTGTTTTTGACGTGGGATGCGGGAGCGGTATTCTGGGTATCTGCTCAATCAAACTGGGAGCATACATTTCGTTTTGCGCAGACATTGATTTCAAGGCCGCAAAAGAAACTATCTCGAATTCCGCAAGGAACGCGACTTCCGACAAGGTAAAAGTCTGGTGTGGTTCTGCGGACTGTACACGGAAAAAATTCGACGTGGTTGTTTCTAACACATCCAAGGATACTCTTATTTCAATGAGGGAAAGTCTAAAAGAGAGACTTCTCCCCTTGGGACATCTTATAGTGTCCGGCATACAGGCAAACGAGAAACGTGAAGTGGCCGAAATTTACGGAAACTCGGGTTATGATATTGTCAGTGGGAAGGTCGAGGGCGGATGGGCCGGACTGCTCCTTAGGTTAAAGAAAACGAGAAAGCCTAAAAAATGAACTCTTTTAAAACTATAGAATGGAAAGACGACAGGGTCTTAATGATTGACCAGAGAAAGCTTCCGGGAGAGGAAGTCTACGTTGAATGCACTACTTTTGAAGAGGTGGCCGAATGTATAAGGAAACTGGTTATCAGGGGAGCCCCGGCGATAGGAATAGCGGCCGCCATGGGAATGGCTCTCGGAGCCGCGGGTATCGGAAACGATTGCTCCTATGAAAATTTCGAAGAGCGCATGAAAGCCATATCGGATCACCTGGCCCTGACGCGACCGACAGCCGTAAATCTGTTTTGGGCCATCGCCAGAATGAACAGACTGATTTCCAAGTGCAGAGGCAAAGAAATTGAAGAGATAAAAAACCTTCTCATAACCGAGGCGATCAATATACAGAAAGAAGACATTGAGACATGCATGCAGATCGGGGAAAACGGATCCAAACTCATAAGAGAAAACTCTGTCATACTCACGCACTGCAACGCCGGAGGACTCGCCACCGCCGGTTATGGAACAGCTCTAGGGGTAATAAGGTCAGCCTTTAACCAAGGCAAGAATATAAGCGTAATATCATCAGAGACAAGACCCGTTCTCCAAGGAGCGAGGCTCACTACGTGGGAACTTGAGCGGGATGGAATCCCGGTCCGTTTGATAACCGACAGCATGGCCGGGCATCTGATGAGTAAGGGGATCGTGAATTCGGTCGTGGTCGGGGCTGACAGGGTAGCTTCAAATGGAGATACGGCAAACAAGATAGGAACCTATTCCCTCTCCGTCCTGGCCAAGCATCACGGCATTCCCTTTTACGTAGCGGCCCCCACTTCAACCATAGATACCGAATGCTTAAGCGGAGAGGATATTATAATTGAGCAAAGGGAACCCGAAGAAGTAACGCACATAGACGGGAAAAGAATAAGTGCGGAAGTAACCGCAATCAATCCCGCTTTTGACATTACACCGGCCGAAAATATCGAATGCCTGATAACTGAAGTCGGACTGTTTAAAAAACCCTATACTAAATCTCTCGGCAGACTTAAAAAGAAAGATCAGTAATCTCCCCTTTCAATTTCCTCCTGAGCTTCGACGCTCAGTTTCGTAAAGGGCATGACCATCAGCCTCTCTTCGCCTATTTTTTCCCCTGTAACCTCGCAGAAACCATATTCCCCGTTTTCAATCCTCTTTAGAGCATCATCTATCTGGTGCAGTTTGCTGCGCTCCCTGTTCGAAAGAGTAAGGGCAAGTTCTCTCTGCCTGTCTTCGGATGCGTGATCATAAAAATCTCCGACATTGAAACGCAGATGATCCGATTCCTCTTTCATTGATCGGGTTACATCTTTAAGCAGTTCCTTTCTCATCTCTTTAAGCATGGCAGTCATCTGGTTAAGGAACTTCTTTGTATATTTTCTGGGGTTGGTTCTCCTCGACTTAGCTTTTGTTCCGGTCGCCGCAGAAGAACTTTCCTTCGAGGTCTTTTTTTCAGGCTTCTCCTTTTTTACTCTGGGCACGTTGACTCCTCCGGTAATCAAAGTCTAAAATTTTTAGGGTGAATTAAGATAAAATTATTATTCCTTTTGTCAATACCGGTTGTTGCCAGCAATTGGGGACTATTATCTTGTCATATTCCCCGCCTCGGTGATAATATAGCTTTCTCAATTGTGACCCTTCCGAAATGAAAAAAGGCTCTAACAATAGGGACGCCTGGGCGACCAAGACAGGCCTTATATTAGCCATGGCGGGCAACGCCATAGGCCTCGGCAACTTTCTTAGATTTCCAACGCAGGCCGCGGAAAACGGCGGCGGCGCTTTTATGATCCCCTATTTTATAGCATTTATCCTGATAGGGATTCCGATCATGTGGATGGAATGGGGAATGGGAAGGTATGGAGGGTCTCGCGGGCACGGAACAACCCCCGCAATATTCAATCTTTTCTGGAAAAGCCCCATTTCCAAAACCCTTGGCGTTATAGGGCTCTGGATACCCCTTGTCGTAACAATTTACTACGTTTACATTGAATCCTGGACCTTGGGATACGCTCTGCATTTTCTCCTAGGAAGCAATCCCAGTCTCGATCCGGGGTCGGTTTCAAACGCCGCGGAGTACGTAAAACCCTACAGCAGCTTTCTCGCCGATTATCTCGGTGCGGGAGACGGGGTGTTCCTCACCCCTTCCAAGATGGCCATTATCGCCTTTGTAATTACAATCAGTGCAAATTTCTACATCATGCTAAGAGGAATATCGGGAGGCATAGAGATATTCGTCAAGTATGCCCTCCCCATGCTGTTTGTCCTGGCGATAATACTCGTAGTAAAAACTCTGACGCTCAAGACTGATTACGGAACCGCGATAGATGGGCTTAACTTTCTCTGGAATCCCGACTTTGAAGCCCTTAAGAACCCGAAAGTATGGATAGCGGCGGCCGGGCAGATTTTCTTTACGCTGAGTCTGGCTTTCGGAGCAATAGTTGCGTACGCATCCTACATAAAGATTGATGATGACGTAACCCTAAGCGGCCTGACTTCGGCAACTCTTAACGAGACAGTGGAGGTGATTCTCGGGGGCTCGATAGCCATTCCGGCTGCAGTGGCGTTCTTCGGAGTCGCAAGTGTGGTCACCGTAGCACAATCAGGTGCATTCAGCTTGGGATTCGTAAGCCTCCCCGCAGTGTTCAGCAGCATTTCGGGAAGCCTAGGAGGAGTTGAGGCGGGCAGAATCTTCGGATTCTTGTGGTTTTTTCTCCTGTTTTTCGCCGGCATGACCTCGTCCGTAGCTATAGCATATCCCGTAGTAACCTTCCTTCAGGATGAGTTCCGCATCTCGAGAGAAAGAGCTGTCGTATACACCATGCTGATAATAATTGTAAGCGTGCTGCCGGTGATACTGATAAGCCAGGTCCTTGACGAATGGGATTTCTGGGCCGGCACCATAATGCTCGTCGTATTCGGATTCATTGAAATTGTAATGTTCATGTGGGTATTCGGGGCCGATAAAGCTTGGAATGAAATAAACTCGGGGGGATTTATAAAGGCGCCACGGGTTTTTTACTACATCCTAAAATATCTGACGCCGTTTTTCCTTCTGATTCTCATGTCGTGGTGGGGATACAGCAGTCTGCCTTCGATAATCGGAGAGACTAGCTGGAATATCTGGTTTGCTAGGCTTTATATTGCAGGGTTGTTTGTTTTCCTTTTAGCTATGGTTTATATTGCCGGTAGGAGGGAAAGATAATGGATTTCGCCGCTGCACTCTTCATGTTTATCTCTTGGGCAAGCGTCTTGAGTCTTCTCTCTTTCTGCCTGATAAAATTCCACAGAAACCCCAAGTAGCTGCCGCGGTAGCATCTTAAGATGTTCCGCGACCTTGGTTGGCAACCAGCAGGTGTTGCCGGCTTAGCCCTGTTCCGTTTCTTTTTGAAGAACTTCCTTGGGTTTTCCGATACGGAGAATTCTTATAACGTCTTCAAGCTGGTGTATCAAAAAGAGGGTAAGAGCAAAAGACGTAGCGAAAAGAACTAGGGAGTTTCCTCCGATTATCGCTATGAGAACTAACCCGGCCGAATAATAATTTCTCCTCCCCAAAAAGCGAAGACGGGCAAGCAGTTTCCTTAGGAGGGAAAGCTCCTCGGGATTGATATGCTTGTCGACTTCAAAGTACGCAACCAGACTGCCGGAATCTGTGTACTTTATCAGAAAGTAAAACGACCATATCAGAAACAGGATGAAGATGATGATATTATAGGTTCCTAGGATCACCGCAACGGTGCTTCCGGTCTGAAGATAATATCCAACAGGAACTCCGATCAGGAAGGAAAGCACTGTGAACTGGTCACTTATGGTATCAACCCACTGCCCTTTTTTTGTCTCCATAAGCTTTATTCTCGCAACTTCTCCGTCACACCTGTCCAAAACAGTTGCCACCTGCATGAAAAGAGCACCGAGCACCGGATGACCAAGGGCGTAAAGCGGCCCGCAGAGCACCCCTATCAGGTTAATCAGAACGCTAACAGCGTTAGGCGTAAGAGATGTTCTTATCAGGAGCTTGCTCAAAGGAAGAGACATCCGGCCGTTTATATTTCTGGCTATCCATCCGGTAGCCGTTTTACCTACGTGAGAAAAGATGATTCTTTCCGCTTCTTTTCGAGATTCCTTGGTATCCGAAAGGCGATACCAGTACCCGCTGTCGGCACTGAAGATTCTCATACGGTTCCGGGTGGCCTCGTCACCAAGCCAAGTATTGAGCCCGGCAGCCGAAAGCACAGATGGGACTTCTGTGAAGTTTACGGAGAAAGCGCCAAAGACGCTGCTTCCTCCACCGAAATACTTGGTTACGTAACCGGTTTCCCTGTCCATGCCAACAACAGGATCAGCGTCCTGCTGAACAAGCACAGAAAACTCATCCTCGCGGCAATCAGATGAATCACGAATGAATTTTTCAAGGGAATTGGAGTTTGTGACAACCAGAGAGGATTCTAAAATAAGAACCCTGCCCGAATCTATCGACAGCGACTCTCCAGGTGGGACCCAGTTTATGTCCGATGTGATTCTCGGGTCATCAATAAGCAGGTTTTTTAGAAGACCCGCGTTGTCGGTAATTATATGAAACTGCTCAGTTCCGGCACGTTGACAATTTATTATAATTCTTTTGAGTTGAGGGACTTGCGCTATCGATTTGCTTGGGAATTTGGATAGATCCTCGCCATTTGTTCCTGTGCCAGAACAAAGTACAATAGCGTCTTTCATGGCAGATTATTCGGAGGAGTCAACAACTCTCAGAAGATTTGGGGCACGGTATTCCTTTTTCAAGAATCTGTCAGCCTGTTTTCTCGCCCTGAAAAGATCTAGCGGACAGTCGACATCCATCCAGTAAAGTTCGCCTATATCGAGGGGCTTGATTTTATACCCCTTGCTTATAAGCCTGTGTATTGAGGAAATGTACCATTTGCCTTCGGCACCGGGATTCCTCATCTCTTCCTCAACCGCCCTTTTGAGCAGTTCAACACCTGTATCCCTGAACACTCTTATGCCGACTGATTCGGCGGAGGTCTCGGCGTTTGAAATCTCCTTGCTTATCTTCGTGATTCTGCTGTCGTTGACAACAACTTTCATGTCCTCCCTTTCATATCGAGATCTCTTTTTTATGGGAAGACAGATTTTTTCATCCCTGACTGCAAGCGCCTTGTCCAGAACACCTATCTCGTATACATCGTCTCCGTTCATGACCACTAAATCTTCGTCAAATTCGCTCCTGGCTATCCAGAGAGACACAAGGCTGTTTGTAGATTGATAGAATGGATTGTAAAGGGTGTTGATTCTCATTCCCAGGCCATCGTAGTTCCTTAGGAAATCCTCCACTCTCTCAAAACCGAAACCCACGACGATCACAACTTCGTTTATGCCGCAGTCCCTTATAAGGTTTATCTGGTGTTCAAGTATGGATATATTCCCAATATCAAGAAGACACTTGGGCTTGTCGTGAGTGTAGGGATATAGTCTAGTTCCCCTACCCGCTGCAAGTATTATAGCTTTCATAAGTCAGATTTTTTAAATAGAAAGTCATACACCCGTGGAATCGAGAAAAGCAGACGATAACCCCGGCGAAAAACACGAGGAATAACGCCTTATTTCTTCAACATCCTCCGGGAGCTAATGTAACTATAGGAGCTAGGTATGTCAAACAGGGCTTTAATCCGCAAAGTCTTACGCAGGTTTTGGCTGAAACAAGGGGAAGTCACCCATCGGTCGCAAGTTTAAGACCGTTAATTCCAGATTTTATGCTGATTATATTGTTCATCTCATCAACGTATATAAGCTTGGGTCTGTGTGTTTGGCTCTGTTCTTCATCATAGATTGCAAAATCCGCTATTATCAAGCAATCGCCTTTTCTCGCAAGATGCGCCGCCGCACCGTTTACACAAACTATGTTTGAACCTCTCGCGCCTTCAATCACGTAGGTTGAAAAACGGTGGCCATTGGTCAGATTGAAAATGTGAACCTCTTCATAGGGAAACAGATCCGCTACGTCCATGAGATTTCTATCAAGCGTAAGACTCCCTTCATAATCCAACTCGGCATCAGTTACCGTAACTCTGTGTAGTTTGGATTTAAGGAGTACTCTCTGCATTACCAACCTCTTAAAGCATAATATTATCGATAAGCCTGGTATCGTCCAGCCTCACGGCCAGCGCCACCAAATCACCCTCCGCGGCTCTGTGCCGGAGCTCTAGGGTTTCAGGGTCTCTTATCTCAATATAATCAATATCATTAATTTGAGCCATACGCAATACCCTATCTGCCTCGGCAAGCAGAATTTTGCAGTCATCGCAACCGCTTTTGAACTTCTTTCTGATCTCTCCCAGGGCTTTGCTCACCGAAGCCGCCTTGATTCTCTGCTCCGCGCTGAGGTAAGCGTTTCTTGAGCTCATGGCAAGTCCGTCAGGTTCCCGTACTATCGGCATTTCCACTATCTCGATGTCCATATCAAAATCCCGTACCATCTTCTGAACAATCTTAAGCTGCTGGTAGTCCTTTCTTCCAAACACCGCAAAATCCGGACGGACAATGTTAAACAGCTTAAGCACAACCGTCGCTACCCCGTCAAAATGCCCCGGCCTGAAAGGACCGCAGAGGCAGTCCCCAAGATTTCCCACAGAAACCGTGGTCTGAAAGCCGTCGGGATAAATATCGCTTATATCCGGATAAAACAGATAGTTAACGCCGCAGCGCGCGAGTTTTTCCACGTCGCCTTCGTAGTCCCTTTCGTAACGATCAAAGTCCTCACCGGGTCCGAACTGAGTGGGGTTAACAAAAACACTTGCGACCGTCACGTCCGCCCTTCTAACCGATTCCTCCACGAGGGTAATATGCCCTGTGTGCAGGGCCCCCATAGTGGGAACAAAGCCGAGTTTCTTGCCCGCTTTCCTGCAAGCATCGGAAATCCTCTTCATGTCGGAAGGGCAGTTGAGCACAGAAAGCGCCCCCGCACTATCCATAAGACTGCTCCTGCGAAGGAAAAGTCCCTTTTTTTACCTCTTTCACGTATTTTTTTGTTGAATCGGAGATTGTCTTTGCAACCTTCGCGTATTTCTTGACGAACTTGGGGAGTGGCTCCGGCGTCAGGCCTATCATGTCGTTTACAACAAGCACCTGTCCGTCGCAATCCCCCCCAGACCCTATCCCGACTGTCGGTATTCCTAGACTCTCGGTAACATCTCTGGCCACCTCAGACAAAACGCTTTCGATAACCACCATGAAAGCGCCCGCCTGCTCACAGGACTTGGCGAGATCCAAAAGCGTTTCGCGCTCGCCCGGCAGACTTCCCTGTACCTTGTAACCACCCATTACGTGAACAGACTGCGGACAAAGCCCTATATGAGCAACAACGGGAATCCCGGCTTTCTGGATGCGGTACACGGTATCAACGTATGCATCATTTACCTCAAGCTTAACCGACTCAGCCCTCCCTTCCTTTAAAAGTCTTCCGGCGCTCTCTATAGCATCTTCGGGAGATTTCTGATAGGAAAGAAAGGGCATATCCGTGCACAGATGGGCCCGGTTCACACCTCTTGAAACAATCTTCGTGTGATAAATCATTTCATCCAGCGTAACCGAAAGCGTATCTTCAAGGCCCTGAACCACATTGCCTAGAGAATCTCCAACCAGAACCACATCTACTCCCGCTGCGTCCACTATCGCGGCAATGGTAGCATCGTACGCCGTTATCATGGCGATTTTCTCACCCTGCTCCTTCATCTTACGAAAATCAGTTGTTCTCAGTTTTTTCATTATTCGACTCTATCTCTTTTTCGAAACCGCTAGGGAATCACTCAACATATATTCTGGCTGAGTATCCCCGCTTCCTCAAAACTACGCGAAGCGTCTCGGCGTCTTTCCTTTTCTTGAACCTGCCAACCCTCACCCTGTAATAAGTATCCCCCTCAAAGGCAAAAGATTCCACCCTCACATCCTCGTCCGTGACACGCGAAAGCTTTCTTTTGAGTTCATTGGCCGCCGCCTTGCTTCGAAAAGAGCCGGCTTGGACTGTGTAGAGGGAGACAAAAAGGCTTTCTGACCTTTCAGAGGGTGTCGACAGCACTTCTACTTTCACTTCCACAACACCACTTCTAACAAGTCCGATGGCTTCCGCGGCCGCATATGAGAGATCTATCACCCTGCCCCTTATGTAAGGACCCCTGTCATTTATCCTGACCCTTACCTGCCTACCATTCTCGCGATTGGTAACACGCACGACGGTACCAAAAGGAAGCTCCTTGTGCGCCGCGGTATAGGCATTTCTATTGAATACCTCGCCACTTGCGGACCTCTTGCCATGTTCCTTGTCCCCGTACCAGGAAGCCTTGCCGTACTGTACGGTATGCGTCGACTTGGGCCGCTGAAAATCCCGGCTTTCCCACTTTGGGGAACCTGAAGAAAAAGAGCAACCGACCGCAAAAAACGCAATCAAGACGGCGAATCTGACCCAGATCATAAGGTTCTATTTTACCATAACGGATTCCCTCGCAGACACCGACATGCCGGAAATACCCGTTTTACCGGCCGCAGTCTTGAGATTATAAGCGGTTATAATAAAATAGTGCCACCAAAAAACAGGCAGATACGATGAACCGGCCGGATTATAATTTTTCCCTGATAAACCGACTTCCCCCTTACGTGCTAGGCGTAGTCAACGAACTTAAACACAAAGCACGCGCCAGAGGAGAGGATATAATCGACCTCGGCATGGGGAACCCTGATCAGGCAACGCCGGACCACATAGTGGAGAAACTGCGCGAGGCAGTAAGTGAACCCAGAAACCACAGATACTCCGCTTCCGCCGGATTGCCCAAACTTCGTCTGGCCATAACCGACTGGTACAGAAGAAAATACGATGTTGACCTTGACCCGGATTCCGAAGCCGTCGTCACGATAGGATCAAAAGAAGGCATATCGCATTTAATGGTCTCCATACTCTCCCCAGGAGATATGGCGATAGTTCCAAATCCCTCCTACCCGATACACAGCTACTCCGTAATCATAGCAAGAGGAGACACTCACAGTTGCCCCATGGGGAAGAAAGAAGACTTGATACAGTCAATAGAAAAAGCGATAAAGGAAGTGTGGCCAAAACCCAAAGTCCTTATTCTTTCATTTCCCAACAACCCGACAACACAAGTCATGGACCTTGATTTCTTCGAGAAAATCTGTGACCTGGCACGTGAGACGGGTCTTATAGTAGTGCATGATCTGGTTTACGCAGAGCTGTGTTATGACGGATACAAGGCCCCGAGCATAATGCAGGTAAAGGGAGCCAAAGACGTTGCGGTGGAATTCTATTCACTTTCCAAAACCTACAGCATGCCCGGCTGGAGGGTAGGCTTCATGGTGGGAAATCCAGAAATCGTCTCCGCGCTCAAAAGGATAAAAAGTTACCTTGACTACGGAATATTCCAGCCGATCCAGATAGCCGCAATTACCGCTCTCAACGGACCTCAGGAACCTGTAGAGCGCATAAGGGAAACCTACAGGTCCAGAAGAGACAAGCTGATCGAATCATTCGCAAGGGCTGGATGGGAAATCCCAAAACCGAAAGCCACTATGTTCGTATGGGCACAGATACCTGAAGAGTTTGCGGAAATGGGGTCGCTTGAATTCTCGAAACTTCTTATAGAGAAATCAAAAGTCGCCGTATCCCCCGGAGTGGGATTCGGAAACTACGGAGAGGGATTCGTAAGACTTGCGCTTGTTGAGAACGAAAACAGAATAACTCAGGCGGCAAGGGGAGTTAGGAAGCTTCTTCAGGGCGCCCACGGCTACTAAAAAGCCTGCCCTATGCTTATAAAAATCTTGAATCTGTCGTCTCTTTCCTCATCCTCGGGGTTTAGAAGGTAGCCGAAATCCGCCCTGATCGGCCCGATAATAGTATGGTATCTCAATCCGGCACCGGCCGCGTACTTCAGGTTGGAAGCACTGAAACCGAAACTCTTTGAATAAACATTTCCGTAATCGAAGAAAATTACTGCTCCAAGCTTGTTAAAAAGCCCGAAGCGGGCTTCAGCGTTGCCAATGATCATAGAGTTGCCCCCAAGAGGATCCCGATCCGAATTAAGCGGACTCAGATGCTGAAATGAATAACCCCTCATGCTTGCACTGCCTCCGGCGAAGAATCTTTTGAAGATCGGCACGTCAAGCGGGTCAGTCCCCCCAAGTGTGCTTATATTTCCAATCGTCGCCCTTTTTCCCAGAACGATCCCGGAAACACTCTTGTAGTATCTTAACTCGGCCAGAAACTTCAGGTAATCGGTGCGGGCGGAGCTAGTGGTCTGAATCGGTCTTTCCATGAAGAAAAACAGCCGCATTCCACTGGTAGGATTTATAAGGCTGTCAGTCAGGTCATACTCAATTCCCAGATCAACAACCGTCAGGAAAACGCTGTCGCGGGCACTTTCAATCGGCGTTCTTACCACCTGAGAGTCTATATCCGCAAATACGACGTTCAGGGAACTGAAAAGTGTGAGATAATCAAAAAACTCCTTGGACAAGGTACTGTTGAAATCGAAACTCAAGCCCTCATAGCCCGGGAAATCATCCCTTCTCACGTCAAGCAAAAAAGTAAGACTGGAATTTCTGCCGACTAAGTGGGGCTGATCAAGTCTGGCCAGTAAACCCCGTGTCAGGGATGAATAACTGGAAGTGACCTGAAGGGTCCTTCCGCCGTCAAAAAAATTCCTCTGGCTCCAAGATAGCTGCGCCCTTAGATTGTCCTCCGTGGCGTATCCAACTCCAAGCCTTATCGTTCCGAGTTTCCTTTCAGTAACGCTGTATATAGTCCGAACCTCGAAGTTCCGCTCGTCGTATTCAGTATCCACTATAACGGAATTGAAAAGTCCGGTTTCAAAAATGTTCGCCCGCGATTTCTGAGTCTCTTTGAGAGAAAACAGGTCCCCTTGCTCGTACTCTATCTCCCGCTCGAGAAGTCTGGTGGCAATATCGGAATTTCCCCTGAACATCACGTCGCCGAAATAATATTCCTGGCCCGGATCGATGATGAATTCAACATTAACCTCTCTGCTCCTCAGGCTCACAATCGCTTCGGATTTTACATCCGCCAGAGGATAACCCCTATCGGAGAACAACTCCGTGATAAGAACTTTTGACCTCTGGTAGCTTATCTGGGAAAAAGGTTTCCCCTCTTCCAAGAGGATTACCTCGGCGATATCGGAGACGTAATCGTCCGGGTGGTTACCAAGAACTGCTATGTTCAAAGTCTTCACTATTACGGGGTCCCCTTGCTCCACCCTTATTTCTATATCCACTTTTCGGTTTCCATCCCGGAAATCTAAGGTATGGGTTACTGTGGAACCGTAATAACCATGTTCCCTGAGAACCTGCTCTATTCTTTTTATATCGTCCTCAAGGAACTGCTCGTTGAATTCCGGACGTTCTCTCCAAGGTCTCCTTGAGGGAAAAGGAGTTATCATGGAGTCCTTTATTCTCTCGAGTTCTATGTCTTTTAACCCCTTTATCTTGATCCCGGAGATAAAAACCGTTTCGTCTTCCTCGGCTCTAACATCCAAAGCCAAGGGGAAAAGGACGAGAAGAAAAAAAAGCCCCGAGAGCAAAAAGGCGACGCTTTGAGGTATGCAAAGGAGTTCGCGCGGGAAGTTGCTGCTATAGTTGCGGTCAGAAAAAGAAGATATAGGACTATCCATTTCCATTAATGTTAACAAGGACAAATTGACTTTGACAAGAACAAACCGAAAAAACCGGCGGGTTAGAAACAGACGCAGACACTTTAGCTGTACAAGAATCAACGATAACCGGCCGTGCGCGTAAAACCACATGCAGAGCGATTCCGGACCAGGAGACAATTGACAAAATTGCCGAACCCGCACCGCCTAAGAAGCAGCAATTCGCATGTATAGCGGGAAAAAACAAGACCGCTTATACATAATAATACGGCAATATGATATTATTTTTACCGAGGTCGTTTAACCATGGAGCTTTTGTTGCTCATTCTGTTTGTCCTGGTCGGATTTTTCGCCGGCACATATATACTGGGGACTTTCTTCTCCCTTGTTTTCATGCAGTTGCCGGAGGTCTTCAGATCAAGGGCCAGTGGGAGTTCTGAAGTGCCTGTACAGAGGCTTGCGCATCTAATTTTGGAAACCATAGGGTGGTTCCTGCTACTTCTCTCGCTTATATTCCTAGTAAACAAGTACCTTGCCGGCTATCAGAAGCTTTTTCTCTGCGGTATATACGTAGCCTTGGCTTTCCACATAGGAACGCTTCTGAACCTTTACGGAAGACCTTCGTAAAGCGCAAAGAGAAAAACAGGGAGGACCGCGTCGCTTTCTCGTGCTGTGTGAGTATAGACGTGCTCTCAAATTCAACTAATCCAGTTTTTTACTCGAGGCAGGTCGCAAGACCCAAGGGAAAAACCACTGTTTTTACGGGCTAGCGCTTTTTCTGCGCTGAAAAGTTACTATCAATAAACATCTGCCTGGCAGGATCTCCTGGATCCTCCCTGCGTTTGCGGCGCAGATCCTTCGCCGTCTTTTTTTCCAGAACAGGTTTATGAATATATTCAATTTCTATTGTTCTTTTTTTAGAGTTCACGTTTGCAAGTACTACTGTGTCCGAAAGATTCCACGACAGAACCTCGTAAGAGAACATCTTCTCCCGCTCGAAAGCGTCGCCGAGAACATTAGCAAGATCACCGACAAGTTCGCTTTTTGCGAACGCAAAACGGGTCTCATCCTCAAAACTGAATAAGATGGAACTTGACATAAGATTGTCTTTATAAAATTCAAGCCGGGTTTCATGGTCGGGCGGCGGGTCAAGAGCAACTCCGGACAAGGAACCGTCCAGAACGACTTTTCGTAGATCGTTTGAGTACTCGCGATCAGAAATAACCTTGAGTTTGGAAGATTCGATCAGATTAAGTGCGTCTTTTTTAGAAATCCCGAATTCAAAACCGTGAGGAATCCTGAGATTCACTTGGCTTCCCTCAAGAGGAAAGGGAAAGAAGAAGCAAACTGAAAAAATAAGCGTCAGCCAAATTCTCGCGCAATGCATAAGGTTTTCCCGTGATATAAATCGCTTAAACCCGTGGTATACTTTGGGACCTGTGATTCTAACTGTTTTATACAAGCTTGTTAAACGCAGCACGGTGAAACTTTAATGGAAACGATCATAGGAGTAATCGGAGCAGCTAACGCAAGTGAGAAGGAAGAAAAAACTTCGGAAGAGGTCGGAGTTCTTATTGCCAAAGGGGATTGTTTTCTGCTTTGCGGCGGAATGGGAGGAGTTATGGAAGCCGCGTGCCGAGGAGCAAAATCAGCCGGAGGCACCACAATCGGGATCCTCCCCGGACCCGAAGCCTCCTTGGCCAACAGATTCATCGACATACCAATAGTTACAGGGATGGGTGAAGCAAGAAACGTGATAGTAGCAAAGTCAAGCCATTCTATAATCGCCATTGGAGGCAGTTTCGGCACCCTGTCGGAGATATCGTTCGCACTTAAGTCCGGAATTCCCGTTATCGGGCTTGACACCTGGGATGTCTCTGAGGAAATTATCAAATGCGAAACCCCGGAAGAAGCAGTGAGAACAGCCTTTGAGCTATCCTCCCTCAGGAAAAGGGCCTGATGAAAACCTCCCCGAACAAGCAAAAAGAAATGGCACTGGAAGAGATAGGAAGTTACATAAGACGCGTTCCCGATTTCCCGAGCAAGGGAATACTTTTCTACGATATAACCACGCTGATTAAAAACGCCGGAGCTTTTCAAAAATCCGTTGACATGATGGCGGAAATGCTCGCCGGCAAGGAGATAACCTCATTTGTCGCGCCCGAGAGCCGAGGTTTTATCTTCGCTTCCGCCTTATCCTATAAGCTTGGAAAAGAATTGATCCTAGTGAGGAAGCCCGGCAAGTTGCCAAGCGACACCGCAAGCGTTTCATATGACCTTGAGTATGGAAAAGACGTTCTGGAAATTCACAAAGACGCGATAAACGGTAAAAGCAGAGCAGTAATCGTCGATGATCTCCTGGCCACGGGGGGGACAGCGCACAGTACCGGGCGCCTAGTGGAAGAACTAGGCGGAAGCGTCGCCGGGTACCTCTTTCTTGTAGAACTTACGGGACTCAAGGGGGCCGAGGCTCTTTCCCCCCACCCGGTCTGGTCCCTACTTAAAATGCCGGGGTAAAAATTGAAAAAGATACAAGTCAAAGTCAGGTCAAACGAAGATAACTCCTATGAAATCCTGATCGGCCAAGGTCTTCTGAGCCAGATTGCCGGCGATCTGGTCGAGGCATCCATAGCTCATTCCCATGCCCTAGTAACCGATTCAAACGTGGCGGATCTCTATGGAGCAAAACTTCTGAGCGATCTTGGGGAAGTGCTCCCAGAAGTCAGTATGATTGTTTTTCCGGCGGGAGAGCAAAGCAAAACCAGAGAAATCAAGTCCTTCATAGAAGACAAGATGCTCGAATCGGGATTCGGCAGGGATTCTTCGGTCATAGCACTCGGCGGCGGGGTCGTGGGAGATATAGCAGGATTCGTGGCCGCCACTTACATGAGGGGAGTACCCTGCGTTCAGGTGCCGACAAGCCTAGTTGCCTGCGTTGACAGTTCGGTGGGAGGAAAAACTGCTGTAGACACCCCTCACGGAAAAAACCTCATCGGTTCCTTCTATCAACCATGGCGGGTGTATGTGGACACAGACATGCTTAAAACCCTTGAACCGAAGCAACTCGCGGAGGGACTCGCCGAAATAATTAAATACGGTGTAATAAGGAGTGAGAATTTCTTCCAGTACCTAGAAGCAAATATCGAGAAAGTCTACGAATTCGACGACGCTACGCTGCTCGAGGTGATAGAGACAAGCTGCAGAATCAAGGCGGAAGTGGTCGAGAAGGACGAAAAGGAGCAGAACCTGCGGAAAATCCTTAATTTCGGACACACGGTCGGCCACGCAATCGAGCAACTATCCGACTATACAATCTCCCACGGAGAAGCGATTTCCGCGGGAATGGCAATTGAGGGAAAAATCGCTCTGGGTGAAACAGGGTGGAGCGAAGAAGAACAGGAAAGGCTCACCCTTCTTCTGCAGAGAGCGGGACTTCCTACTGAGCCTCCACGCGGGGTAAACGTGGGGAAAATAATCGACGTCATGAAGATCGACAAGAAAGCCAGAAAAGGCAAGATAGAAATGTCGCTTCCCGAGTGCATAGGCAAGATGAAAGAACATAAGGGAGATTACGGAATAAAGATCGGGGAGCAGACCATAATTTCCGCTTTCAGATCCTGACACGGAAAATGAAGTTAACCGACCCCGCGGTGGACATCTCTTTGTTTTCGCTTCCCATCGGCAAAAAAGACATCTTCTGCGACGAAAAACCCCTAATACTTGAGATTGGCTTTGGAGAAGGAGAATTTCTCATAAACGCAGCGCAGTGCGACGCAAGCAGAAACTACCTTGGTATCGAGATCAAGAGAGGAAGATTTCGAAAAGCGGTGCGTGCTGCGGAAGAGCTCTCCCTGGAAAACTTAAAATTCCTCCACGTTGAAGCTGAGATCGCACTCAGACAGGTCTTCAGAGAAAGAATGTTTGATCTTGTCTTGGTGAACTTCCCCGACCCCTGGCCGAAGAAAAGACATTCAAAACACAGAATGTTCAACCGGGAATTTATAAGCTGCCTGGCAAAAGTGCTTACGAGAAGCGGGAGGACCGTAATAAAGACCGATCAGTTGAGCTACATTGAGCAGATAGTGTCCGAATTCAAAAGAAGTCGCCTGTTCCGTCCCGTGCACCCTCCACCCGGTTTCGTCGAGGCTCGAAGAGGAGAAACAGAAACGAAATTCGAAAAACATTTCAGGGAAGCTTCGCAAAAGATATTCAGCGCCGTTTTTCTAAATCTTCCCTAGCAAACAGGCTCAATACGTCGATATGTAAATACATTATAATTGACATTAAGGATGTATTTATATATTAAGTTTGTCCGTTCCGCACAAAATATGGAGGTTTTTTAAATGATAGTAGTAATGAAGCAAAAGGCGACCAAGGAAGATATAGACAAGGTCAAATCCGTCATAAAAGAACTTGGCTATTCGCCGCATCCAATCGAGGGAATTCTCAGGACTGTCATCGGAGTGGTCGGAGATGATAGAGGAAAGCCGCATGATCTCGACGTTCTCAAACAGCTACAGGGAGTCGAAAAGGTCGTTCCTGTGCTTCAGCCCTACAAGCTAACAAGCAGGGAAGTGAACGATGAAACCTCCGTTTTCAATGTGGAAGGCGTTACAGTAGGGGACAGGAATATCCCCATAATCGCAGGACCGTGCTCGGTTGAGAGCGAAGAACAGATAATGACAATTGCAGCTTCCATAAAAGATTCAGGGGCGTCAATGCTCAGAGGCGGCGCGTTTAAGCCCAGAACTTCTCCCTATTCTTTCCAGGGTCTTGGAAAAGAGGGACTGGAACTTCTCATCAAGGCAAAAGAAGTGACCGGACTGCCCATAGTAACCGAAATAATGAGCCCGGATGACCTTGAACTGGTCGAGGAATACGCAGATGTGCTTCAGATCGGAGCGAGAAATTCCCAAAACTACTCGCTTTTAAGACATGTCGGCAAATCAAAAAAGGCCGTCCTGCTAAAACGGGGGATGTCAACAACCATAAACGAATTTCTCATGTGCGCAGAGTATATACTGTCGGAGGGCAACAGTAACGTAATGCTCTGCGAACGCGGGATAAGGACCTTTGAGACCGCGACCAGAAATACTTTTGACCTGAACGCTATCCCGGTACTCAAGGAAAAGACCCACCTGCCTGTTTTCGCCGACCCTAGCCATGGAACCGGCTACTGGCAGTACGTAATTCCAGTAACCTTAGCCTCAATAGCCGCCGGAGCGGACGGAGTAATTGTCGAGGTTCATAACAACCCGGAGATCGCCGTTAGTGACGGAGCTCAGTCGCTTAAACCGAAAACATTCAAAAACCTGATGGAAAAAGCTGCCCCCGTTGCCGAAGCCATTGGAAGAAGCATTTAGAGATTTCTCGGATCTCAGAAGGAAATCAGGACTTTTCTTCCACTAAGAGTCAGTTTTCCCTCGCAGAAAAGCCTTATGGCTTCAGGCAGTATCCTGTGTTCCTCAGCATGGACTTTCTCAAGCAGAGTCTCTTCCGTATCTTCCTCCGTAACCGGAACAACGGCCTGAAGAATAATGGGACCCGCGTCAACTTCCTCTCTCACGAAGTGGACTGTGCAACCCGTTTGTTTCACTCCGTAGTCAAGTGCCTGTCTTACTGAATTTGTTCCCGGAAAAGAAGGAAGCAGGGAAGGATGAATGTTGATGATACGGTTCGCGAAACGGCCTAAGAAATAAGGAGTAAGTATCCTCATAAATCCGGCAAGTACGACAAGGCCTATGTCATATCTGTCGATTTTCGCGACTATCTGTCTTTCGAACTCTTCCCTTGATTCAAAATCCCTGCTGTCTACGAGTTCCACGGGAATACCGTGTTTCCTAGCCCTCTCAATCGCCATGACTCCAGGAGTATCACAGGCAACCACGGCTATATTTGCGGATTCTATGCCGGAATCTATTACCGCCTGAAGATTTGTTCCGCTTCCGGAAACAAACACGGCAACGTTGGTCTTTGACATCGCAGGCACCGGAAACTTGAGAAAGCAAGGGAAGAAAAAAGGGCAGCCACCTACTTTCCCACTCCTGAAAGGAGCAGTATCATCGGCCTATAAGGACTTAACTTCCGGGTTCGGGATGGGACCGGGTGCTTCCCCTTCAGCATAGCCACCCTAGAAAAAAGAAATTACCACTGAAAAAAATAATGTCAAGCTAGAATATCAGTCAGTATTAAAACCCCGTATTGGAAGAGCTCTTCCGAACCTTTTGAGCTTCTTAATGGCCTTTACCTCGATCTGCCTTATTCTCTCGCGGGTAACGTTCAATTTTTTTCCTATTTCTTCAAGGGTGTATTCCTTGTCCTCATCTATACCAAAACGCATTTTAACGACTCCTTCCTCCCCGTTACTGAGGTTGGTGCAGAGCGCGTTGCGCATGATCCGGTTCAATTCTTTGGTTTCGAGCATGTCAAGCGGAGAAGTGGAAGCCGGGTCCGAGATAATATCCATCAGCCTGCAATCGTCCTCACCAATCGGGGACTCCAGAGAAATCGGGTCACGCGACACCTTCATGATCTTCAAGACCTTATCAAGAGGTATGTCCATTGCCTCGGCTATTTCTTCCGGTCTGGGTTCCCTCCCTAATTTCTGCATCAGGGATCTAGAGATCTTGTTCAGCCTGTTTATATTTTCGGTCATGTGAACGGGAATCCTTATAAGACTTCCCTGATCGGCTATTGCACGTGTAATTGCTTGTTTTATCCACCATGTGGCGCAGGTTGAAAATTTGTATCCCATTCCATGTTCGAACTTTTCAACCGCTTTCATCAACCCCATATTGCCTTCTTGAACCAGGTCGAGAAACGGCAACCCTCTGTTAACGTATTTTCTCGCTATACTGACTACGAGCCTGAGGTTGCACTCGATAAGTGTTTTTCTGGCTTTCTTAGTAGCCTTCTTTGCTCTTTCAAACCTTCTAAGCACCTTTTTAAGAGAAGCGATTTCCTCCTCAGAATATTCAGATTTCGAACCATTGCCAATCGAATCGTCTGAACCATCCATCATGCAGTCACAATCCCCGCCCTCAATCCTGTCCACATATTCGACGGCCAGGTTGTATATCCTGTTGGCCTGTGTAGAGGAGAAATCGATTTCGTCAAGAAGTTCTACGGTCCGTTCGTTATTCTTTCTGATTCGTTTAGAGATCTTGGCTCTTTCGGTATTTGAAAGAGTTGAAGTATCAAGTTTTTTTCTCAGTTCTTCGGTCTCAGCAAAAAGTTCTCTGATTGGAAGAAAGTTCCTCGCGGAATTTCTATATGTTTCGCCGTCAGCGGGGGATTCTACGTCCTCGCCTTGGTAGCCCGCACCAAGTGCCCCTTCTTTTATCTCTTCTTCGAGCTTGACAACCTTTTTCATCATGAAGGGGTTCTCTATTATCATTCTTGCGATTATTTTTTTGCCTTTTTCAATCTGTCTTGCTATCTCAACCTCTTCCTCCTTGGAAAGGAGGGAGTGCTGCGCAATAGCGAGAATGTACGATCTTATAGGGTCTTGGTCGGAATCATTGCTCTTTACGTGTTTGAGCTTGTCTTCCGCTCGAGAATCAGACGGGGCATTTTGAAAACTCTGTGCGGACTCAGAGAACTCCCCTTCGTCCTGCCCGTCGATTTCGCTCCTCAACCCGTTAGTCTCGTCGTTTGGATTCAACTTGCAGTTCCTCTTATGGTCTTTTCCATACTCACCAGATCCCTGTATTGCTCAACAAGTTTTCTTTCAAGGGTTTTATCTGAAGAATCACGCTGCTTGCGGATTCTTTCTATTACTTCATTACGCTTAAAAGCTATATTTCTCAGTTCAAGCTCCTTCACGCAATCGTTTAGTATTTTCTCCGAAGTCGTGTCGTCTATCAAATCATCCGAAGAAAAAATTAACTCGCTCAGCAGTTGCTGCATCTCGATTTTCTCAAAAGAACTCATCAGGGAGGAAACTTCGGTAAACTCCCCTTCACCCACACGTTTGAGAATAACCTTTAAATCGCCATTTTCAAAATCCCTACCAATATTCTCAATCTTTTCGGCGCTCATCAGGTGGGGGAATTTAAGCAGTATCCTCACAATTTCTCTCTCATGAATGCTTTTTTCCGGAATCAAGGTCGTCGGTGCAAGCGACCCGCGGTTTCTTCCCGGATTCGAGGTTTTTACCAGAGAGAGAAACTCAGACTCCCTTATCCCGAAAAGCCCCGTTGCCTTGGAAACAGCTTCAGCCCTTCGGACCGGGTCTTTTATTTTTGAAACCAAGTCCACAAGAAATTTTATCGACTCTCCGGAAGACATTTTCTTTTCCCTGTACCTTGCAAAAGTGTCGTCAATAATAAAATCCGAGACATCAACGGCGGCCGCGATCAGCTCGGCGAGGCTCTCAGGCCCATGCTCCTCCAGATAATCATCGGGGTCGAGGCCATCGGGAATACGGCAAATACTTGAAGAAATCCCCTGCTCAAGAAGAATCTCTCCGGCCCGGACGGCGGAACGTATCCCAGCGGTATCACCGTCGTAGACAATCACCACCTCCTCGCAGAAACGTCGCAGAAATCTGGCGTGCTCATTCGTAAAGGCCGTTCCCAAGGTGGCAACCACGTTGCGTATTCCATTTGCGTAGAGCTTTATGAAATCCATGTAGCCTTCAACTAAAACGGCTTTCCGTTTTCTTCCGATTTCACTTTTTGAGTGGTAGAGTCCGTAAAGAACGCTCCTTTTGTCGAAAACAGGGGATTCAGGGGAATTCATGTATTTCGGCTGTTTGGATTCGTCTTCGCTCAGAGTTCTGCCGCCAAAACCGCAAATTCGTCCTGTTATCTCGTTTATGGGGAAAATAATTCTGTTTCGGAACCGATCGTAGTGACCGCTTCCGCTCTCCCTCGCAACAACAAGACCAAGCTCTTCGAGTTCCTTGACACCGATATTGTTTTTTGAAGCGAATTTCACAGCGGCATCCCATCTGTCGGGGGCAAAACCGAGCTTGAATTCCTCGATTATCTCCGAGCTGATTCCCCTTGATTCTAGGTACTCTCTAGCCCACGCGGAGTTTTTTGCTGAACTGCGGAGGTTCTTGCTGTAAAACGAACAGACAAGAGAATTTATCTCAAAAAACCTGGCCGAAGTGGCCTCTTTTTTCTTCTCACTTCTGGTGCGCGGACGCGGAGCCGGGAGCCTGACTCCGGCTTTCTGGGCAAGTTCCTTTAAGGCTTCGCGGAAACCTATATTGCTGTATCTCATCAGGAAGCCGAATACATCTCCTCCGGCTCCGCAGCTGAAGCAATGGAAAAAACCCTTCTCATCATTTACGTGCATGGAAGGGTTGTTGTCGTCGTGGAACGGGCAAAGCCCGATATGGTTCTTTCCAGATTTTTTAAGGGAAACAAAGCCCTGTATGACGTCTACTATGCTGAGCTTTGCCTTTATATCCGCTATCGCTGATGTGAAAGAAGAGTTCTTCATTCAAAGCGGCTTAATCGGGGGGGCCTTCAGAAATAACTTCCGATGAAAACCGTCAAACTGAGACGGTTTATCTTCTTTTCCTGCTTGAACTGCGTTTTTTGGCGGCAAACAGCTTCTTTTTTTTCTTTTCGCTCGGTTTTTCGTAGTATTCTCTCTTCCTTACTTCAGAAAGAACCCCACCCTTTTCAACCTGTTTCTTAAACCTTTTTAAAGCGCTGTCAATGCTTTCGCTGCTACCTACTGTTATTCCTGGCAAAAAATCAAAACCTCCATCCTCATGGGAGTGAAAATCCTAAAGGATAAAAAAAAGGTTGTCAAATCACCCGCCGGCCGCTCTTTCCCGCCGACTATTTCGATTGTTTTTCCAGAAGCGGGAATTTTCCAACCATCTCACGGTTCTTTCTTATCTCTTCCTCGATTCTGCGGGCGTTTCCCTTCTCGAATTCATGGTCGTAGGGCTCCTGGGAAACCCTCTGCTCTTCCAGTCTGCTGTTCCAGGAATCCCGCCTGTTTCTGATTTCATCCACAAGTCCCATGACAATCCTCTTTCAGGTGATTTCTCCGCAACCGTTTCAGTTCAAAGCGGCCGTCGATATTTTCATAAATTCAACCTTTTTCTCAATCTTGGGCATATACTCCTCAAGAGCATCTATTGTCTGCGGGTAGGGATGGCCTATACCTACCGCTATGCCTTTTTTCTCAGCAATCCTTACCAAGCGGTCAAGCTGCTTCATAGTATACTCCTTGCCCCGCTCGCTCTGGTCAATAAAAACATCCCTTTTAAGCACCTTTACTCCAAGCCGCCTCGCTACGCTGTATCCGCGGGAGTTGGGAGTCGTAAGGCTGTCAACAAAGTAAAGATCCCTAGCCTTCAGTTCCCGCATTATTGTTTTTACCGGCTCTTCATTCTCCATGAACTTAGAGCCCATATGGTTGTTGACTCCGACTATGTTGGGGACGGCCATGATGTTTCTTCTTAGCTCCTCCCTCATCTGGTCCATCGAGAAGCCGAGCAGCAAAACTCCTTCTCCAGCGTCATCGGCCGTATAACCGGAGGCATACTTGGGTTCCATGGGGAGGTGGAGAATCACATCCTTTCCCCCGCGGTAAGCAGCGCGCGCAGCGTACAGGGAATGGGGAAGATGCGGAAGCACGGCTAAGTTAAGCGGTTGTTTGATCCTGAGTATTCTGTCAATCGACTCCTTGTCATAGCCCAAGTCATCTATTATGAGGACAACTCCCGGACGCCGGGGCTCTTTCTCCGCAATCTTATCCGCCGCAGTAGGTGTAGCCTCCCGGGGTGACCAGCCGTCAAAAAATCTTTCGATATGCTTGAGGCCGAAAATCGAAAAGGCGAAAAAGAAAACCAGAACCAGAACTGCGTGGGTAAGTCTTGCCGTGCGTTTTTTATCGCCGGTTTTTGCCGTAGACTGTCTTTTTCTCGTTCGCTTCTTCTGACTCAAGCTCCTATCTCCTCACATGTGCTTTACAGTTTCCAACGCCCTTGCAAGCTGCGGGTCCGAGGGGGCATCCTTGTCGCCGCTTTCAACAAAAATATCAGGCTCTATGCCCTTGTCATCTATCAAAATCCCCTTGGGGGTGAAAAGCCTCGCCGTGGTTATCTTCACTCCCGTTTCCCCCGAAAGTTCTATTACGGACTGAACTGAACCCTTGCCGAATGTTCTCGTACCGACTATCTTCGCCCTGCCGCTGTCTTTAAGTGCTCCGGCAAGAACTTCGGAAGCACTCGCACTCCCCCGGTTTACGATTACGGCAACGTGATTGGTCGGTATATCCATCCCCTCTCTGGCGAAATACTCCTTCGAAGTCAGTTCAGATCTTCCCTTCACGTTCAGGATAAGCCCTTTATCCAGAAACATGTCGCTAAGCGCAAGCGCCTGTTCAAGCAATCCTCCGGGGTTGTTCCTGAGGTCAAGCACAAGTCCTCCGAGCTTCTCACCGTTTTCCTCCTCAAGCCCCTTGTAAGAACTGAGAAACTCATCCGCAGAATCCCTGTGGAACTGCGATAGCTTTATATAACCTATATCTTTTTCGATCAACCTGGACTCGACACTTTTAAGTTTCACTATCCGTCTTGTGATGGTGAACTTATGGGTTTCCTCGGTTCCATCTCTTCTGACAACGATATCAACTTTAGTTCCTTCTCTGCCCCTTATGCGGTCCAGAGCGTCAACTATGTTAGTCTTCTCGGTACTTTCTCCATCTATAGAGATGATCACGTCTCCCGATTTCACGCCGGCTTCCTGCGCAGGACTTCCTTCAATCGGAGATATTACGGTCAAAAACCCGTCGCGCACCGTAATCTCGATTCCTATGCCCTCAAATTCCCCCATAGTTCCTATCTCAAGGTTCCTCAAGCCCTCGGATGAAAGGTAAACCGAGTAGGGATCAAGGGAATCGAACATGCCTTTTATGGCGCTTTGGGTGAGTTGCTCGGAGGAAACCTCTTCCACATAGTTTTTCTCTATAAGGTTCAGGGCCTTTGCGAAGTCGGAAAGGCCTCTGTACGTATCTTCTTTTGCGAGAAGTGGGGTTGAAAAAAGAGAAGCCGGAATTAACGCGTATACTATGAAAAAGAAGCGGAACTTTGTCATTGCGACCTACGTTTCCTGTAGTTTACCTGAAAGGATTTTTTTTTGGACTAAGCAAGTAAAGCAGGGTTTTCGCCCTTGATGAAAAAGGGGAAATAAGATAGGTTTACGGTAGATCGGTTTACTTATATGTCCACACTTTTTACTGGAATAATATCAGGATTTGTCAAAAGCTGCGTTTCCGACCTTCCCGAAGCATCCCGGGAGTGGGTTCCGCTGAAAAGAGCCCTTTTCTACCTGGGGGCACTTCTCATATACCCGGTCGCCCTGATCGTGGCCATGGTGGTAATTGCTACGGTCGTTCTGATCGCATATCCCGTTTCTTACATCTATCGGGCGGCGAGCTGAAGCGACGGTTGTCAGCAAAGCTCTCAAACAATGTCTCGTAATGCAGAAAAACCGTAACATTTCCACGCCGGGTCCTATCCCCAGACACGTTGTCATAATAATGGACGGCAACGGAAGATGGGCGAAGCGAAAGAATCTCGACAGGATGATCGGTCACAGGGAAGGAATAAAATCTGCAAGATCGATGGTCCGCGCCGCGCGGGAGATCGGGATAGAATATTTAACTCTTTACGCATTCTCCGCCCAGAACTGGAAGAGGCCGGGGGAAGAGGTTCTCGCCCTAATGGATCTTTTAAGGCAGTACCTCTCAAATGAAGGCGAGAAGCTGCTTGCGCAGAACACCAGGCTAAATGCGATCGGGAATCTCTCGAACCTTCCCAAAGACATACGTGAGCTTCTCGGGCGCGTGATGAAAATGACGGAGAAATGCGACTCCCTGACGATAACCCTGGCTCTTAGCTACGGGGGCAGGGAGGAGATAATCAACGCCGTGAACAGCATAATCGAGGAGGGAAAGAAAAAACCGATTTCCGAGAAGGACTTTCAGGAATATCTCTATACCTCCGGCCTGCCTGAACCGGATCTGCTCATAAGAACCGGGGGAGAAATGAGACTTTCGAACTTTCTGCTGTGGCAACTGGCCTATGCCGAAATATACGTCACGAAGACACTCTGGCCGAATTTCAGAAGAAGGCATCTGCTAAAGGCCATCGCCAATTACCGTAACAGGGAAAGAAGGTTCGGACTGACAGGAGAGCAGATACGGGAGAAAGGGCGCTAGATTGAAAAAAATCTCCATACTCGGATCAACCGGCTCGATCGGGTCGCAGACCCTTGAAATAGTACGAAGATTTCCCGAAAGATTCGAGGTAACGGGCCTTTGTGCGGGAAAAAACATTGATCTTCTTGCAGAACAGATAACGGAATTCGCCCCGAAGATCGTATCGGTTACCCGAAAGGACGACTCGGAACGACTCAGGGAAATCGCCGGTCCGAAAACACAGATATATTACGGAGACGAGGGAAATATCGCAGTTGCTACGGAAGGCGATTGCGATCTGGTTATATCCTCCATGGTAGGTTTCCCAGGGCTTCTGCCTACACTGTCTGCAATACGGGCCGGAAGAAACGTTGGGATAGCAAACAAAGAATCTCTTGTGGTCGCAGGAGGACTTCTTATTTCCGAGGCAAAAAACCAGGACGTTACCCTCCTCCCCGTGGACAGCGAGCATAGCGCCGTTTTCCAGACGCTTCTTGAAAAGGACCGCGAATTTCTTAAACGGATCATTATAACGGCATCGGGTGGGCCGTTTCGCAAAACCCCGAAAAAAGACCTGGAAAAGGTTACGGTCGCCGACGCCCTCTGCCACCCCACATGGAAAATGGGAGAGAAAATAACCATAGATTCGGCGACGCTGATGAACAAGGGGTTTGAAATTATAGAGGCGAGGTGGTTTTTTGACATGCCCGCCGAAAAAATATCAATTTGGGTACACCCCCAGAGCATCGTGCATTCAATCCTTGAATATGTTGACGGCTCGTTCATAACCCATCTTTCCGCCTCCGACATGAAAATACCGATAGCCCAAGCACTCTCCTATCCCGAAAGACTCGATCTAGGGTGCCCCGACGCCTCGCCGGACGACCTCTCGGACATCACGTTTGAGAAGCTGGACACAGATAAATTCGAGGCTCCCGCGATCGCAATTGAATGTCTCAGAATGGGCGGCACCTATCCAACCGTGCTAAACGCCGCGAACGAAGTGGCAGTAACGGCATTTCTTGACGAGACAATAAAATTCACCGATATAATCCCGATAGTCAGGGAAACTCTCGAGCGTCACGACAAACTTGACTCGGGATGTCTTGACAATATATTAGAGGCGGACAGGTGGTCTAGGAGCACCGCCGGTTCTATAATGGAGAGCCTTCTTTCTTAGTGATGACTACTATTCTGGCTTTTATTTTCGTAATAGGAATTCTGGTCTTTTTTCATGAGCTGGGGCATTTTCTGCTCGCGAAAAGAAGCAATATCAGGGTCGAGAAGTTTTCTCTAGGTTTCGGCCCGAAACTCGTTTCTTTTGTAAGAGGCGAAACGGAATACCTGATTTCGGCCCTTCCCCTCGGCGGATACGTGAAGATGTACGGTGAGGGCAAGGAAGATAACGTAATTGTCGAAAGCGTTGCAGACACTGAGTCGCCACTTGCCTCAGGGGACAGAATTACCGGGATAAAAGGATTCAGTCTTGAGCAGTATGGAAGCTGGGAAAAGCTTCTCTATGCGCTAAAGTCAGACCCGCACCAGGAAAAAGAACTTGAAGTTGAAAGAGATGGGAAAATCTACACTCTCACCGTCAGCGGCTCGGCCCTTTACAATATAGAGGCTTACTACGAAAAGGACTATCACAGGGGGTTTTCCGGCAAGTCTCTTACAGACAGATTCCTGGTGGTCATAGCTGGGCCCGCTATGAATTTCATAATTCCTTTTTTCTTCATGCCCCTTGTGTTCATGTTCGGCATAAGTGTCTCAGGTTATCTGGAAGATCCTCCTGACATAACTTACGTAAGAAAAGACTCTCCTGCCCATCTCTCGGGATTCGCCGCGGGTGACAGGATACTCAGCATAAACGGAAAAGAGGTCAAAAACTGGAAAAATGTGAACGTGGCTGTTCACTCAAATCCCGACTCGCTGCTTGAATTCAAGGTGAGAACCGGAAGCGAAACCAGGACTCTCACCCTTTTCGCCGAAGCCGGTTCCGATGGCAGGGTAGAAACCGGATTCGCAAGGCCCATAGAGGCAACCATAGCAGAGGTGGCTGAGGATCGCCCCGCCTGGAGAGCGGGGATACGTCTGGGAGACAGCATCGAGGCGATAGACGGCGTAGAGGTTACGGACTGGAACCATATGTCGGACATAATAGCCGAAAGCAGGGGCAAAGAACTTGATTTCACGATTGAACGTGGGGAAGAGAAAATGCATTTTCGCCTGGCGGCGGAAATGCAAGAAGACATCGAACGCTACATAATCGGCATCACCCCAACCACAGACAGGGTGCTTAAAAAATACGGTTTCTTTGAATCAATTAGCAGGGGAATAGCTGAAGCGGCGCGTATGACAGTTGAGATCACCATGCTTTTCTTCGGCTTCCTGTTCAAGCTCGTAACAGGAAAAATAGCGCTCGCAACAGCAGGAAAAACGGTAGCGGGACCACTCCTTATAGCAAAGGTGTCGGGAGACGTGGCTCAAAGCGGCATATCGAACCTCCTCCAGTTCACCTCGCTTATAAGCATAAACCTCGCGCTTATAAACCTTCTCCCTATACCGATGCTCGACGGAGGACACCTGCTTTACCTGGCGATTGAGAAAATAAAGAGAAAGCCGCTTAGCATAAAGACCCTCGAGATAACCCAGCGAATCGGGTTTTCCTTTCTTATTTTCATCATGGCGGCGGCGCTGTATAACGACATTCTAAGGATGCGCGAAGACATATTCTCGCAGTTCGGCAGAATTTTAGACCTTTTCCGGTAAAATTACCTAGGAACAAGCCGATGGCCATTGAGAAGGACAGCGAAGAAATACTCAAGATCAACAACCTTTTTTACGAGGCCTTGGGAACCAGAAATCTAGAGCTGATGGGAGAGGTCTGGGTAAAGGACTCAAGATCCGGCTGCGTCCACCCGGGATGGACAGCTCTTCGCAACTGGGAAGCCATAAGGCAGAGCTGGGAAAGTGTTTTTGATCCCCAAGATCAGGTTGACATCAGCATTTCTAACGTGACCGTGGATATAAGCGACAACATCGCCTGGGTCACCTGCCTGCAGGAGATGGTATACATAAAAAGGGATCCGGTCATGTTTAATCTCTCTCAGTCAACCAACATATTCGAGAAGCAAAATGGCAGGTGGCTTATGGTCTTCCATCATGCTTCACCAATTCCCGTAGGTGGTTACGAACCGGATAAAAAAACCATACAGTAGCCGGAACTTCAGGAAGTCTCTTCCTTCTGACTCATTCGCTCAAGATAGACCGAGGCACCCATCTTTTCAAGTCGCGCTGCCTTTTTCCTTACTTCGGAAGAAAGCTTCTTTTTGTACTCTGCTACTGCGCGTGAAAGTTCCGGATCGGCAACGGAAAGAATTTCAACGGCAAGGATGCCGGCGTTTTTCGCCCCGCCGAGGGCAACCGTGGCGACCGGGACGCCTGAAGGCATCTGCAGGATGGAAAGCACAGAGTCCCATCCATCAATCGAGTTTGAGGATTTTATCGGAACCCCTATGATCGGAAGGGGAGAAACGGAGGCCACCATTCCCGGAAGATGCGCCGCACCCCCTGCCCCGGCTATTATGACCTTAACTCCTCTTTTGTGAGCTTTTTTTGAAAAATCCACAAGCCGCTCCGGAGTTCTGTGTGCCGAGACTATGGTAACTTCATGCCCTACGCCGAATTGTTCCAGAACCTCAACCGCTTCCGCCATGACTGGAAGATCCGAGTCAGAACCCATGATAACGCTTACTAAAATAGGTTTCATGCTATCGCCCTCAGATTGCTCATTATGAATCTCGCTTTCTCAAGCGCGCCTGAAATATCATCGTCAAGCACGGTGACATGTCCCATCTTTCTGTAAGGCTTGGTAAGGGTCTTACCGTATATGTGGAACTTGGCTCCTTCAACGCCCATGCATCCACGAAGTCCCTCGTACCTTACCTCGCCCTCGAAACCCGGCTGCCCGAGAATGTTAATCATAACAGAAGGAGTTTTTATTTCAGTATCGCCCGGGGGAAGATCAAGAATCGATCTCAGACACTGCTCATACTGCGAGGTGCGAGCCGCGTCAATCGTGTGATGCCCGCTGTTATGCGGTCTCGGAGCGGATTCGTTTATAAGTATCTCTCCTTTTTTGGAAACAAACATCTCAACCGCAAGTATCCCGCACATGTCAAAAGACCTTATCGTGCGCTCGGCAAGTTCACATGCCTGAGCGGACATTTTGTCGTCAAGCTCGCAGGGACTTATCAGGAATTCAACTATGTTTGCATTGCTGTTAAACAGCATTTCTACCGGAGGAAACCATTTCGTTTCTCCGGTGGAATTACGCGAGACTATAACGGAAATCTCCTTCTCCACATCAACGAGATCTTCAATGACGGATTCTCCTTCTAAAAGATCGTCGAGCTGCTCCTTTTTTCTAACGACATAAACTCCTCTTCCGTCATAACCCGTCCTTGAAAGTTTCTGGACGAAAGGAATTTTTATCTCACCGGACCCTACGGCCGCAACTATAGCCTCTTTCCCGGGAAAGACCGAAAAATTGGCTGTGGGAAGCCCCTTTGAAACATAGAACTCCTTCTGCTTCGCCTTGTCCTGTATGAGTTCAAGCGCGTGGGGTTCAGGCCTTATGATGACTCCTTCTTCCCGCAGCCGAAAAAGCGCCTGCAGGTTTACGTGCTCAATCTCTATTGTCAGGATGTCAACATTTCTGCCAAACTCGTAGACATCCTCGTAATTCCTGAAATCTCCATGGGTAAACCCGGTGCACACGGACGCCGTCGGACAATCGGCGGAAGGATCGAGCACATAGGTGCGGAGGTTCCAGTTGCTCGCAACCAGACAGAGCATTTTCCCGAGCTGACCGCCTCCGAGAATTCCCAGTTTTACATGTTCAAAATCCATGGCCATTATACGCCGGAAGCTACAAATCAATAATTGAGAGCAGTTCCATCGGAGTTTCTATAAGATGTTCGGCTCCGTTTTCACGAAGCTCGTCTCCCGTTCGGAAACCCCAGAGAACTCCCACCGGAAGCATACCCGCCCCAACTGCAGTAAGCATATCCACCCCCGAGTCTCCAAGATAAACCATCTGTGACGAGTCAATTCCGAGTTCCCTTGATATCCGCAGCGCTCCCGAGGGATCCGGTTTTCTCGGAATTTCATCCCTCTGCCCTATGACCACCTCGAAATTCCAGTCGGCAAGCAGATCCTCCACGTATTTTTCGGTAAACACGTGCGGCTTGTTGGTAAGAATCGCCTTTTTCAGACCTCTTTCGGAAAGCTCGTTCAGAAGATCCGGTATACCGTCATAAAGAGTGGTTTTTACGTTAAAGGCACGGCTGTAGATGCTGTTGAAATCAGTAAGGCATTTTTCAACGACAGCATCATTGTTTCTTTTGTCCTCGGGGAGGGCTCTTGACACCATAACCTTCGGACCCTTTCCTATAAAGTACTTGTAGCACCCGGTCGCGCGCGGCGGAAATCCGTTTATTCCGAGTGCCTGATTCACGGCATCAGCAAGATCCTCAAGAGAGTCAATCAGGGTTCCGTCAAGGTCAAATACAACTGCTCCGTAGCTCATAATCTTGGGGAATTATATCTTATGTAAGTCCTTGCTACAAAACGGACCGCGGTAGATGCGAAACTTCCGCAGTCTGTTAAAATTGAACTGCTTGAATTCACAAAAGGGTTACTCAAGTTCAAGGATCTTGGTATAAGCAATTGTCAATAACAGTAATCGGCGCAGGGCTCGCAGGGGTTGAAGCCGCAAATCAGATCTCAAAGTTTGGAGTAAGGGTAACTCTCTATGAAATGAGGCCGCGGAGGAAAACCGCCGCGCACAGAACTTCGGATCTCGCGGAGCTTGTGTGCAGCAATTCTCTCAAATCGGCATCCATGGAGAACGCCTCAGGAATACTTAAAGAGGAAATGAGGCGCCTCGGCTCACTCGTGATCGAGGCAGCCGAGGCCTCAAAGGTTCCCGCGGGAAAAGCTCTCGCGGTCGACAGGGAAATGTTCTCGGATTACATAACGCGGAAAATCCAAGGCAACGAACTTATAGACCTGAAAAGGGAAGAGGTAACGAAAATACCCGAAAACGGGACCGTGGTCGTGGCCACCGGTCCTCTTACCTCAGATGCACTTTGCGCGGAGATTTCCTCGCTCACGGAATCCGAATATCTTTACTTCTACGACGCCATCTCGCCGATAATCGACGCAGATACAATCGACCGCTCGAAAATCTTCAGGGGATCAAGATACGGCCACGGAGACTCTGAGGAGGGAGATTATCTCAACTGTCCGCTCTCTGAGGATCAGTACTACGAGCTTGTTGACGACCTGATCCGCGGAGAAAAAGTGGAGACTAGGGAATTTGAGAAAGCACTCTACTTCCAAAGCTGCATGCCGGTTGAGGTCATATGCGAGAGAGGAAGAGATACTCTTCGGTTCGGCCCCCTAAAACCCGTCGGCCTAATTGATCCGAGAACCGGGAAAACCCCCTTTGCAGTTCTGCAGCTAAGAACGGAGAACAGCGAGGAAACGATGTACAACATGGTGGGGTTTCAGACAAAGCTCAGATACCCTCAGCAAAGAACCGTTTTCAGGAAGATCCCGGGGCTTGAAAGGGCGGAGTTTCTAAGATACGGAAGCGTGCACAGAAACACGTACATAGATTCCCCGAGACTCCTTGAGAAAGACCTTTCCCTGAGTTCCCGTCCGGGCGTCTTTTTCGCCGGGCAGATCACGGGAGTTGAAGGATACGTCGAGTCCGCAGCAACCGGAATCGTCTGCGGAATAAACGCCTCGAGAAAAGCGCTTGGGCTCGCACCTGCCCACGTCCCAAGGGAAACATCCATAGGTTCCCTGCTTGAGTACATCTCAACCCCAGGAAAAAGCGGATTTCAGCCGATGAACATAAACTTCGGGCTTTTCCCCAAGGTTGAGAGAAAAATGGGGAAAGAAAAAAAGCGTAGGATTATCGCTCAAAGAGCTATAGAAAGCATGAGTGCGTACGACCCTTTTTACCGGGTGTCCGCTTTTCGCTGAAACCATAGAGCTTGCCCTATAGCCCAGAAACAGGTAAGAATATAGGCTATAGGAGGTGTTTTTATAGCTCATGGAATGGGTATGGCAACATTCTAACTGGCCGGACTTCACATGGGATCGGTCTGTTCTGGCACCTTTCGAAGAGCGTTTCCTGCATGAGTCAGGTCGCAGGATCGGCGCTTGGCGCCAGCTCACCCATGAAGATCAGTCCGAACTGCGAGTTAAATGGCTGAGCGGCGAGGCGGTCGAAACATCCGCAATTGAAGGTGAGATTCTCGACCGGGAATCAGTGCAATCCTCCATCCGACGACGATTTGGATTAACCGCCAGCCGGAAAACCGCTTCACCCGAGGAAGAGGGAGTAGCTGAAATGATGGTAGCGCTCTACCATGAGTTTGACCGCCCGCTTGACCACGAAACGCTGTGGCGCTGGCACCGGATGCTTATGCGAGACCGTCCTCATCTGGAGGTTGTCGGCGGCTATCGTCGCCACCCCGAAGCTATGCAGGTCGTTTCCGGGCCGGATTATAACCCCAAGATTCACTATGAAGCACCACCTTCGGAGCGGATGACAGAGGAGATGGAACGTTTCATAGAGTGGTACGATCAGATTGCCTCAATCGGAAGCAGGATGTCCTCTCTGGCATGGGCCGGGACGGCACATCTGTACTTTGTACGTATTCACCCCTTCGAGGACGGAAACGGTCGCATAGCCCGTGCTTTGGCGGAAAAAGCCCTCGCCCAGTCACTCGGCGAACCAAGTTTAATTGCGCTTTCCCGCACCATCGCCCGAAGGCGCAAGGGCTACTATGCTATTCTGGATGAGAGTGGCAGATCGCTTGATATCACCAACTGGCTTGTGTGGTTTGCGGATACAGTGCTTGACGCCCAGACCTGGAGCGAACGCCGTCTGATCCGGTCAATTCAGCAAACACGGTTATTCGATCGGCTCCATGGTTCGTTAAACCCGCGACAGGAAAAAATCCTTCTACGGCTCTTCGATGCTGAACCGGATGGTTTTGAGGGCGGTCTCAGCGCACAAAATTATCAAAGAATAACTGGGGCAACGGCTTCGACGGCGACGCGCGATCTAGCTAATATGGTCGCCATGGGCGCACTAAACAGAACCGGGCAGCGACGCCACACACGGTACTGGCTCAAACTGCCTTCCTTTGAGGAATCGGACCGTTATAAAACAACTGGTCAACAAACAACCTCATAACAAGCATGCCCGCGGGTAAAGCCCTTACAAACGTGCCGGCATATTTGATTCTTCTATTTTAATGGTAGTATTTTGCCGGTCATGACATATCAGGAACTTATTTTGGCTCTTCAGGATTACTGGTCATCCAAGGGATGTCTGGTGGTCCAGCCCTACGACATAGAAAAAGGCGCCGGAACTTTTCACCCGGCCACATTCCTGCGCTGCCTCGGTCCCGAGCCTTGGCACGTGGCATATGTCGAACCTTCAAGGAGACCGACCGACGGAAGATACGGAGATAATCCCAACAGGCTTCAGCACTACTATCAGTTCCAGGTGATAATAAAGCCTTCTCCCGATGATATCCAAGAACTTTTCCTCGACAGTCTGAAGTCATTCGGAATAAACCCGCTTGAGCACGATATAAGGTTCGTTGAGGATGACTGGGAATCCCCGACGCTCGGAGCGTGGGGACTTGGTTGGGAGGTTTGGCTTGACGGTATGGAAATAACCCAGTTCACATATTTTCAGCAGGCGGGCGGAATAGATCTTGATCCGATATCGGCCGAGATAACATACGGAACCGAAAGAATAGCGATGTACCTGCAGGAAGTCGAAAGCGTTTACGATCTTGAATGGACAAAGAGAATAACGTATGGAGAGATTCATCATCAGAGCGAAGTCCAGTTCTCAAAGTATAACTTCGAGGAATCCGATCCCGCGATGCTAAGCGACCTGTTTAACATGTACGAGCAGGAATGCAGATCACTTATCGAAAAGGAGCTTCCCCTCCCCGCTTACGAATACTGTCTTAAAAGTTCGCACACCTTCAACCTGCTTGACGCGAGAGGGGCGATTGGGGTAGCCGAGCGGGCCTCATACATAGCGAGGGTAAGGGCGCTTGCGAATCTGTGCGCAACTTCGTATCTGCAGACCAGAGAAAACCTGGGATTCCCCCTCCTGAAAAACAACCCATGGAAAAAGAACTGATACTCGAAATCGGAACGGAGGAAATACCTGCTCTCTTCCTTGAAAAAGCCCGGGAGGATCTGGGCAATATTCTAAGCGGAGAACTCCGCGACAAGGGTATTGAATTCGAGGAAATGGAAATCTTCTATACCCCGAGAAGACTTTCGGCAAGGGTAAGCGGACTTGAGAGAAAGCAGAGAGACCGCACGACCGAAAACTTCGGGCCGCCCAAGCGCATAGCGTTTGACGAAGACGGAAAGCCCACCAAGGCCGCTGCGGGTTTCGCCAGATCCCAGAAAGTCGATGTTGAGGAACTCGTCATCGCAAAAAGGGATAACGGAGAATTCCTCTGCGTAAGGAAGACGGTAAAAGGAAAAAAAACTTCATCCGTTCTAAAAGAGATTCTTCCGGGAGTGATCTCATCGGTCCCCTTCCGGAAATCAATGAGATGGGGCGACGGAAAACTGGCCTTCGCAAGACCTATAAGATGGATAGCGGCGCTCTACGATGGCAAGCCAGTAAAATTCAGCGTTGAGAACATCAAAAGTTCTGACCGAAGCTTCGGTCACAGGTTCACTTCCCCGAAACCGTTTCGAGTGACATCCTGGGCCAATTACCTGAAAACACTTGAGAAAAACAACGTAGTAGCGGACCCGGAGAAAAGAAAGAAAATCATAAGAAGGGACACAGAGACGGCGGCCAAAAAGATAGGCGGAACCATAAAGGAAGATCCTGAACTGCTTGAAACCGTGGTGAACCTAGTGGAGCATCCGACGGTTCTGGTGGGAAAGTTCGAGGAAAAATACCTGCGGTTGCCCGAGGAAGTTCTTATAAGCGTGATGAAGAATCACCAGAAATATTTTCCCGTTTACTCTGAGAAGACCGGCAAGCTTCTTCCCTGTTTCATCTTTGTCTGCGGAACCCCGGTTAAGGATAAACAGGTAATTATAAGGGGAAACGAGCGGGTAATAAGGGCAAGACTTAACGACGCCGAATTCTTTTTCTCCGAAGATACGAAGAAAAACCTAAGTGCCTACACAGAAGAGCTTGAGAGCATGATGTTTCTATCTGATATAGGGACTTACAGGGAAAAAGTCGAGCGTATGAGGATGCTTGCCGCCGATATTTTTGCCAGCCCCGATCTTGAAAGGGCCGCGGAACTCTCAAAGTCCGATCTCGCGACCCAGATGGTCTTTGAATTCGCCGAACTCCAGGGTGTCATGGGCAAGTATTACTCGCTTGCTTCCAAGGAGAAAAAAGCCGTCGCGAACGCGATCGAGGAACAATACATGCCGCTTACGAGAACCGGTGAACTCCCGCGAACGAAAACCGGAGCGCTTCTAAGCATAGTGGACAAAACGGATAACATCTGCTCGTCCTTCATCGCGGGTCTCGCGCCCACCGGATCTTCCGATCCCTATGCGCTGAGAAGACAGACCCTCGGAATAATAAGAATCGCCATAGAGAAGAAGCTTGATATTTCTCTCTCCACACTCCTTGAACGCGGCATAAGGCTCGTGCTCGACTCCATGGACGCGCAAAAAGCTCGTGACGGCAAACTGTCCGAAGAAGAACTTAAAGTGAACATTCTCGCGTTTTTCTCCGAGAGGTTCCGCAACCTAATGACAGAGTCAGGTTACGAGAGAAATGTCGTCGAATCCGTAATCTCGGCAGGGTTTGACAACCCCCTTGACGCCTACCGCAGAATAAACGCGCTTGGGAAATTCGCAAAACGAAAGGATTTTGAGGCCCTAGCCACAGGCTTTAAGAGGGTTTTCAACATAGCGAAAACCAGACCGTCTTCACCGCTTGACAAGAAGCTGTTTAAGCAAAAAGAGGAAAAGGATCTCCTCAGAGCTTTTACCAAGACGCAGACAGCGGTTTTAAAGAAATTGGCCGATTCTGAAAAAGCCGCCGGGCAAAGCGATTACCTCAAAGCGCTTGAATCCATAAAAACACTCTCCGCACCAATAGATCGTTTCTTTGACGCGGTAATGGTCATGGACAAAAACAAGAAGATCAGAGACAACCGTCTGGCCTTACTCAATGAAATAAAAGATCTGTTTTTCATGATTGCCGATTTCTCGAAAATCTGACACGCAACCAACCATACGCTTATTAATCAATAAATGCCCGGTATCAGGGCCTTGCGGTGCGGTGGATAATCCTTGAAGGTTTCCACATACCACTGATGGTTGCTGCGCGCCCTGGGAGCGAGATTGGCGGAGGTAAACAGCAAGAAGGCTAGGCCGCTCAACGACCACGTTGCTAGTGCCCAGCCGACCCATTCGAGGATTTCGCCCATATAATTCGGGCACGAGACAAAGCGAAACCCGCCACCCTGCGGAACCACATAGCCGGTCCCGCCCGGCCTGCGTAGACGAATGAGGATATTGTCGGCGTGGAGGTTGAGAGCAATCCCGACTAGAAAAACCCCGACGCCGATCAGGAAACGAGGGTCGGCAAGCCATCCAACGGTGTACTCGCCGAATTCGGAAATGAATCGGGCATTGATGTAGGCGTTAATCACATTGAAGAAAAAGCCCGACCCGACCACCAGCAACGGCGTCTTCCGCCCGCTTGCCCTGATCCGAAACGGGTAAATGAACGTCCGGTTCAGATAGTGGCACTGCCACATGACCAGAAAGAGCAGCGGCACGATGTGGAACGCAGACTTCCCGTTAAGATAGACGGCAAGGAAAACGACAACCGCCGGCAGTTCCATGATGATCCAGCCGAGCCTGCTGGAAATGTGCGGTCCCCAGCCCGCACCTGCGTAATGACGGCCATAGGGTGCGGTTTTACGGAGCAGATAAAAAAACGTCGGGACAGCCGCAGCAATGACTGCCCATACAATCACGCTGTGAAGTTGTTCCTCGGCCATCTCAACCATTCTCGCCGAGCATGCCCTGCCCGTCAAACCATCGATAGGGCCTCTCACCGAATCCGCCAAGGGACGCGGCCTGAACCCAAGTTCCGCCTGCGCAGACGTAATATCGGTAAATTCAGAGTATCATCCTGAAAATACTTGAGAAGCAACAGTATTCGGGTATTATTTCCCTCATATGTTCGGACAATTCGGCATATGGGAATTAATCCTGATCCTGGCAATCCTGCTCATAATCTTTGGTCCGAGCAGGCTCGGGGATCTGGGATCTTCGCTCGGCAAGGGAATAAGCGGGTTCAGAAAATCCCTAAAAGACGACGACCCAGACAATAAGGAAGAAGGGCAAAGCGGCACCTGATCAGAAACCCTTTCCTCAATCCTTTATCTTCTCCGCAAGTTCCACAAGCACTCCGTTCGTTGACTTGGGATGTATAAAGGCGACTTTACAGTTGTAAGATCCGGGTCTCGCATGTTCGTCGATCAGCCTGACACCTTCTTTTTCTAGGGCCCGGAGAGAAGACTCTATATCGTCCACAAGAAAGCAGATATGATGAACACCTTCCCCTCTTTTCTCCAAGAATTGCGAAATCGGAGAATTTTCGTCCAAAGGTTCGATAAGTTCTACCGCAGTGCCCTCTCCCGATTCGGGGCAAAGCATCGATGTTTTCACCCCATAGTTGACTACGTCCTCCCTGTGAACAACCCTAAGTCCGAGTAATTTGGAGTAAAGATATTCAGCTTTCTCGATATCCTTTACGGCAATCGCTACATGATAAAGAAATCCGTTCTTGCTCAACTCAGAACACTCCTTTCGGCTAACCCGAAGCCTCCTCTCTGGAAATGGCGTATTTCTCGAGAGGATCTTCAACCGATTTGAACTTTATCTTTACCCCCCTCTCCCGCTGGATTCTTCTCATGGATCTTCCTTCTATTTCTCTGAGCTTCGCTATGACCTTCTTGTTGGCTTGGACGACAAGAGGCCCTTCAGCGCTCTGCCTTGTCCTCTGATCAATATCCCTCAGTATCTCGTAACAGGTGGTGTATATCGACTTTATCCGTCCGCTCCCCTCGCAGGTATCACAGGGTTCGGTCAGGTCGGAAAGTATACTTTCCCTGACCCTGCGTCTGGTAAGCTGGATTACGCTGAAAGACGATATTTCCTGGATCGTGGTCCTCGCTTTATCCTTTTTCATCTCATTCGTGAAAAGCGACTCTACCTTCTTTCTGGACCTAACAGACTGCATGTCTATGAAATCGATAACTATGATTCCGACCAGATTGCGAAGCCTTATCTGCCTCGCGGCTTCAACTGCGGCTTCTTCGTTCGTTTTCATTATTGTTTTCTTCTGAAACTCCTCTCCGACAAGTTTCCCGGAGTTAACGTCTATCACGGTAAGCCCCTCGGCCTCGTCTATGATCAGGTAGCCTCCCGACTTCATCCAGACCTTTTTTCTGTACATTTTTTCGATCTGGCTCTCGATTCCGTATCTGTCGAATATGGGTTCTTCTTTATCGTACATATCGACTTTGAAGCCATCCTTGTTAATCTTGTCGGAAAAGTACTTGGTAATCCGGCCGTGGGCTTTGGAGGAATCAACTACAATTTTCTTAAGGCCGTTTCCCATCAGGTCCCTGATGACCCTGATACAGGTATCGGCTTCTTCGTATATCACGCCCGGGTTTTTCGATTCTTCATACTTTTTCTTTATCCTTCTCCACTTCCTCACAAGCGCTTTCATCTCGCTCTTGATGTCCTTCTCGTCCGCTTCCACGCACGCCGTTCTCACTATAAAACCCATGTCTTCGGGCTTATTCCGCATGATTTCGGAAAATCTTTTCCTGCTTTTTCTGTCGGTTATTTTGCGGGACAGGTTCACCGAGTCTGACCCGGGAAGCAGAACAAGATATTTGCCCGGTATGCCCACGTGAGAGGTAAGCTTGGGACCTTTGTTTCCGGTGGGTTCCTTTGTAACCTGAACCATAACCTCCTGACCCTGACGCAACACTTTCTGTATTGGCTGATGGTTTTTTCTGGAAGACTTTTTTGTCTCTTCCTCTTCAAGAAAAAGTTCACTGAGCGATTCCTCATACACATCCTCGGCGGAGAGAAACCCGGATTTGCCGTCTCCCATGCCGACAAACGCGGCCTGCACCCCGGGGACGATCTTTTCGACTTTCCCCTTGTAGATATTGCCTACCATTGAAGAACTGGACTTTCTTTCAATGAAAAGCTCGATCAGTCTGCTTTTCTCCAGGACAGCTACTCTGGTTTCGTTAAAAAGCGAGTTGATGATAAGTTGAGTGCTCATAGGGCGTCAGACACAAACAGATTATTTTGGTAAATATAACCGTAAGTGCCTGAAATGGAAAAACAAGTCTTCAGCTCCCGCTGATTCTCAAACCCGACATTCCTGCAGGAAAAGGCCCTGCGCGGGGCGGACAGGAGTAAAAGATTACCGCATTTTTCCCAAAGAATCAGGCGCTCTTTCTTCCAAGCTCGACAATCGTGTCGAAATGCTCTTTTTCAATCTGCATGACCGAAAGCCTGCTCTGCCTTACAAGCGCAATGTCCCTGAGCCTTTCGTCGTTTTTTATTTGCTTGAGAGATACGGGGATCCGGAGGGTTTCCACGGGCTTCAGATCAACCACGACCCATCTTTCGTCCTCGGTCGTGGGGTCTTGGTAATACTCCCTTATGACCTCGGATATGCCCACGACTTCAAGACCCTTGTTGCTGTGGTAGAAAAGAACGAGATCTCCCTTTTTCATGCCTTTGAGGTTGTTTCTTGCCTGATAGTTTCTGACCCCGTCCCAGTACGTCCATCCGTCTCGGAGAAACTCCTCCCACGAATACTTAAACGGTTCCGATTTGACAAGCCAGTAGTTCATCGTTTCAATGATGGCCGGACCTGAACCGGACGGTTACTATAACAGTCCGCATCCACGGCAAGAATTACCATCCGGAAAGCTCGCTCGCGGGGAAATCGTTGCTCTCCTCACAGTCATCACCGAGGCTTACGTCCGTGGTATCGTCGGCATCCCAGAAATTTCCCAAGACTTTCCGAAGACACTCAGAGTCTTCCCCAACTTCCTGACCGAGAAACCTGTGCGTGATAACGAGACGGTGATCGGGCGAGCCTGAAAAATAAGCCATAATTTCATCCTGTCGCGGATCCGGACTGAAATAGTGCTTTATATCAAGACCTCCCCTGTAGACAATCACGTTCTCGGCCTCAATGCCTGAAACCCGAGGCAACGCAATTCTCCCTGTCTGCTCGACTAAATGCGGACAGACGCTGAGATAAGTCTTGTAGCCAACAAGAAAACCGTATCCGAACGCTTCCTTGGTTCCGCCGTTGTCCCCGGGAAGTTCTTCATTTCCTACCTCATCGTAACGGGAAAGACTGTCAGGGTCTTCCGCCCTGTTTATCCCGAAAGAGCAGATCATTCCCGTACGGTTTGTTATTCCCGGGAAAAACCCGCCCGCTCCCACCAGCAGATCAGTCCATCTGGCTTCGTCCCCGTCAAGATCAGGAAGACCGTATGTCTCCCTCGGGTGTTCGCCGGACATGCTACTGTAGTCACGCGGTCCGTATCCGGTAGCAATTTCACGTTCGCCTCGGTCATGCGCATTTGCGATCTCTCCAATGTATCTTATCGCCCGGCCGACCTTTTGTTCTTCCTCGACAAGATGAACAATCCTGTCAAAAGCCCCTCCCGCGTAAACCGTCTCCCCGTCAATTCGAACAGGAGTTGAGTGATAAGTGTCCATAAAACGGCGGAAGTTCTCTCTTATATCAGGATAGGATGCAGTACACGAAGAGTCATCCTCGCACGCGCTGAAAAGAATGTCCATCATGCGCGCGGCGTTGTGAAGACCGTCTGATATGGGATGCTCTCCCGGGGCCGTGACCTGCTCAAAAAACACGTTGTGAAGCCGCGGGCGGTCATTCTCCGCAAGCATGTAGCCCACTATGACACCCCCGAACGAACTTGTATAGAGATTCACGGGAGAGCGCACGGTGCCTGAAGGCACAAAATCAGACGCTTTCATCTTCTTTCCGTTAACCGTAACATCCTCATCTTCCGCAAACATGCGTATTACGGAATTGGCGTCACGCGCATTCAGTACGGGGTTTATTTTGCTGAAGGTATCGTGGCCTTTCAGGCAGGCAATAAAGTTCCGACCCGGAGCGCACTCCTTCCCGGCAGTGATGTCAGTAATATTCGACCCGCGGTAGTTTATCGCGACCCAGGCAGTGTGCGCCCCCTGGTCCTCACTAAGCAGTCCGGTAACCTTGGAACCCGTTCCGCCCTGAATTATAACGCCGAGGCGACTGACAGTGCCGATTCCGGTCTGCGCATTACTTTCGCGAAGGGAAACCCACACGTCTATGGATACGCCGTCAGAAGCGGTGTATGTTCCCGAATATACTTCACCGAAATAGTCACTCAGGTCTGCGGTGTCGGCAGTCCTTAGAACAAGACTCTCAGTTGGCTGAGGCATAACTGGAGGTGTAACGGGAGGGGCCTGTTCGCCACCGCCACCGCCCCCACCGCATCCCGTGGCAAGAGAAACCAAAAAGACTCCCAAGGCAAAACTCCACAGCGCGAAGCGGCATGGATTGTCCATCGTAATTTCCTCCAGATTTTAGGATCCTAATACAAGGTGGCTGAAAATATTACTACGGCGTTAAGAATAAAACAAATCCGCGGAAAGCTGAGAATGCCCGCGGGGATTCCTTCGGTTAAAAACCATAACGTTATGGTTTATGGTTTATACTATGAACTACGAAAAACTGACTGCGAAAAAGAAGCTGCTGGATAAATACTGGCCGCTGCCTGACGCGCTCACAAGCAATCTGGACGGATGGTTTCGGGTTGAGCTTACCTACACAAGTAACGCGATTGAAGGAAATACGCTAGGCCGACGTGAGACCGCGCTTGTTATTGAAAAAAGTCTCGCCGTGGGCGGCAAATCGCTTCTGGAGCACACAGAGGCCGTAAACCACGCCCGCGCGCTTGACTGGACAAGAAAACAGGCGAAACGCAGACCGCACTCGCTGACCGAAAAAGATGTTCTGAATATTCACTGCCTTATCATGAAAGGTATTGATGATTTCAACTCTGGTCGTTATCGGGCGACGCCGGTGCGAATATCCGGCTCGGCTGCGGTGCTTCCAATCCCGCGCAAAGTGCCGGACCTTATGAATGGATTTGTTAAATGGCTCGGGCTCGCAACCGGCCTGCATTCCGTGGAACTGGCCGCGGAGGCCCATTACAGGCTGGTCACCATTCACCCGTTTACAGACGGCAACGGCCGTACTTCTCGGCTTCTGATGAACATGATCCTGCTCATGTCGGGCTACCCTGAAGCGATAATACGCAAACGCGACCGGCTGGCTTATATCGACTCGCTTGAAAAAGCGCAGACGGGCGGGTCCATGGACACATACATGAAAATTGTCGCACAGGCAGTTAGCCGGTCCCTTGACATATACCTCAGGGCGGCCGAAGGCAAAACGGATACAGGCAAGGAAAAAGGCCCTCTGCTAAGGGCCGGCGAGATTGCAAAGCTGGCCAACCGGAGAAATTCCACAATACGCCACTGGACCAAGGAAGGTCTGCTTGAAATCGCCGAAATTACTGACGCCGGGTACAAGCTCTACGCACAGGAGATGGTTGAAAGAATAAGATTGATAAACGAACTTAAATCCCGCAGACTCACGCTCAGGGAAATCAGGAAGAAAATACTGCGTGATTCTCCAGACTGAGCAGAATAGTAGATTTATCGGTATTTTTTCGAAATATCCTTATAATCCACTTCCCGCTTGTGTACTATTTCCCGTGGTTTTTCAGTTAACAGTGAGGTTCTTAGTTGCTCATAATTCCCGCAATAGACTTAAAAGACGGAAACTGCGTGCGGCTTCTCAGGGGGGAAGAAGGCACGGAGACCGTGTTTTCAGACAGCCCTTCTGACACCGCGAAAAAGTGGGAGACGGGCAGAGCCGAGTGGATTCACGTCGTGGACCTTGACGGTGCCTTCAGGGGAAACCCGAGGAATTTCGAAGCCGTGCACCAGATAGTCCGCTCCGTTTCCTCAAGCATCCAGGTGGGAGGCGGAATAAGAAACATCGCCACGGTGGAGAGATACCTCGAAATTGGTATCAAAAGAGTGATAATAGGCACTTCGGCCTTTACCGACAGGGAGTTTCTCGAGGACGTCTGCGGAAGATTCCCCGGAAGAATAGCCGTCGGGGTCGACACCAGGGGCGGGAAAGTAGCCCTTCGGGGATGGAAGGAGACAGTAGACGCGTCCATTGAGCGGACGATGCTTGAATTCCGCGATATCGGAGTGTCGCTTGTGATTCACACAAACGTCGACAGGGACGGAACAATGGAAGGAACCGACACGGCTTCAGTAAAGGATTTTCTTTCCATCTGCCCCCTTCCTGTAATCGTTTCAGGCGGCATCGCGTCGCTCGGCGACCTTGAAAAGATACAGTCAATCGGGGAGACGAACCTTGTGGGGGCGATTCTCGGAAAATCGCTTTACTCGGGCTCCATAGACCTTGGAGACGCCATAAGAAGGTTTCAGTGAAATGGTTTCAAAACGGATAATTCCATGTCTTGATGTAAAGGACGGGAGAGTGGTAAAAGGGGTTCGCTTTGTTAACCTCAGGGACGCCGGAGACCCTGTTGAGGTAGCGAAAAAGTACAGCGAAGAGGGCGCTGACGAGATAACCTTTCTCGATATCACCGCCTCGCACGAAAAGAGGAAAACCATGATAGACGTAGTCGAGCGGACCGCGAGCGAGGTCTTCGTTCCCCTGACCGTCGGAGGGGGGCTGAGAACCGTGGAAGACATAAGGGAGCTTCTGCTGGCGGGGGCGGACAAGGTAACGATCAACACGGCGGCAATAGCGGAACCGGATTTCGTAAGACGTGCTTCCCATAGGTTCGGAAGCCAGTGCATAGTGGTAGCCATAGACGCGAGGAGAAGAGAAGGCGACGGATGGGAAGTCTTCACCCACGGCGGACGCAACCCGACCGGAATAGACGCCGTCGGGTGGGCCGCGAAGATGGAGAACTTCGGAGCGGGAGAGATTCTTCTTACGAGCATGGACAGGGACGGCACCGAGGACGGGTACGATCTTTCACTCACAAGAACCATCTCCGAGACCGTCGGCATCCCCGTCATAGCTTCTGGAGGCGCGGGACGGCTTGAACATCTGGTTGAAGCAGTGGAAGCGGGACGGGCGGATGCGGTTTTGTGCGCCTCGATTTTTCATTACGGCAAGTATTCAATAAACGAGGCGAAACAGTTCCTGTCGGAGAAAGGGGTACTTGTAAGACTGGTGTAAAAAGAGGTTCAGGATATCTTGCTCATACGAAAGCAGACTGAAGAAAACGAAAAAAAGTTGCTGAGCCCCATAGCGGCTTTGAGCTGCGAGTCAAAAGGCAGGGCAAGACCCGAGCGTGAATGCGACATAAGAACATGCTTTCAGAGAGACAGGGACAGGGTAATACATTCCAAGGCGTTTCGAAGGCTGAAGCACAAAACCCAGGTTTTCATCTCCCCCACCAACGATCATTACCGCACAAGGCTTACCCACGTAATAGAAGTTTCCCAGATAGCAAGAACCATATCCAGAGCGCTGATGCTTAACGAAGACCTGACCGAAGCCATAGCGCTCGGACACGACCTCGGCCACACCCCCTTCGGCCACTCCGGGGAAGCGGCACTGAACGAGATGTTTCCCGGCGGATTCAAGCATGTCCGCCAGAGCATGAGAATCATTGACGTACTTGAGCGCGACGGAGAGGGACTCAACCTGACGCATGAGGTGAGGGACGGAATAGCGAAGCATTCCAAAGGATGGGGAAAGGAGGGAATAGACACGGAGGAAAACAGGCCCCTTACCCTTGAAGGCCAGATAACCAAGATCTCGGACCTCGTGGCTTATGCCAATCACGATCTTGATGACGCCACCCGCTCCGGTATAATCTCGCCCGGTGACGTACCCGAAAAATACATCTCGGTTCTCGGGAAAACAGCTTCGCGGCGGATAAACACCATGGTGGTCGATATCGTGGAGCAGACTATCGAGGGCGGCCTCAAGAGAGTGCTCATGAGTGAGGAGGTGCTAGAAGCCCTTATGGGACTCAGAGCCTATCTGTACGAGAATGTCTACACAAGCGAGCGATTGCTCTCTCTTCACAACAAGTCCAAGAAGGTGGTAAAGGAACTTTATCTCTATTTCTGCGAGAACGAGAAGATATTCAGGGAGAATTTCTGCAGAATGCCCGAGCGGGAAGGCGAAACCCTGGAGAGAGCCGTATGCGACTTCATAGCGGGAATGTCGGATCTCTACGCGCTGTCGCTTTATCAGAAGATATTCCTCCCGAGTAGGTGGACGAAGGGCGAGGAAGCGCGGGGAATGGAAGTGTGAACGAAAAAAAGGGGGGACATCCATTGATAAATCTAGGAGCAGCGCCTTTTCTTAACATGCGGCCGCTTATTTATCCTCTGGAAAAAGGCCTGGTGGAGCACAGCTTTAATATAATGTATTTTGACCCTTTCCTTCTTTCCGGCAATCTGTCGGAAGGAGTGATTGACGTCGCGCCCATTCCCTCGGTTGAATTTCTAAGAACCGACGACTACTGCATTCTGCCCGACATTTCCATATCCTCTTTCGGAAAAGTCGACAGCGTCATACTCAAGGCACGAAAAGAAATAACGAAAATAACAAGCGTGTCCGTCGACAGCAGGTCCAAGAGCTCAACAGCCCTGCTCAGAATCGTACTGGAGCTTTTCCTCGGTCTTACGCCCGAATACGTAAAAAGAAGTCCGGGAAACGGATTCCTTGAGGAAGTCGACGCGGGAATGCTGATCGGCAACGCGGGTCTTGGTTCCCGTCATCTCTGCAGAGACAACTCCCTTCTCACGTACGATCTCGGGGAACTGTGGACGGAGGAAACCGCCCTCCCCTTCGTATACGCGCTGATGGCGACGAGAAAAGGGGACGGCGCTACCGCGGAAGGCTGCAGATGTCTTGTTTCGACAAGGGACAAAGGAGTGGGTCTCATCAGGGAAATAGCGGATATCGAATCGCGGAAGCTGGGGCTGAGCAGGGAGCAGTGCGAGACCTATCTTCAGCACAGAATCAAATACGACCTTGACGATGCCAAGGTGGAAGGACTCACAAGGTATCGCGACCTTCTTTTTGTGCTTGGCGAAATAGAGAAGAAAAACGAAATGGACTTTCACGCAGCCCTGTCATAAACAAAACCCGAGGGGAAACGAGAATGGAGAAACAAATCATGAAACTGGGCCACAGTCCCGACGCTGACGACGCTTTTATGTTCTACGCCATAGCGAGCGGAAAGGTGCCTTCCGAGAAAATCGACTTTGAGCATGTGATCGAGGACATACAGTCGCTTAACAGAAGAGCCATGAATGCTGAGCTTGAGGTGACGGCAATTTCTGCCCACGGATACCTGAGCGTGCAGGACCGCTACCGGATTCTCTCCTGCGGGGCCAGCATGGGAAAAGGGTATGGCCCCATAGTGGTTGCCAAGAAAAAAATTTCTGACCTCAGGGGAAAAGTCGTCGCGGTACCTGGAAAGCTTACTACTGCATATCTTCTTCTGAGTCTCTATGCTGATGATTTCATCCCGGTTGAAGTGCCCTTTGACAAGATCATGGACAAGGTGCTCGAAGAAGAGGTAGACGCGGGTCTTCTTATACATGAAGGACAGCTTACCTACGAAGAGACGGGACTTGATCTTCTCTTCGATCTTGGAGCGATGTGGGCCGAGGAGACCGATCTTCCGATGCCGCTTGGACTTAACGTGCTCAGAAGAGACATACCCCGGGGGCTCGACACCGAAGTTCTTCGGGTACACAAAGAAAGCATAGAGTACGCTCTCTCGAACAAAAAAGAGGCTCTTGATTATGCGATGCGTTTTGGAAGGGGAATGAGCGAGGATACGGGAGAGAAATTCGTCTTAATGTACGTAAATGAGTGGACCAGGGATCTTGGCGAAAGCGGAACCGGGGCTCTTGAGTATCTTTTTGAAAAAGCCCGAGCAAAGGGAATCATAGCCGAGAACCCAATGCTTGATATTCTCTGCGGGTAATTTTATTTCAGCCGGGGGAGGCACCACCCGTTATCCGTTCCGGTCCATTTTCCCTGAGATCACTTTTTCAACAAATCCGAGAAGAAACCCTATGAGACAACGAAACTCTTCTTCCCGTCTCCACGGCATCCTGAGCCTGTCGCTTATCTCAATCTGGATTGCGGGAACCGAAAACCGCTTCGCAGCGAACTTGGCCACGGTCATCTGCCTTGCGGCGGGAAATATATCGGCGCTTCCGGCCGTGATTCCATACTCCTCGGCGACAAGGTAAAACTTGTCAAGAACATCAGGCGCCGAAAGAAGAAATTCCCTCTCATCCCCCACGCCTGGAAACAGATCCTCGGACCTTTCGTTTCCGGTACCGTGTATGTCCACAACTAGATCTATTCTCCTCTCGGAGAGAACCCTCTCAAGCACAGCCTTAAACCCGCAGTCATCATAGTAATTCGGGTCTGTCCCCTGTTCCCTGTTCGCGTAAAGACAGTGGCAGCCGAGAACCAGATGCAACACGGCTCCCAGAGCGGCTGTGTAGAATTCATGACGCTTCAGTTTCCCCATTCTCGTGTGAGCGGTCGAGTGCGGACAGGTAACCAGAACCGGGACCGTGCCTTCAAGAAAAATGTTCTCTTCCGAGCGACCGTCGGGTTTCATCCTGTAATACTGTTTTTGGATATTCTCAAAACTGACGGCAAAAGAGAAGGGGTCCTCTCCGCAGAGGGCGGGAGCGGAGAACCAGTTGCCGCTTTTTATTATGTTCCCATCGCTAATCTGCCTTCTGAGCTCCGGGCCGGGTTCATATACATAAAAAGACTCTTCTTCCAGGCGGATAACGGATCTTGAAAAAAGCTTTTCATCCACGCCTTCGAGGCGGTCCACGCTCCCGATAAAGAGTTCGGAATCCGAGGGAAGCTCATAAAGCTCTCCCCAGACAGCAAGCGGGGAAGTCTCATCAAACACGGCCGCCGGATAGCCAAAAGGCGTACGGTAAAGGATCCCGGGAACTTTCATCATCCTGAGCAATCTGCATCGCTCAAGGTGCCCGCTTCTTGCCCCGCCCTTTCGCAGGGTTCCATAGACGAAAAGCTTTCCGGGCTTCGGTTTGGTCATCGCAGACACTGAAGGAATTAATGCTCACTAGGGACGCAGGAATCTTTTCGGTAGATGAAATTCCCCCCTACCATTGAGAACTGGAGATCCTCCGGTTCTGAAGACACTACACAGGAATAGGGATCCGGTGCGCTTTGCGCCTCGTAGTCAACGCATATGATGTCGGCGCTTTTTCCGATCTCAAGACTCCCCGTCTTCTCCTCGATAAAAAGAGCCCTCGCCCCGCCCAGAGTAGCGGAATAAACCGCCAGACGGGCGCTCTGCCGTATCCCCTGCTCAACCATAATGTCATGCAGGAATCTGATCTCCCGAAAGAAATCAAGGTCTGAGTTGCTCGAAAGCCCGTCAGTCCCGAGCCCTACTCTTTCATGATCAAGCATCCGGCTCAGGTTCGGTTTACCCACTCCGAGAAGAACATTGCTTCTTGGGCAGAGGATAATACCGATGTCGGCGCTCCGGATTACCTCCATGTCCTCATCTCCCACCTGAACCATGTGAACCGCGGAGAGTTTTACGTCTTTTCCGCGAAGAAATCTGTTTATGTAGAGTGTCGGAGTATCGGCCCGTGGCCTTTTGAAGGTTTCCTTTTTTATGAGCGGGAAGATTTTCCGTTCAAATTCATTGGGCAGGTTCTTCAGAAAATCAACTTCATCAGGGCTCTCGCCCAGATGTATTCCCGTCGCAACCGAGGTTTTGCGCGTGCGGGTAAAAACCGCCTCCAGCAGCTCCGGACCGCAGGAATAGGGCGCGTGCGGAAAGGGTCTTTCCTCGTAGAGGTCTTCGCTTTGAAATTCAAGCGAGGAAAGTCTGGGTGAGATGCGGTCAAAAAGTTCGAGAAACGCGATAATTCTCATCCCCGAGCCTTTAAGCATCTCCCTCCCGTCGAAATCCAGAGAGGATATTTCCCCTACCGTAGTGACTCCACTTTCGATGACGTCGCGAATCCCCGCCCTCATTGAATCCTCGACAAGATCTTGATTAACTCCGCCGGCCTTAAGAGTGATCAGCCGCTCAAGCCATCCGGTAAAATCTTTGAAATCCCTGATCTTCCCCTTTGTCCAACTGAGCTCAAGGTGGGTGTGGGCGTTTACGAACCCGGGAAGTATTATCGAGTTTGGCCTTCTTATTTTCTGTAAGCCGGGATAGTCAGTCTCGATTCTATCTGATGTTCCGATGTCAACGATACGTCCCCCGTCCACGACGACGGCTCCATTGCGAATCGGTTCAGAACTTACCGGAATCACCACATCCGCCTTTAAAAGCAGTCTTTCCATCAAAAAATGAATCGGTCGCTCTATAAATTTATAGTGGAAGGATTTCTTAGTTTGTAAAGGAGATCGTCGCTCAGCATTCCCGAAAAGACTTCTTCCACCTCGCCGCACATAGTGATCGCCCAGTCTTCCCCAACGTTTATGTCCAGATGCCCGCCGGGCATCAGCACCCTGAGATTCCGGTCCGTAAGGCCGGATTTCACGCACGCCGCGGCGACCGCGCAGGAACTGCTGCCTGAGGCAAGAGTGTAGCCGGCTCCTCTCTCCCAGATTAAAATACGAACGCTCGCGCGCGAGATCACTTGGGCAAACTGAACATTGGTCCTGTTCGGAAAGATGGGGTGGTTCTCTATCTCGGGTCCTAGTTCCTTTATTAGATCTTCTCTTAGCTCTTCGAAGAAAATAACACAGTGGGGGTTTCCCACCGAAACGGCCGTAAAATCAAATTCTGATGCGCCGAGAACCAAGCGCTGCCCCACAGCTTCCTCCCCCTCCATGTCTACCGGAACCTCGTCCGCCCTGAAAGTCGCCGCGCCCATTTCCACCGTGACGTGGTGAACCTTCCCGTCTTTCTCCTCGACTTCGGCCGTAACAAGACCGCCGGGAGTATCTATGGAAAAAGTCCTGCTCGAAGCGTTTTTCCTCTCGTAGAGGTACTTGGCGAAAATCCTGAGCCCGTTTCCGCTCTTTTCCGCCTCGCTTCCGTCAGGATTGAGAATCCTGAGCCCGAAATCCCCCCTTGCAGGGGGGACCAGAAGCAGTATGCCGTCAGAGCCTATGCCGTAATTCCTGTGGCATATGAGTTCTATGGCGGATTTGCCGAGATCGAAATCTATTTCGGCACTGTCTAAAACAATATAATCATTTCCCAACCCGTGTGATTTTACGAAACAGTTCATCACGTTGTTTGCAGTTTCGGGGAAATATTCCGGAAGGAGATCTTAATCCTCCAGAATGAAAGTGATTCTGACATGGGAACGGTACTCGGTGATCTTTCCGTCCTCTATGTGGGCGTTCATTTTCGTTACCTCGATTCCAGTAAGACCCCTTAGGGTTGAGTTCGCCCTGTCAAGAGCTTCCTGCACCGCATCGTCCCATGACTTATCGGATGATCCTATAACCTCTGTTACTCTAGCTACAGCCATCGTAATCCTCCTTAAAACAGTTTTCTCCGTAATTCGGGGCTTATATTATAACGGAGAATCGTATACTTAACCAGATATACACTGTTCAAACGGGAGCAGTCTCACTCGACATCTGCAAGTTCTTATAGCCGCTATGTTACACCCAGTCTTTGCCTGGTCTCGCACAACACTACAAGACCATTTGAGAATCTCTGCAGACAGGCGCCGCGGAAGACAGCAGGCAATATCACTCAAATTTGTGCTGCCCCGGAAAGATATATCCCACAACGAACGTCACCACCACGATGCAGAACCCGATCACGGCTCCGAGCGCCGCCCTCCTGCCCCTCCATCCAAGGGAGAGACGTCCATTTATCAAAAAAGCGTAAAGAAGCCACGTAACGGTAGACCACGTTTCCTTGGCTCCCCACGTCCACACATCGCTCCATATTTCTTTTGCCAGTATGAAACCGATCACGAGACTCACGGTGAGAAGCGGGAACCCGAGCAGGAGACTCAGGTGGTTTATCCTGTCAAGCGTTATCAGGGAAGGAAGCTTTTTCAGGTTGCTTCCGATTCTTTTCGATTTCAGCTGGTTTTCCTGGAATATGTAGATTACGCCCGCTAGAAAAGATATCGCAAAAAACGCTTCTCCAAGAAAAATGGACAGTATGTGCGCCAGCACCCATGGGTTTGCAAGCGTCGGATCCTGGGTGATCATCCCATCCGGAATGATCACGTAGGGCAAGGTCCCGAGAAAAGCCACGGGGAGCACGAACGCGCCGAGCACTGGGGTTTTGAACCTCAGTTGCGAAACTAAAAAGACAAGCGTTATAAGCCACGAGAAAATAAAAAGGGGCCTTGAAGTACTTCCGGCCAGTACGTCGCCACGCATGAGGAAAACAACGAGCAGCGCGGTATGAGTAAGCACTCCCGCAATGGCGAAATAAATGCCCGCCCGGGAGATTTTTCTTTTCTGCGACCAGAGGTAAGTACCGTAAAGAAGAGAAGAAAGCAGGTAAAGAGCGGAAATCAGATATATGACATTCATTGAAGGTATATTCTATTGCTTGGCCCGGCAAATACAAATCGGGAAAAGTCGTCAGGCCTCTGACAGATTCTTAAGACTTTCGGCTTGAAAATGGGCCGCGAGAGGCTCCAGCAGAGGATCAAGCTCTCCTCCCAGTACCGCCTCTATCTTATGGAGAGTGAGACTTATTCTGTGGTCGGTTATTCTCCCCTGAGGAAAGTTGTAGGTTCTTATTTTTTCGCTTCTGTCCCCGCTTCCGACCTGGGTTTTCCTGGTGCGCGAGATCTCGCTTGCGCGTTTTTGCTCCTCAATCTCGTAAAGCTTCGCGCGTAGCATGCTCATCGCATGGACCCTGTTTTTCTGTTGCGAGCGATCGTCCTGGCACTGCACGACGATTCCCGTTGGAAGATGGGTTATCCTTATCGCGGAATCCGTCTTGTTGACATGCTGCCCCCCAGGGCCCGAAGACCTGAAAGTATCTACCTTGAGTTCCTTCTCGTCCACTTCCACGTCAACCTCGTCGGCCTCCGGAAGTACAGCGACTGTCGCCGTTGACGTATGTATTCTCCCGCCAGCCTCCGTCGAGGGTATTCGCTGAACCCTGTGAACCCCGCTTTCATACCTGAGCTTGCCGTAAACTTCCCGTCCTTCGATCCTTACCACAAGTTCCTTTATCCCGCCGATCCCGGTTTCGTTAAGCGTTATGGTTTCCAGCTTCCAGCGGCGGTTCTCGCAGTACCTAGAGTACATTCTGAGGAGATCGGCCGCGAAAAGAGCCGCCTCCTCCCCTCCGGCTCCGGCCCTTATCTCAAGAAACACGTTTTTCCCGAGATTCGGATCTTTAGGCAGAAGAAGCTTTCTGAGTTTAGCTTCGAGTTCGCTTTTCTCCTCGGAAAGCTCTTCAAGCTCCTCACGGGCAAGAGGTGCAAGTTCCGTGTCATCGAGCAACTTGCGGTTCTCCTCGGCAGCCTCCGCGACTTCCTTTAACCGCGCGTAGACAGAGACTACGTCCTCAAGCTCCGCACGTTCCTTGGAGCACTTGATTCTCTGCTGGGCAGAAATATCAGGGTCGCCGAGCACCCTCTCAAGTTCAACGAACTTCCGCTCGAGTTCCTCAAGCTTCTCAAACAGCTTTTTGTCTTCAACGGGACTTGCCTGCATGCCAGAAATTATAGACAAAAAGTCTTTAAAACGTAAAAAAATTTCTTTGCGGCTCCGGCGAAGACGCTTGGGGCGTGATTCTTGTAATAATGTCACCATAGTGATACAATTTACTTTAATTATGGAATCATTGGAGATTCTTGAGAGAAAAATCAGAGAGTTTGTAGACAAAAACGCCAGGACTGCTGAAGAACACAACAGATTGCTTGAAGAGATTAAGGTGCTCAGAGAGAATGTCGCTTCGCTTGAAGCCGAAAAGGAGCGCCTCAGAACACGCGTCGACAATATGATAAGAGTAATTGAACAGCACCTTGGCGAAGAATCGGTATGAAAGACAGGATAAAAGTAGTTTTCTTTGGCAAGGAATATTCAGTCCTTACAGATGCTGAGAAGAGTTACCTTATGAAAATTGTAGAGTACCTTGAACAAAAGATTACCAAGGCAGCTGAAGACAACGCACCTGTAACTGTCCCTACTCCCGTTTTTCTGGCTTCTCTTGAGATCGTCGATGATTTCTTCGCATTGCAGAGGGAATTTGATGAGTTCAAAAGAACCGCGGAAAGAAAAACAAAAGAACTGGTCGGACTGCTCGAATCACCCGGAAGCCAAAAAGAACCCGTCCTTATTGAAGAAAGCCCCGAAGACCCTTTCAGATCAAGAGGAAACAGCTTCTGAGACCCGTTCCGGTTCCACATACATAAACGGTTCCCGGGAAACCAGCCCGCAGGGTCCCGTCCTTGAGGAAAAAGATAGGCTGAGAAGAGATCTTCTCGAGAAAAGAAGGAATCTTCCCCAATCTCTGCGCCGGGAAAAATCCACCCTGATTCTCAAGGTTCTTCTCTCCGAGAAGATTTTCTCCGACGCGTCGAGCGTCGCTCTTTACTTCCCCGTAAACGGCGAAGTCGACACTCGCGAAATATTCAAAAAATGCGTTGATCTTAAAAAAAAGGTTTTTTTTCCGAAAACCCTAGGCTCCGATCTTGTTTTCCTGAGAACAAGGAATATTGAAGAACTTACCCCTGGGGCCTTTGCCATCCCAGAACCCCCGGCGGACGCTGAACGCGCCCGCGGCGACGAGCTTGACCTCGTACTGGTACCGGGAGTGGCTTTTGATTTCTCCGGGAACAGAATCGGGTACGGAAAAGGTTTTTACGACAGGTTTTTAAAAGATATACCCAGACAGATGCGCTTCGGACTGGCCTACCAGTTCCAGGTGTTAGAAAACATCCCTTCGCACGAAACCGACGTTAAGACGGGTCGCATAATCACAGAAGACGGAACCATCGACTGTCTGGAAAAAGAAGGAGACTGAAATGCAAGCACAATCAATACTGCTGTTTTTGCTGCTCTTCGGACTTGGATTTGCCACCCATTTCATCTACAGGATGATCAGGGAGAAAAACGGGATCCGCAAAAGCCAGAGTCAGGCCCAGACCATAATCGAAAAGGCCGAGAAACAGGCGGAAGAGATAAGAAACAGGGCCGAGAACAGGGCGAAGAAGCTCGTCAAGGACAGAAATTCCCAGATGCAGAAGATGTCGAGCGAAAAACGCAGAGAGTTTTCCGCTACCGAAAAAAAGCTAAAGGCAAGGGAAGAGAAACTTGGCAAAGAATACGAGGAAATTGACAGAAAGAAGACGGAACTTGAGGAAGTAAAGGCGGATCTAGAGAGCAAGGACCTGACTCTTGATGAGAAGCAGAGAACTCTTGATGAGAACATCGAAGAAATAAAGGGAAAAATAGAGGAGGTGTCGGGTCTTACCCGCGAGTCAGCGAAAGCCGAACTGGTAAGACTGGTTGAGGACGATGCAAGACACGAGGCGGCGAAAAGACTCAAGCAGATAGAAGAAGAGTGCAATTCCTCGGCCGAGCGGAAGGCGAAAGACATAATATCCCTTGCCATACAGAGATATTCCGGAAGCTACACGAGCGAGAAAACGGTGTCGGTCGTCAATCTTCCGAGCGACGACGTAAAGGGAAGAATTATCGGGCGCGAAGGACGGAACATCCGCTCCATAGAGCTTCGTACCGGGGTGGACATCATTATTGACGACACGCCCGAGACGGTTGTGATTTCGTGCTTTAATCCCATCAGGCGGGAAGTGGCGAAAATTTCGCTTGAGCGGCTTATAGCAGACGGAAGAATTCACCCCGCAAGAATCGAGGAAGTGGTAACCGAGGTTGAAAAGGAAATAGAAAGGGAGATACAGAAAGAGGGGGAACAGGCTCTTTTTGATCTCGGCATAAGCGGCATGCACCCGGAACTGATAAACAAGCTTGGGATGCTTAAATACAGAACAAGCTACTCGCAGAACATACTCAATCACTCGATTGAGGTAGGGTTCATCTGCGGGATGCTCGCTTCCGAAATCGGTTACAACGAAAAACTCGCCAAAAGAGCCGGACTGCTCCACGACATAGGAAAAGCGGTTGATCACGAAGTTGAAGGCTCCCACGTGGACATAGGAGCGAACATCGTCAAAAAATATGGTGAACCCCCTGAAATTATTGACGCGCTTGAAAAAACCCATGACCCCCAACCCCAGGGAATCCTGCCGCTTCTCGTACAGGCAGCCGACGCCATCTCCGCCGCTCGTCCCGGCGCCCGGAGAGAAACGTATGAGAACTACGTGAAAAGGATCGAGAGCATAGAAGGCGTTGCGAGTTCTTTCCCGGGCGTCGAGAGATGTTATGCGATCCAGGCCGGAAGAGAGGTAAGGGTGATAGTGGAAAGCGACCAGGTGAGCGACGAGGAGGGAGCTATCCTTTCCCACGAAATAGCCAAGAAAATAGAAAAAGAGGTCGTTTATCCAGGTCAGATAAAAATCATGGTCATAAGGGAAAGCAGGGCAACGGCATATGCTTCATAGAGAACATAACGGCACTCCTGCCCCCGCTTTAAGGTTTATGGTATATTAGACCACCATTTAAAGAGGAAAAACCGGCGGACGGGACTTCTCAAGGAGGATAAGATGTCACCACGAAGAAATGAGGAAGCGGAGAAAACACTCGAGCGGTTCAACAAGGAAGCGCTTGATTTCATGATTGAGAACCAGAGCAAAATCGCCTGCGCAATAGTCTACGCCCTGTCTCATCTGAACCAGCCGCTCATCGCGGGATACCAGCGCTATTTCAACAATAACGTAATCTTGAAATACGATTCAAAAACGGTATTTGCCCACAACCCAGATCTTCCAGATTTTCTGTGCGCGTATTTCATTTTAGTGAGAAAACCGGACAAGGCCGACAAAAAGGAAATCATTGAAGACTCCAAGATATACGTCAACAATTTCCTGGAGTTTAACATGGAGATACTTTCCGGTATATCCTGCTTCGTCTTTGACATAGAAAACGGCGAGGTAATCGAAAGAGTCGACCGAGGGAGAAAGGAGAGCATGGAATCCGTCGAGTTTCTCAATATCTGAGCGTTCCGCTATTTTGTCCTTTCGATTTAAAGACCGGGAAATGAAATTGACCTTGGAACTGTCTTGAGAATTCTTGGACTAGAGGTTTTGAGCGCTGAAACTAGACATGTTTCAGCGAGTCGATAAGAGCACCAAGCGGTTTGTCGGACCCAGAGAACCTGTCCTTGAAAGTTCCTCCGTTTTCAAGCTTAAGCACGCCCCTTGGGCACACGGCTGCACACACTCCGCATCCGACGCACGACGCTCTCACTATGTTTTCGCCCTTCTGCGCGTAAGCCCTGACATCTATGCCCATCTCGCAGTAGGTGGAACAGTTCCCGCACGACATGCACTGGTCGCCGTTTGTGGTAATTCTGAACCTTGAAAGGTACCTCTGGAAAATCCCGAGGACGGCCGCCATAGGACAACCGAACCGACACCATACCCTGCTTCCCATTATGGGGTAGAAACCCACGCCTATGACCCCAGAAAAAATGGCCCCTATGTAGAACCCGTACCATTTCTTAAGAGACATCGAGGCTTCTCCGAACACCGCCCCCGATGTTGCGGAGTTAACCCAGAGAAGAACCGTCGTAACAACGATAAACACCAGCACGGAATGAACGAGCCAGCGCTCTGTGCGCCACGCCTTTTTCGATTTGTCCGAGAGATGTCTAAACGGATCCCCCATGGTTTCCGCAAGCCCACCGCAGCCACAGACCCAGGAGCAGTACCATCTCTTGCCGAAATAGTAGGTAAGAAGCGGAGTGGCGATGAAGGTCATCACGGCCCCCCAGAAAATAAGGAACATTCCAAGTCCCCCGGGATGATTAACGAAATAGCTTAAAGTGCCCGGGAACAAGTATTCAGGTTTAAGCGGCCAAAAGTAGCTTAGGTAGAACTCGGGCTGGTTAAAGAGCATAAGTAGGTTGGGGATAAGAAAGGCGAACCCAAGCTGGAAAAACATAACGGAAGCCGTTCTTATTTTCTGGTAGCGATTATGCCTGTATTTCATGAACATTCTTACTCCGAAAATGAAAACGGCCAGGGTGTAGAGAAAACCGTAGAAAAACCAGTTGTTGGCAGGAGAACCTGAAAGGGCCAGAGAAAGCGGGTTTACGATCTTTATTCCCCCCGCCAAGTATTCGGGAAACCAGTAGAGAGCTATGTAGAAACCGGTGAACACAATGCCGACAAGCCAGCCGAGAACCCCTTTGTTGGTTAGCCCCCTGAAGTAGATGTTATCATGCTTGATTCCTGGAACAGTGCCCTTGAAGTTAAGATGAAAGTAAAACGCCGTACCGAAGAAGACAGGAAGGAATACCAGGAGAAATCCGGCCCATGTGCCGCCCGGAGGCATACCCATGGACTGAAGAGCAAACATCAGTATTCCGAAGCCCAAGACGGCAAGAGAAAGCTTTTCTCCGGTTCCAAGCGGCTTGTCCGGGGCCTTCTCCGGCTCCTCAAAACCAAGGGTTTCTTCATTAAAATCGTAATCTATAATTTTTTGTTCCATCAGGCAGCCTGTTTTCTTATCTCCTTTATTATTTCCGCCTCGCATTTTTCATAGAATTCCGGGTCGAAATTGGCATCCCCCAGATGATCGAGCACATAGTCAAGGGATCTCTTCTCCGCCACCCAGCTCTCGCAAACCCTGTGGCTGTAGCGAAGGCCCATGACGTTTATGCCGCAGACAACTCCATCTTTCGTAACGATTCTTATTGAACGGCCGTGATCGGGATGCTCCCAGTAAAAATTGTCCTCCCCTTCAACGGGAACGTTTCTCACTGTACCGTAAGTCTGGTACTCAAGATCGAAAAACTTGGCCGAGTTATACCATATCCCCGGGTCATACACGCTGTGTCGGCCGGCTATTACCTCTCCCGCCACTTTTCCCTGGTTCTTGCCCGTGTACCAGACCTGCTGAATAAGGTTCCTTCCCTCCCCCTCGGTGATTATCTCGGCGCAGTCCCCGGCAGCAAACACATCCGGGGTATCGGTCCTGAAGCTCCAGTCAACCAGAATCCCCCTCCCTGTCTTTATCCCGCTTGCCTTGGCAAGGGCTACGTTGGGACTTACCCCCGCAGTGAGACCGACGACCTGGCATTCTATGAATTCCTCTTCGTTAGTCACAACTCCCCGCACTCTTCCGGAATCGTCCCCTACTATCTCCTTAAGTTCCGTTAAGAGCCTGAGATCGATCCCTTGCTCCAGAATCACGCGGTTTATCATCTGTGATTCCTCAATCGGAAGAACGTTAGTCCAGTAGGACTCTTCTCTCACTAGGAATGTGACGTGGATATTGCGAGAATGGAGCATCTCGGCAAGTTCGATCCCGATCAGGCCCCCTCCGACTATAACGGCGCTTCGGGCTCCCTTTACGTTCTCGTAGAGAAGCCTGAGATCCATAAGGCTGTAGAGGCCCTGTACTCCTCCGAGATCTTGACCGGGCCATCCGAACTTGTTTGACTTGGATCCCGTGGCGACAAGCAGCTTATCAAACGAAACGGGATCTTTTTCGTGCATAATGAGCTTTTTTCCGGCAGCATCGATTTCGGTAACCCAGCCCCTTACCAAGTCAATGCGGTTTTTCCTCCAGAGACTGTCCTCGTAGGGCTTGGTGTCCTTGTAGCTCATGTGGCCCATGAATACGTACATGAGCGCCGGGCGGGAATAGTGAAAGGAGGACTCCCCCGAGATCATGACGATCTCCCAGTCGGGCTGGAGCCTGCGTATGCTCAGGGCAGCTGCAACTCCGGTCACCCCATTTCCGATAATCGCTACGCGCATGCTGGTTTTCTCCCCTACCCCAAACCGAGTTAAACTCTACGCACAGGGCAGATGCTACTTCTCAAACCGCTCTCTCTGGTCCGGATTGTTCTCGAGAAAAGCCTGGAGATGCCTGTCCGAATAAGACCCTTTCGGGTAATACTGGTCGTAGAAATCCACGTCTATGTGCATCGCCTGAAAAACTAATCTCATGTACATGGGATCAATAAACGCGGGAAATCTGCCGTAAGTGTCATAAATGTAGTTCGCGACATCCCTTACAATCTGCATGGTGGTCTCCGTCGGTCTTGGGGCCTTCATGAGATGCCTGTCGGGTTCCGTATAAGGAAAAGGCTTGTCGGATTCCCAAGCTTTCCATTTGTGGGCCAAGAAGTGATCAATCGCATCATCCATGTTCTCGTAGTAAGGCGGACAGTAGGCTTCGAAAACCCCGTCCTTTCCCACGGGAACGGTAGTGGGAGGATCGATCGTACCCTTTTTCGGCTGGATAAACCGGAATCCGAGCCCTTTGAACAGGTTCGGGGCGGCTCCCATGGCAAATCTCGGTATGAAGCCCGTAAACGCCCATCCGGCAAGCCCGAGGGGCTGTAGGGCAAGGGCCATATTCTGCGTAATAAACGCCTGCTCAACGTTAAGTCCCGTTAGGATTCTTACTTCAAGGTCAAACAGAGAAAGCTTGATTTCACTTTTGAGCCTGCCACTCTCCACCCACTTCTCAACGCCCGCGGGCTTCCCGGTAAGATCGTCGATAATCGTGAATCCGTAGCTGTGAGCACAGTAAAGGGTAAGAAGATTCAGATATTCCTCGGTTACGTCCGTGACTGGAACAAAAAGCGTGGAGCCGGGCTTGTTTGCATTCCACTGGTTAAACTCGAAAAGCCCCGGCATTTTATCAGGCATGTCCGCCCTTCCGTCCTCAAGCTTGTTAAGGCTTTCCCTGTAAAGTTCCAGGACCCTCGCGATTTTCTCCTCGCGGGAGAGTTTGAAAAACAGATCGATCTCATGCTCCTTGGGAAGCATGTTCTTCACGTCCACGTGGTAGAGGCCGTTGTCGTTTGTGAAAAAAAGCTCAGTCCCGTGGTTGTTGCACGCAGAAGGCCAGGTTCTTCCCGTCCACTGGCAGAGAAGGTCTATCCCGTTCTCCGGCGGCAGGTCGGCTAGGCAAAGCCCGGTGAGCCCCGTTCCCGCCCACACCAGAAGTGCTTCCTCCACCTCGGTAAGGGGCACGGGGTCGTATTTCGACTTGAACTCAAGGGTGCTGTCCTTAAGCTCCATTCCAAGGCCGAATCTCCTTGAGCGCCTGTTGAATATGGAATCGAAAAGCGGGTACTTAAGCGCTTCCTCAATTCTCTCGTTCAGAACCGTTTTGTCGAGTTTGCCGTTTTTCATCGTTTGAATCTCCTTGAGTCTGGTTGAGTGATAAAGTGAATTATACCAAAAATCAGTCGGTTTTTCCCCTCTCGAAATCCCTTGCCCATGATTTGAGGGTTTCAAGGGCGAGGCGGCTGCACTTCGGGCGGGTTACCATGATATCCTTGCCGAAAAGTTCCCTGAGGTAGTCGGAGTCGAGCTCTCCGATCCTCTCCACGGTCTTTCCCTTTATAAATTCCGTAAGAACGGAAGCCGCAGCCTGGCTTATCGTGCAACCTTCCCCGTCAAAACTTATATCTTCTATGACTCCCCCATCGGCTGTGCGAATATAGATATTCAGAGTGTCTCCGCAATTCGGGTTGCCTCCCCTGAGAGTCACCGTGGGGCTCTCAAGCGGACCGAAGTTTCTCGGATTTTCGTAGTGATCCATGATCATTTTCATTCTTTCTTCTTCAATCATGTGACCGCACCGTGCCTTTTTACCTCGCTTTTTATCCTCGCATAAACTGCGCTGAGACCCCTTACTCTTCTTATCCCGAGTTTCTGGGCCACTCCGAGCTGGGAGATAAAGTCCACCGGCGCGGATTCGATCTCCTCAGGGCTCAGACCGTCAAAGGCGCTCACGAGAATCGACACAAGTCCCCTCACGGTCGGAAACGGTTCCGGGACGTCAGCGAATATGCGTGCCTTGCCGTCTTCTATCTCGACCCAGATAAAAACCGGGGTTTCACACTCGTGCACCTGGTGGAGATCTCTGTCCACACGTTCGGCGAACCTCCTTGGAATCTCAGGAAGGCCTTCCGAATAGTCTATCAGGAGCTCTATCATTTCCTGACGGTCCGCCCCTTGAAATTCCCTGACTATTTCATCTATGCTGGCCATTTCCCCGCAATCTCAAAAAAAAAGGATGCGGACCCGTAAGACCACATCCTTTCTCATTCACGCAAAAAACGTTTCTCCTTTTATTTTTCTATCGGAGCCCTTACAAGGTTCCCCCACTCGGTCCACGAGCCGTCGTAATTCCTGACGCTCTCAAACCCGAGAAGATAGGTAAGAACAAACCAAGTGTGAGAAGAGCGCTCCCCTATCCTGCAGTAGGCAATCACGTCCTGATCCTTGCTTAGCCCCTGCCCCTTTTCGTATATCTCGACAAGCTCATCGGCCGAGCGGAAAGTTCCGTCCTCATTGGCGGCCGTAGCCCAAGGGACGTTTACAGCGCCCGGAATATGTCCTCCGCGAAGCGCGCCTTCCTGAGGGTAAGCCTCCATGTGAAGCAGTTCTCCCGAATACTCCTTCGGGGAACGGACATCGACAAGCGGCTTGCCCGAGCTCATGTGTCCAAGGACGTCATCGCGAAAAGCCCTTATCGACTCATCGACAGCCGACACCTTGTAATCGGTTCTCGACCTTTCGGGAACCTCTTTTACCATGTCTCTTCCCTCGTCGACCCATTTCTGCCTGCCGCCATCCATTATGAGGCACTTTTCATGTCCAAGCACCTTGAAGGTCCAAAATGCGTAGCAGGCCCACCAGTTGCTCCTGTCCCCGTAGAAAACCACGGCATGGTCGTTTGAGATGCCTTTTTCCGAAAGCAGCGCCTCAAAATTCTCCTTGCTTACGTAGTCTCTTACAAGCTGGTCCTGAAGCTCGGTCTGCCAGTCGAATTTTACCGAATTTCTTATGTGTCCTATCTCGTAAAGCAGGATGTCCTCATCTGATTCCACTATGACAATATCGGGATCGTCAATATGCTCCTCTACCCAGTCCGTACTCACCAGAACATCCGGGTTCGCGTAATCCGCCATTTAAAAACCTCCGCTTGGCCACATAACTTTGCGGCCTTTTACAATATTTTGGTAAGTATAAATACACGGGACCGGGTTTTCAAGGAAGCCTTTAGGGCAGGCACTTGCGAAGACGGCGGAGATGGTGTCCCCCCCCTTCGTCGTGAAAGCAGACGGCCTTGCGGCCGGCAAGGGGGTTATCATATGCCGCTCCCGCATGGCATGGGTGCTTATGCCCCCGTCCCGGTTGTAACCGAACAGTTAAGGCGGAGAATAATCGACGAGGTAATGATTCCGATTGTGCGGGCCATGAAATCAGAGGGCAGGAACTACAGGGGTATTCTCTACGCCGGACTTATGATAAAAGACGACAGTTTCAAGGTGCTTGAATTCAACTGCCGCTTCGGCGACCCCGAAGCCCAGCCGCTAATATAGAGGAATCGATAAGCAAGGCGTACAGGGCTGTTGACTCTGTTTCCGAGCAATGCCTGATTTACCGGACCGATATAGGAAAAAAAGCGCTTTCTCGGTTCGGCAGTTGATACAGTGGCTCGTAAATCCGGTCTCTGTCTAAGTTCCGTCTGCGCGCGGCCCGGTGAAAGGAACTCGGGGAAAGAAGCCGCAAACCAGTGCAAACGAAAATCACTTTGACAGACGTTAAGACAGCAGGAAAAAAAGCACTGCATAAACGCGAAAGAGAACCGCTTGCGGCAGAAAAGACAGGTTGAACGCATACTAACGCCAGCCCGCAAACCGGACTGATTGATTGCTCAAGCTAAGTTCTATGAGCTTCCCCTGTTAGTCTCCAGACAAGCAGTCCGCCCGTTATCAGGATTTCCCCAAAGCGCGCTTCCTGAGGAAAATCGCAAAGAACATGGACAACACTACCAAAAAGAGATTAAAGGCAGTGCTGGCGGGTTTGCTGTCCGTTCCCGCGATCGCGCATCCGTCATCGTCATCCTTCGGGTAGATGCCTGAACCGAAAATGTAAACTTCCGGCCTTTGCTGAAGACCACGGGGAAAATTCTTTCCCCTGACGTAGGTTATCTTGGGTGATGTGCCGGGAGACATTCCAGGTTCACGGACTTCATCTCCGTCTACAGACGGATCATCCCATTTGTATCTGATAAAGTCACCTGCTCCGTCCTCTCCCGCGGTATCAAGTATCTCCTTGCCTATATCAACACCGTCTTCATCAAAAAAATCCTCAAAGCCAATGCCGGCTAGGCTGGGATCAAGACCGTTTAGAATCACTCTTGTATCATCGGCCATGACAAACGGATATATGGAGCCAGATTTCCAGGGGCCAGGCTTTGAGAAGCAGAATATTACATCGCCTCCTTCTTTAACTTTAGCGGGTTCACCTGTATTCAGAAGCTCTATCGCGTCGGTGAACCTTATGATCACCCCCTCTATATAATCCTTGAGGCTTTCCTCTGTCTGTCTTTCATTCACTTCCGCGGCGGTTACAGCAGGTTCGTATTCAGGGCACTTAAGAAGTTCTATTCTTTCGTCATTTTCATCATGATGGAAGCCGCCGATCAGGACGTTTTTTATTCCCGGTTGCACAACAGAATCAAACTCAATCGCGCAGGCCTGTCTCATTATCCCATCGTATTCATACTCCGCACAGACGGGCTGCTCATTGCTTTCATCTTTCACATCATCCAGCAGTTTACCTACAGGTTCAAGGCCATCCAGGAAATCGGCATACCGGGAGGTTGTGTACACCCCGTGGTTTATCACCTGGCCTTTATTGCCTTCTCTATTGGTAAGCATGATCAGGTACACGGAATCGTAGTTCCACGCCTCATCATTCCTTGCATTCCTGAAGAATTCAGCTATGCCGTCAGAAGAAGCAATGACAAAATGCGCTTTTGCGTGTCGAACAAAATCTTTCATAATCTCCGCGTCGTTCTTGTTCATGGCTGCCTCTTTGGCCGTTGTCTGGGGGCCATCGTGATCGTCGTCGGCCAGAGCCGAGACCGCGGAGAAAAGAGCTGTTACGACCACCGCAGCCGCGACAAAGAGAATCAGAGAATTGCATCTTTTCATGTATAAGTCCCTCCTCAAAAAAATTTTCAAGGCACTTCTAAAAATACCTTTTCAGTTAAAACTTCAAACAGGAACGAAGTGTATCTGCCCCCCCCCTCCCGTGTCAAACTACAGGGCGGTGGACGCGGACACGATAAAACAATGCCGGAGGAAGGAAAGTGGAACAGCTGGATTTCGGAGAAGAGAACAGGTACGTGAGACTGGATGACAACAAAGACCCCTTGGTCAAACTCAACGCAGTAATTCCCTGGGAACTGTTCCGTCCCCGCCTAAGGTCGGTGTGGCGGGAGCCGGATAGGAAGCGCAAATCAAACGCCGGACGCAAGCCGTGGGACGAGATAGTGATTTTCAAAACGATAATTCTGTGCGCTCTTTACAATCTGTCCGACGAACAGGTGGAGTACCAGATACTGGATCGTCTGTCTTTCACGAGGTTTTCAGGGGGTTTTTATCGAAATTGTGGGGTGAAAAGTTTTTTGCCTCTTCCTAAAAAAACCCTTGCCCTATATGCGTATCCTCTACTACGCAAACGCCTCTAGGGATCGCCGGAGCCTGTGGAAAACTTGATTTTCGGGGAGGGTTGCGTGATAATTTCCTCGTACGTGCAGTTCCAGGAAACCTTAAATGGCGGAAACCGAAGAGCAGAAAACAGAAGAAATGGCGGAACAAGAAACCGAGGCGCCGGATGAAAACGAAGTTGCCCCAATAATCTGGTCCCAGAAAAGGGTTCCGAACATAGAAAAGGGATATAACCCAAGCGTGCCTTTTTACATGATGGGAATCTTCGTCGCGCTCATAATCCTGAGCGTGATTTTCGCCAAGATCACATCCTGAACGCACAATCCCGCCCCCCGCCCAGAGCCATGGACAGGAAAAATCGCGCCCCATCCGTCTCAAAGAACCAGAGCGCCCTGAAAATAGTCTGGTCCGCCCTGCTGCTTGCCATGTTCGCCTACACTGCGGTGGTTTTCGTTTTCAAATCGCCCGAGGCGCCGGATGTCAGAGAAAACGTAAAGGCAATATTTCTTCTGGGAGGAGCGGTGCTTGGAGTAATTTCCTTTCTCATATACAGGTTTACCCTTTCTCCCAAATCGCTTCGCAAGAAATTTCTCTCAACTCAAGGCCAGGAGCCGGGCAAAAGGCTAGAGGAACTCTCAAACCGTCTATTGCTCCCGCATGTGGTTCCCTGGGGAATAAATGAGACCGTTGTGCTGCTCGGATTCGTGCTCGCGTTTTTAAGCAAAAAACCCCAAGACATAACTCCCTTCTCAATAATGGGAATCATCCTGCATATCTACATGTATCCCAGGGTGGAGCAGCTTGTCGAGAGGACAAGAGATTCAGTCCAAGACCCGTGATCACTCAAAAAAGCGCCTTATCTCCACCTGGGTCTCCTCGAGGGAACCGGAAGCTTCTATTACCTTGATCCTTGGAATCCCTTTTTCAATCAGCTGTCTGTAACCCTCATCCACCCGGCTATGGAAATCAAACGGTTCCTCGTCCATCTTGTTCCTTTCTTTACCGCGGTCCTTGAGTCTCAAAAGCGCCTGCTCAACCGGTATCGAAAGAAAAAACGTGACGTCGGGCTCAACACCGAGACTTGATGCCACGGCCATGCGGAAAACCAGGTCAGGGTCAAGCTTCCTTCCCGAGCCCTGGTAAGCGAGGGTCGAATCGTAGTAGCGGTCGCAGATGACCGTGTAACCGTCTTTTAATTTCGGAAGTACGAGATCCCTTACGTGCTGGGCCCTGTCCGCGCAGAAAAGACAAAGTTCGGCGTAGGGGTCAATATCGATATCCCTCCGGTCGAGAATCTCGTTTCTTATCGCCTCGCCGAGCTTGCCCTCGCCCGGTTCCTTGGTAAAAAACACCTTGGTTCCTTTAATGGAGAGGTAATCGGCCAAAAGCCTCGCTTGGGTAGATTTGCCGCTTCCGTCTATTCCCTCGAATGTGATAAGTTTTCCCATTCCGCTACAGGACTATCTGTCCAAGGTTGCTACCGTGCCGAAGCCTGTTCAATGTCTTTCATACAGCACCCTTCCCTCGCGAAGCGCGCGAGCAAGGATATTGTTGATGGAGTTGCGCCAGTCTTCCACTTCGTCTCTGCTGTAAACAAGTATGTCCTTGGGAACGGCAAAGTGCGCCAGAGCCCAGGAGAGACGCACAATTTCCGCACGACGGTCCCTGTTCTCACCAAAAGGATCGGATTCCACTATCACCAGATCCACATCCGAGTCAGCAGACGCGTCGCCTCGAGCGTGCGAGCCAAAGAGTATTACCTGCTCCGGGTCCGCTTCATCTACTATAACTTCCACCATCTGCTGGAGAAGCGCTTCTGTGACCTCAACCTGCTTCATAGTCCGTTTAAACCGTCTTTCCTAAATTATAGCAAACTTTTATCGCTGATACGAAAACAGCAGACAGGCTTCCTCGCGTGATTTCCGTACCGCTCACTGTTCGCGGGGCGCAAGTCTCGTCATCCTGCGCAGTCCCCCGAGCTCCGCCGGGCTCAGATCCCGCCACGCCCCCTTTTTAAGTTTGCCTAGTCGCACGTTTCCGCATGCAATTCTCTTAAGCCTGGCAACCCTGAGCCCGAATGCCTCAAAATATTTTTTCACCAGATGCTTCTGTCCCTCGTGAAAGGAAATGCTGACCCGCGCCCGTCTCCCCGACGCCCCGAGAACATTAACTGAATCAGGCTTTACAAACCGCTTTTCGATATCCGCCCCGTCCCGAAGCACGGCTTCAAGGTTCTCCGGCACATCCCCTGAAACCTCGGCAAAGTAAGTTTTTATCACCTTGTACCTGGGGTGATGTATTCTGTTCGCGAGTTCCCCGTCGTTTGTGAGAAGCAGCAGTCCCTCGGAGTCATAGTCAAGCCTTCCGACAGGATAAACCCTCTGCTCTATATCCCCGAGAAAGGAAGTTATCGTCTTCTTTCCGTCCTCAAGGGACTTAAGGGAAGTAAGATAAAAAGGGGGCTTGTTAAGTATCACGTATCTTTTTCTTTCCTTGCTCACTGGCTTCCCGTCAAGGGCAACCGCGTCGGTGGCTTCATCAACAACGGAACCGAGAGCACGGACAACCTCTCCGTTTACGGTTACACGACCCGCCTTTATAAGGTTGTCCGCCTTTCTTCTTGACGTTACTCCGCACTCGGAGAGAAATCTGTTAAGCCTCATTTTCCGTACCGCCAGCTTCTGAGAAACAGGTTAAGCGCACAAGTGAATATCAGCAATACCAGTGCCTATAGAACAAAATCGTACCAGATGCCGTGAACATCAGCACGGAAATCTGCGGACAAAACGTGGCTGAAACTGAGAAAGGATCATTTTATGAGCTTTCAGCAGCCCCGAAACCCATTCATCTCATTTTTCCGGAAACAACCCAGGCAGCCAGCGGTGAGCAAGTTCAGCCGGAAATGAAAGCCGCAGATGGGCGCGGATGCTCCGAGAGACCAGAACTCCTCGTTTCAGCAGGGCGGATGTAACGCGCCGGGCGTGGCGGGAACTTGAACCGAGAAGGCGGGCGATTTCTCCCCTAGGGAGTTCTCCGTGATAAAAAGACGATTCCGGACTGAGGAGGTCCAGTAATGGTAATAACGGGATACTGCCCGGCCAGGGCGAGAAGCTTTTTTCTATAGTAGGCCTTATCATTGTTCTTTACAATTATGGAATACAATTCCGAATCTGTAAGGTTTTTTTCGCAGACACGAACCTAAGAACCGATAACTCGCCTGAGCGGAATCTATGTTTTTCCATGGAGACCAGAAACTCCGCCTGACTTGAATCCGAAACACTGCACTGGTGCGTATAAACAGCTGAATGTCGGCTTATGACAAATCCCGGGCAGTCAGGCCAGTGACACAGACACCTCGGTAATTTCAGAAGGCATTGCTGGATGAAGCGATTTCCGTATACCTGCTGGATTCAGACCCCGACTTGTGTTACAATCCAATTTCGCAAATCCTGTATTGGAGGTAGTAATGAAAAATTTCTCAATTCTGGTTTATGCTTCGCTTTTCCTGATAGTCAGCTGCGGGGGGGGGCGAGAGACTGAATGGCGAGAGCCTGAATCTGGACGGATTCACACCTGATGACGTTGACTGCCTAAACGACCCTGACTTTAACCATGTTGAACTTCTCCCATCCGGAACCCATCCGGAAGAATTCATAACAGAAGAAGGAACATTTCTGCGTTGTGAAGATGAAGACGTAAGATACAACGCGGACGGAACCATATCCGGCACATGGACAGGAAGCACCACCGGTGAGATATACACGCTCCTTCGGATTGCCGAGGAAGCCTGCGGTCTCAGCACTGAAACCTTGCCCGATTACGTCGGCGACTGGGTGGTAACTGACGTTACAACCGGAGATCTGGAATACTACGATTTTTGTTTCCGTTTCGACCTGATCCCAGGCATGATCTTCTGCTACCAGCTGAGTGGCGAAGATCAGGAAACCGTAAGGCTAATCCAGTACGGAGAAGTGGTAAACACATTTGTAGTCGCTACTGGGGAATGCACCTTGCAGGAAGAATAGTGTGCCGGAAAAACAGCCGTGATGACCACGACAAACGCAATGCAGTATCCGGGCAGGTTCTCCTTTCTCAAAAACCTCAGCGGTTCATCCGGTTGTCAATCAGGTTGTCAACCACCGATGGGTCGGCAAGAGTTGAAGTGTCGCCGAGATCGGAGTACTCGTTTGCGGCGATTCGGCGCAGAATCCGGCGCATGATCTTGCCAGAGCGGGTTTTCGGAAGTCCCGGAGCCCACTGTATAAGATCGGGAGAGGCGATCGGCCCTATTTCCTTTCTCACCCACTTGACCAGTTCACCGCGGAGATATTCTGAAGGCTCGGAATCGGCGTTAAGTGTCACGTAGGCGTAGATGCCCTGGCCCTTTATCTCGTGCGGATAGCCCACCACCGCCGCCTCGGCGACGCTTCCGTGCGACACCAGAGCGCTTTCCACCTCGGCCGTGCCCATTCGGTGACCGGATACGTTTATAACGTCATCGACGCGCCCGGTAATCCAGTAATAACCGTCTTCGTCGCGACGGCAGCCGTCGCCGGTAAAATACTTGCCCGGATAGGCGGCAAAATAAGTTTCGACGAAACGGTCGTGATCGCCGTAAACCGTGCGCGCCTGTCCCGGCCATGAATCGGCTATGCAGAGATTTCCCTCGGTTGCACCTTCCAGGACGCTGCCTTCTGAATCAACCAGTTCCGGACGGATTCCGAAAAACGGCAGGGTGGCTGAACCCGGCTTCAGGTCCGTCACGCCGGGAAGCGGGGTTATCAGGATACCCCCGGTTTCGGTCTGCCACCAGGTATCCACTATGGGACAGCGGCCGTCGCCGACCACTTCGTGATACCACATCCAGGCTTCGGGATTGATCGGCTCTCCAACCGTTCCTAGAACGCGGAGCGAGGCTCGGGAGGTTTCCCTAACCGGCCCTTCTCCCTCGCGCATAAGCGCCCGGATAGCCGTGGGGGCCGTGTAGAAAATACTGATGTTGTGCTTGTCGCAAACTCTCCAGAAGCGCGACATGTCCGGATAACCCGGCACCCCTTCAAACATCACAGTCGTGGCGCCGTTTGCAAGCGGTCCGTAGACGATGTAGCTGTGGCCGGTGACCCAGCCGACATCGGCCGTACACCAGTAGACCTCTCCTTCGTGGTAATCGAACACGTACTGGTGGGTTATCGAAGCGTAAACAAGATAGCCGCCGGTTGTGTGCAGAACCCCCTTGGGCTTTCCGGTCGAACCCGAGGTATAGAGAATGAAAAGCGGGTCCTCAGCGCCCATTTCCTCGGCCGCACAGTCATCGGAAACTTCCGCAGCGACCTCATGATACCAGACGTCCCGCTCGCCATCCCAGGGAATATCCGCTCCCGTACGGCGCACTACCAACACCTTCTTTACGATCGAGTCCACAGCGCCGTCCTCAAGCGCCTTGTCCATGTTTACCTTAAGAGGCACCCTGCGAGCGCCGCGAAGCCCCTCGTCCGCCGTAATGACTATCTCCGATTCACAGTCAGAGATCCTCCCTCCAAGTGCCTGCGGCGAAAAGCCTCCGAACACTACCGAATGGATGGCGCCAATACGCGCACACGCAAGCATGGCGAAGGCAGCCTCGGGAATCATCGGCATGTATATGGTTACCCTGTCGCCCTTGCGAGCGCCGAGAGACTTAAGGACGTTAGCCATGCGGCAGACTTCGCTCTTGAGTTCCGCATAGGTGAACTTCCTGTCTTCATCGGGATCGTCCCCCTCCCATATGATTGCGATCTTGTCGGGAGTTTTCTCCGCGTGGCGGTCAACGCAGTTTGCCGACACGTTAAGGGTCCCGTCGTAGAACCACCTGATTGACACTTCCCCAGGGCCGTAGCTTGTGTCCTTCACCCTGGTATAGGGCCTGATCCAGTCAATCCGCTTGCCGTGGGCCCCCCAGAACCCCTCCGGATCCTTGACTGACTGACGATACATCCAGTTATATTCGTCCCTGTTTATCAGGGCTCCTTCCGTAACGGCTTCTGAGGGTGGAAAAATTTTGGGCTTTGTCATGGCTTCACTAACTTCTTGAGAACTTGCCTGAGAAATTTTTTCGATTCTGTGGCCCCCGTCGCACGAAAAACCTGCGAGGAACTTTAAAAACTGAACCGCATGATATCAGTTTAGGGAGTAATTATACTCCAGGCGGTGAATATTCACCACAAAGACCGGATTACTTGTTCGGTTTCAGCAAGCTAGAAAGTTTCGTGGTGGACCCCGAGTATCTGCCAACTCCTGATAATACCGCCCCACTCCTAAGCGAGACCGCAAGAAGCAGTCCCAACGCCGCCGCCATAGACAGGCCGAATGTGCCGTCGCTGCCGCTTGCTCCGACAGCACAGCCTCCACCGCCGCTGTCACTCCCGCCCGACAATTCCTCCACGCGGTACCCGGAACCCACGACATATACACGGCTGGCTTCATCATCCTCCTCCAAAGGAGCCTCTACTCTTACGGCGTAACCCCTTATGAGTAAGCCGACCTCCCTGTATTCGACAATCCCTTCGTCCGCCTCCGCTATAAGGTCCCTGACGTACTGCTTTGCGTATTCGTTTTTCTGCTCCCTGCTCCTGTCCGCCCCGTCAAATATCACTCTTCCCCTCTCATCCATAATGTAAATGTAGACATCCCCTTCTCTCCATGCTCCCTCCCGTCTCAGAATTCCCCGCAGCTCCGCGGGGTCAATCTCAGAATTCACAATGGCTCCCATGAGAGCTCTTCCTGCATGTCTCACAAATTCCCTTAACTCACCGTCGGTATCCACATCCCCGGCTGCCGTTGACGGTTCGTCGAGCGCCCCTGTGAGAGGAAAAGCTTTCCCCTCAGGAGTTTCATCGAAACCGCCCAGAAGGATGAACTCATCCTCGCCGTGCGCCAAGGGAACATGCGAAGCGGAAAACAAATGGGCATAACCGCTCCTCTCGTCATCGTACTCAATGAAGCATCCCCCTTGTATGTCGAGCACGTTCCTTCCTCCTTCATCATCACAGAAAAGAACTCCGGACCAGTCGAGGTCTTCAACCTCCCTCTTGTTGGCGTGAAAGTACACCCCTCCTCTTTTGGTGAGAAGAATAAGGTACATGGAACCATCATTCCAGTATCCCTCTCTGTCCCTGAATTCCTCAAGAAGTCTAAGCGTTTCCCCAAAGGTGTCCGAGGTTTCAATTCTCTCCGCCGCATCCTCCACGAATTCCCTTAATTCACCGTCGGTATCCACCTGCGCGGCTTCAGTCGAAGGGGGTGGCGGGGCAGGCACTCTGTTGCTCTGCACATCGGTCCGGCCGGTTCCCGGATCAGACCACGGACTGTCCCCGTCCGAATTGCTCGCCCGGACCCGCACCTGGTACCCCGTGTCCTCCATGAGATTCATGATCATAGAACCCGTGCCGGTAACGTCTTGGGCGCCGTCAGTCCAGCTTCCGCCCGTCCCTTGGCGATACTGAAGGTCGTAGTGCTGGATTGTCGGGCGGCCCGCGTTACCGGGAGGCGTCCACATCACGTTAACGCTCGTAGTGCTCTCCGACGATACCAAAGGCGCGGCTGGAGCAAGCGGTTTTTCTTCTACGTTCATTACGTTTATGGTCACCATTATGGTATCCGTGCCCCCGTTCTGGTCATCCGCCATTACAATCACTGAATAGCTCTCTTTGGTTTCCCGATCGTAACTCTCCCCGACCTTGGTCTGGATCTGGCCGCTTGTGGAAACTATTATGAACTTCACTGCGTCCGCGCCTCCAAGGCTATAGACAAGAGTGTTGTTGTCCTGATCCGTGGCGCTCACAGGAGTTCCCACGTTCCCCGCGCTCCGCACTGTTGCGTCCCCCACGGTCTCCATAAAGCTCCGGGTCGCATTCATACCCGTGAATGCGGGCATCCTGTTCCCCCGCATGTTGGTCTGACCAGTTCCGAGCGGCGACCAAGTACCATCCCCGTCCGAATTGCTCGCCCGGACCCGCACCTGGTACCCCGTGTCCTCCATGAGATTCATGATCATAGAACCCGTGCCGGTAACGTCTTGGGCGCCGTCAGTCCAGCTTCCGCCCGTCCCTTGGCGATACTGAAGGTCGTAGTGCTGGATTGTCGGGCGGCCCGCGTTACCGGGAGGCGTCCACATCACGTTAACGCTCGTAGTGCTCTCCGACGATACCAAAGGCGCGGCTGGAGCAAGCGGTTTTTCTTCTACGTTCATTACGTTTATGGTCACCATTATGGTATCCGTGCCCCCGTTCTGGTCATCCGCCTTCACTGTCACCGAGTAGCTTCCCTTGGCCTCCCTGTCGTACTTGCTTCCAACCTTCGTCTTTATCTGTCCCGTGCCCGAATCAATGGTGAAACTGTCTTTGTCCGTCCCCTCCAGAGTGTAGGAGAGCGTGTCGTTGTCGTCGTCCATGGCTGTTACAGCCGCGCCGATGTCCCCCGCGCTCCGCACCGTCGCGTCCCCCACGGTCTCCGTAAAACTTCGGGTAGTGCTCATACCCGAAAATTCGGGAGCATTGTTTTGCGGAGGCGCCTTGAGCGTGAAACTCAGCCTCGCCATGCGTGTATTGGTAAACTTGCCCATGTTCCTGAGACTTGTGATGGTTCCCTGGGGGTCGGTGTCGGGATTGCTCAGCGAAAAGTTTTCCCCGTCCTCGGTTCCGGCGTCGTAGGCAAACAGGTCTACCGTGTGAGAGGAGCGCCAGGCGTCCGATGAATCGAGCAGGGACAAACCGGAGACGCCCACGAACCAGTCCGGGCTGGGACCAATCATCGACAGGAGGGTAAGCAGGGGATGAGTGCGGCTGAATTCGAGTTCAAACTTCCTCAGGCCCGTGGCACCGACCCCGCTTTCACTGACGGTGGATTTTACTGTCCCTCCTTCGGCATTGCCGATTTCCGTCCTGAACATGCTCGTGCCGCCAATTTCCGCCACAAGCTCAACGCCTGCGGTGGCCGTGCCGCCCGACTCCCAGAAGGTCACACCGCTGTTGTGCACGGCGCCGATCAGCGTCGTAAAATGTGCGCCGCCCGGAACCGCGACGGTTGTACTGCTGGTGGTCCAGTTGCCTGTAAACGTTACATCGTAGGTGGCGGTGGTCTGCGCATGCACCGGATCCAGTCGCACGCCGAGGGTGATGGCGGCAAGGAGGAGAAGACCCATAGCGACCCGTGCGGGACCGCGAAAAACGCGGGAGAGACGCAGAAAACAGGTGCGTCTCCACATGCGGATACCGTCCCGGCACGCCTTAGCGTACGGGCCCGGTGGTCTGTCTGGCTTTAATGCGGTCATTGTTAGGTAACAATAGTACACTAATTCGGCGCGTTCTTGAACTAGAAAGCTTTACAGCTTCTCCATACATTCCTTGACAAAAACGGCCTCCGTATAAGATACTTACAGGCGGGGTTGGCGGTGTTGAAAATTGCTTCCGCGCGGGAAGCGAAACGGGTGGTTTTCTGTATATGACCCTTTTAGCTAAGACTTGGGAAAAAACATTCGGCGCAAATGAAAGCGCCATGCTGCTCGATACGTTCGGCGCAGGCGACTTCTCGGAGCTTCGCGCATCCGCGAAACTTGAGAGAATAATATCAAAAGCCATTGAAGGGGAAAGCGTCACGCGCGAAGACGCCCTCTACCTTGCGGAGCTTTTTCCCAGGGAAATTCCTTTTCTTCTTCTGGCCGCGTCTGCGGTCAGGAACCACTCGAAGGGAAAAACCGTAACCTACTCCAAAAACGTTTTCGTGCCCCTGACCCAGCTCTGCAGGGATCGCTGCGGATACTGCACGTTTAAAATAGAACCGGGAGAGGGAGAGCTGTTCATGACCCCGGAAGAAGTCGTTGACATGGCGAAGAAAGGAGCGCAGGCGAGATGCACTGAACTTCTTTTCGTAACGGGCGACAAGCCGGAACTCGCCTATCAGGTATACAGGGACGCACTCGGGGAAATCGGTTATGAAACCACAGCGGACTATCTGATCGACATGGGAAAGACCGGACTTGAGCACGGAATTTTTCCCCACACGAATCTCGGGCTTTCGACCCCCGAAGAGCTCTCCGGGTTTAGAAAAAGCAACCCGAGCATGGGCCTCATGCTCGAGAACATAAGCGAAAGGCTGCTTCGCAAGGGAAACGCCCACCACGGCTGCGCGGACAAGGTCCCGAGACTCAGGATGGAGACGATGGAGTACGCGGGCGAGCTCAATATCCCCTGGACAAGCGGCATTCTGGTCGGAATCGGGGAAACGTTCGAGGAGAGAATTGACTCGCTCTACGCCCTTTTGGAACTCTCCCGCGGGTACGGTCACCTGCAGGAGATAATAATTCAGAACTTCAGCCCCAAGGAAGGAATAAAGATGGAGGAGCGTCCTCCCGCCGATTTTCTCGAGATGCTGAAGACCGTCGCCATCTCAAGGCTCATATTCGGAGGGAACATGAACATACAGATACCCCCCAACCTCAACAACAGGAATTTCACATTCTATCTCACAGCCGGCATAAACGACCTGGGCGGCGTGTCGCCTCTTACGATAGACTATGTCAATCCGGAAGCCCCGTGGCCGCAGGTTGAGAGAATGGAAAGGGAGGTAAACGCGCTGGGTTACGAACTTCGGGAGAGACTTCCCGTCTATCCAGAGTACATAGACGAGCGGTGGATAGACCCCTACGTTCTGGGCAAGGTAAGGGAGCGCGTTGATGAGAGGGGATACGTTCCCGTAAACTGAAAAATGGAAGACATAAACAAGATAATAGACTCAATAGAGAAAAGAAGGCCCATCGGCGCAGACGGAGTTATGTCGCGCATAAACGGCACGACGGGCCGCATAATCGAGGACGCGCTTTCGGGAAAGGAGATCTCGGTTGAAGACGGGATCCGTCTTTTCGACATAGAAGATACAGACGAGATATCCGCCCTGGCCCTCGCGGCCGACCAGATAAGAAAGGAAGATGTCGGGGACGTGGTCACCTACGTCGTTAACAGGAACATAAACTTCACGAACATTTGCGACGTCTACTGCGGTTTCTGCAATTTCATGGCGGACGAGGGAGACGAGAGGGCCTATTTCCTCTCGATGGACGAAGTCGCGGAGAGAACCGTTGAAGCCTGGGAGATAGGCGCGACGGAAGTATGCATGCAGGGAGGCATGCATCCCGAAATAGACGGCAATTTCTACATCGAACTTATAAAGACGGTGAAAAAAGCCGTGCCCGATATGCATACCCACGCGTTTTCTCCTTACGAGATATACTACGGAGCCAAGACTCTCGGCATAGAGGAAGAGGACTTTATAAGAAGGCTCAGGGATGTCGGTCACAACACCTTCCCCGGCACCGCGGCCGAGGTTCTGGTTGAAGAAGTAAGAAAGGTGATCGCCCCCAGGAAGATACCGACCGAGGTATGGATAAGGGTGGTTAAAAAAGCCCACAGGGAGGGAATGAGAACCACCTCGACCATAATGTACGGGCATCTGGACAAGCGCCATCACTGGGCCATACACCTTGGAATCCTGAGGGACATACAGAAAGAGACTGGAGGGTTCACGGAGTTCGTGCCGCTTCGGTTCATTCCCTGGAACACGAGGCTGTTTATTCACTCCAAGGGAAAGGTGAGAAAGGGTCCGACCGATCTTGACCAGCTGAAAATGTACGCGGTCTCCCGCATGATGCTTCGGGGATGGATAAACAACATACAGGTCTCCTGGGTAAAGCAGGGGCCCGAGTTCGCCCAGTTCTCTCTTACCGCAGGGGCAAATGATTTCGGGGGAACGCTCATGGAAGAGCAGATATCCCGTTTCGCCGGCGCAAGTTACGGACAGTACTTCCCGCCCGAGGAGTTCAGAAAACTCACCAGAGAAATAGGCAGAATCCCGGCCGAACGCGACACGACCTACGGGATACTGAGAACGTTTGAAAACGGCGAGGCCTGAAGACTTCCTCTCCCGTGCGCAGTCTTTTGTCCCGAAACGCTCCGGCCGGCACCGGTTTCCATGGAGAAATCAAGAATCGAAGATCTGAGCAGGGCGCTTGCCACACAGATCCGGGGCGAGATAAGAAAAAGCCTGGTTGACCGGGCCATCTACAGCACGGACGCAAGCAACTACAGAGTGCTCCCCGAAGCGGTAGTAATCCCGAAAACCCCCCAGGACATAGAGATCACTGTCTCCGAAGCTTCCGCCCTCGACATACCGGTCACGGTGCGAGGGGCCGGGACGAGCCTTGCGGGACAGGCGGTAGGGGAAGGAATAATCCTTGACCTGTCAAAGTACATGAACAGGGTGATAGACATAGATGCCGCAGGAAGGAAAGTCAGGGTGGAGCCGGGAATCTCGATCGACAGACTCAACGGAAACCTCTTGTCCCTGGGCCTCATGTTCGGACCGGACCCCTCAAGCGCGAGCGTCGCCACCGTAGGGGGAGCAGTTGCTAACAACGCCACGGGAGCCCACTCCATACTTTATGGAATGGCGGGCGATCACGTGATTTCCTCAAATGTCGTGCTGGCGGACGGCTCTTCTCTCGAACTCTCCGGGGAGAGCTACAAAAGACGCGCTGGAGGACCCGGCATCGCGGAGAGTATTTTTGAAAAACTTGCCGCGCTTATAAAGGAAAACGGGAAGGTTGTAAAAACCGACTTTCCAAAACACTGGAGGAGAGCTTCGGGGTACTCGCTTAACTACTTTCTTGACGGAGAATTCAATCCCGCGAAACTTCTTGCCTCTTCTGAAGGCACCCTCGCAATCTCGACCGATTTTGAGCTTAATCTCGTCAAAAAACCCCTCTCAAGCGCACTTTGCGTCATCCTGTTTCGTGAAATTCCGGATGCGGTGGACTCGGTCTCAGAAATCCTCTCCCACGGTCCCTCGGCAATAGAACTTATTGACGGAACCCTGATAGGTCTTGCGAGAAGAAAAAAAGAGCTCTCCCGCTCTGTCTCCTTCATTGACGGAACTCCGGGGTCAGTTCTGGTGGTCGAATTCCAGGGAGACGACGAAAGGCATACCGCAGAGAGGACGAAGAACCTCGCGAAATCCCTTGATTCCGCTTTTGCCGTACTGGGGCAAGAAGAGCAGAAAAAAGTCTGGGACTTAAGAAGGGCGGGGCTAGGGATCCTGATGAGCGACAGGGGCAGCCGGAAACCCGTGCCCTGCATAGAAGATGTTTCGGTTCCCGCGGAGAATCTGGCCCGCTACGCAAGGGACGTGATCTCGCTGCTTCGAGAGTTCGGTCTCAAAGCCGCTTTCTACGGCCACGCAAGCGCCGGATGCCTTCACATAAGACCCCTTCTCGACCTCCGTGAGCAGAAGGGAGTATCCGACATGGCGGCCCTCTCGGAGCACACCCTTGAGCTCGTACTCCGCCACTCAGGGGTAATGAGCGGCGAGCATGGAGACGGTCTCCAGAGAAGCTGCCTTAACGAAAAGCTCTTCGGAGAAGCTCTTTACTCAGTGATGAAAAAACTGAAGGAGATATTTGACCCGCGGGGAGTGCTTAATCCGGGGAAGGTCGTCCATGGGGCAGATCCTTCTCTTAACCTGCGGATGAGCAAGTCAGCGGGGGACATCTCCACCTTTTTCGACTGGTCACGGGAGGGGGGTCTCGCAGCGGCAGCTTCGATGTGCAACGGCCAAGGGGTATGCAGAAAGACCGCAGGGGGAATAATGTGCCCTTCTTACAGGGCGACCCTTGACGAAGGCGATACCACTAGGGCGCGTGCCAACCTGCTCAGGGAAATCATGCTTGGCCACATGAACACGGACATGATCTGGGAGAAAGAATTCCACGATGTTTTCGATCTTTGCGTGGGATGCAAGGCGTGCCGCGCCGAGTGCCCTTCGGGGGTTGACGTCGGCAAGATGAAAACCGAGTTCCTGGCCATCTACAAGAACAAAAACGGGTTTACGGCAAGAGACAGCCTGTTTGGCCGGGTGCATGAGATAAGTTCCGTGCGAAGCGCCCTTCCCCGCTTTTTAAACCGGACACTTGAGGGCTCTTTTCCCCGATTGCTGCTTTCGCTCTTGGGGGTCTCCCGAAGAAGATCACTTCCTCCGATTGCTGAAGAGACTCTAAGCGGCTGGTTCCGCAAAAGGAACAAAAAGCCCCGGAACGGAAAACAAGTCGTTTATTTCCATGACACGTGGTCTGAGTTTTTCTACCCCGAGATAGGAAAAGCCGTTGTCGGGACACTTGAGAACCTTGGCTTCGAGGTGCTTTTGGAGAGACAGAGAAAGTGCTGCGGGCGGCCGATGCTGAGCACCGGCATGGTGGAGAAAGCAAGGGAGAACGCTTCCCACAACGTAAACGTTCTCTCAGGTTACTCCCTAAGGAATATTCCCGTGGTATTCTCAGAGCCAAGCTGCCTCTCTGTGTTTCGGGATGAGTACACTGATCTTCTTCCGGGCAACGAATCGCTTGACGCAATCCTTTCGAACATGCACTCGGTCTGCGAATTTGTCTTCACCCAGGGTAGTAGCTTTTTTGATCCCGGGGAGCAAAGACGCGGGGAAATACTGGTTCACGGACACTGCCACGAAAGATCAGTTGGCGATTTCGGAAAAACCCTGTCGCTTCTAAACGACCTGGGGTACGATGCGAGATCAAGCGACGCCGGATGCTGCGGCATGGCGGGGAGCTTCGGTTATGAAAAAGAGCACTACGAAGTATCAAAAGCCATGGGAGAGTGCGATCTTTTCCCGAAAATAAGGAATCTGGGAGAATCAGAAAGGGTCTGCGTAACGGGCATCTCATGTCTTGATCAGGTCTCCCATTTCACCGAAGCGGTTCCGGTTCACGTAGCCCTGCTCCTAGAAGAATCCATACAGGCTAAAGATGCGAAATAACCATCTGCCGTCCATAGAAGACGCCGCCGCTTGCCGGTAAGATAGAACCATGGGATTTCCGCAGATCATAGGACACAAACCTCAGAAGGAATTTCTCCTTAACTCGGTTCGCAAAAACCGGGTCTCGCACGCATACCTTTTCTCAGGACCCGAGGGAGTGGGGAAAAAGCTGGTCGCAACCGGTTTCGCCAAACTCATAAACTGCGCCGAGGGCGAAATTGAGAACCTTGACTGCGAATGCCCCTCGTGCGCAAAAACCGAAAAAGGTCTTAACCCCGATGTTTTAGTATTTGGATACCCGGGTGAGAAAACGATAAAGGTGGATCACGTAAGACAGGACATAGAGAGGCTGATCCACCTGGCGCCCTATGAAAACCCGTACAAGGTCTTTATAATCGACGGCGCGCAGAGAATGAACTTCAACGCCCAGAACGCGTTTTTAAAGACCCTTGAAGAGCCGCCGCCCCGCTCCGTCATAATTCTCATAACGACGCTTGCGGACCTGCTCATGCCGACCATAAGATCAAGGTGCCAGTCGGTGGTCTTTCAACCCCTTGAGACGGGGCAGGTAAGAGGATTTCTGGAAAAGGAAGGGGCCGGGCAGAATGACCCGGAGCTTGTCTCGAGGATATCTGGAGGAAGCATCTCAAGGGCGCTTGCCACCGATGAGGATTATCTTCGGAAAAGGACTGAATACTTGGATTGCCTGATGGCTGTCGATGCGAAAAAACCGCTTACCCTTTTTCACTCCGTGGAGAGGATGCAGAAAGAGATAAAAGGCGGGGGGGCAGAAGAACTGAAAACGGTTTTTGACATACTCTCGACATGGCTTCGGGATTCCGTGATTCTCAAGACTTCCGGGAAAAAAGAGGAGATAGTGAACACCGACCTCGTCAAGCGGCTAAGCGAATATTCGGGAAAAAGGGACGTATCCGAACTTCTGGGCAAGTTCGCCGCTCTTGAGGAGACCATGGCGCGGATCTCGGAGAACAACGCGAACGTCGAACTTTCTCTCGAAAATCTTCTCCTTAGACTTTCTCGTTAAGTTTGTGTACAATGGAATTTTAAGATGTTCGGAATTTATCAAGAGAAATGAGGTGATACATGCGTAATCTGATTCTAGCAATGACAGTTTTTCTGCTTGCCCTCCCCGTAGCGTTTGCCGGAGGGACAGAGGATGAAAACGAGGCATTAAAACAACGTATAGAAGACCTTGAGGGGGAACTTGAACTGACCCGGCAGAAACTCGCGGAGTCAGAGTCCCTTGCTCTGGCAAAGCAGACTGAAGAGCCGAAGAAAAGTCCGATAAGAATCGGCGGCGCGATGCGGGCAAACCATGCCTACGGCGATTATGACGGCCGCAGGGGCGAGAACATCGGAGACTCGGATTTTGAACTCCTTCGCCTCAACGTCGACCTTGACTACAACGGCGTCATCGGAAGGGCCGAATACCGCTATTACGACGATTACAGCATGATGCACACCGCGTGGCTCGGATACACGGCAGACGGTCTCGGCACCCTTAAGGCCGGCATCGTCCGCGTTCCTTTCGGACCGGGTGCCTGGGGAGTTTCAAACAGCTGGTTCTTCGATCAGCACTACTACGTCGGGCTTTCGGACGACATGGATCTCGGGGTGAGGTGGACGAGAGCCTTCGGCGACCTCACGGTCGATCTTGCCTACTATCTTGAGGACGAGGGACACTGGGACGGCAGCAGCAGCAAAGACAGCGCCCGGTACAGTTACGACCCAGTGAAGTGGAGCAAAACCGCTGATGCGGAAGGGACAGTTTCGGACGGGCCGATAAATGGTTTTGAGGAAAAACATCAGGTGAACCTGCGCCTGATCTACTCAACCGGGAGCATAGGGGATATCGGCATGTCCTTTCAGTACGGAGGGCTTGAGGGAACGGGCGTGGATGACTCGGGCGCCAGCCATCTGGCGGTTTCAGCTCACGCGGTGACCCCGCTTCGGGATTTCTCGCTTCACTCGCAGATTTCCTATTACAGCTACGACATTACGGACGACACTCCGTGGGGCACGGGCGACCTTATCCCAATGGGAGCCTTTGACTTTGCCTGGCCGGTGGCGTCAGAAGCGTGGATACCGGCGGTTTCCCTCAGGTACAACGGTATTAACGCAGCGGATATCTCTTGGCTTGACGGCGTCACCCCTTATGTTGAGTGGAGTTCCATCATGAACAAAAAAGGCGATCTTAACAGCAGCTCCCTCTGGACTTTCGGGACTATGTGGTACTGGGGTTCCCTTTACATCTACACCGAGCTCGGCCTCAGCGACGGAAACTTCTTCGTCGGCGGCGAGGGAGATGACTACAGCAGCATCTACGGGGTAAACGATTTCGGCGCCAGCGGAAACAACGAGTGGCAAAAACGCTTTAACGTTAACGTGGGCTACTATTTCACCCTTTACGAATAAAAACCGGAGGAGACACAGATGAACAAGACTCAAGGGCACCCGGCAGGACAGGGCAACCTGCGGATATTCGGTCTTGATGTAAACGGCCCGGTATTCGCGGCATCCAGTATTTCCGTACTCGTTTTCACGATCGTAGCGCTGATTTTCCAGGCGCAGGCAACGGAAGTCCTGGGAGCGGCCCGTGTCTGGATTACCACCCAGTTCGACTGGCTTTTCATGATCACCGGCAGCGTATGCTTTCTATTCTGTCTTTTCCTCATCGTGTCTCCCATGGGAAAGATACGGCTCGGCGGCACTCACGCCCGCCCGGAGTACTCAAGGCTCACCTGGCTCTCCATGATCTTCACGGCGGGAGTAGCAATCGGCCTGCTTTTCTACGGAGTGCTTGAGCCTGTTTATTACCTGCTCAACCCACCTCTGGGGATCGATCCGTCAGACACCAGTGCGACCCAGGCCATCGCCATATCCGCGGCAACCTTTCACTGGGGATTTTCAGCGTGGTCATTCTACGGAGTCGTGGGTCTGGCTCTCGCTTTTTTCGCCTACAACAAGGGACTGCCCCTTACGGTCCGCTCGGCGTTTCACCCTCTGCTGGGAGAGCGCGTGTGGGGCTGGAGCGGGCACATAATAGATACGCTGGCCATATTCGCCACGCTGTTCGGTCTTGCGACATCGCTCGGTCTCGGAGCGAAACAGGCTGTGGCCGGCTTTAACTACCTGTTCGGAATTCCCGTAACGGACTTTGCGCATGTCGTATTCATAGCCCTGACCACTTTCCTGGCCACCATCTCGGTGCTAACCGGGATCAACGTGGGAATCAAGCGCCTGAGTCAGTTCAACATCGTGCTTGCCCTGCTTCTGCTCCTGTTCGTTTTCTTCGCGGGACCGACGCAGTACATACTGAGCATGATCTTCACGGGACTCGGTGACTATTTCGCAAAGATCGTCCCCCTAAGCAACTGGACAGGAAGAGAGGACACTGGTTTTCTGCACGGCTGGACTACTTTTTACTGGGCCTGGTGGATTTCATGGACGCCGTTTGTGGGAATGTTCATCGCACGCATCTCAAGGGGAAGAACCATACGCGAATTCCTTGTCTGCGTACTCGTTCTGCCGACCATCTGCTGTCTGCTTTGGATGAGCGTTTTCGGCGGCACAGCCATCCATCAGCTTCTCTTTGACGGCTACACCGGCGTTACGGAGATAATCACTCAGTGGAAACCCGAACTTGCGCTTTTCAAGATGCTCGAGCAGGTTCCGATGACGCAGGCACTCTCGTTTGCAAGCGTCATCCTCCTTGTGATCTTCTTTGTCACTTCATCGGATTCGGGTTCGCTTGTCGTTGACATAACTTCATCCGGGGGAAAACTTGACGCTCCCGCTTCGCAGCGGGTGTTCTGGTGCAGCCTTGAGGGCGCGCTCGCAATCGCCCTGCTTCTCGGCGGAGGGCTCAAATCCCTGCAGGCGGCTTCGCTCATAGCCGGACTTCCGTTCTCAATACTGCTCATCCTGATGACTGTAAGCATATGGAAGGGGATTAGAAGCGAGACCCGCTGACACGCACAGAGAAAATTTTGCAAGTGCGGACACGGTAGCTTAAACTCTTTTCATAAAATGAAACGAGAAAAAGAACCGGCGCGCGGGCAGAAAATTCACAAGGGACGACCCTATGTGCGCGGACGGGAAAATATCAGGATACTAAGGCTTGATTTTCATGCCCCGTCATTCGTTGTTTCCTCTTTTATAATCATTTTCTTCATCGTCGCGGGAACAGTCTTTCAGGAGAAAACAGCAGAGGTCTTCGCGGACGCCCGCGAGCTTGTCGTAACCCTATTTCACTGGTGGTTCATGACCTCCGCCAACATCATACTGCTTTTCTGCCTGGTAGTGATGGTCTCCCCGCTTGCAAAAGTGCGTTTTGGCGGAGCGGACGCGAAGCCTGATTACTCCTACGCGAGCTGGTTCGCGATCCTGTTTGCGGCTTCGGTAAGCGCGGGATTCGTTTTTTTTGGCGTGGTGGAACCCGTGCATCACTTTCAGAACCCGCCGCTCGGCATTGATCCTTCCGACACCGAGAGCGCCTTTGCCATCGCCGTCGCGGGATCTGTTTTTCACTGGGGACTCCACGGATGGGCCATATTCGCCGTCGCGGGCCTGTCAATGGCTCTTTTCTCCCAGAACATGGGCATGCCGTTTTCCCTGCGTTCGGTGTTTTATCCCGTTCTGGGCAACCGCGTGTGGGGCTGGACCGGGCACCTGATCGAAACGCTTGTGGTATTCTCCACCCTTTTCGGCCTTGCGGTATCCATAGGTTTCGGAACCGAGCAGATAACAGGCGGCATTGAGTACCTGTTCGGAATTCCCCCCTCCGATCTCTCCAGGATAATATTGATCGTTCTTGTAATGCTGACGGCCATGGCGGCGCTTCTGACCGGGATAAATACCGGAATCGGACTCCTAAGCCGCATGAACATCATTCTCGCGGTGTCGCTGATGCTGTTTGCCATCTCTGCCGGACCGACGCTTGACATTCTCCGCCACTGCCTGGTCTCGACCGCGAGCTACGCGGCCAACATAGTGCCGCTGAGCCTCTGGACGGGACGCGAGGACATGGATTTCATACACGACTGGACAGTTTTCTACTGGGCCTGGTGGTTCTGCTACGCGCCGTTTGTGGGAATGTTCATCGCGCGCATCTCAAGGGGCAGAACCGTGCGCGAGTTCCTTTTCTTTGTGCTTGTACTGCCTACCGTTTTCTGCGTACTCTGGATGAACGCCCTGGGAGGCAGCGCGGTTTTTCAGTTTCTCCTAGACGGCTACGCGGGAGTGATTGAAACGGTCGACGCGGGACGTCCTGAACTCGCTTTGTTCAAACTGCTGGAAGCGCTTCCGTTTACGAGGCTGTTCAGCGTTCTCAGCGTATTGCTGCTGTTTTTCTTCCTCGTCGTCTCTCTTGACTCGGGATCCCTGGCCGTTGACTCCATAACGGCCGGGGGCAAAATGGACACGCCGGTGCCGCAGCGCGAATTCTGGTGCTTTATAGCGGGAGTGGTGCCCGCGGTGCTTATGATCGCGGGCGGACTCAAATCGTTTCAGGCAGCGGTTGTGGTTGCCAGCTTCCCGCTTACCATTCTGTTCATCGTTATGCTTTTCGGTATCTGGGCGGGACTTCGCCGCGAGCTGCGCCACCTGCGCCCTCCAGAACGGAAATAGGGATCGAGGACGCGGGTAAAAAGCTTTTCCGCCTAACTTCCCCTGAAACTCTCCCCGGAAGAATATCGTTTCTGAAATCCATGGGCTTCCAGTTCCTGCTTTTGTCAGAAAAATACTGTAAATTTTTGACAAACCTTTCGGGTAAGGCAAAACAGGATGAAAGTTCAGAATTGACGGCCAAAGAAAAATATTGCAAATTTCTGGCAGTCTTAAATACCATTCCTGCAAGAAGCGCCACAAGATGTCCGATGTAGCCAAGAAAATAATGAAGAGAATGTCGGAACAGAAAACAGGATGGATAGGTACGCCGAAGGATTTTGCCGACATCGGAGCGTCTGGGGAAATTGACCAGGCATTGCGCAGCCTTGTAAAAGCAGGTCGGTTGCGCAGAGTCGACCGTGGTCTTTACGATGTGCCGAAAGTGAACAGGTCTTCCAAAGAGGCGGAACCTGCTGACCTGTATTCCGCGGTCACCGCAGTCGCGAGAAGGAAAAGCGCCAGGGTCATGCCCGACGGTTCGGTGTACGCAAATATGCTGGGCCTTGCCAGTTCGCCCCCCGAAAGCATCTTCTACGACACAGACGGTCCATCAAGGACTTTAACCATTGTCGGAAAAACTGTACGGTTCCGCCACGCACCTCCGAAAGTCATGCTCTGGGCAGACAGGCCCGGTGCGCCAGTTGTCCAGGCGCTCAGGTGGCTGGGCTCCGAAGCCGGTAAAGATCCCCACGTGGTTGCGACTCTGAAAAGAGTTCTTCCCGATCATGTAAAGTCTGACCTGTTGCAGGGAATAGGTTATCTGCCCATTTGGATGCAGCCGATTGTACGCAAGCTTACCGAGGAATCAGGTGGTTGAGTCATGACAGACGATAGAGACAAACCAATTTCTCCAAAGCCTTCCATTCCGTAAAGCAATCTTTCCCGCGTACCAGCTAGAGACACTGAGCAGTGGCTTGAGGATGCAAAACAGAGTGTCCGATTCCTAATTCAGAGTTGCGAGAGAAGAAATATTTCTCTATGTATCAGGCCCTGACTTCCCGAAAAACCTGCTTCCCACATCAGTCGACTTTCGGTACGGAGAAATCCCTGGTCTTTCAGTTTCTGTTTTTGTCAGAAAAATACTGTAATTTTCTGACAAAAATTCAGCTATGGAAGAATCAGAATGACTTTTCAGATAATTGACAGTTTTAGAAAAATACTGTAATTTTCTAACAGATTTTAAACTCGCAGAAGTCAAAAGGAGTGTCGCCAAGTGCCTAGCATAGCTGGCCAGATAATGAAGAGGTTGTCAGAACAGAAAACAGGATGGGTATGTACGCCGAAGGATTTTCTGGATCTGGGAAGCCGCGCGGCTGTTGACCAGGCATTGTACCGTCTGGTCAAGGCAGGACAGTTGCGCCGGGTTGGGCGTGGCCTTTACGATGTGCCGAGGATAAGCACGCTGCTCAAGCGGTTAGCGCCCGCTGATGTCTATTCCGCAGTTGCGGCAGTCACAAGACGAGACGATGCCAGAATTATGCGTAGCGGATCAGTGTACGCAAACCTTCTCGGTCTTACTAACCAGGTACCCGCAAAAATCATCTACGATACGGACGGTCCATCCAGAATATTAACCATCGCCGGATTCTCTGTGCGCTTTCGCCACGCACCCCCAAGTGTCATGCGCTGGACAGGGAAACCTGGAGCCGTGGTCGTTCAGGCACTCAGGTGGCTCGGCCCTTACGCCAGCAAGGACCCCGATGTGATTCCGATTCTAAAGCGGGTCCTTCCTGACTACGTCAAGCTTGATCTCTCGCAAGGTATCCGCTATATGCCCGCTTGGATGCGGCCGATTGCACATGACGTCACGAACGACAAAGTGATTGGATCATGAACGGTGCCTTTAAATCATTTCTGTCCACCCCTGAACAAGACAGGGCAGCTTTGTTCGTGGATACAGCGCAACGACTCAGAACGTTGCCCGAGTACATAGAGAAAGACTTCTGGGTCTGTCTTGTTCTTGACGTACTTTATAACGGCTTTCCGGAAGAACATCCGAAACTTCTCTTCAAGGGCGGAACTTCCCTTTCAAAGGCTTTCGGCCTCGTACAGCGGTTCTCAGAAGACGTAGACATAGTCGTCTATCGTGAATATCTGGGGTTTGAGGGGGAGCGAGATCCGACCGTTGCGGAAAATCTTTCAAACAAAAAACGAAAAAAACTCTTTGAAGAACTCAGGTCGGCATGCAGCACCTATATTCTTGAAGATATGAAAAAAGATCTGACTATACTGGTTGATGAGGTCGCGCCGGGATGTCGAGTCTTTCCTGATCCGAACGACCAGGATGGTCAGACTTTATTAGTCGAATATCCTTCAATGTATACAACGGGAGAAGGCGACTACGTGGTGCCTCAGGTGAAAATCGAAGCCGGAGCAAGGTCGGCGCTGGATCCTAATCTTACCTGCACCATAACTCCGTACATTGCCGATGAACTGCCCGACTGGTCACTTGAGGTGGAAAACGTAACGGTTATAGCACCCGAGCGGACCTATCTCGACAAGCTTCTTATTCTCCATGGCGTGCACTGCGGCTACCGTGACACCGGGCGGCTTCCGGGAGAAAAACAGCGTATTTCGCGCCATTACTACGATGCGGCGATGATCACGGCAACAGATATCGCCAGATCGGCACTGTCCGATACGAATCTGCTGGATGATGTGCGAGCCCATAATATGCTGGCTTTCCGTCAGGCATGGAAGAAGCTTGAAGATGCCGTGCCCGGGTCTCTCAGACTGCTTCCGCAGGAAGAACCGCGAGCCGTGATTGAGCGGGATTACGCAGAAATGCAGGAAATGCTTTTCGGAGACGCACCGGATTTCGGGTGGATAATGGAGCAGCTCAAATATGCCGAATCCATGATCAACAAGGCCTGATCCCAGAACACACCTTTACGCCGGAATGCAATCCCCCCGCAGAAAAGACCCGATATGAAGCGAGTCAGGGTTCCCGCGCACATAAAAAAATTGAAATGCCTGCCCGTTGTGTTTTATTAATCCCTGTCAATTCCCATTTAAGGGATCACGAAAACACATGAAGAAAAACCAGTTCTACGTAACAACTCCGATCTACTACGTAAACGACGTGCCTCACATCGGTCATGCCTACACGACCATAGCGGCCGACACGATCGCCAGGTACAAGGCTGCTTCGGGACACGAGGTCTACTTTCTAACGGGAACCGACGAGCACGGAAGAAAAATAGAGCAGACCGCCGAAGCGAACGGAGAAACCCCCATAGAGCTTGCCGACAAGGTGGTAGTCAAGTTCCAGGATCTCTGGAAGCTCCTCGGCATCTCGAACACCGACTTCATAAGAACCACGGAGCCGCGCCACTGCGAGGCCGTATCCGAAATATGGAAACTTGTGGAGAAAAACGGCGACATATACCTTGACGAATACGAGGGCTGGTATGACGTGAGAAACGAGGCCTTCATAACCGAAACCCAGCTTGAAGAGATAATGAAGCTGCCTGAAGAAAGCCGCCCCCGACTGGAGAAGATAAAGGAGCAAAGCTACTTCTTCAGGCTCTCTCGTTATCAGGAGCCCCTTCTTCGTCACTACAGCGAACACCCCGAGTTCATAAAACCCGGCTACAGAAGAAACGAAATCGTAAGTTTCGTGGAGGGAGGTCTCAGGGACCTGAGTGTAAGCAGGACGAATTTCTCGTGGGGAATCCCCGTTCCCGGCCCGGAAGGACACGTGGTCTACGTCTGGTTCGACGCACTCACCAATTATCTTACGTCGCTTGGGTTCCCCGGGAAAACGGGTGATTTCGAGAGATTCTGGCCGGCTGACATTCACCTCGTTGGAAAAGACATACTAAGGTTCCACGCCGTCTACTGGCCCGCTTTCCTAATGTCGGCGGGACTTCCGCTTCCAAAAACCGTGTTCGCCCACGGATGGTGGACGGTCGAGGGGGAGAAGATGTCAAAATCCCTTGGAAACGTGGTTGATCCCTACCAGGTGGTGGAGGAGTTCGGTTCCGAGATATTCCGCTATTTTCTGCTCCGCGAGATACCTTTCGGGCAGGACGGGGATTACTCGAAAAGATCGCTCGTAAACAGGGTGAACGGAGAACTCGTAAACGGACTCGGAAACCTCGTGAGCCGCTCTCTGGGAATGATCGAGAGATACCTTGGAGGGATCGTTCCTGAGCCGGCGGAATTCACGGAAAGAGAGAAGGAGATAGAGGATTCCTACCGCGAGACTGACCGGCTGGTGCGCTCGGACCTTGAGGAGCTCGCGTTTAACAGGGCACTGTCGCGAATATGGGAATTTATAGGGCTTGTAAACAGGTATGTGGACAGCGAGGCCCCGTGGAAGCTTGCGAAGCAGGAGGGGAAGGAAAAAAGGCTTGGAATCGTGCTCTGGACGCTTGCAGAGAGTATAAGGGTGATTTCCATTCTTATCTATCCGTTTCTTCCGGAAACCTCGCTGGGCATCAGGGGGAAAATAGGGCTGCCCGCGGATGCGGGTGTCGAGAATGCTGAGTGGGGATATACGAAACCGGGAACGTCCGTAGTTAAGGGAGACAATCTTTTCCCGAGGATAAAGGAAGAAGAGAACCGATAATCGGAAGAGTTGCAGAAAGTCTTCTGAAATGATCCCGGAACCCCCGGACCTCGCTCAGGCCGTGCAGACCCGATTCGAGACCGGAGGACTTAATTCAGTCTCTGCAAACCCTGTCCAGTTGTTCAATGAATCGGGCTTTGCGCTTGTGCTTTTCCCGAAGAGAATCAAGGCGGCTTGAGTGCGCATCCAAAGCGCCATCCTCTTCAGCAATCACACGCATATCGGAAATCAGGGCCGCGGCACGTTCATAAGCTGAAACATCCCGCCTGCTTATCTCTTTTTCGATATCGCCCCACACCTTTTCCCTACCACGCAGTCTCAGATAACCAAGATGCTCTCTGCGTTTTTTCTCCTCGCGACGCTCAGACTCAAGCCGCCGCTCTTCACGCTTCCTGGCCTCGGCTTCTTTGCGAGCCTTTCTTACCTCGCTCGCGCGAGAGCGCAACTCGGATACCGTACGAAGACCCGTCCGGGCATCTGAATCCTCAGACGGAGACAGGGCTTTCTCAGTCCTGCTCTTCACCTCGGCGGCCACGCGAGGGTCTCCCTGAACCAGTCTGTAAAGCCAGGAGGTCTTCTCCTCATCCGGTATGGTGTCAAGAACAGCGCGGAATGTTTCGGGCGAAAGCTCAGGGATCTCGGAAACGGCACCTGACTCCGAAGCCGCCTGCAACAAATCAGGGTCAATGCGGAAAAAACCGGCGAAGGCTTCAAGATCACCGTTCATCTTGCCAATGCCGGGAAGCGGCTCCACCTCATCACCAAAAACAGTGCCCCACTGAACATCAATAAGCCACGCGAGATACAGAACCCGCAAGTCGCCCGAGAGCAAATCAGCCCTGAGCGACGCCATGGAGGCAAGCCAGCCCGAACCGTCATCCCATTCATAAGAGTCCTCCGGCAGCTCGTCAACACCTACATCAATGACCGTATTATCTCCCGAATCAAATATGGTTATCCAGCCCATGCCGGGCAGAAAAGCCTCAAACCTGTTGCTGTCAATGAATTTTTTCGGCAGCTTGATCATAAAACGGCGCGAGCCCCAGTTGCCGAGGTAGAGATGCAGATCAAACCAGCGCTTCATCATGTCCGCCGGGTTGGCCTTCAGATCCCCCCATTCATAGTGATTGGAAAAGCTTGTGGCCGTAATCTGCGCGCGGCTTGAGATTCCCCGCAGCTGCGCCTTGTCTTCCTTGCTCAACGCTCGGTCTACAGCCTGAAACTCGTAGTACTGGTATTCGCTCATATCAGATACGCCTCGGTCCGGTTTTTCCTTCTGTGTTCAGCACTTTCATATCACAGCCGGGAATCGGCAGAGAATGCGCTCATAAGAAAATTCCGAAAAGATAAAACGCTTCGGGAAGCACAGTTTCTCCCCACGCAGAAAGAATGTAATCGGGAAAGCAGAATTATCAATATGGAAGGCTATTGATAATCACTGATCAGGACTGGACTTAGCCAGCGACGGTTAAGACGTAAAGACCATCTGAAAGTTTTATGAACAGGGTAAGGCAAGGTAGAATACAGAGGAAAAGCGGTCTTTGCGCTTGTTATCCGGAATATCACGGCAACCATGGGATGAAACAGAAACAGAAAAAATCACCCGGCAAGAAAACAGCACCGGAAGCAAACGGCGCCACAGTAGGGTATGAAGCAGAACTCTGGCGCATGGCCAACATGCTGCGGGGAAGCATGGACGCGGCCGAATACAAGCATGTCGTTCTGGGACTCATATTTCTCAAGTACATATCCGACGCGTTTGAGGAAAAACGCCGTGAGCTTGAAACGCAGGTGTCCAAGGGGGCGGACCCGGATGACCCGGATGAATATCGCGCGGAAAACATATTCTGGGTGCCTCCCGAGGCACGCTGGCAGGACATAAAGGCGCAGGCAAGGCAGTCCACCATAGGAAAACTAGTTGATGACGCCATGGCGGGAATCGAGCGGGAAAACGGGGAGCTTAAAGACGTTCTGCCGAAAGACTACGCCCGTGCTGCGCTGGACAAGCAAAGGCTCGGCCAGGTAATTGACCTTGTGAGCAACATAAAAGTCGGCGACAGGAACGCGCGGTCAAAGGATGTCTTGGGCAGGGTCTACGAATACTTTCTCTCGCAGTTCGCAAACTCCGAAGGCAAGAAGGGAGGCGAGTTCTACACCCCGCGCTGCGTGGTGAAACTGCTGGTGGAGATGCTTGAACCGTACAAGGGACGGGTTTATGACCCATGCTGCGGCTCTTCGGGCATGTTTGTGCAATCAATCGAATTCATTACGGCGCACGCAGGGGGAAACGGCAGGGGAAAGTCCAGACTTCCAAAGGGCTTCAAGCCCAAAATCTCAATCTATGGGCAGGAATCAAATTACACGACCTGGCGGCTTGCGAAAATGAATTTGGCCATTCGCGGCATTGAAGCTCAGATTGCCCACGGCGACAGCTTTCACAATGACCGCCACCCCGATCTCAGGGCCGATTTCATTCTCGCCAATCCGCCGTTTAACGTGAGTGACTGGGGCGGAGAAAGACTGAGGGAAGACAAGCGCTGGGTATACGGCACTCCGCCCGAGGGAAACGCTAATTTCGCTTGGGTGCAGCACATGGTACACCACTTGGCGCCCGGCGGCTCGGCGGGCTTCGTTCTGGCAAACGGTTCCATGTCTTCTTCCCAGAACACCGAGAGCGAAATCAGAAAAAACCTTGTAGAGGCGGGTATCGTCGACTGCGTGGTGGCGCTTCCGGGGCAGCTTTTCTATTCAACGCAGATTCCCGCGTGCCTGTGGTTTCTCTCCCGAGAGAAAAAAGAGGGGATTCTTTTCATTGACGCGCGGGGGCTCGGACGCATGGTTGACCGTACGCACAGGGAACTTACCGATGAGGAAATCAGCCGCGTGGCCGAAACGTATCGCGCGTGGAGAGGCAAGGAGAACGCCGGAGAGTACAAAGATGTCCCGGGGCTTTGCAAAAGCACAACCTTGGACGAAGTGCGCCGCCACGGCTATGTTCTTACGCCTGGACGTTATGTGGAAACGGAAGTGGATGAAGACGACAGCGAACCGTTTGAAGACAAAATGAAGCGGCTTATTCTTAAGCTTAAAGAACAGCAGGAAGAAGCGGCCAAGCTTGACACGACCATAGACTCCAATCTTAAGAAATTGGGGTATGATTAAGCTGCGAGCACGGGGGGAGGAATGAAACTTAATATAAATCCGTTAAAAGATGCTGTAAATCAACTTGAAGAGGCAATCGATATTCATGACTCTGAAAGCGATCCACGCCTCAAACGACATCTTCGAGCTGCGGTAATTCAGGCGTTTGAATTCACTTATGAACTCTCTTTCAAGATGATCAGGCGCTACCTTGAAATGGTCTCAGTCAGTCCAGCCGAAGTTGACAAGTTAAGCTTCAATAACCTCTTAAGGCAAGCATTTGTGCAAGATCTCGTTCGATCAGACATTCAGAAGTGGAGAGACTACAGGAGGTATCGTGGCATAACCAGCCATACTTACAACGAGAAGAAAGCTCAGATGGTTTTTCAATATGCGCCCAGTTTCCTTGAGGAAGCCAAGTATCTCGTTTATCAGCTTCAAAAGAAAGGTGAATCCCTTGACGCAGCCACTTGATATCCGTCCCGATCACCTGCAAATAGTAAAAAACATTCTGCGCGAGCATCTGCCCGAAGACATCAAAGTCTGGATATTTGGAAGCCGTTCTGACTGGACAACAAAAGATTCCTCAGACCTTGATATAGCACTTGAAGGTAACTCCGCACTGGATTCTCAGTGTATGTCAACAGTGGAAGACGCATTCGAGGATTCGGACCTTCCCTACACAGTAGACATTGTGGACATCAACAACGTAAGCGATGATTTCAGACAGATAATAGATTTCCAGAAAGTCCCCCTGCAAATATCCGATAGAAGAAATGTTAAGGAAGAGAGAGACGACTATAAACTGAAAGAACCGCTTGACATCTCTCCAGACGATCTTACAACCGTAAGGAAAATTCTCGCGGAACATGTGCCCGATCTTGAAGTCAAGGCTTTCGGGTCTCGCGCCAGCTGGACGGCACGGCAATACTCTGACCTTGATCTTGTCTTAATGACCGACGAACCGCTTGATGTCTCACGCATGGCATCACTTCGGGAAGCTTTTATAGAATCCAACCTGCCTTATATAGTAGACATTGTGGACTGGGCTTCTGCATCTGAAAGTTTTCGGGAAATAATTGAGGAAGAATGTATTGTTGTTCAGAAAGCAACAAATCACAAAGACGGATGGAGAAAATTTACAATCGGAGAGGTTGCAGACATCGTAGGAGGAGGAACACCTTCAACAAAAAAACCTGAAAATTTTGACGGTAATATACCATGGTTAACACCAAAAGACTTATCTGGACATCATGATCGTTACATAGATCGTGGGAGGAGAAATCTGTCCCAAGCAGGGTTAGAAAATTCTTCTGCCAAACTCGTCCCGGCCAGATCCGTTCTACTTTCCACTAGAGCACCTATTGGCTATGTAGCTCTTGCAAAGAATCCGATTTCTACTAATCAGGGGTTTCGCAATCTCTTAGTGAAAAAAGGCTTTTCTCCAGAGTTTTTGTACTACTGGCTAACTCAGAATACCGAAGAATTGAAACGGCGTGCCTCCGGATCAACATTCTCCGAACTTTCTGGTTCAGCACTAAAAAATATAGAGTTGCATTTACCTTCACTTCCCACGCAGCAAACAATTGCAAGCATCTTAGGAGCATTAGACGACAAAATAGAACTAAACAGAAAAATGAGCGAGACGCTGGAGCAAATGGCCCAAGCGCTTTTCAAATCATGGTTTGTTGATTTTGATCCGGTACGGGCAAAAATGGAAGGTCGATGGCGCCGTGGCGAATCGCTTCCCGGACTGCCTGCGGATTTATGGGAACTTTTCCCCAACAGCATGATGAAATCTGAAATGGGTAAGTTACCTGAAGGGTGGAATGCAACTCCTTTGATCGAATTGATTGAGATAAACCCGAAACGATTTCTGCAACAGGGAGAAATCGCCCCGTATCTCAACATGGCGAATATGCCGACCATAGGCCATGTACCACATACGATTACTAACCGCCCATTCAGTTCAGGAGTGAAGTTTACCAACGGGGATACGCTAGTCGCACGAATCACTCCATGTTTGGAAAACGGCAAGACTGCTTACGTTGACTTTCTCAGTAATGGCGAGATTGGATGGGGTTCGACGGAATACATCGTCATGCACCCGAAGCCTCCTTTGCCAAGCGAGTTTGCTTATTGTCTCTCGCGTAGCGCCAGTTTCCGGAAATTCGCAATCCAAAATATGACTGGAACAAGCGGCCGTCAGCGTGTATCCCTCAAGGCATTGTCTCAGTTCATGCTCCCTTCTCCAACAAGACACGTAGCTGAAAACTTCGGGGGAAAAGTTCAATTGCTTCTAGAACGAGCTAGTAAGGCTATCCAAGTGTCACGCACTCTCACCACTCTCCGAGATGCTCTATTGCCGAGATTGGTTTCAGGTAATTTGAGAGTAATTTGATTAAGGAAATGTCTAAGAGAAAACACAAAGTCCCCGGGAACTCAGTCGGTTACGTGACACTTGAACAAAAACGTCGGGACAGCATTGATACAATTCCCAATCCGTTCTCTACCGGTGGAGGTGGCATGCATTTTGAAGTCTGTGTTCAAGCCTTGTTCGTTGCGATTATGCTCGCTAAAGGTAACGCACCGGGGTTACAAATAGGACCGATAACTAAAATAAAATTGCAAAGTCGATTTGCGGGGTACAATACCGATGATTTGATAGTTTTCATCGGAGAAGCTTCCGATAATAAATATCGCAAAATTCTGGGACAAATAAAACATTCGATAAGAATTACAAAGAGAAATTCAATGTTTCAGGAAGTTATTGAATCTGCTTGGAAAGACTTCAGCAATACCGAGAGATTCGAAAAAGAACGGGATATTCTAGCATTGATTACGGGCCCGCTAAGCTCTACAGACACAAATGATGTTCGGACAATATTGGAATGGTCGCGGTTCGCAGAAAATTCCCAAGAATTTTTCAACAAGGTAGAATTGGCAAATTTCAGCAACCAAAACAAACGAGAAAAATTAGAAGCTTTTAAGGCTGGTTTAAAAAAAGCGAATGGAGGCAACCCTGTTGCTGACGAAGTCTGTTACCAGTTTTTAAGGCATTTTCATCTGTTTATCTGTGATCTTGATACCAAATCAAGCGTAACGCTGTCTCTTATTCATTCGCTGATAGGACAGAAGTCAAGAGATAAGGCTACAGATATTTGGGCTCGGCTGATTGAAGAAGTCTCAAACGCCAATAAAAATGCCGGGACGATTATACTCGAGACACTTCCAGAGGATATAAAAGAAGCATTTAAGCAGAAACCTTTCACACAAATTCCGAAAGAACTAACAGAGACCAGAACTGAACCGGAAAAAACAGACTGGAATAGGATCCCATACGCCGCCGATCTCGCCTTAGTCAATCTGGCTGGAGCATGGAGCGAGAAAAACGAAGCGGATATCTCGATCCTAAGCAAAATAACTTCAAAAGTTTATTCAGATTGGTCTTCTACAGTAAAAGAAGTTCTCCAGCTTCCTAACAGTCCTCTCTCACTTCAAAATGGACTCTGGAAGGTTGTAAAACGTGTCGATTTATCGAATGCTCTGGCACCACGCATATTTGACCAGAATCTTGACACCTTCAAGGAATGTGCAGTCACTGTACTGACAGAACGCGACCCGTCTTTCGAGTTGCCTCCCGAAAAACGTTATGCAGCGATTATTCATAAAAAGGTGACGACTCATTCGCAAGACCTAAGAAGAGGTCTGGCTGATGGGCTTGCCATGATTGCCAACATGTCCGACAAGTTAAATCGATGCTCGCAATTAAAGCCTGAAAACACGGCTGTTCTAGCTGTTCGTGAGATTTTCAAGAACGCCGACTGGGTACTGTGGGGAAGTCTGAATAATTTGCTCCCCTCCTTGGCTGAAGCAGCACCGAGTGAGTTTCTGAGCACCGTGGAGAATGCCTTAAGGTTGTCACCATGCCCGTTTGATGAGCTTTTCTCTCAGGAAAGGGGCACTCTTACCGGAAGCAATTATCTGACCGGACTTCTTTGGGCGCTGGAAGGCCTTGCATGGGAGGAAGAATACTTGGTTCGTGTTTGCGTTGTACTTGGCGAGATTGCCAGCCATGATCCTGGAGGTAACTTTGCTAACCGGCCTGCCAATTCACTGATAACGATTCTGCTTCCATGGCTTCCGCAAACGACCGCGCCAGTCAAAAAACGCAAAGTCGCCGTTCAAACGCTCCATAAGGAGTTTCCGGAAATTGTTTGGAAATTGATTATCAACTTACTGCCCGATCAGCACAAGACATCATTTGGTTCCTATAAACCGACATGGCGAAAAGCTATACCCGATGATTGGAAAGAAAGTGTCACTCAAAAGCAATACCAAGAGGAAATATTGTTTTATTCTGATCTCGCCGTTTCAATGGCGGGATCAGATGTAGAGAAACTCAATGAACTTATTGATTTTTTTAACAACTTGCCCAAGCCTTCTTTTGATAAATTGCTCAAAGCCTTGTCCTCTGATGCCGTTTCAAGTCTGCCCGAAGACCAGCGTTTTCTTCTGTGGAACAATCTCAAGAAATTCACTTCTAGACATCGTCGATTTTCGAAAGCGGAATGGGCGTTAAATAATGAATTGCTTTCTTCCATTGAGGCAGTTACAGAAAAACTAGCCCCAACAAATCCAACGAAATCCCGTCAGCGCCTATTCTCCAACCGCATATCTGATCTCTATGAAGAGAATGGCGATTGGGAAGAGCAATATATTAAACTTCAAGGGCATCGCCAAGAGGCTGTGGAAGAAATTTTGAAATTAGGCGGTATCGAATCTGTCATCCAATTCGCCGAGGCCGTCGAATCGTCTGGACAAGTGGGCCATTTTCTCGGGAAAGTCTCCAATGTGGATATTGACGCGGTTTTGCTGCCAGCATATCTGGTTCCAGAAAATCATAAACTCTCGTCTTTTACAAGTGCTTATGTCTGGAGCCGTCACTACACCAACGACTGGTCGTGGGTTGATCATTTAGATAAAGCGGGCTGGAGTTCCGAGCAGGTTGGGCAATTTCTCAGTTGCTTGCCATTTACTAAAGAAACTTGGGGCCGTGTTGCCAAATGCCTGGGTAATGAGGAAAAAATATATTGGTTAAAGACCAATGCATCCCCCTACGAGACTAATGGCGAACTAGGTTTTGCTATTGATAAGCTGATTGAATACGGAAGACCCTACGCCGCCATTAATTGTTTGTATGGAATGCACCACAAGAAACGACCAATCAATGTTTCCCAATGTGTCAAAGCGCTACTCGCTACGCCTTCTTCTCTAGAGTCATACGATTCGATGAATGCCTACCCAATCGTTGAACTCATAAAGTTTCTTCAGACAAGCTCCGATGTCTCCCAAGATGAGCTTTTCCATGTGGAATGGGCTTTCCTGCCACTGTTAGATGACTATCATGGGGCTAGGCCAAAATCACTGGAAAATCGTCTTGCCAGTGACCCAGAGTTTTTCTGTGAAGTTATTCAGTTGATGTATCGCTCCAAAAAGACCGGTGTTGCCCAGAACAAGCAGTATAGAAACTCACAGGTGATTGCAACCAAAGCTTGGCAGTTGCTTTATAAATGGAGCATTCCTCCCGGAATGCATGAAGACGGCAGTTTTGACGATGCTCAGTTCTCAAGCTGGCTCCAACGTGTAAAAGAAATTTGCCGGGAGTCAGGACATCTGGAGGTTGCGCTCATCGATGCAGGAAAAGTTCTGATCTGTTGCCCGCCCGACAAAAATGGGTTATGGATAAATTGCACTGTAGCAACCGCACTTAATGCTCGAGACGCAGAATATCTGCGAGACGGGTTTTGTACAGGGACACTTAACTCTCGTGGCGTTTATTCTATTGACCCCACCGGAAAACCGGAATTAGAGCTTGCCGAGCAATTTCGAAAAAAGGCAGAAGAGGTTGAAAACGCAGGGTATCAGCGCTTTGCGGTAAGTCTCAGAAACTTGTCAGAATCTTATATTCAAGAAGCGAAATGGATAGTCGCTGAACACAAGAAATAAATGGAGTATGCCAAGAGGAAAGAATGAGGAAGCAGGAAAAAGGTATTGAAGTATTAGTTCCTTGTCAATTTTGAAGCATTTCAGGTAGTTCCAGATATAATAGTTATCAATTGAAGTCCGAAGTGTACCACTTGACTCGGACAATTTTTTTCAAAAGGAGTTTAGCACAAGGATAGACAGAGACTATGTTCTTCGTAGCAAAGAAAGTAAACGGCAGGAAGTCCGCTTGAAATCACAGTCAAGTTTGCCGTATCAATTAGCTGTGGTATTTGCTTCTTACGTTGCTCGCGCTTCCGAACCACGAGGTTTGGGAAGAAAACCGTGAAAGTCTGTCGCTAAAAGTTCATGCCCCGTTTGGAACACTTTACCGCTCGCGGTTTCAAGTCGATTTGCGCCCTTGAAGATTTCGAGTTAAGACCTCTGAATCTCCTGATCGGCGCCAATGGAACCGGAAAAAGCAACCTTCTGAGTCTGTTTAAAATGCTCTCTGCACTTTCACAGAAGCGACTTCAGCTCTTTATCAAAAACGAGGGTGGGTCGGACACGCTGCTGTTCGGCGGACGGAAACTGACTTCCAGGCTTGAAGTGGCTCTGTCATTCGAAAACAACCGCTACGAATACGAGTTTTCACTTGAACCGACATCTGACTCAGTAGCCTTCTCCGGCGAGAGACTCTCCCCACGAATTACTGAAGATACCCTTGCTGACAGTTCCAAAACAGAATCCGGCACCACAGTATGGCCCGGCGGACATAGCGAGGCACGCGTCGCGGATATCAATCATGGAGAATTCGCATCCTATATCCTATCAGACATGGAGCAGTGGCGCGTGTTTCACTTTCAGGACATGAGTGATACGGCCCAGGTGC
>JAPPFE010000029.1 GCA_028823955.1 Candidatus Dadabacteria bacterium
AGTACTAATAACTTCTCAGGAGAAATTCAGATGAAATACAAAAAAACATTTTTAGTCTTGGCAATGATAGTCGCGGGACTCTTCATAGCTTCTTGTGGAGATGACGATGATGATGATGAAACCCTGACCATACTTTACTGGCAGGCCCCTACTATAGCCAATCCCTATCTTGCCGGCGGGACTAAGGATGTTGATGCTAGCGCTTTGATTCTGGAGCCCCTGGCGAACTATGATGAGGAAGGAAGGCTAGTACCTCGACTAGCCGGGGAAATTCCGACCGTGGATAATGGCGGCGTATCAGAAGATACGACCACGATTACCTGGAAGCTTAAAGAAGGAATCCTTTGGTCCGATGGCACTCCTCTAACGGTCGAAGATATTATATTTACCCACAGGTACTTGTGTTCTCTGCCAGGAACAGAAGATGTGTGTGAGCTCGTACCCATAGGGAATGTGGACCCTGTCGAGGATTCCCCGCTTAGTATCAAAATTACCTTCACTGCCCCTGTAATCTATCCATATACCCTCTTTGTGGGGGCCTCTTCCCCTATTCTGCAAAAGGCGCAGTTTGCAAACTGCGTCGGTGAGGCAGCTCAGGAATGTGTCACGGAAAATCTATATCCAGTTGGGACGGGGGCCTATAAAATCACCGATTTCTCAGTCAGTGAATCGGATACAGAAACTAACTCAACTCTTACTTATGAAATCAACGAACATTTCCGCGCAACCGACCGACTATTCCCCAAAGTGGTAATAAAAGGTGGCGGGGACGCCGTCACTGCCGCACGGGCCGTCCTGGAGAGGGGTGAAGCTGACTATGCCTGGAATCTGCAAATAGACCCTCAAACCCTAGAATTTTTGAAGGAAATCGGCGAGGGAACGGTTCGGCCGGCTTTCGCCTCCACTGTTGAACATTTGGTCATCAACTTCTCTAATCCCGATCCAGATCTGGGAGACCGGCGCTCCGAGTGGTCAAACGGCAATAACCCTCATCCCTTCCTGACCGACCCGGCAGTGCGCAGGGCCCTATCTTTAGCCATTGACCGCGGACATATCGCCGAGCAACTTTACGGTGCCGCGGGCAGGGCAACTTGCAATATTATTCCGGCACCTCTCCAGTACGCTTCAACAAATAACGATGACTGCCTGACCCAGAATATCGAGCAAGCAAGGACCCTGCTTGCTCAGGCCGGATGGATACCCGGCGCCGACGGCATCCGGGAAAAAGACGGAGTCCGCCTCGAAATTCTTTACCAGACCTCTACCAACTTGGTTCGCCAAGAAACCCAGGAACTGATTAAGCAATGGTGGAGGGGTATAGGGGCGGAAACCGAGTTGAAGAACATTAACGCCGGTGTCTACTTTGACAGCAATCCAGAAAATCCCGACAATATCTGGAGATTTTATGCCGATGTCGAAATGTATGCCAACGGAACATCGTCTATTGATCCGCAGGACCATCTGGCAAGCTGGCTAACTACGGAAATTCCTGGTCCCGAAAACGACTGGTTGGGCAGCAACGTATCTCGCTGGTCCAACCAGGAGTACGATGATCTCCATGAGGAACTGAAGCGGACCCCTATCGGCCCAGACCGCGAAAACCTGGTCATCCGAATGAATGACATGTTGGTTCAGAGCCATGTAGTGATTCCCCTAGTTGATCGTGCCTCCGTTTCGGCTTTCGGCAACAGCCTGAAAGGAGTACGGGTAAACGGATGGGATTCCGATCTGTGGAATATCCACGAGTGGTACCGGGAGTAACACGATCCCCTGTCACACAGCGGGCTCGGAATTTAGATTCTACATATAAACCGGCAAATGCGGCCAAGCGGTTCTCCGCTGCCAATCCCCCGCTATTTTCTGCACCCCGTCGGCAACCTGCTCTAAGCAATCACCCCTGACGCGACTCCTCCCAGCTAATACTACACAGGCTTAAAATTAAATAACGGGTCAAATGGTGTTATAATTTAAATGGGTTGGTTTTACAGGGTTTGGGAAACAGGAAAAGGAGAAAAATCATTTAAATGAGCGGATTCGGTCTTGCGCAGACCCCCAACGTAGCACAGAAGCAAAAACTCATACTCACCCAGCATCTCAGGCTTTTTCTAAGCCTGGTACAGATGAACACGGTTGAGCTCAGGGAATACCTAGAGGAACAGCTCATAGAAAACCCCGCCTTGGAAGAAGATCCAGATTCATCTCTGGAAACGGAAAAAGAAGATCCGGGAGAATCTCTTCTAAATGAACTCGGCCCGACGGAAACCGACTATCCGGCACCCGAAGAGTTTTCCGCGGAAATAAGCGAGGAGACCACCTGGGAGAACCAGATTCCAAATCAGGATTCTTTGTTTGAGCACCTTCACTGGCAGCTGTCAATGACCGATTTTAGCGAGCGGCAAAAGCAGATAGCTTCGCTTATCATCGGTAACATAAACGAGGATGGATACCTTGATATCGAACTTGAAGAGATAGCAAGGCTGCTTGACGTAGAAGGCTCATCCGAGGCAGGCGGTGACCGTGCGGGGGAGATAATACGGGTAGCAGAGAAGATACGCACCACGTTTGATCCCATCGGAGTCGGTTCCCGCTCCCTCTCCGAGTGTCTCGCCGCACAAGCTCTGGATCTCGGTTATGAAAGGGAAAGCGCTCTTGTGCGGGTGGTAGAGAGCCATATCGACGATCTCGGCAGAAAAGACTACGAGAAGATCTGTGCCGAACTTGCCATAAACAAGGAAGAGGTACTGGAAATTGAAGCTGTAATAACCTCCCTTGAGCCAAAACCCGGACGACCTTATTACATTAAAGATGCGACTAGAAACATCGTTCCCGACTTCTACGTGTACAAGGTGGGAGATGACTTGCAGATGCAGTCAAATAGGAGTTTTCCGAGACTCAGAATAAGTTCCTACTGCAAAAAGATTCTCTCCGACCGTGCGAACCTAACGGGAGAAACCACGGACTATCTGCGGGAAAAAATCGAAGTGGCCCAGAGAATCGTCCGCTGCATCGAAGAGCGCGAGACTACAATACGCAAAGTTATGGAGAAAATCGTCGATGAGCAAAGGGAGTTTTTCGATCACGGCAGTGCTTACATAAAACCCCTAAAGCTAAAGGACGTGGCTGACACCGTGGGCATTCATGAATCAACCGTGAGCCGTATAACAAGCAGAAAATACATACAATGCCCCCAAGGAATCGTAGAACTTAAAAAGCTTTTCTCAAGAGGAGTCCGCTCATCCAACGGACAAAAGATTTCGCTTGAGAAAATAAAATCAATGATCAGGGAAATAGTTGATGAAGAACCGGCTCAGTGTGCGTTCTCGGACGAAGATATATCCAGAATACTTTCTATGAAAAACGTAAAGGTTGCGAGAAGAACGGTTGCAAAATACAGAAAAATACTCGGCATACCCAGTTCATCAAAAAGACTCTCAAAGGAGGTTTGAACCATGAAAACCGATATCATCACGAAAAACATTCCCGACAAAAGAAGGTCGGAACATTTCAAACGTTACGCGATGAAGAAAATGCCAAAACTCCAGAGGTACATAGACCCAGATAGACATCCGTCAGAGGCGAAAATAATTCTTTCAGCGGAGAAACTCAGAAACAATGCGGAAATAACAATCAGCTCGGGGCCCCTAAAAGCAGCCGCTTCGGTAGAAACGGAGGAAATGCACTCAGCCATAGACAAGCTTTTCGACACGATCATAAAACAACTGCGGAGAAGAACAGATAAGCAGCTGAGCCTGAGAAGAAGAAACGTCTCGAAGACTCCTTCCGCCGCACGTGTGCAGAGGACCGAGACGGAAAACAACCTGAGAGTAGATCACCAGCACCTAAGTCCCAAGCCCATGAGCGTTGGGGAAGCACTGCTGCAGCTTGACGCGTCCGAAGAGGATTTCGTGGCTTTCAGAAACAGCGAAACGCTTGAAATGAATGTCGTTTACAAAAAAGCCGATTCGAAAAAGGTAGGACTTCTTACACCCTGAACACGGAAAAAGAAAAGTGAAAATCTCTGAATGCCTGGAGAAGAATTCCGTATTTCCCGAACTCGTTTCGACAACAAAACCGGACGTGCTGCGGGAGCTTTCGGAAAAAGTCGCAGACGCCGTGCCCAGGCTTAACGTGCAGAGGCTAAGCGAAACCCTAGTTGAACGAGAGGGACTGTGCAGCACGGCGATTGATTCCGGAGTGGCGATTCCACACGTAAAACTCCTCGACATTCCAGATATAACCATAGCTTTTGCCAGAAGCGAGACGGGGGTTGACTTCGACTCGCTAGACGGAGAAAAAACCTATCTTTTCGCCGTCTTGATAACTCCTGAGAACTGTCCCACGGAAACCCGGATAACCTTGCTTGCGCGAATATCCAGGATATTCGGACAAAAAGATGTAAGGTCAAAACTTATTGCGTCAAAGGGAGCTTCTGATATTTACAACCTGCTGATTGAAGAAGATGAAAAACTCTGAAAACAGCCACTCCATCTCAGTCGGAGACTTTTACGGAAAATTCGGAGAAAAACTCGGTCTTGAATCTATTTCCGGAGAGAACGGGCATGAAAGACGCATTATTTCACCAAGTGCCAAGAAGCCGGGATTAAGGATGATAGAAAAGAAAATAGAACTCGAGCACGGAAACATACAAGTGCTCGGCAGAACGGAAATCTCCTACATAAACGGGTTTCCCGGCAGAACCCGAAAAAAAATAATATCAAATCTTCTGTCAAACGATATTCCCTGCTTCATACTCTCAAAGGGAGCTAGCCCAGAGAAATCCTTTATCGAGCATTTTGAAAAAAAAGGGATACCACTTTTTACAACAACCCTGGGCACGGGGAAATTCATAACCATTCTCAATGAACTGCTCGCCGAGGAATTCGCAACCCGTATAACAGTTCACGGAGTGCTTCTTGACGTGCATCATACGGGAGTCCTGATTCTCGGGAAAAGCGGAATCGGAAAAAGCGAATGCGCAATCGACCTTATAATACAGGGTTCCAAACTTATCGCAGACGACGTGGTCGAAATAAGGAAGATAGGCTCCCAGACACTTGTCGGAGTGGGTCCCGAGAACATAAGGTACCTTGTGGAAGTAAGGGGAATAGGCATAGTGAACATAAAGGATCTTTTCGGAACCACCTGCGTTATGGAAAAAAGAGAAATTGACATGGTTATAGAACTTCACCAGTGGAACTCCGAAACGGAATACGATCGCCTTGGCTTGGACACGAAAACTTACTCCATACTCGACATAGAACTGCCGTACATGGTGCTGCCGGTGAGTCCGGGAAGAAACATGGCGTCCGTAATAGACGTGGCAGTGCGAAACCAGATACTTAAGGAGACTGGCAAAAAGATCGAGATTCCATCCGGCACTCGAGAATAATGGAACGGATAATAATACTGAGCGGACTTTCCGGTTCGGGAAAAAGTACGGCGGCGAAAGCACTTGAAGATCTGGGCTTCTTCTGCGTCGACAACATGCCTCCCGAGCTTCTTTTCTCTTTTATCGACCTTTGCGGGAAATCTCTTACGCAGATAAAAAAAGCGGTCGCAGTCATTGATATACGGATACCGGTAAAAGATACGCTTTACGATTTCGAAAAAGTGCTGGAAAAGATAAGAGAGTCAGCTGAAAGGGTCGATCTTGTGTTTCTTGAATGCTCTGAAGAGACAATCGTTAAAAGATACAAGGAGACAAGGAGAATTCATCCGCTTGGAAGCGAGAAGACGCTTGCAGAAGGAATATCAGAGGAAAAGCAAATCCTGGCAAATATACGAGAACTCTCGGACAAGCGCATAGACACAAGCACCCTCAGCGTTCATGACCTAAAAGCGATCATAGCAAAGATTGCCGGGACAACCGACAAGCAGACCCCTCTGATTACCCTTCTCTCTTTCGGCTACAGGTACGGAATTCCCGAAGATGCAGATCTGGTTTTCGACGTTCGGTTTCTGAAAAATCCCCACTTCACAGAATCCCTGAGGGATCTTGACGGAACCAGCGGCGAAGTCGTGGACTTTGTCATGTCGGATAAAGCTTCGCGGGAGTTTCTGGAGAAGCTGTGCTCTTTTCTGCGGTTTTTAATCCCGAAATATTCAGAGGAAGGAAAATCATATCTTACTCTGGGCATAGGCTGCACCGGAGGGAAGCACCGCTCCGTAGTCATGGCCGATGCTCTCGGCGAAAGCCTTTCCGAATATTCCGCCATTATTAGACACAGAGACATAAATAAGCTATAAAAATCCTATGTTTTCCATAGTAGTGGTCACGCACGGAGAGCTCGCAAAGGAACTCATATCAGCCGTAAACTTTATTCTGCCTGAGAAACCCAGAGTCAAGATGACCGCGGTCTCAATAGACGCCTCAAAAGATTCCAAGGATTTTGAAAAAAAGGTAAGGGCCTCAGTCGATACCGTTGACGAGGGAGACGGAATACTGCTTGTAACGGACATGTTCGGGGGAACTCCTTCCAACATAAGCCTGATGTTTCTTGAGAGCGGCGAAATGGAAGTGATTTCAGGAGTAAACCTTCCAATGCTTTTAAAACTCGGCACCATTGAGGAAAAAACCACCCTCAAAGAAGCGGTGCAGCTCGCAGCCAAGGCGGGAAGAGACAACATAATAGTGGCGAGTGAACTTCTTAGTAAAAACGGTTAGAATACGCCGGAGAGGACACTTAAATGGACGTACACACACTTGACGCCGTAATCGAGATGTACACGAATCATCTTCTTCAGGGCGACCTTGAGGGGTTTCAGATCGAGATAGCCCCCGAGATAAAGGATGAAATCGCAGCAATAGCCCTTTACCTTGATTCAAAGACCGTCAGGGCTTCCGGAGAAATAGAAGAGTTCTACGAAGGGTATAAAAGGGCTGCGTTTGACGTGCTTTCCTTCATGGGAGTTGAGTTTTTTGAAGACAGGGAGAACAAACTGATCAGGATAATGAAGTCAGACTACGACTCCCAGCTTCAGGAAGAACTTAAAAAGAATATCTGGGGATAGAACAGCCTCCCTCGTAAAATTCCCGGCCCCTGTTATGGATTTTCAAAATTCGTTTGATCATTTCGTCTTTGACCTAGACGGGGTTATATATTCCGGCGAAAAAGCCATCGGCAACTCCCCCGAGGTGCTAGAGACACTAAGAAAGAATAAAAAGGAGATACGCTTTATAACCAACAACCCCTCGCGGTCTCCTTCTGACTATGCCGAAAAACTCAGAGGGCTCGGAATTCGCTCGCACGATAGCGAGTTCGTAACCTCCCCCATGGCAACCGCTTCTATGATAAGGGAAAAACTTTCATCAGAGAAATGGAAAACGGTCTTCATAGCCGGAAGCGATTACCTAAAGAACGAGGTCAGGGAAACGGGACTGGTTGAAGTCTCAGGAAATGACTCTCTCGGCGCGGATCTCGTGGTGATAGGAAGTTACCCGGGATTTAATCTTGAGGAGATAAAGACCGCTTCCATAGCAATCGGAAACGGAGCAGACTTCATCGGCACAAGCGGAGACTTCTTCTACCCTTGCGAACACGGCCGGGCCCCCGCTACAGGAGCTCTCCTCGCATCGGTGGAAGCAGCATCGGGGAAGAAGGCGGTCACAGCCGGAAAGCCCGGGAAATACATGTTCGATATTCTGGAGAAAAGTGGAGTGGCGCCAACGAAGAAAACCCTTCTGGTCGGAGACAGTCTCCGAACCGACATTGCCGGAGGGGAAAAAGCGGGATACAGCACGGCACTTGTAATGACCGGAGTTACGAATAAAACCAATCTTGAAAACAGCGATATAAAACCTGATTTTGTCCTTGAGGACATTTCTTTTCTTCTGCAGTCGCGGTAAAGGAAGCAGGCCGGAATAAAAGGCTCTTTGCCTCTTAACCGGGGCTTAACCCGGCGCTGTTGACTTTTAATGACCGGGGTGTAGTGTTTGTTTGAAAAAATTTCCCTCCGGAGGCGGATATGCTCAGATTTATCAAGAAAGACGATGAAGAGTTGTATTACCCATTAGATATCCCGGACATGTTTGATGAGGATGATGAGTTTGAGGATGAGTTCGCGGACGAGTTCGACGAGCTTTTTGAAGAGATAAACTACCTTTACTACGATGACGACTCCGAAGAAGTCACGGGGAACCCGAGCAGGGGAAGAATACTTCACTGAGTAATAACCAAGCTTGGGGGAAAGCGCTTGACCGCCGGATCAGTCTCCCGGAGCCACACTTGCAGAAAACTGCTCCGCGCTTATATTCAAGATTTCGCGGGCCATTTCAAAAACGCTTACGGCTTCTATGTCCTGTGAAACCGGATAGCGTTCTTCGCCCGCGTGAACAATAAAGCTTCTGTTCGGCTGAACATCCTCACAGGCATTATAGAATCCCCTGGCGGGAGCTGCCGAGCGACCGCTCTTAATCTCAATCGCCCATATCTCACCGCCCGGCAATTCCAGTACCAAGTCAATCTCAGATCCGGAGGAAGTCCTATAGAAACCGGCAACAGACCGCTCTGGAGAGACAGCAATAAGATTCTCAATCACAAATCCTTCCCAGCTGCCTCCGGAAGCGGGATGGCCATACAAGGCTTCCCGGTCACAGACCCCCAGCAACGCATGCGTAATCCCACTGTCTCTTAAGTACACCTTGGGGGATTTTATCAGCCTTTTTCTGGTGTTTACATGATAGGGACGCAGGCGGCGGACCAACAACAGGTCCACCATTAAATCCAGGTATCTGGCGACGGTTTTGCCACTAACGGCCAAGCTTCCGGCAATCTCAGCGGCATTGATTACCCCTCCCTGACAATGGGCAAGCATGGTCCAGAACCTGCGAAGCGTTTCCGCCGGAATACGCGGTCCGAGATCAGGTATGTCCCGCTCAAGGTAGGTACGGATAAAGTCGTTGCGCCAGAGCATGCTCTGAGCGTCGCTTTTCGCAAGAAAACTGTCTGGAAATCCACCTCTTACCCAGAGCTTATCAATACCGCTTTTCTCAATTTCCGGAACGCCAAAGGGACAAAGCTCCACATGGGCAATACGGCCCGCAAGACTTTCGCCTGACTGTCTCATTAACTCAACAGAAGCAGAACCAAGCAGAAGAAAACGGTTGGTTCTGATTCCCTTTCTCCGTCCCCTGTCAATCACCCCGCGCAGAACATGAAAAAGTCTCGGAACACGATGCACCTCATCAAGCACAACAAGCTTATCTTCATGCCGCTCAAAGTATGCTTCGGGATCAGAAAGTTTCTCCCTGTCGGACCATGACTCAAGGTCAAGATAAGCACTCGGGCACTGCGAAGCAATTTCCTGTGAAAGCGTTGTCTTGCCTGCCTGTCGCGGCCCGAGCAGAATCACTGCGGGAGATAACGCAAGCCGTCTGATGACGGTATCGTATATTCTTCTTGGTATCATACCTTGCAATTATGGCATCAAATGCCATAATTGCAAGGTCGAGGGTTAGGATTTTGTTCTTGAAGAAATGAAAACACGCTTCAAACCTCCACCTTCTTGGTTCGTTTCATCAGAAGCGCATGCGCGTAACCACACCAAAAGTACGAGGCTGACCCACTCTGTAGGCAAGACGGGCCCGCCCTCCCCGCTCGCGGTCAAACGAAAGGTTAACGTTTTCATCCGTAATATTCTTTACGTAAGCCGTGAACTCGATATTGTCATATACCAAGCCCGCGGAAAGGTTAAACAGGTGGTATGAATCAAGCAGCAGATCAACTTCCGTAGTCTGGTCGGCAGGGATACCGGAATATGGAAGATTATGCGTGAAGACTCCCCTGCCGGGAATCTGATCGCCTGACTGCGTAATGCTGTCGCCTACAAACTGCCATGAAGCCGAGAGAAAGCTTTCCCCGGCACTCAGAATACCCGGCAAAGTATAAGTGGCGGATCCTGAGAGCTGCCAGTCTGGAACAGAAGGTATGCGGTTACCCTCCTCTATTCCCTCAACCACATCCCCACCTGCCGTCCTGATAGTGGAATCAAATTCTGCTTCTAGATAGCTTCCGGCAAAAGCGAGCAGCAAAGATCTTGTCGGTTGAATAGACAGTTCAAGCTCCGCTCCCGCAGTGTGAGATTCAGGTACGCTGATCGTAACCCTGGAAGAGCAGGGTCCCGCATCAACGTTTACACCCAGATTCTCAATATCGGTATAAAAAACCGAGCCGTTGAATGTAACACTCTCAAAGGAGGACTTAAACCCGACCTCGTAGTTCCAGAGAGTCTCATCCTCAAACTCCTGATACCCCCGGAAAGTATCATAGGCATCTCCGCAAAGCAGCTGGTTAAGCGGGTCATTAACTCCGCCGAGACGAAAGCCCCGGGAAATCTGAGCATTCACAGTAACGTTATCGTTAGCATCGTAGCTCACCATAAACCGAGGTGTAAATCCGTCGGAGGAAACCGTAATGTCCTGATTCTGGGCATCAGCATTCGAGAAACCTCCACCGGATCTGAAAGTCTTATCCTCTTCCCAGTCATACCAGCGCAGACCGGCCGTTACGTCCAGACGTTCGAGCAACGCGTAGGTCGCCTCGCCGAAAAGCGCAATCTGCCTTAAATCATATGTCAGATCGGAACTATAAGGCGAATCCACTGCATCGGGGAAGTTAGTGTCAGCCGAAGGTATAAATAACGCATCATAACCTGGAGTCGGTAAACGCTGAGAATAGTCACGCTCCACGTCGGAGTAGAAGACACCCGCAAGCCACTGAAACGCGCCGTCATCATTTGAACTCAAGCGAAGTTCATGGGTCATCTGTTCAAGGTCGGTAGTGTCACGCAGATTGGATGGGTTTGCTACTTGATCCTCCGCAAATCCAAGGTCCACGCTCACGCTACCGGTAAGGGCACTCGCATCACGACTTACAAGAAGATCGCGGTTTATATAGCTTGCCGAGTATGTAACGTCAAAGAAGTCTTCAATGCTCCAATTTACCACGGTGTCGAAAATCAGAGTTTCATCTTCAAAAGCCTCGTCAAGCAGCAGATGCTGCTCTCTATCACCAAGCGGAGTCGGGGGATCGGTATAGGGGTTTGCAAAAAGGTTAAATACCTCGTCGCGGTTAAACCCTCCAAGATCAATGTTCTGATATATAACTCGCGGAGTAATGGACAAGTTTTCGGTTGGCTCCCATAAAAGGGAAATACGCCCACCGTGACGGGTGCCGTCGTTTACATCTTCATCCACAGCACCCCCTTCCTTTTGCGCATCGATGAAACCGCCGTATCTAGTACCGTAAGCAACCAAGCGAAAGGCCGCATCTTCGCCTAAAGGAACATTGAGGGCTGTTTTCAGATGACCTCCAACAGAACCTTCGTCAAGATAATTTCCGTCAATCTCGACTTTAACCTCGTTTACACCCAAAAGCGGCTGGTTGGTTATATAGCGAACGGTACCACCGATTGAGCCTGATCCGAAGAGCGTGCCCTGCGGTCCTCTGAGGGTCTCCACACGGTTAAGGTCGAAAAGATCGATATCAGGAGTGAAAAGCGACAGTGATATAGGGGTTTCGTCGAGATACACGCCAACCTGTTCCTTTACGCCAGGCTGGTCCCGCACTATCTGCCCGGAAGAAACGCCGCGGATTGTGACTACGCTTTGGCCCGGCCCGAGGTTCTGTATGGAGAGTCCGGCAACGTTGCGCGAAAGATCCTCCAAGTTAGTAGTGTTAAGGCGCTCTATATCCTCTTCTGACTGAACATTCAGGGAGAAAGGCACGTCCTGAGCAAGCTGAACACGCTTGGTGGCGGTTACAAGCATTTTCCGGAGCGTGTAACTGCTCTCTTCCATCGCACTGAGATTTTCTTTCTGCTCATCCTGGCTTTTCTGCCCATCTTGGGCAACAGCATTCAGCGAAAGAACCAGCGCAAACGAGAAAACAAATGCAAAAATGGCTACGTTAAGCCGAGTCCTAAAATTCATCTCCAAAACCTCCTTGAAATCAGCCCTTTGTCTCAACTAGTTCTACTTATTACATAATACCTCACATTTTAACACATTCGTTTTGGAATTTGGTAGAAAAAATGCCCAGGGCCGGACTCGAACCGGCACGGGAGATACTCCCGAGGGATTTTAAGTCCCTTGCGTCTACCAATTCCGCCACCCGGGCATTACGCTGAACGGAGTTCAGAACTGGAGGCGGCGCCCGGAATCGAACCGGGGTATGACGGTTTTGCAGACCGTTGCCTTACCTCTTGGCTACGCCGCCCCTGCAACACGGAACTTTAAATTTTACCGAAAAAAAAAGTTTTGTGAATCTTGGCAAGCGATAAATCCAAGTTCCCTTATGACTCCGGATTGATTTCGAAGCTTCCATCAATAATCGCTTTTCCCGACAGAAAGACTCCTTTCTCAGAAAGTCTTGTATTAACGAGCCCTCCTCTTTCTGACGCCTGATAGCCCGTGAGTTCTTTTTTCCCGAGCCGGCGGCTCCAGAAAGGACAAAGGCAGCAGTGAGCAGAGCCCGTAACCGGATCCTCCTCTATCCCGGCGTTAGGAGCGAAAAAACGCGATACGAAATCGTAGCGGTGAGAACTCGAGACGCTCGTTATTATAAGTCCCCTGGAATCAAGCCTTCTGATGCGGGTGGATTCCGGGACAGCGCTTCTTACCGTCTCTTCGCTCTCGTAAAGAGCTATGTAATCAAAGCGGGTTCTGCCCACGTAAAGAGGCCTCTGGGAAATCGCCATAAGCAGGTCCTCCGGCATCTCAACTTCCCAAGGATCCTCCGAGGGAAAATCCATTTCTATGAGATCGCTTTTTCTCCTCGCGGTAAGAATCCCGCTTTTTGTGGAAAACACGGCGTCTTCCGTATCGGGAAGGATGCCGAGAGTGAAAAGAATATGGGCGCTTGCAAGGGTGGCATGCCCGCAAAGGTCAACTTCCATCTTGGGAGTAAACCATCTGAGTTCAAAAACGCCTTTTCTCTTGAGTAAAAAAGCAGTCTCTGAGAGATTTACCCGGGAAGCGATCTCCTGTTTTGTCCGGTCCGGCACTTCTTTTTCAAGAATGCACACAGCGGCCGGATTCCCAGAATTCGGCCCGTCGGTAAAAGCATCAACGGTATATATCCTCATCACGCAGGGAGTCTCGACGCACCGTGGTGGCCGGGGCGCCGCTTGAGAGCCAGAATAGCGTCTTTTATACCCGAGAGCGTTAGGGGAAACATGTTGCCTTCGTAAAAATCGTTCAGCATGCCTATGCTTTCAGTCCACCTCCACTCATCTTGCGGCACGGGGTTAAGCCACACTGTAAAAGGATATTTCGCCTTTATCCTGTTAAGCCACAGAAGGCCCGGCTCATCGTTATTGTGTTCAACGCTTCCGTTGGGATACACAAGTTCCCACGGGGACATGGAGGCGTCACCGACTATAACGCACTTGTAGTCGCCGTTGTATTTGTTGAGTACCGAGAAGGTGGGAATCTTCTCGCTGAAGCGTCTTGCGTTGTTTTTCCATACAGCTTCGTATATGCAGTTGTGGAAGTAGTAGAATTCAAGGTGCTTGAACTCATGCTTGGCGGCAGAGAAAAGCCTTGAGCAAAGCTCGACATGATCTTCCATTGAACCTCCGACGTCGAAGAACATAAGAACCTTGACGTTGTTCTTGCGTGAGGGAACAAACTCAAGGTCAAGCAGCCCCGCGTTTTTCGAAGTCCTGTCGATCGTCTTTTCAATGTCAAGCTCTTCCCCCACCCCCTCTCTCGTAAGAACCCTGAGCTTTCTAAGGGCCATTTTCATGTTCCTCACGTTTAATTCCACCGAATCGTCAAGATCGCGAAACTCTCTTTTGTCCCACACCTTGACGGCCCGCCTCTGCCTGCCTCCGTCCTGCCCTATTCGAACGCCGGCGGGATTGTAACCGTATGCACCATAGGGAGAAGTGCCGCCCGTGCCTATCCATCTGTTCCCGCCTTGGTGGCGTTTTTTCTGCTTCTCGAAAATCTCCCTCAATCTATCCATCAATTCTTCAAGCCCGCCCATGGAACGGATCATCTGCTTATCCTCTTCGGAGAGGACGTTCTCAAAGTTTTTGCGCAACCACTCAAGCGGAATCTGCATGAACCGCTCGGTATCGGCGAGCTGAGCCCCTCTGAAGTAAGCGGAAAAAAGCCTGTCGAACCTGTCCAGGTGCCGCTCGTCTTTCACCATTACGCAGCGGCTTAGATAGTAGAAATCGGTCGGGTCGTAACCGATCACGTTGCGGTCAAGGGCTTCGAGAAAAGTAAGATACTCTTTTAGGGTGACGGGAAATCCGTCGTTTTTAAGCAGCAGGAAGAAATCAAGAAACATGAACTTACCCCCTACCTTCTGAATCTTCGCCTAATCGCCTCGAGCATCTCGTAGTCCGCCTCGTTCTTGATAAGCGCACCCGAGTAAGGAGGAAGGCTCTCTTCAATATCCACTCCCGGGAGTTCCCCGGCGGCCATGCGGTCGGCCGCAAGCAGTTTTATCCAGTCTATAAGTTCGCTCGTGGAGGGTTTTTTCTTGAGACCGTCAATCTCCCTTACGGAATAAAAGAGGGTGAGCGCGTTATTCATGAGCTTTCGCTCGAGATCGGGGTAATGCACCTTAACTATTTTCTCAAGAGTCTTGCGGTCGGGAAAAGCTATGTAGTGAAAAAAGCACCTTCTCAAAAAGGCATCCGGAAGTTCCTTTTCGTTATTCGAGGTAATTATCACTATGACTCTCTTAACCGCCCTTACGGTTTTTTTGAGCTCGTAGCAGTAAAACTCCATCCTGTCGAGCTCCAAAAGAAGATCGTTTGGAAACTCTATGTCCGCCTTGTCTATCTCGTCAATCAGAAGCACTACCTGTTCAGGACTCTCGAAAGCCTCCCAGAGCTTTCCTTTCTTTATGTAGTTCGAGATATCGTTTACCCTCTCGTCTCCGAGTTGTGAGTCGCGAAGCCTAGCGACGGCGTCGTATTCGTAGAGGCCCTGCTGCGCGGTTGTGGTGGACTTTATGTGCCAAGTTATAAGTTGCTTTCCAAGGGCTTTTGCGACCTCAAACGCGAGCATGGTCTTGCCCGTTCCCGGTTCGCCCTTAACAAGTAGCGGACGCTCAAGCGTAATGGCCGCGTTAACGGCCACGGCCAAGTCGTTTGTAGCTATGTAATCGTTTGTGCCTTTGAACTTCATTTTTCACCCACCCGCAGGGAACCGCAAGAACTCCCCCTACTTATTGAATACGATTGTCCTGTTTTTGTAAATCAAAATCTCCCGGTTTATATGGGACCAGATCGCGTTTGAAAGAACAAGCTTCTCAAGATCCTGCCCCTTCCTCTTGAGGTCGTCTATCGAATCATCATAGTTAACCTTTATGACATCCTGCTCTATTATGGGTCCCGAATCAAGTTCCTCGGTTACGTAATGACAGGTTGCTCCGACCACCTTAACCCCCCTTTCATACGCGGAGTGATAAGGGCGCGCACCAGGAAAGGCCGGAAGAAACGAATGATGGATATTCATTATTCTGTTGGGGTAATGCGATACGAAATTCTCGGTAAAAATCTGCATATACCTTGCAAGCACTATGAAATCCACATCGTAGCGGTGAAGAAGCTCAAGCTGCTCTGCCTCCACTGCTTCCTTGTTGTCCTTTACGTCTTCGAACACGTAGAAATCCGCTCCATGAAGACCCGCCACATCCCTGAGATCCGGATGATTGCTTATCACAAGGGGCATCTCAACGTCCCATTCCCTGGCGCGGAGTCTGTAAATTATGTCCGAGAGGCAGTGGGGAAGCTTGGAAACGAAAACCGCCATGCGCGGGATGTCTCCCGTAAAGAAAACCTCGAATTTCATGTCGAGTTTCTTCGCCACTTTCTCGCGGAAAACCTCCTCCGTCTCCTCGCGGGAGAGAGTAAAGCCGTCCATCCCCCACTTGGCCCGGATAAAGGTCACCATGTCGTTCGTGTCAACACAATGCTGCAGCGCGTGGATATTACCCCCGTATTCGAATATAAAGTTGGTGACCGCGTGAACAAGACCGGGGCGATCCGGGGAATGCACTAGCAGAATTGCTTCTTCCTGTTTTTCCGGCATTTTCGATTAAGATCCGTTTCCTGGTTTTTGGTGGCTTCCGCCTATAAGATTAAGACCAAGGCTCCTTGTAGTAGTAGGTAAAGTTAGCAACCTTCGGCCGTTCCGTCCACCCTTTTTTTCTGTAAAAGCCCCGCAGATACGATGGCTTGTCCTTGCCGTTGGTCACCATCAGACGGTAGACATCCCTTTTTTCACCCTCTTCCATAACTGCCTCGATAAGGCGGCTCCCCGCCCCCATTCCGCTTGCCGAAGGACTTACGAACAGGTCCGAGACGTAGCCCTCGTAGCTTCCGAGCATAACGAACGGTACCCAGTGAACGGTGGTGAACCCGAGGACCCTTCCCCCGGAATCACATGCGACGTACATGGTGTGCCCTTCGGGATCTCCGTCTGCTTGAAGTATGAGATCCCGGATCGGAGACGACACTTCCTCAAGTGAAAGTGAGTTCCTTCTCTCGGACCAGCCGATCTCTCTCAGTATCAGGGCCATCGCCTCCGCATCGTCGCCCGTGGCTTTTCTTACGGTGACTTCTTTCAAGGTTCTTCCTGCAACATTATCATTTTTTCTTCTTTCCCAAGGCTTCAACCAGGGCCCCGAGGCTCTCCAAAACCCCCGGGCTGCGCAGAATTTTCGGAAGTTCCCTGTCAACCTCGGTACAAGCTCCTTCTATGTTCGCCACGACCTCGCGGCGAAGAGCCCTTTTAGAGAAGGCGTAACCGGGAATAAGCGACGGGCCGTACTGCCCCGCGAACTCAACGCAGTGAGAAAAAAGCTTGTCCGCTTCGTGGCTTTCATCGAAAAAACCGAGTCTGACGGCGTCGCGGGGTTCGTAAAGAAAACCTGTTGTCATGACCTGCTGCGCAACTGCCGTACCCAGCACGTAAAGCACGATCTGGGCTATCGCCGAAGGAATGGGAAAACCTATGGTGATTTCATTAAGACCGAATCTTGCTCCTGAATCAACGCATACCCTGTAATCGCAGCAGAGAGCCAGTATAAGTCCACCCGCTATCGCGTGACCGTTTACCGCAGCCACAACAGGTCTTTCATAAGTAAAGACCCGGAGCAAAGCGCCGCGAAAACGCTCGTACCACTGCCAGATTTCCTCTTCGTCCCCAGCGGTAAAAAGCGAAAGATGGTACTTAAGATCAAGACCCGCAGAAAAAGCCCTCTGAGAAGAGGTAAGCACCACCGGGCTTTCCGTGTGATCGCTCTCAAGCGTCGTAAAAGCCCCTTCAAGATCGCTGAAGAACTCCTCGCCCATGACGTTCATCGGGTTTGAGTTCATGCGCACGACTGCGACGTCACCAATTCTTTCAATTTCCCAGCTCATAATGTTTCTCAATTCGCCCGAGCACCGAAATCAGGCCCTTTTACCCTCCGAGCGACGGCTCCATGAATCCCTAAGGGAAACCGTCCTGTTAAAAACAGGCGCGCCAGAAGCCGAATCCACGGAATCAAGGATGAAATATCCCTTCCTCTCAAACTGGTAGTTAATCCCCCACGGATTGTTCACATTCACAAGAGCAGGTTCGGCCACGCAATCTTCAAGGACCTGCAGTGAATCGGGATTTAGAAATTCGGTGAATTCCCTCTGCTTGTCGGCCATAGGATTGGGAACGGTAAAAAGTCTGTCGTAGAGCCTTACGGTCACCCTCGAGGCGTTTTTCGCGCAAACCCAGTGTATGGTGCCTCTTACCTTCCTTCCGTCAGGCGCGCTCCCGCCTCTTGTTTCGGGGTCGTATTCACAGTGAACCTCGGTTACCTCTCCGGTCGTCGGATCGCGCTCAAAACCTACGCACCTCACTATGTAGGCGTAGCGCAGGCGCACTTCGGAACCGGGGAAGAGCCTGTAGAACTTTTTCGGCGGGTCCTCCATGAAATCATCCCTTTCAATGAAAAGCTCTTTTGAAAAAGGGACTTTTCTTTTTCCCATAGAGGGATCTTCCGGATTGTTTACCGCTTCGAGCTCCTCTTCTGCGTCTTCGGGATAATTGATTATCACCACTTTCAGCGGGTCAAGCACCGCCATAACCCTCTGCGCCCTCTTGTTAAGGTCTTCCCTTACGCTGTGTTCAAGAAGCTCTACGTCTATTAGGCTGTCCTGCTTCGTGATGCCTATTTTCCGGCAGAAATCCCTTATCGACTCAGGCGTGTACCCTCTTCTGCGCAACCCCGAGATCGTGGGCATCCTGGGATCGTCCCACCCGCTTACGTATCCCTCGGAAACCAGCTTCATGAGGTTTCTCTTGCTGAGAACCGTATAGCTGAGGTTGAGCCTCGCGAACTCAATCTGCTGGGAATGATATATGCCTAGCTGGGCGATAAACCAGTCGTAAAGAGGCCGGTGGTCCTCAAACTCAAGAGTGCAGAGCGAATGTGTGATGCCCTCAATGGAGTCGCTCTGTCCGTGGGCCCAGTCATACATCGGATAAATGGACCAGTAATCCCCGGTGCGGGCATGGGACTCCTTCATTATCCGGTACATGACCGGGTCGCGCATGTTAATATTGCCCGAAGCCATGTCTATTTTCGCCCGAAGCACGTACTGTCCATCGTCGAAACCCCCGTCTCTCATAGCCTGGAAAAGCTTAAGATTCTCCTCAACAGATCTCTCCCTTGAAGGGCTCTCCCTGCCGGGTTCCGAAAGCGTTCCCCGGTATTCTCTTATTTCCTCAGCGCTCAGATCGTCCACGTAGGCCTTCCCCTCGCTTATCAGCCTAAGGGCGTATTCATAGAGCTGCTCGAAATAATCAGAGGCGTAATAGGTCCTGTCTTCCCAGTCAAACCCGAGCCACCTGACGTCTTCCTTGATAGCCTCCTCATATCTTACGTCTTCCTTTGAGGGATTGGTGTCGTCAAAGCGCAGGTTGCATGTTCCGCCGAATTCCTCGGCTATACCGAAATTAAGACATATGGATTTCGCATGGCCTATATGGAGATAGCCGTTGGGCTCGGGGGGAAAACGGGTGACGGGCTTTACGATACCGGCCTGAAGATCGCTTCTTATCCTGGCTCTTATGAAATCCTCGGATTCCGGAGATCCGTCTTTGTCCGTCTTCGATTTCATGGTTATGCGCGATAATGCCCACAGGACAAGAGGATGAAGTTCCAAGTTGCGGACCCTAGGTAACCCTCTTTTTCCTTCCGGGCGGTCCCACGCGGCAGGGGAAACCGCACTATTTCCATTTTATGTTGCACCCGATGCTCGGAATCTGCTCCCATTCAATTGCCTGGCCCGCTATAATGGAGTCGAGTGCCATACGCATATCCTTTCCGGTAACCGGTTTTCCGTTTCCGGGTCTTGAGTCGTCAAACTGCCCCCTGTATATGCACTTCAGGTCGCGGTCGTAAACGAAAAAGTCGGGGGTGCAGGCGGCGTCATAGGCCTTGGCGATTTCCTGCGTCTCATCGAACAGATAGGGAAACGAGTATCCCTTTTCCTCTGCGACTTCCTTCATTCTCTCGGGAGAATCGTCAGGATAGTTCTCAACGTCGTTTGAATTTATCGCTATGAAGGAAACTCCCTTGGAAATGTACTCATCGGCAACTTCCACCAGCCCATCCTGCAGGTGCTTTACGTAAGGACAGTGATTGCATATAAACATAAGCACCGTGGCAACATCCGATTTGAGATCGCCAAGCGACAGTTCGCTGCCGCTTACAACATCCGGCAACCGGAAGTCAGGAGCCTCGCTACCCAAGGGAATCATCGTCGATAGAGTCTTAACCATTTTTTATCTTCTCCTAGTTCTTAGGTTATTTGTCAGTGAAACCGGTCCGCTTGTGTGAACCGTCGCAAAACGGCTTGTTCTCAGAAGCCCCGCAGCGGCAGAGATAATAAGGATCATCCCCCGAGAGCCCCGAATCATCCTCAACGCAAAGTTCAATATCTCCGCAAACCTCGTAGGGACCGTTTTTAAGCGACCTTATAACCGCGTCCCCTTCCTTGTCGGGAGCAGAAGATTCGCCGGACGGAAGACTGCTCTTAAACTTCACCCTCCTGTGTGAACCGTCGCAAAACGGCTTGTTTCCAGAGGTTCCGCAGCGGCAAAGAGCGGTTTTCCTTTTTATCGCAAGTCCGTTCCCTTCCCCGTCTTCAAGCAACTCGAGATCGCTTACAATCAGGGGACCGTCATCCATGATCTCTATTTTGATTTTTTCACTCATATCGGGCCTATTTGGTTAAGGTAATTCGCCCACTCGGACAGCCGCCGTATATGTCTGAGTTTACATTTTTTCGACAATCATTGCTATACCCATGCCGCCTCCCATGCACAGAGAAACCATTCCGTACCCGCCGGGGCGGACGTTTTCAAATTCATGAAGAAGTTTTACGAGCAGCACCGCCCCCGTGGCCCCCACCGGGTGCCCGAGCGCTATGGCTCCGCCGTTTATGTTCAGTTTCTCCTCCGCAATGGGAAAATCGCTCAGTACGGCAAGGGACTGCGCCGCGAAGGCTTCGTTGAGTTCAACCAGATCGATATCGTCGATTCCAAGCCCGGCTTTGTCAAGAGCCATGCGCATTGCGGGAACCGGACCGATCCCCATGATCGCAGGGTCAACACCGGAAATTGCGCAGGACTTAATCGACCCAAGCGGATTCAGACCCAGTTTTTCCGCTTTGCTTTCAGACGTGACGATCAGGGCGGCGGCTCCGTCGTTAATGCCCGATGAGTTTGCCGCGGTTACCGTGCCGTCTTTCTTGAAAACCGGTCTTAACTTCGAAATATTCTCAAGCGTAACGTCAGGCCTCGGATGCTCGTCAGTGTCAAACTGAACGGAACTGCCCCTCCGCCCGGGAACAGACACCGGAACTATCTGGGAGGTGAATTTCCCGCTCTCCATCGCGGCTTTGGCCTTCATCTGGCTTGAGTAAGCAAACTCGTCCTGGCGCTCTCTTGATATTTCATATCTCTCCGCAAGGTTCTCCGCCGTAACGCCCATGTGGTAATCGTTAAACGCATCCATGAGCCCGTCGCACAGAATTCCGTCCACAAGCTCATCGGAAGGCGTTGACATCTTGTATCCCCACCTGGCTTTCCGAAGATAGAAGGGAGCCACGCTCATGCTTTCCATCCCTCCTGCCACAATGCATTCGCAGTCGCCGGACTTTATGGCCTGGGCGGCATTCACGACTGACTGAAGGCCCGAACCACAGACCCTGTTAACGGTAATCGCGGGGGTCTCGGCTTTTAATCCGGAATTAATCGATACCTGCCTCGCCGGATTCTGCCCTTGTCCCGCTCCCAGTATGTTGCCCATTATGCAGTCATCCACCTGTTCGGGCAGCAGGGACACCCTGTTTATAATCTCCTTTACGACCGCCGTTCCGAGATCAACCGCGGAGATATCCTTAAGCGTTCCTCCGAACGTTCCTATCGCAGTTCTAAGGGGCTCTGAAAGCACGATTTTTTCCATTGCTACTCTCCTTTGAACTCAGCCGTTCTCTTCTCAACAAACGCACTCATTCCCTCAACCCTGTCATAGGAATCAAAACACTGAAACCCCGTTTCCATCTCGTACGCAAGTCCTTCGGAAAGCCCCGTCTCGGATCCCTGGTTTATCGCTTTCTTGGCGTAACTGACGGCAAGCGGACTGTTGCGGGCGATCTGCTGGGCTATTTTCATAACCTCATCCATAAGTTCTTCCCGCTCTACTACCTTATCCACAAGCCCGAGGACAAGCGCTTCAGCAGCGGTAACCATCTCTCCGGTAAAAATCAGTTTCTTAGTCTTTCCGGGTCCTATAAGCCTGGTTGATCTCTGGGTTCCTCCCCAGCAGGGAAAAAGACCCAGCTTGGTTTCGGGAAAACCCACGCGGGCATTTTCGGATGCGACTCTTATATCGCATGCAAGCGCAAGTTCAAGTCCTCCTCCCAGGGCATATCCGTTTATCGCGGCTATAACCGGAAAAGATGCCTGCTCCAGGTAGTCAAAAGCCCCTCTTCCCAAGGCACAGTAATCCTTGAAATCGTCCGTTGTCATCTGACTCATCTGCCTTACGTCGGCCCCGGCGACAAAAGCCTTTCCTCCGGCTCCGGTCACAACCAGCACCTTAATGTTCTCAGCGGGCAACTTTTCGGTCACAAAGTCCTTAAGCTGTCCTATGGTTTCGCCATTTAGGACATTCATAGACCTCTGTTTGTTAATCGTCAACACTCCCACGCCGTCATCAGTGCTTTCAAATAAAAGATCCTTGTACATTTATGCCTCCCTTACCTTCTTCCGTATTCAAAAAAGCCTTTTCCCGTCTTTCTGCCCAGATTCCCCGCCCTCACCATTTCCTTAAGCAGGGGAGCGGGTCTGAACTTCTGGTCTCCATATTCTGTGTAGAGAACGTCAAGTACGCTCAGGGTGACGTCAAGCCCTATAAGGTCCGCAAGCGCAAGCGGCCCTATGGGATGATTTGCTCCGAGTTTCATGGCGTTATCAATCTCTGCCGCCGCGGCAATGCCCTCATCAAGGGTGAAAATCGCTTCGTTTATCATCGGCAGCAGGATCCTGTTTACAACGAATCCAGCCCTGTCTTTTGCCATAATCGGATATTTATCAAGACTCCGCGCAAATTCCATCGTCTCCTCAAGGGTCTCAGGCGATGTTTTGGCAGTATTGATCACTTCAACCAGTTTCATTATCGGTGCAGGATTAAAAAAATGCATTCCAACAACTTTTTCAGGCCTAGAGGTGTTCATGGCAAGCTCCGTAACTGAGAGAGTTGAGGTGTTAGTGGCAATAATCGTGTCTTCTCCGGCGCTCTCCTCGATCTTGGCAAAAACCGCCTTTTTAAGATCCATATCCTCGCTTGCGGCCTCAATCACGATATCCGCACCGCTGAAATCACCGTAGTCTTCGGTCGGGTGAATCCTTGAAACGATCAGGGTGACCTGCTCCTTGTCGATTTTGCCTCTTCGGGCCAGTCTGCCAAGACTTTTTTCTATTTTTGCGACCGCATCCTCCGCAATATCCTTTTCAATATCCAAAAGAACGACGTTTTTCCCCGCTGAGGCGACAAGCTCGGCTATGCCTGAACCCATAGTGCCAGCCCCCACGATACCTACAGTGTTTATGTTTGACTCGGACATGCTTTTCTCCTGACTCATAGCTGATTATGAACCCTGAATTATAACAGCTTAGAGCGACTCGGAAAGAATCTGCCTAGCGATAATGATCCTCTGTATCTCAGAGGTTCCTTCATATATCTCCGTTATCTTGGCGTCGCGGAAATACCGTTCCACCGGATAATCGGTCGTATATCCGTTTGGGAATTATGTATTTAAGTTGACATACACTGTTCTTGGTCGAACAGGCCCTACATCAGCCTGCTTCTCTCTCATCCTTCCGACCACACGGGACTCTATATCGAGCTTCCCACCCGTGATAGAGGCCAAGCCTCTATGAAGGATATTTAACGCTGCGTTCACGTCCCTGTCCGCTTCGTATCCGCATGAACATCTGTGCGTCCGCACAGACAGGGACTTCTTTACTGTCGCTCCGCAATTTGAGCATTCCTGAGATGTTCCCCTGGGATTGACTGCGACTACTGTACCGCCAGCACTTTCAGCCTTCTCGGTAAGCAGGGCAACAGCCTTTGCCCAAGTCTGCTCGGATATGCTCCGAGCTAATCTCCCGTTGCGTAGCATATTGCTTGTCTTCAGTTTCTCTACCGCTATGAAGTCATACATCTTGGCTATCTCCGCAGTAAGCCTGTGGAGATAATCTCTTTCTTTGTCCGATACCCTTTGCCATTCCTTGGCGAGCAGGAGTACAGCTTTTATCCAGTTGTTGCTGCCCTTCACCTTGCGGGACACTGAGCGTTGCCGTCGTATGAGTTCCTTTCTGTTTATCTCCCGCTTCTCTACGGTATTGCCGTCGCTCATAGTCATCCGCTTGGAGATTCCCATGTCTATTCCCACGGGGTTCGTTACTGGTTTCTTCTCCGGTGTCGGCAGGTCATAGGAGAGGGCGACTTCCGTCCGCAATGCCTTGCGGGTAATCCGTATTGACTTGAGAAGCGAGTTAGGCGGGAGTTCCCTTGACGGCTTTACCTCTATCTGCGGGAGTCCTTTGATCTTGAGGACTATCTTGTCCCCTTCCCGCTTGAGCATTTTCCAGCACTGATCGTTTATCTCTATAGTCCGCCAGCGTCTTCGGCTCTTGAAGCGGGGGAAGCCTCCGTGCTTGAAGAACCGCTTGTACGCCTTGTCTATCCTGCCCACAGCCCCTCGGAACACCTGAAGGCTTATACCTGCATACTCGGGGGCATCCGCCCTGACTTCGGTGAGTTCCTTGCACTGGTCGTAATATGAGCGGGATTTCTTAGTCTTCTTGTAGCAGTCAATGCGGGATTCAAGGCAGGCGTTATAGAGCGTGGCACACATCCCGAATACCTTGGTCAGTGCTTCATGCCCCGGCTTAGACAACTTCACCCTGCACTTGTAAGTCCTTATCATTACTGTATTATACCTGATTTCTTAGACATTCAAACCGACTGTCAACTCAAATACATAATTCCCATCCGTTTCCTCCGTGTACCTGAATGCCCTTGGTCGCCACCCACATCGCTGTCTCAGAAGCGTAGAGCTTGGCCATGGATGAGTGCTTGGCGTATTTTTCTCCGCGATCTTTCATCAAAGCCGCCTTGTGGGTAAGCAGCCTCGAGGCCTCGATCCTGGTCGCCATGTCGGCAAGCATGAACTGTATCCCCTGAAAATCTGAGATCTTCCTGCCGAAAGCCTCCCTTTCCTGAGAATACCGCGTCGAGGAGTCAAGGACCGCTTGAGCTATCCCCACAGGCTGGGCCGCAACCCCTATTCTTCCCGCATCAAGCGTTTTCATGGCAACCTTAAAACCCCCTCCCTCTTTGCCAAGAACCCGGCTCGCCGGCACCTCGCAGTTCTCAAAGACAATCTGCGAAGTGCTCGTCCCCTTTATTCCGAGCTTGCTTTCCGATTTTCCAAGAGAGATTCCAAGAGCATCAAGATCAATGATAAATGCCGTGACCCCACCGCTTCGTTTCGTCTTGTCGGTCTTTGCGAAAACCACGGCGACTTCCGCCTCGCGACCGTTCGTAACCCAGCTTTTCGTTCCATTAAGGATGTAGGCCCCGCCTTTTTTCACGGCACCTGTCTTTATGCCTGCCGCATCCGAACCCGACTCGGGTTCGCTAAGAGCAAAGCACCCTACGGCACCCCGGCACATCCGCGGCAGATATTCTTCCTTTTGCTCCTCGGTGCCGAAATCAATAATCGGAGCGCACGCAAGGGAGTTATGAGCCATAACTATCGCCCCGGTTGAAGCACATGCCCGGGATATTTCCTCAATCGCTATCACGTACGATAAGCAATCAAGACCGCTTCCCCCGTAGCGCTCTTCAATGAAATGACCCATAAAACCAAGATCAAACAGTTTTTCCACGATCTCCGAGGGGAAAGTGCTGGTTTTGTCAATTTCGGAGGCAGCCGGCTTGATTTCTTTTTCGGCAAACTCCGAGACGAGATTTTTAATTAAACACTGCTCTTGCGTAAGAGCCGAAGCGAGCATAGTGTGTAATTCCCTTTTTAGGATTTGGGTATGCAGAAGTTTTAATTCACCCCTATCTAAAAGGCAAAAACACCTGATTCACTTCATTATCCTGCACTTGAACCAAACTAAAAAGACTTCGGGTTTCACAGGACAAATCAGGTCAATTCTGGGTAAACAACAAATATTCTAAACATGATTGTGAGGACCGTCTGTAATTTGCTTTCCACGCAAGGAGATTCAAGGTCTACAATAACGCTTGACATCGTCATAGACAATTGTACAATTAAAATCCCAGGAGGGGGGAATATTGGATATCGTGATTGATACTTCGGCAATTATTGCAGTGATCATAGGAGAACCTGAGAGAGACGCGATTGTCTCCGCCACATCTGGGCAAGAGCTTATTGGCCCCGGTTCCATACCATGGGAGGTCGGAAATGCTTTTACCGCAATGATGAGGCAGGACCGAATTGAAGTTGAGGAAGCCCGGAAAGGACTGCAGATTTTCGACCGCATCCCGTTGCGATACGTTCACATCGACATGGAAAACGTCATGTCCATTGCGGCTAAATCTAACACATATGCATACGACGCGTATTTTCTGGATTGTGCCGCACGGTATCGCGCACCCTTGTTGACACTGGATCTCGCAATGAAAAAGACGGCAGGACAACTCGGCATTAGTCTCGTAAATGTGGAGGAATAAGATGGAAATCTATTCATACTCGGAAGCTAGACAAAAGCTATCCAGCGTTCTAGATAAAGCGGAATCAACTGGAAAAGTATTGATACGTCGAAGAGACGGCAGGACATACGCGCTGGTGCCGGAACATGCAACCACTTCTCCTCTAGACGTTCCTTCTGTAAAAGCGAATATGTCTACTGAGGAAGTCGTTTCGCTCATAAGGAGCGAACGAGGAAAAACGAGAGGATGAAAATCTCTCAAGAATTCAGAGGAGGCAGGACGCCGTCAGCATTCGCGTCGAACTTCATCAGAAGCGGTGGCAGGAGAAGGAAATCGGCCACTAGGGCCAAAGCAATTACAAGCGCTGTGAGCTTGCCCATCGCTGAATTGAGTTCGAAATTGGAAAAACTCACCACGACAAAGCCTGCTACAAGAACAAGCGAGGTCGTAAGCAGTGCCTGACCCACGGTTCGGAAGGCGGCCAGTACCGCGTCAGCAGAGGTGGAACCGAGTTCGCGTCGGGTCCGCTGGTACCTGCTGAGAAAGTGAACAATATCGTCGACCACGATACCCAGCGTCATGGCCGTCACCATCGAAAGTGATACTCCCACTTGTCCGACTGTCAAACCCCATATGCCGAAGCCCAATGCCCCGGGAACCAGATTTGGGACCATGCTCGTGATTCCGAGTCGCCATGATCGCAGCGCGAAGATGAGAATGAAGGAAATTCCAACGAGTGCAAGTGTGGTTCCAGCGAGCATGGAGATGATATTTCGGCGGCCGAGATTGGCAAACATCGACGTGGTGCCGGCACTCGCCGGAGCGGAAATATTCGGCGCGTGGGCTGCGAGCCATTGCCGTGCGCGCTGATTAAGCGCGATCACTTCGTTTGACGAGAGCGTCTGCGTTCTCACTACCATCCGGGTGGCTGACTTGCCGACGTCGATCTGATTGTTGAGATCAAAGCCATAGGGTAGAGAGATCTCGTAGAGAAGCAGGTACTGCGCGGCAAGCTCCCGGTTTGCGGGCAGCCGGTAATAGGCGGGATCGTCTCCGTTCATGCTCTTGTTTAGCCGTCGGAAGGTATCGGTGATGACGTTTACGTGTATCGTTTCAGGCTGCCCCCTGTACCACTCGGCAAACGCTTCGACGTCGGAGAGATACGCCGGGTCGCTGATCCCACCCGGGGAGTGCGATGGGAGCGAGTACTCCATGACATACAAACCGGTGAGATTATCCACGATGAATTCAGAGTCTTTTCGGAATTCGACGCTCTCGTCAAAGTAGTGGAGAAAGACGTCGTTTAGCTCGTTCTGGGAAATCGATGCCACAAGCACTACCACGATCAGCACGGAACCCAAGAGCAACTGGCGGCTTCGGCGTATCACGAACTTGCCGAGCATGACTATCAGGAAATTCTCTCGGGGCAGGGACGCGCGCACCCGAACCGGCAGCAGCGAGAGCAGCGCTGGCAGAAAAGTCACGGAGAGTACGAACGCTGCACCTACCCCGAATGCAACGAAGCTGCCCAGATGACGGAAGGGAGGCGAATCGGAGAAGTTCAAGCTCAAAAAGCCGAGCGTGGTTGTCAGGCTCGACAGGAAGACCGGCTGAAGGTTCACCCGAATCGACTCGACAATCGCATCCCGCCTGGTCCTGCTGCCGCGATTCTCAGACATGCCGGACGCCGCATCATGCATGTAGTTGACAATGGCGGAATAGATGTGGACGCAGTTGGCAATAGCCACCGTCAGTACGACGACCGGGGCGACCGCCGAAGGCGATGTCATTGGAAGTCCTACCCAGCCTCCGATGCCCACAGCGGTCATTACCGACATCGTCACGACGAGCATTATTGCGAACGTTCCTGAAAATCCCCGCGTCAGCAGCAGGAGCATGAACGCCATTGCCAGGAAACTCACCGGGATGAGCGTTTTAAGATCGTCCAGCGACACATCCATAAAGGCCTGGTTAAAAATCACCATTCCTGACAATCGTGCATCAATGCCGGGAAAACGCTCCCGAAACTCATTTGCAAGTTTCCGCGAGTGTTCAGTAACCTCCGCACCTTCGCGCATCTGGTCCTCGCCCGGCAACTGCAATGTGACGTTTATTCCCGATACACCGCCGTCGCGTGCCAGCAGGCGCCCCGCGAGAGCCGGTTCCGCCAAGGCGATTTCGCGAATCCGCGACCGCTCTTCGGCATCACTGAAAGCACTCTCGTCCACGAGTTCACGCACCAATATCTCGTCGCCGACGGCTTCGGTATGCTGAAAGTTGGTAATGGAATCGACGCGGCTCGCAAATGGGGTCTGCCAAGCCCGTTCGGTGAGCCACTCCGTAGCTTCAAGTGCGAGAGCCGACGTGGCGTCCCGGTCCTCCGGCACGATGGCGAAAAAGATGTTGTCGCTCTTCCCGTACATATCCTCCATCTCCTGGTACGCCAGAAGCTGGGGGTTATCTTTGGAAAAGTAGACGCGGTGGTCGGTCGAAAATTCAAGCAACAACGTGCCGCTCTTGTTGCAATCCCGGTCAAGACAATGGCGGCGACTATGATCGGCCACCGGAACATGATGGCCCAGTTACCCATCTGCGACTCTATCTCTCTCAGCAGTTTCATTATTGCCAAAACAGGGGATTTGACCTGCGCCCGGGACTAATGGTCGCGTCCCCTCTTTCTGGGTAACGGGTTGCAGGAATGGTCAAAGACATAGGTGTTACGCCGTTCTTTATGGGCCTGCCTGTTGAATCCAACTTACGGAAACCCTCCGTTCGTCGCGTAGTGTGCTCACCCAATTTGAGTTGCAGTAACTCCGGCGGGCGGCAAACCGGACCGGGCAGTCAAGAAATTCTCTCTACCGTATCCGCTTTAGCGCTGTCTTGGTAAAGTCCTTGGCGTCGAGATCGGTCCCGAACTCGTAGTCTGACCATAGCAGCACGGTACTTTTGCCCGTCAGAAGGTTTGTCATCGTTATAGTGCTGCTGCGCCAAAATCGATCGAGGTATTTTGCATAGCCCTCCACGACCATCGTCTTTAGGTGCTCATTCCTGCGGTCGAAGTAGTGGACCTGAATTGTTCGAAGTTCCTCGCGGTCGAGCCAGACCACTTGGCGCGAGTACCCGGAATCCTGACTTTTCGGGATACGTTCCAGGACCAGGCACTTGAGATCACCGCAGGGTTTTTCGCGGATGAACCGGTGAGTAAATTTCCCGACCTCAACCGCTCCCATGTCCTCGTAGGAGAATTCGCTGCCCATGAAAGAACCGGACTGTTTCGAAGCACTGATGCCTTTCACCCGCTTAAGGGCAGGAAGGTAGAGCCACTGTTTGTCCGGGCCGGTCTTGTGGGCGTGGACGAGAAAGGCGGTTCCTTTGACATCCCGCGGATGGTCAAATACAAACAGGGTCCGATCGCCCTCCTCCTGAGCTTCCATGACCTTGAGGCGGAGTGAGCGCTGGGTTTCCTTCCCCTGTTTGTTACGCAGCGTCATGGTCAGGCTTGCGGTAAAATTGCCGAAACCCTTCTGGCGCTCGCGAGCTTCGGTCGCAACTCTGAGACCCGCTTCCTCTGCGGTACCGCTAAGGAGATCTGAATAAGACTCAGTTGGCCAGAAACAAATTGCTAGAAAGCTCCCAAGTACCGTAAGTATTGTGCGTGGAATTGAAAACTGAATTATTGGTTCCTCCTGCTAATGGATATAAACAAAACCGGAGATATAGTCAAATCGTATTTACTCACCCCCCCC
>JAPPFE010000052.1 GCA_028823955.1 Candidatus Dadabacteria bacterium
TCCCCTGAAAAGAGCTTATCGAAGTCAGTGGTGCACTTTAAAGTTCAAGTGGTGAAGGTAAAAATGTAACAAACGATAAGTTTGTATGGTCAGATGTCAGGTTTATATCCCAAGTAAAAGCAATCGAACTCTCGAGAAGTTCGGTTAGAGTTGGTGACATATTGACGGTAAAAATCGGGAGCATTGGCTATTCCGCAATAGTTAATGATCTAAAAGGATTCGATTACGCAATTATCCCTGCAAACCTTCTAAAAGTTGACATTAATGGAAAAAAAGCAGTTACAAAGTTTGTTCACTTTTATTTAACTTCTCCAGAAGGTAAAAGACGAATTGTTGATGAAGCAACCTCTACTGCTCAACCCGCATTAAGTTTGGGAACAATGAAAAAATTCAAAGTCCCTGTTCCTCCCATCCTAGAGCAAAAGAAAATCGTATCCATACTTTCTTCCATAGATAAAAACATCGAAGAGAAACAACACAAACTTGATAAAATTCAATCTCTCAAAAAATCCCTCATGCAAGACCTCTTGACAGGTAAAGTCAGAGTTAAGGTGAACTGATGGCATCTGACGAATTCGACAAGGTAGAACTCCCCGCCCTTGAACAGCTCCAGTCCTTGGGATGGTCTTATGTTACGGGTGAAAAACTCTCACCCGAAGAATCCGACGAACGCTCATCCTTAAAGGATGTAGTTCTTGAAAAGCGCCTTAAAGACAGCATCCGCAGAATAAACCCCTGGATAAGCGATGAGAATCTCCGAAAGGTAGTCCGCGACCTCACAAAAACAGTTTACGCGAACCTCGTTGAAGCGAACCAGTCTATCTGGAACTCAATAAATCAATGCGTTTCGGTAATGCAGGACCTGGGTAGGGGCAACAAAGGCCAGACTGTTCACATAATCGACTTTGACAACATAGAGAACAACGAATTTCTCTGCGCAAACCAGTTCAAGGTAAAAGGCCTTAACCAGGACATTATCCCGGACATCGTCCTGTTCGTAAACGGCCTCCCTATGGTGGTGATCGAATGCAAATCGCCCTATATAACCAATCCCATGCAGGAAGGGATTGACCAGCTGCTTCGATACGCGAACAGAAGAAATCCTTCGGACGACGAAGGCGCCGAGACGCTTTTTCACTACAACCTGATGATGGTATCCACCCATAGGGACAAAGCGCGGGTCGGAACGATAACTTCTCACACAGAACATTTCCTTGAGTGGAAAGACCCTTACCCTCTGAGAAAAGAGCAGGTCGGATCGGAACCGACATCCCAGGAGATACTGATAGCGGGGCTGTTCAGCAGAGAGAACTTCCTCGACATCCTGCAGAACTTCACAGTGTTTGAACCCTCGGGCGGCCGTACTCTGAAAAAGATTGCCCGGTATCAGCAGTTCCGAGCAGTGCACAGAACCATCGAACGCATAAAGAGCGGAGAAAACAGCAAGGAAAAAGGCGGAGTCATCTGGCACACGCAAGGATCAGGTAAATCCCTTACGATGGTGTTTCTCACGCTCAAGATAAGAAGAGACCCGGAACTTCGGGACTGCAAACTGGTTTTCCTTACCGACAGAATCCAGCTTGACAACCAGTTGACCGCAATCTTCCAGAACGTCCAGAACGAGACTGTTCACCAGGCAGACTCCATAAATCACCTGAAGGAACTTCTGTCAAGAGACTCTTCTGACATCGTTACGGCGACGATTCAGAAGTTTGAGGAAAACGTGGACGAACTCCCGGTCTTAAACGAATCAGAAAAAATCATAGTTCTCGCGGACGAAGCGCACCGCACCCAGTACGGCTCGCTGGGCGCGGCTATCAGCGCAGGGCTTCCCAACGCTCCCCGCATCGGGTTTACCGGCACTCCTCTCATAAGGTCTCAGAAAACCACCAGCACATTCGGTTCCTACATTGATACCTACACCATTGAAGAGGCTGTTGAGGACGGAGCAACTGTCCAGATTCTCTATGAGGGCCGCGAGCCGGCAGTGAAGGTAACGGGAGACTCTCTTGACAGTCTTTTTGATGAGTATTTTAAAGATCGAAGCGCCGAAGAAAGAGAAGAGATAAAGAAAAAATTCGGAACGGACAAGGCGGTACTGGAAGCTCCCATGCGCGTAAGAAGGGTATGCATGGACATAATAAAGCACTACAGAGAGAGTATTGAGCCAAACGGTTTCAAGGCGATGATAGTCACTTCATCGAGAAACGCCGCAATCACCTACAAGGAACAGCTTGATGAACTGGGAGCGCCTCGCTCCGCGGTCATAATCTCGGCTGATCACAATGACGGGAAGCGGTTCTGGGAACACACAAACCAGCAGAAACACAAAAAGCAGATCGAAGACTTCAAGAAACCGTTTGGGTACGGCGAAGGAGAATCCGACCTCTCGATTCTCATAGTGAAGGATATGCTGCTAACCGGATTTGACGCTCCCATAGCGCAGGTGATGTATCTTGACACCAGGCTGGTGGAACACAATCTGCTTCAGGCCATCGCCCGGGTAAACAGAACAGGCGAAAACAAGTTCCGGGGCTTCATAGTCGACTATTACGGTCTTTCCGACTACCTGACAGAAGCTCTTGAGATGTTTTCGACTGAAGACGTGTCGGGGGCGTTAATCGAACTCAAAGAAGAAATCCCGAGGCTGAAAAACGCCCACACCCGGGTCATGAGACATTTTCATGGTCTTGATCCGAAGGATGTTGAAGCGTGCGTCACGTCGCTTGAGGATGAAACAAGACGGCAGAATTTCCAGACGGACTTCCGTATTTTCTCAAGGCAGATGGATATCATTCTTCCTGATTCAGCGGCAGCGCCGTTTCTGGGCGACCTTAAACGGCTGGGCAAGATTTCTGTGGGGGCGAGAAACCTCTACAGGGACGAGCAGCTGAACATATCGGGCGCGGGCGAGAAGGTACGCAGGCTGATTGAAGAACATGTCCGCTCAACAGGGGTTGATCCCAAGATTCCTCCGGTTGACCTTCTCGCGGCGGATTACAGGGAAAAGCTGAGCATCCACAAGTCCCCCCGATCAAAGGCTTCTGAAATAGAACACGCGATCAGGCATCACATAAAGATAAACCTTGACGATGACCCCGAGTACTACAGGAAACTCTCCGAGAGGCTTGAAGACATAATCAGAAGACATGAAGAGAAATGGGATGCGCTTGTCCAGCTTCTTCTGGATTTCAGGGAGAACATAGAAAGCGACCGTGAAAAACAGTCAGAAGAAAGTGGTCTCACACCCACCGAGCAGCCTTTCTATAATATCCTGATGGCGGAGCTTACGGGCAGGGGCGAGGAGATGGCCATGGACGCGCAGACTCAGGAGAAGGTTAAAGAGGTAACCCGGTCACTTGTCGCGATGCTTGATGAAGCGACGCGGATAGTGGATTTCTTTAACAAATGGGATGAGCAGAGAAGGGTAAAACGGGAGATAAGGAGAGTTGTGATTGAGAATTTCGACGAATCTCTCGTGAAACCTGTTACTGACCGGTTCATGGAGCTTGCGAAGGTGAAATTCAAATGACCGATGGATTCGAGTTTCCGGTTGAAGTGATAAAGACGAGCCGCAGAAGGTCGGCGTCTATCTATCTTGACGGGGATGGAGTGAAGGTAAGGGTTCCCGAGGGTATATCTGACAGTTACGTTCGAGATCTCATAGCAAGGAAATCTCCCTGGATAAAACGGAAACTCAGGGAAGCGGAGCTTGCCGCGCCGCCGAGGCCCAGGGAATTTGTGAGCGGAGAGACTTTTTCCTATCTTGGAAAGAACTACAGGCTAAAAGTTCTAAACGGCGATGCTTCATCCGTGAGACTGAGAGGAGGATACCTTGAGGCAAGCGTCTCAGGTTCCCTAGGAACAAAGGAAGAACAGATAAGGTCTCTTCTTGTGGACTGGTATCAAAGACACGCGCGCGGGAGACTCCAGGAGAAAACCAGCAGGTACGCAAAAATCCTTCAGGTAAAACCCCGTTCCGTATCCGTAAAGGATTACAAGTCCAGGTGGGGTTCGTGTTCGGCCAAGGGGGATATCTCCTATAACTGGAGAGTAGTGATAGCGCCTCATCGCATTGTTGACTACGTGGTAGTGCATGAACTCTGCCACCTCCTTGAACATAACCATTCGCCAGATTACTGGCATCATGTGGAGAGGGTAATTCCCGACTTCAGGGAGCGCAGGCAATGGCTGAAGCAGAATTCAAGACAATTAGAGATATGAATCGATGAGCTACAAGACTTTTATAAGGCCGCTTCTTGACCGGCTTGATTCCGAAACATGGCATGCGCGCGTGAAGGAACTTATGCGCGCATGCGAGGTGTCAGCCCACACGTTAAGGCTCCTTGAGTTTGCTTCGAGCGGGGGTCGCAGAATCCTTGACGAGAGACTTCGCGTTAAGGTCGGGGGAGTGTCCTTTGAAAATCCGCTTGTAGTGGGAGCGGGGTGGGACAAGACGTGCAGAGCGGTGCGCGCCCTCTACGCGATAGGCTTTGCGGGTGTTGAAGTGGGTTCCGTGGTTGAAAGGCCCCAGAATGGAAACCCGAAACCCAGACAGTTTATGATAACTCCCGATGTCTGTATTAACTCTCTTGGGCTTAACAGCCCGGGAATGGACGAGGTTTTCCGGAATCTCACACGCTACGGGCGCCTTGATATCCCGGTCGGGATAAACTTGGGAATAAACTCGGATGTAAGCCATGAGGACGCCCCGCACGCCTATGCCGCCGTCGCGCGGAGATTTTGCGATAACGCCTCGTATTTTACCATTAACGTGAGCTCTCCGAACACTCCGGGGTTAAGGAAGCTTCAGGGGAGAATTCACCTTGAGGCGATAGTGCAGGCGGTAAGGGAAGCACTTGGCGACTCTTCAGCAGGTGAGCGGTCACTGTTTGTCAAGATATCTCCCGACCTTGCCCCCGGAGCCGTAGACGACGTACTGAGGGTTGTGACCGATTTCGGGCTCTCGGGGGTGATTGCCACCAACACTACTTCCAGAGCCGCAGTTAAGGCAAAATACGGCGTGAAGTGGAGAGATGTCCCCGGTGGAGTGAGCGGAAACGATTTTGAGTACAGATCGCTTTCCACGTCAGTTGTTTCCCATATATACCGCACTACTGGGGGCAAGGTTGATATAATCGGGTCCGGAGGCGTGTGCGATACTGCTTCAGTGCTTGAAAAACTGCGGGCCGGCGCTAAAGCCGTCCAGATAGTTACAGGTCTTCGCGGTGAGGGGCTTTCGGTGGCAAACTCCATAAACAGGGGGCTTCTTGAGTTTATGGATAAAAACGGAATCAGCGACATAAGCGAAATTACAGGTTCCGATCACCGGTGAAACGAGCAAGCGCATGAAGAAATGATACTGGGGGAGGGCATGCGGGCAAAAACTATATCCGTTGTGCTATGATCGCGACGTGTTCGAGACACTCGATTTATCTTGGCTGGCGGTACGGTTTCCGGGTCTGGTTGGTGGTTAAGTAGTTAACTCATACAATGGCATGGCGGAAATGACATTTTCTGTTGAGGATTCAACGGGGCGGGCTTTTTATTTGACTTGCTTTTTCCTTCCTGTACATTTTTCACCAAGCTGCGCGGCAAAATCTCCGTGCTTATGGCTGAGGAACCCTTGGGTCCAAAGGTTCCGTAGAGGGAGAAGGAGCCCCTCTCGCACATCCGGAGGCGACTAGGCGACGCCTCATTTTTTCTGTTCCCGCAGAACCTTTCCATTTTCCAGTTTCGTTTCCACAAATTTTTCGTGGTTTTTTGTCCCGAGATTGATTTTCCAGAAGGTTGCCGTTTCCATTCCCGAGTTTTCATGCGCCGGGAATATCCACAGGAACCTGTCGCGCTCGAGCAGAAACTGCCGCTCAAATTTTCTTCCGAATGGTTCGATAATCATGCCGTCATCCACCGCTCCCGGAGGTCGAGGGTTTGAGTCCCTTCCCGTGTGAGCAGTAAATGCAATGGACAAGTCTTGTGCTTTTTGTAGAGAAACACTTCTAAATTTCAGAGCCTATCTCCTGAATATATGGATGTTGGGAAGATGGGTTGCGGAGAAACTTGAAAAATCGATAAAACACAAGGATTTCAGGCGAGTAACTTTCTGATTGTAGTAAAAATTGCATTGTGTTATAATTCCGGCATGAAAGATTTCGCGGTGTTAATAAGAAAAGAAGGGAATACCTATGTATCCCTTTGTCCAGTAACTCTGGTTTCGAGTTATGGAGAAACGGAAGAGGAAGTCATCGAGCACCACAAAGAGGCAATGGAGTTGTTTCTTGAAGATATGTCAGAGGCGGAGATTCAGGAAATAACTGCCTTTATGTCTCCTGTGAATATCAGTTCAGTCCAAATTTCTTTAGCAAGGTAGGATTTTGAGTCGCCTTGTCCCCCTGCCCTTCAAAAAAGTAAGAGAAGTCTTGTTAAACTCGGGATTTGTGCTCAAGAGTTCGAAAGGCAGTCATTTCAAGTACGAAAACAAACGGACCGGAAAAACTGTAATTGTCCCTCGCCATGGCAACAAAGATATTCCAGTTGGCACACTCCATGCCATTATAAGTCGCTCGGGCCTCCCAAGAGAACTGTTTGTTGTAAGCTAAGTCCACTTATGTGCAATTAAATATACCGTATGTAATCCGGTGCCTTCCTAAAGGCTTTCTTGATTTTTATTCTGCGAACAACATGCGTGCTATTATATTAGATATACTGAATGCCAAGACTGGAATCTGCTTGGGGAGAATCTTAGTTTTAGGCGCACTTACGAAATGAAAAACACACCGGGATTTCTGCTAAGCGGCGTATCCGCCGGGCTTAAGAAAAACGAAAAGAGGGACCTGGCACTCATATTCTCAACGGTTCCGGCCCGCGCGTCCGCCATATTCACGAAAAACCTGGTAAAAGGCGCCCCTGTGCTTGTTGGGCAGGAGAGAGTCGCGGGCGGGCTCTGCCAGGCGATAATAATAAACAGCGTAAATGCTAACGCCTTCACGGGCCAAAAGGGCTATGAAGACTCGCTTGAAGTTGCAAATACGCTCTCCGGGCGACTCGGAATAGATGAATCGCTGGTGATCCCTTCGTCAACCGGGGTTACGGGGGAGTGGCTTCGCGTCGGGAAAATCAAAAAGTCCATTCCCAGGCTCATAAAAGGTCTTGGAGAAGACAATGTCCGCGAGGCGGCCGAAGCCATCATGACGACCGACTCCTTTCCCAAGTACGCATCAAGGCAGCTTGCCGTGGGAGAAAAAACAGCCACCGTCTCGGCTATCGGCAAGGGGGCGGGGATGATATGTCCTGACATGGCGACCATGCTCTGTTTTATAATGACCGACCTTAATATCGGGCGGAAAGCTCTTTCAAAAGCTCTTGTGGCAGCGGCAAGCGGTTCTTTTAACGCCATAACGGTTGACGGGGACACTTCCCCTAACGACTCCGTCTTTATCCTCGCAAACGGGGTTCTGGGAAACAGGCAGATCACGGAGAAAAGCGGGGATTACGGCAGGTTCGTAGATGCGCTTTCGTCTTTATGCGGGGAGATCGCCGGGATGATAGTAAGCGACGGCGAAGGGGCCACGAAGATCGTCAGGATCAGTGTTACGGAAGCCAGGACAGAGAGGGACGCCGAGAAGATCGCGAGGGCGATAGCCACTTCCCAGCTCGTTAAGACCGCGTTTTACGGGGAAGATGCGAACTGGGGAAGGATAGTGGCGGCTGCCGGAAGGGCCGGCGTGAAATTCGATCCGGAAAAAATAAAGCTTTATTTTGAAGGAATAGAAGTGTTTTCAAAAGGGGTGAAATCCAAACCGGAATCAAGGTTTGCCCGAGTGTTCAAAAAACCGTCCTTTACCGTAACGCTTAGTCTCGGGGAGGGTGAGGCTGCCTACTCGATTCTCACAAGCGATCTAAGCCACAAGTACGTTTCGATCAATTCCGATTACAGGACCTGACCCGGGCGGTCTCCGTCGGAGACTCTACGCTTCATGCTCAGGTTTCGTCAGCAAACCCGGTTTTCTCAAGACGCCTTCCTGTACGGTATTCGGTGTATCTCATTAGAATCCGTATGTTGTTTTTTACTTTTTCGAGGTTTGCATCCATGATTTCAGGATGTCTCATTATGTCCATGTGGAAGGGATAGATGTTCCTTTTCCCGTGTGTTTTCTCAAGGCTGCTGAGCTTTCCGTTCTCTACGTCAAACCCCGCGATCTCTTTTTCCCTCTCAAAGCGCAAATCGGGCCTGTAGCCGCAAAGGGTTAACGCGCGGAGGAGAAAAACGAGAAAAACAGAGTGCGGCTCCCGTTTTTCCGAGAGAAACCCCAGGGTGTCTGTCGCAAGGTCGAACAGCTTGTCTGCGGGTTCCTGTTCGGGGGTTAGGAGATCGAGCAGCTCAAGAACCCGAGTCGCCGCGACGAAAGAGTCAACCGATTCCGTTATTTCCCTGTAGCTTTCCTTCAAGGTCACGTCCCCGATGAGGTTGAACTTTCCTTTGTTAAGGGTTACTTCGATTGCCAGGTGGTTAAAGAAATCAAGACGTCCACCGAAGCGTTTCCGGCTTTTTTTTGCGTTTTTGGCAAGCGCCCTGAATTTTCCGAGTTCTCTTGAGAAGAGGGTTACTAGGAGATCGGCTTCCCTGTAGTTTGATTTTCTTAAAACAAGCGCTTCATGCGTTTCCATGGCCTAGAAATAGAGGCGTGTGTCCGAAGAGCGGTGTTTAATGATTGCCCCTTGTATCATCACATCAGTAACTACTGTTCCCGGTTGCCACTCAAGCGGTTATGATCTTTTCATAATACCCCCTTTCCTTTAAATTAAAACTTCTTGTCGGGCGGATAAAAACTGCATGTCGGCGTGCGTATTGCCGAGACAATGGCCAGAGACAAAAAGGGAAAGCATGATATCTTTATGCTATCATAATTCCCTTTATGGAGGTAAGAGCATTGAGGAAATATGATCCTCTGAAGCGATATCTGCTGGATCAGCCGGGCGATTCCTGCATTTTAACATTCTCCGATATCGAAAAAATTATCGGGGCATCTCTTCCTTCCAGTGCCAGGAAGCGCGCGCAGTGGTGGGGAAACGACAAAACTCACGTGCAGGCGCTCAGCTGGATAATGGCGGGCTGGAATACCGAGCGACCCAACCTCGCCGAGCAGCATGTTCTCTTTACGCGGCTTTTTAGTGAAGGTCTGTCTCCCAAATGGCGGTCCGTCAGAAAAACTTCCTCGCAGGTAATAGTGCGAGATCTGGACCCGGAGACTGTTGCGGAGTTAAAGCGCAGAGCGAAACGCAAGGGCTGTTCGCTGCAACGAGAACTAAAAAACATCCTGACGAATGCCGCATGTCCGCAACGAAGGGAATTAATTGTCGAGGCCGACCGCATCCGGGTCATGACCACCGGTCCTCTTGAGGATAGCGTGTCGATTCTGCGAGAGGACCGCGACAGCCGATGAATCTGGTGATTGACGCAAGCGTTGCGTGCAAGTGGTTTTTCGAGGAAAACCTGTCTGCCGAGGCGCAGGCCCTAGCAGAGTCCGACGCGGTTTTTTTTGCTCCGGATATGATTCTTGTCGAATGTGCGAACGTTGCTTGGCGAAGAATATCGGGCGGAACGGTACCTGAGGAGCAGGCACGGGCTTTTCTCGAGGCCTTGCCGCAATGGTTTGAGTCCCTCGTTCCCTCGGTGCGGTTACATGAGACGGCTTTCGAAATGGCATGCGTTCTCGGTCACCCGGTCTACGATTGCCAGTACCTCGCGCTTGCGGAGAGGGAAGAAATCCATATGATCACGGCGGACAGTGTTTTCGTCGACAGAGTCCGCCGTTCACGATGGAAAGACCGAATCGAGAGTTTGGGCGGAGACTGAATCCAAAGATGGCGTTTTTAAAGAATCTCTCGGGATTTCTTAGAATAGAGCACACGTTTTTTTCCCTTCCGGTCATTTTCGCGGGAGCTTTCCTCGCCGCCGACGGGATATTCAGCGCCCGGCTTTTCGTGCTGATAGTGCTTGCGGGAACGGGGGCGAGGACCGTTGCGCTTGCGCTTAACAGGATTTTTGACCGGGAAATAGATCGGGAGAACCCGAGAACCACGCAGAGAGAGCTTCCCTCGGGCAAAATGGGCATGGGTGAGGCTATGGCCGTGGCGGCTGCTGGGGCCCTGCTTTACTTTGTCTGCGCCTATCTTATATGTCCGCTTGTCTTGCTTCTCTCCCCGACTCCGCTTGTGGCGTTTACCGTCTATCCGCTGATGAAGAGGTTCACTAGCCTCTGTCATTTCGGCGTGGGACTTTCCCTTGCGCTCGGTCCGCTTGGCGGATGGCTTGCCGTGAGGTGCTCTTTTGAGGAGGCGCTTCCGGCAATCGTGCTCTCGGTTTTCACTTTCCTATGGATTTCGGGCTTTGACATCATATACGCCACCGCCGATGAGGAGTTTGACCGGCGCCACGGCGTTTTCTCTCTTGTCGCCCGCTTCGGCAGAGAGAAAGCGCTTTCTGTTTCCAGGATCTTCCACCTGCTTTCGTTCGTTTCGCTTGTTTTTCTTTACTTTCTTTCGTTTCGCGGCTTCCTGGCGCTTTTGCCGCTTTTGCTCTGCGGCTACCTCCTTTACCTTGAGCATGGAAGCTTCGGACAGGTGGATTCCGCTTTTTTCAGAACCAACATCCTGATAGGTTTTGCGGTTTTGTTTTTCACCCTCGCGGGTATATACTTACCCTGACCATGAGAACCATTGTCGGAATTACGGGAGCTTCAGGGGTCGCTTACGGGGTTGATTTCCTCAGGAGATGCCCTGATGAGAAATATCTGGTGGCGAGCAAGTGGGGCAAAAGAGTCCTTCACGAGGAACTCGGCCTGAAGGTTGAGGAACTGCGTCCCTGGGTGACCGACATTTACAGCGATTCAGACCTCGCGTCTCCTTTTTCATCGGGAAGCAACCATTTCGATTCCATGGTCATAGTGCCGTGTTCTGTATCAACGCTTGCCAAGATCGCAAACGGCATAGCCGATACCCTGATAACGAGAATAGCGGCCGTGGCACTAAAGGAGAAAAGAAGGCTCATAATCGCCCTCAGGGAGACGCCGCTTGGCACAATTGCCCTTGAGAACGCCCTTAAGCTTTCCCGCGAGGGAGTTGTGATCGCGCCGATCTCTCCGACTGACTACATGGGCGCCGAGTCGATTTCGGACGTGGTGAGCGGATACGTGGACAAGCTCTTAGGCCTAGTCGGCGTCGATACCGGCAGGGGATGGAGGAGGGACGAACTGGAGTAGTCTTTTCTCATGCCCCCAAAAGGTTTTAGGAATCTCGAAAGCTTTATAAGCCATCTTGAAAGCATAGGCGACCTGAAGAGAATAAAAACTGAGGTCTCCCCTGAGCTTGAGATAACGGAAATAGCGTCGCGGACCGTAAGGGAAGGCGGCCCCGCCCTTCTGTTTGAAAACGTCGAAGGGTCAGACTTTCCGCTGGTGATAAACCTCTTCGGCACGGAGCAGAGGGTGGAGCTTGCTCTCGGCAGAAAACCCGCCTCGGTCGGCGAGGAGCTCGTCGAGATATTCCGCAAGGTTAACCCTCCCTCGATAGGGGGGATTTTTTCCGTGCTTCCAAAGGCCACCGGTCTTCTTTCCATGAGAACTAAGAAGGTAAGGCGCGGCGACGTTCAGCAGGTTGAAACCGAACCCGATCTCTCGAAGCTTCCCGTGATGAAATGCTGGCCGCGCGACGGGGGAAAGTTCGTCACGTTTGGTCTTGTGCTGACGAGGGATCCCGCTACGGGCTCGAGAAACCTCGGGATCTACAGGCTTCAGGTATATGACAACAGGACCACAGGGATGCACTGGCACGCGCACAAGGGAGGAGCCGCGCACTACCACGAGGCGAAAAAACTGGGAAGAGACCTTGAAGCTGCGGTGATCCTCGGAGGAGACCCCAGGATGATCTTCTCCGCGGTCGCTCCGCTCCCAGACGGCATGGACGAACTCGCGTTTGGGAGCTATCTTCGCGGAAGCCCGATGCCTATGGTGAAGGGCAAGAGTATTTCGCTTCACGTCCCGGCCGAGGCGGAATTCATACTCGAAGGTTCCGTTCCAAGGGATGTGCTGAGGCAGGAAGGGCCCTTCGGCGATCATTTCGGTCACTACTCGATGGAGGCCGACTTCCCCGTTTTTAACCTGAGCGAGATAACCCACAGGAAAAACCCCGTGTACCCTTCCATCGTGGTCGGCAAGCCTCCGCAGGAAGACCTCTACCTCGGGATCGCAGCCGGCGAGATGTTCTCCCCTCTTATAAAGATAATACAGCCCGAGGTAAAGGACATGTGGGCGTATCCCGAGGCGGGATTTCATAACCTGCTTGCGGTTTCAGTCGACGAGCGCTATCCCAAGGGCGGGATAAAGGCCATGCTTGCGCTTTGGGGAACGGGACAGTTGCTTCTCACAAAGTGCATGATTTGTGTTTCAAGCGACGTTAACCCCAGGGATTTCTCCGCGGTGCTTCACGAAATAGGGGAGAATTTCGATCCCAGGGAAGATTTCCTCATGATACAGTGGGCACCGCTTGACACCCTTGATTTCACGAGCAACAAGTTTAACGTGGGAAGCAAGATGGGAATAAACGCAGTAAGGAAAAACTCCCCGGAGAGAAAAACCTACGCCAGGGAGGTTCTCGACCCCAGGGAAAAACACCCGGAGATAACGGGATTCAGGCTTCTTTCGGGAGGTTTCTGCGCCGTCCGGATAGATGAATCCCGGACCGATCCCAAGGAGATGATACGCAGGCTGTTTGAGACACCGGGCCTTGAAGGGGTGCGTATAATTGCCGTTGTGAGCCCGGATATAGATTTAACTGATGACATGGAGCTTATCTGGGGTATCTTTACTAGATTCGATCCTTACCTGGATGTTCTGTTCGAACATACAGAACTTCGGGGATCCGCGGTCGTTTACGACGGCAGGATGGGGATCGACGCCACCGTAAAACAGTGGTACCCTCCGGTGATAGAGATGTCGGAGGATATGAAAGACAAGGTAGAGACGAGATGGAGCGAGTACTGGAGCTGACCGAGAGTTTCTGCACCGACCCGAACCTGCTCCCCATAATGGAGAAGGTCGCCGAGGGCCGCAGGCTTTCCTTTGAAGACGGGCTTTTGATACTTGATTCCCCCGATCTTAACACCGTCGGCATGATGGCGGATTACGTTAAGAGAAAGAAATCGGGGGAAAAGGTCTATTTCGTCGTGAACCGCCACATAAATCCCTCCAACATATGCGCCATATCGTGTCGGTTCTGCGCTTTCGGGACCACGAAGAAATCCGCGAACGCCTACGAGCTCTCAGACGAGCAGATGCTTTCCATGCTGAGCGAGGAGATGAGAGAGGTTCACATAGTCGGCGGCCTTCACCCCGACTGGGAGTTCGATCACTACCTGGACATAGTGAAGATGATAAAGCGCCACTTCCCGGATATTCACGTAAAGGCCTTCACCGCGGTTGAGATCGACTGGTTCTCGGAGATAAGCGGCCTTTCCCTGAAGGATGTGCTTCTCGCCCTCCAGGACGCGGGCGTTGACGCACTTACGGGCGGGGGAGCGGAGATACTGCACGAAGAGGTGAGAAAGAAGATCTGCGCCCCGAAGACGGTCGCGACAAGGTGGGAGGAAATCCACCGCCTGGCCCACACGCTCGGCATCCCTACAAACGCCACCATACTCTACGGTCATCTTGAAAAGCCCTTCCACGTAGTTGACCACATGGAGAGGCTTAGAAAAATAGAGGACGAGTTCCCCGGGTTTTTTGCGTTCATCCCCGTTCTTTTCCAGCCGGAGAACACGGGTCTTAAGGACATAAAACCTTTCCCAGCCTCATACGACATGAAGGTTCATGCGCTTGCGAGGCTCTACCTTGACAACTTCCCTCACATAAAGTCCTACTGGATCACCCTCGGGGAAAAAGCGGCCCAGGTGGCCCTGCATTACGGTGCGAGCGACGCGGACGGAACGATAATGAGGGAAAAGATTATCCACGACGCGGGCGCCCCCTCGGAAGTGGGTCACAGCAGGGATTTCATGATAAAGATGATCCGGGATTCGGGGTACGTTCCCGTTGAGAGAGACGCGCTTTATAACGAAATAAGGGTTTATAACTGATTCCCGTCTGGGGGCGGCTCTACGGGTCCTCGGAGTCGGTAATTTCCCGGTTTTGCTTGGTGTGAGGAAAAATGAGACGTGATTTCTGGTCTAGGGTTTTTGTCTTGGTGCTTGTTGTGCTTGCGGGGGCGGCTTTTCCCGTGTACAACGAAAGTGTAGGGGAGGTTAAAGACATGGAAAGCGGGAAAAACAGCGGTTACCTGGAGGCAACTTTCGCCGGAGGATGCTTCTGGTGCATGGAGCCTCCTTTTGACAGTCTCAGCGGGGTTGTCGAGACGGTGGTGGGCTACTCGGGCGGAAAAGAGAAAAACCCTACCTACGAGCAGGTCTGGCAGGGTAGAACGGGCCACGCAGAAGCGATAAGGGTCGTTTACGATCCCGCGAAGATAGACTACGAAACCCTTCTTGAGACTTTCTGGATAAACATTGATCCGACCCAGGTGGACGGGCAGTTTGCCGACAGGGGAAGGCACTACAGAACCGCCATCTTCTACCATAACGATTCGCAGAAGGAAAAGGCCCTTCTCTCGAAAAAGAAACTCGAGGAGTCGGGCAAATTCAAAAAGCCGATAGTCACCTCGGTAGAAAAGTTCGTTTCCTTCTACAGGGCAGAGGAATACCACCAGAATTACTACGAGAAAAACCCGATTCACTACGGCAATTACAAAATAGGTTCGGGGAGGGCTGGCTTTATTGAAAGGACCTGGGGAAAGCAGGATCTTCAGTGAACTGGCAAACCCGAGGGATTTTCCTGAGTGAGCGGCCGTCACGCTAAAAAGATTTTATCCGGAACCGATGACCGTTTACTTTCTCGACTCCCGAATAAGATTTCCTGATCCATCCGAAGCGGAGCCGAGAGGGCTTCTGGCGATTGGAGGGGATCTTTCTCCCGAGAGGCTTCTTTTGGCCTACGAAAACGGCATTTTCCCCTGGTATTCCGAGGGAGACCCCATTTTATGGTTCTCTCCCGACCCGAGAATGGTTTTTCTTCCGGGGGACTTCAGCTTCTCAAAAACCCTTTTAAAGACGGTGTCTTCCGGGAAATTTTCGGTAAGAGCCGATACGGATTTCGCCGCGGTTGTTGAGAACTGCGCGCAGGTCCAGAGGAAAGGGCAGAGCGGAACTTGGATAACCGAGGAGATGAAGGTGGCTTACGGGAAACTGCATGAACTGGGTTACGCCCACTCTTTTGAGATCTACTTGGAAGGGGAACTTGTCGGCGGTCTTTACGGAGTGTCTCTCGGCGGCGCGTTTTTCGGAGAATCGATGTTTCACCTCGAAACCGACGCTTCCAAGGTGGCCCTTTTCCATCTGGCGCAAAAATGCTGGGAATCCGGTTTTGATCTCATAGATTCCCAGGTTCCGACGGATCATATGAGGACTCTCGGAGGAAGAGAAATCTCAAGAAAAGAGTTTCTGCTTGCGCTTGAATCCTCTCTTCTGAAGAAGACCCTGCGCGGCGTGTGGGAAATCTGAGTTTGTCCGTAATCCGGCGAAATGACAGGGGCCGGAAAAGTGGTTAAAATCCTGCCTCATGCCGAAACTGCTTGTCTTCCAGCATGTCCCTCACGAGATACTGGGAACTCTTGACCCGATGCTAAGGGATGCCGGTTTCAGGATACGTTACGTAAACTTCGGCCGTTCAAACTACAAGATCCCCAGACTCCGCAATTACGACGGTCTTGTTGTTCTGGGGGGGCCGATGAACGTGGATGAGACCGAGCAGTATCCTTATCTCGTACTGGAGACCGAATCCATAAGGGAGTTTATCGAAATGGACGCTCCTGTGCTCGGTATATGTCTCGGTTCGCAGTTGATTGCCAAGGCGCTCGGAGCCCGAGTTAACAAGAACCCGGAAAAGGAAATCGGCTGGTACGACGTTTCCACTACCGAAGAGGGGAAGAAGGATCGTCTTGTAGGCGCATTCGGCGCGTTTGAAAAGGTCTTTCAATGGCACGGGGATACTTTTGAGATTCCTCCGGGTGCCGTGCATCTGGCAACCTCCCCTGCGTGTGCAAATCAGGCGTTTAGATATGGAGACAAGGTATACGGATTCCAGTTCCACCTCGAGGTAGACGCGCCCATGATAGAGCGCTGGCTTGTTACTCCGGTGAACAAAAAGGAAATCGAAGAACTCGGCGGCAAGATAAATCCCGATGTTATAAGATCCGAGACGCCAAAATACATAGATGCCCTTTCCGATCTCAGCAGGCGGACTTTCGGGGGTTTTATCGATCTGCTCGGGGGCACATCGGAGAAGAAGGCGCATATGCCGTCTGTATGATACTCCCTGTCAGCGGTTTGTTGCTATTCCGGCACGTATCCGAGACAGTCGCTTTACCTTCAGGTCGGAGTTCAATTTCTCTCGGATGACTTCCCTGAAAGGTCGTCATTATCTAGGTCTGCAATGCCGGTAAGAGTAACGGTCGGTTGGGGAACTCGGCCACTAGGTTTAGTTTTCCTCCTATCTTCGGCAATAAGTTTTTTTGCCCGTTTCTCTACTTTCTTACGACGCGTCGCGGGGAGTCTTTTCATCTTCTCTTCTAGGGTCGACATTACGATATACCTCCTTATAACTGCTTCAGTTGATCAAGATGAGTATCAAATTTTGGGCGTTGTGTAAATGAGCTTGCGGGGATTATATACTTTGTTACACAAAGCTTATCCCCTGATCCTTGCTTGCGAGATCAGATATTCCTGTGGCGGGGATTATATTCCTGGATAGTCCGCGGTCAGTCCTTTTACCCCTGAAAGGGGCAGGACATGAACCTCTGACACGAGATTTCTCAAAGGTTCTTTCAAGTATCCTTCTATCCGCCATAAAACGCGAAAATCCTTCCTCTCAACGTCACTACATACAACACAGAAGCTAACTGTCTTGCCCTTTATCAGTCTTCTGGTGGTTCTGTCCGAAGAAGAGATTCTGCACAAAAGCAGCAGGCTTGCGTAAGCTTTCAAGAGTTGTTCTTTGCCGATGATTCTTATAGACAATTCTTCAGAGTACTCCTCCTCCAGGTCCTCTTTTTTCTTCCTGATGTTCGAGTCCTCCAGCAGTAAAACATTACTGTCGTTGATGAGCATGTAGTCGCAGGAATGAGTGCTGTCCATCCCGTATTGACCTTTAAGATCTTTTCCGTCTTCGGGGAGAGACTTATCAACCCCGTAGGCTTTCGTGGGAAACTTGCAAGGCTTGAACTCTCCCTCCACGAGCTTCTGGATTTCCAATGGCATTGCAAAATCTTCAAGCGACTTCAAGGTTATAGGCCCTCGAGGAAGAGAGTGGCAAACGGATCGGTCAGATCTTGCTGCATTGTGTTAAGTTTGCTCTCGAAGTCCTCTTCGTAACCCTCAACGCCTTCAGATGAAAAGCGGTTAAGTGCTATAAGCTTCTTGCTTTCAGGGTTTTTCTTAGCTTCCACTTCGAGGAATTTGAGCATGTCCACGCTATGGGTAGCGATTACGACATTCACTCCCAAACGAGACAACTCAAATAGCGTCTTGGCGATTTTGATCTGCCAGGAAGGGTGAAGGTGCGCGCCTGGCTCATCGACAAAAAGAAAAGAACCCTTGTCTATGATTCTGCGCTCGATGAGCAGAGCAAGGATACCAAGGTTGGCAACCCCCATCGCGGCAAGCTGCAAAGGGAAGGAAGTATCGTGTTTGTTGTCTTCAAACCGCAGCTCTCCAGACTCGGAAACCGTAAGCCTCCCATCCATGACATCCTTTGAGAACAGTCGCTCGCAGAGGTTCATGAGATCTTCCTGATCGTTCTCTGGATATTCCTCTCTCAGCGCTCTTGCCAGATCGTAGAAATAACCGGGAACTCCGCTTAAGGCGTCTCTTCCTCGCAGAGAGCGAAAGCGCGGTGCCATCTTGATCCCCTCCAGCGCGGATTTCAGTTTCCAGTAGAGGGGGGACTCCAGATATATCACTCTGGAATACTCTTGAAGCCCGTGAAAACCTGCCTCGTCCTTGATCTTGAAATTGACTGATCTGGTGTTTTCGATAGTAAATTCGACGACATTATCGAGGATGATTCTGGCCGGTCTGGTCTGGTCTTTTCTCAGGTTCGAGAGGCTGGCCGTCTGAAAATTCTGAACGAGATTCTGAGAGACTCTTTCTTTTATGCCGTCCATGATAAACTCCCTGGCGTTGGTGTTAAGTGCGCCACGGAGGCGGTCTATATCTTCTTTCATTCTTGCCAGAGTTCTCCTATAGCTTTTGCTGGACTCAAAAGCGCCCTCTTCTTGCTCCCATTTGTCGAGGTTTCTCTCAAGCTGTGTATGCCCCGCCCTTAATTCGTCTCCGTAATTGACAACAGAATCCCAGTTTTCTTCTAACCGACGTGAACGTTCGAGCTCAAAAGATTTCTCCAGTTGACTCAGAATGGAGTCTAGCTGTTCAAGCAACATGTCGTTCTCTTCTTCCTTGGAAAAACTACCCCAGGTCAGTTCAAAAAGACCTCTGTATAAGGGTCGGGACAGCATATTGAAGTACATTGAGGCGTGCTCAGCGTTCATTACGTCGAACAGGGAATATAAGAGTTTCGAAACAAAACTCTTCCCCGTGTTGTTAGGACCGGCAAAAACCGTGAATTGACCGATACGGATTTCCGCCTCGGTCAGTTTCCCAAAATTCTCTACGGTTAGTTTGAATGACATTTTTTCCTCTCGGCGAGTTATTGTAGCATACCAAGAGGAAATGTGTAACAAGAGGACCAAATGAAAAGCCATCTTAGGAACCGCACCGTCTTCACCTGCGATAATCTTGAAGAAAAAATCTAATTCCGTGTAACAAAGCATACAATCCCTATTAATCCCTGTTGAAAAAAAACCGGGCGTGTGTATAATCCGTGCGTCTTTCAGTTAGTAAAAATCTTCTTTTAATCCACTCGACGAGGTAAATAATGAGCAACTGGGAATGTAAAAACCACGGTCATCCAGACATAAAGCCTTCTCCTTCCAGAAGAGCCATATTCATCGGCAGATATCAGCCATACCACGCCGGGCACATAAGCCTTGTCAGGCAGAAGCTCGACAATGGAGTTCCGTGCCTGATAATGGTAAGGGATATTCCTCCCGACCCGAAAAACCCCTTCACCACGGAACAGACCGTCGGAATGATAAGAAAATATCATGAGAGCAAGGGGGACGACGTGGTCGTGATGGTGATTCCGGACATTGAATCGGTAAACTGGGGCAGGGGAGTCGGTTACGAGATGAACGAGTTTTTCCCGCCCGAGAACATAGGGTTCATATCGGCTACCAAAATACGCGAGTCGATAGCAAGCGGCAATGAGGAGTGGAGGGAACTTGTGGACGAGTCCATTCAGGATGACGTGGTAAGTTACCTGAGCGGTGACTGACCGCGGTTCCTGAAGTTAAAAAGACGACGTTGCTGACCACTCCGCACAAAAACCGTGCGGACATATACGAGGGGTGGAGCGAGGAAATCGCATATCGCAAAGAGCGCATCAGGGCGAGGTTGCCGGAACGCGCTGGATCCCCGGTCAGTACCTGAAGTTTTCCCAAGAGCGCCTGCGACCGGCCATTGAGTTGCTGGATCGTATACCCCTTGAGGCGCCGAGTGCGATCTATGATCTGGGCTGCGGTTCGGGCCACATAACCCGTTTTCTGGCGAAGCGCTGCTCCTCATCCAAGGTATACGGTATCGATAACTCACCGCAGATGCTGGCCAAGGCGGCCGCGGAGCCATCGACCATACACTGGGCGGATGCCGATATCCGCAGCTGGGCGCCGGAGGAAAACCCGGACCTTATTTATTCCAATGCGTCTTTGCACTGGGTTGACGGTCACTCCGAGTTGTTTCCGCGCCTGGTAAGCTACCTTAACCCGGGAGGTTGCCTTGCGGTCCAGATGCCGCTTAGCTGGGATCTTCCGTCTCACCGCCTGATGCGGGATACGTTGGCAGATGGCGGTCCCGACGGGAAACCCATTGGCGAGGCCTCACTCCTTGCCGCCTTGTCAAACAAGTGGGTTGAGGATTCAGAGTTCTACTACGATATACTTTCTCCCTGTACGCGGCACCTGGATATCTGGGAAACTCGGTATCTCCATGCGCTGGAAGGAGAAGATCCTGTTTTTGAATGGGTTATGGGCAGCGGTCTGCGCCCGATTCTAAATGGTTTGTCCGATACTGAACGGAACCGGTTTTTAGAGGTATACAAGAGGCGGCTTCGGGATGCTTATCCCGGGGGTTCGGGGAACCGTACGCTTTATCCCTTCCCACGCCTTTTCATCGTAGCTTTAGTCTGAGGGCGAAGAAGTAAATTTGATTGAAGACAAGGCATGATGAAAACGGAGTGATAATTTCAGAGTCTATTATTCAAAAGATGGAAAAGTAACAAAAATGGAACTAATATGATTGACTAGGCCGAATTTCATTTAAGAAATCTGCGGGAGGATCCCTTTGAATATGGATAAAGTAAAAGGAAATCTAAGAGACCTGATAGAATTTCCCATGGAAACTCTGGAAAATGAATACAAAGGATGGGTCGATCTTGATGATAAAGTTACGCAGGCAAAGATTGCCCGTCATCTGGTGGCTTTAACCAACCACGGCGGCGGACACCTTGTTTTCGGATTTCGGGACGATCTGAGCCCGGATCCAAACCACCCGCCCTCTATAGCGAAATACAACCGGGATACCTTCACTGGTATTGTAAAGCATTATTTGAGTCCCGACTTTCAATGTGATGTGCATGTAATTCCGAATAAAAACGGCGAAAAATTCCCGGTCATCAGAGTCGGCGGACATGGACAGGTGCCAGTTATCACGAAAGCTGGCGGTCCCCAAGACGAAAAGGGGAGACCTCAAGGCATAGCCGCCAGGACGCTTTATATTCGGAAGCCGGGACCTGAAAGCGCACCGATCAGCGAACCCAAGGAGTGGGGTGAACTGATCAGAAGATGTACACTGAACGATCGAGAAAAACTGCTCGGCGATATCGCCAGACTGTTCGACACACAGAAAGAAGCTACGCCTGCCGTTAGTCAACAGCTGGAGAACTGGCACCATGAAGTAGAAAAGCGTTTTCTTCACTTGCTTTCCCAAGCCCGACATCTTCGCTGGCCGCTACAGTTCTGCGACAACAGATACCAGCTGAGCTACTTGATTTCTTTTAACGCCGAACAGCCTCCCTTGCAATCGCTTCACCAGATTCTGACAGAGTTAAACAACGAAGTGCTGAACACTGTGAAAACCGGCTGGAGCATGTTTTATCCGTTAAGCGCGCCTGAAGTCAGACCGAGAGATTTTCCCGAGAGGGAAGACGGGACTGGACAAACCGTGCTTGAGTCCAACATCATGGACGCTCGACTTGAACCATGGTCAGGACTTTGGACTCCAGAGTTCTGGCGAGTAGCTCCCGATGGACGCGCAAGCTTGGTTCGAGCCTATAGGGAGGACCGTCCCCGCAGTACCGAAATCCTCGGTCGCCGGGCTGGGACATGGCTTTCTCGTGAAACCGTTATCAGGGAGACCGCAGAACTTGTTACTCATGCTAAATGTATGGCGAAACGATTTGAGACGGCGGCACAAGTAAGCTTCCGGTGCACTTGGATGGGTCTTGAAAACCGGGAACTCGCCGAATTTGATCCTTCGGTAGATTACTTTCGCAGCCATAAATCACAGACGGACAAACGCATAACGGAAAAAACCTGTACCATAGTGGAGCTTGAAGCCAGATGGTCAACCATCGTATCGGATCTGTCGAAACCTGTGCTTCGTCTCTTTGGATCTAATTACTGCAGTCCCGAAATCGTTGAACACATGAAGCCAGAGTTCATCAAATTATGACACGGCAGGAAGAAAAAAGTCATCAAGGGGTGAATCAGAATGTTATGAATAGGGATGAGTTATCATGAACGGAATTTACAATAAAGTGCTAGACGCTATGGATGAAGGATTGTCGATTTTCATCAAAAAAGTACCAAGACCGAAGAAGGTGCCTTTTAAAGATCACTTCGTATACTGCTATACGGAAAAAAGCATACATCAGGCAATTATCCTGAAGCTCGTACGCATGATCAGCGGGTTGCGAGCTACCAAATTGCTGGCGGAGCATGGATTTGTCCAAGAACAGGCATCTTTACAACGCATGCTTGATGAAATAACAGAAAGCATTGAATTTCTTTTCTATGCTGCTGTCTCGGGTGATATTACAGATTTGCACGAAGAATATCTAAAAGCCTTCTACGAAAAAATGGATGTGGAATCTTCAAGGAATCGCCCCATGATTCCTCGAAAAAAACTTCGTCAATACATAGAATCCATGGACCACAAATTTTCTCAGATGCCTGGAGATAAAAAAGACATTAATAAAGATGTTGACCCGTCCAGAATACTTACCAAGGTATATTCGGACTGTCTGCATGCGGCAGCACCCGCAATAATGGACTTGTATTACGGAGGAACACAAACATTCCATACCAACGGAGTCCTCGACACTCCCAGACACCGAGAACATATACAAGATTTTATGCATGTCATGTTTAGGGCTGTATTATGTTTCAGGTTTGCATGCTTAGCGTTTGAAGAAAAAAATGTGCTTGAGAAGATCAAGGAAGCTTCTAAATCTTTTAACGAGCTATATTTTCAGCATTTTCCGCAAGTTCGGACTTGAAGGAAGGTTTTCAGAAATGGTTGAGTTGCTTCCATATAGTAAAAAATTTCAGGCCTCCTGCATTTTTCCAAAATTTTGGTATTGCAGAAGAAAGGTCTTAAGTTCCAAAATGAATCAGAGCACCCGCAATGCGCCTGTAGCCAACGCTAACTCCTCGCATTGATTCTCATTTGTCAAATTCTTCTTTTGCTTTTTGTAGCAGAGATTGTTTGACCCGAAGACAGCTATTCAAATAAGTTCAGATCCCCACCCGCTGACGATACTCCTGATCAATTTTTCCGAATTTCCCGCGATCATTCTGCTTTGCACGAAAACATCTTTGTTAAACGAATGAATATCCAAATCTCCAGATTCAATAAAGCCGTCATTCCCACGTGTGGAACAGGGCGTAACCGCTACATTGGACGCAATCGGAAGCCAGATCTCGGGAAGATGATTATCCGGTTCCATTAGCAACACTGGATTGCTTCCAATGACGAAGTTCTCTTCTCCATCGCTCACAACTCTGACAACCGGGTCCTTACCTTCGAAAAACGATAATATTTCCTCTGGAGGCTCACTGTAGCGAGTCAGGAACTTCAGTCTTTCCTTGGCTCTTGACGCATCTATTTCCTTCCTGGGTTTTTTCAATGTTTCGGGATTGCTAACAGAACGAATAATGAAATCACGACCCGCGATAGAATCACTTCTATCCGGTATACGAAAACCTTGTCGGAGAAAAAAATGACACAAGGTTCTTCTTTCATTGCGAGACAACCGCAGGCGTTTCTTGGTGCGGACTGCTTCCATTATCTTTTTGGTTATTTTGCCGGTTCTTGCTTCAAGTCTGCTGAAATCTTTCTCCTCGGAAACATCCCTGCTCCCATCCTCTTCGTATTGCGTATAAATATCCTTCTCAACGCAAAAGTCACGCGGGCTAATTTCCCTGATACCCTTCCCGGAAGAGTTCTTATCAAAAAAATACAGCAGCTCACTGCCGTTTTTGCGGAAAGAAAAATTCTTCAGCAGCATCACAGGAACAAAATGCTGACGTCTATGTCCACCCATCCGAGATTCAACCTAGCGGTAGTTTACTGTGAGTGATCTTGGCTATCAACAGTTGTATTGTAACTCTCTAGAAGATTCAGCAGGCTCAAAGCAAGCCCGCATGATGTTCCATGTTATTTCTTATATACTGAAACACGGGAGCCCGCTGGAAAAACCTGCCGAAGTCGTTTCTTGGAAAGGAATAACTGTCGGCACATCTCTGTTTTGTTTTCGTATGGAAAATACGATTGCTAATCCAATATGACGCTGATATTTATGTGAGGTAATCTTAACTTATTCTTTAGACTGGAAAGAAGCTAGACTTAGGAAGTTTGTCTAGTTATATATATAAGTTCCCTTGCTATTATTACCTCAATCAGATGCGGGGCTATTAAAAGGGGACTTCGTCATCAGTCAATTCAACCTCAAATTCCGACTGTGTCCGCAAGAATTCCACATACTCTTTGTAGGTTCGGTGTTTGGCATAGGGCACTGCTTGCGAGAAATGCTCTCCCCAGATTTCCCGAGCTTCGTCGCTTAAATAATGGAAAGGCGGTGCGTCAGGTGGAGCAATGTCCATAGATTTGAATAGATGAATCAGTTGGTCTATTTTGCCAATATCCTCGATTTCAACACCTCTCCCAAAGATAGTATCCATCATTGGAGGTTCCATGGCATCCATTATCTTATGGTTTAATATTATAGAATTCATTTCGTTTATAACATCTACCGCGTGTCTCAAGTCCAAGGCCAGTTGTTTAAAAATGAGCTCGTTCTTTTTCACGGGAAACATCTTCAGTTTTATAAAGTCCCAGTAGTAGAAACAGAGCCATGTCAAAATCATCACGATACCTGAGAGTGGCAGGACTAGAGTAGGACTGTATGCCATGTGAAGCACCACCAGCAGGGAGACAAGAAATTCTATTGAAATAACTGCGAGGAAGAGAGGCAGATAGTTAGGCTGAAGTCTCTTGAGCAAGATCGCTAAGATTGAACTGAGCAATCCCAGTGACACCCAAGGGGCATACAGCTTTTGCATGATATTGGTTAGCCAATCCATAGCTGGGGAATCTTACCGGGTTTGGGCAGTCAAGTATATAATCCCCACATTTTCCCTCACTCGGTTATGGCAAAAACGGAGGGCTTCTGAATCTTCTTACTGCGATTCGGTTTCCGCGGTCTCTTTGCTGGCGGATTTTTTCTGGTACTTGCGACGGAATTTCTCAACTCTACCCTCTTTTTTATAGTGCTTTTCCCTTCCTGTATAGAAAGGGTGAGAGTCGCTTGAGATCTCCACGCTTATAAGCGGGTACTCGTTTCCGTCTTCCCATTTGGTGGTTTCCTCCGATGTTCTGGTCGAGCGCGTAAGGAACATATGCCCGGTGAACGAATCCTTAAAAACCACATAGTTGTAATTTGGGTGAATGTCTTTTTTCATCTTGTCTGTCCAGTGTTTTTTTGAGAAAGGGAATTTTATACGACTATAAAATTTTGTAAAGCGCTCGACGGATCGGGCTTTTTCTCACCCCTAGGTTCTGCTAAGAATTTCGGCCGCCTTTTTCGCAAAATAGGTGATTACAATGTCGGCCCCGGCCCTTTTTATGCTAAGAAGACTTTCAAGAATTATTTTTTCCTCCTCAAGCCACCCCGATTGCGCGGCCGCCTTTATCATGAGGTACTCGCCGCTTACCTGATAGGCCGCCACCGGCAGGTCTGTGTTCTCCCGGAACTGGGATACCAGATCCAGGTAGTACCCTGCGGGTTTCACCATCACCATGTCCGCACCCTCTTCTTCGTCCAAAATGAGCTCCCTCAAGGCTTCCCTTGAGTTAGCGGGGTCCATCTGGTAAGTCATCTTGTCCCCGCCTCTCGGTGCTGAGTCAAGCGCTCCGCGAAACGGTCCGTAAAAAGAGGAAGCGTACTTTGCCGTGTACGACATTATCGAAACGTTCGTATGGCCCTCTTCATCGAGGGTCTCCCTGATCGCTCCGACCCTCCCGTCCATCATGTCGCTCGGGGCTACTATGTCGACTCCCGCGGCGCCGTGGCATAGGGCCTGCTTGCAGAGCACCTCGACCGTTACGTCGTTAAGTATTTCCCCAGACGGGGACACCACGCCGTCGTGCCCGTCGCTTGAGTACGGATCAAGGGCGATATCCGTTATGACAGCGACTTCCGGAACCTCCTTTTTAATGGCGGCTATGGCTCTTGGAACAAGGCCCCTCGGGTTATAGCACTCCTCGGCGAAGGGAGATTTAAGTCCGTCTTCGATTGCCGGGAAAATCATTACCGCTCCGACGCCCAGGCTGTGGGACTGCCTCACTTCCTCAACAAGACCCGGGATGCTCCACCTTTTGCATCCGGGCATCGATTCTATTGCTTCGTCTGTGTTTTTATCGTGGATAAAAAGCGGGTACACGAGGTCTCCCGGCAGAAGTGAAGTTTCCCGCGCCAGGTTTCTTACGGAAGGGGATTTACGGTTTCTTCTCGGTCTTGCGGAGAGGTCAAGAGACGGGATGTCTCTTTGCGGCGTTTTTGTTTTAGGTTTTCTTCTGGTGCTCATGGCTTTTGCGGTCCTGGTTTTATAAGCTTGGGAGGAAAAGCGCTTTTACCCAGCGCGAACCCCCGGAAAATAATTTACTGCTTGAACTTTAAAGCACGCTACTCATTCGGAAATCTTCTTTGGGCAGGAGTTTAACACAGGGATGGACAAGGAACAATGATTTTGCGGCGAGGGGCAACTCAAGCGAAGAGGTCATTTGTCTTGGCTTATCCCCGATTTAGAAAAACCCGAAGATAAAAAACGCTCGACGCGCAAGCCGAAAAGCTTTTATCTTTTATTTCCAAGCAAGCGGGAAACTCTCAGCCCCGGGCTCTTTTTCTCCCCAGCACTGCAAAGACAAGAAGAGTCAGGAGAAACAAGCTGAATGCAGAAGAACCTTTAGGGTTTAAGGCGCAGCCTCCGTTTTCAGAACTTGTCGTTATCATTATATCCCTGAGCCTTCGAAGTTGAGAAACGCTCTCCGGAATCTCTCATATTACTCCTTCTTCGGTGAGATCAAGCTCTATCACTCTTCCTTCATCATCCGTAGTAACGCCTGTGTGCCAATCCTCGAAGTCATAAGGGTCCCCATAGTCCTCAAACCACTCGGGGTTAATGTCAAGCATCTCCGCCAGGTATCTTAGCGCCGCTCTCTCGACAGCCAGTACGAGCTTATCTGGCACTTCTCCCTCGAGATCGTCGTTTCCCCAGAGGGCAAGCTCCACAAGTTCCGTAAGACACAGAAGTTCTCTTGTCGGCATATCTCCCGAGAGATTGTTTTCTTCAAGACGCAGGGATACAACTCTTCCGTCTTCGGTGTCTACTCCATACCACTCCCCGAGAGGCTCGCGGGAGTTCCAGTTTTCATCCCGATCCCAACCTTCTCCGTCCGTCATTTCGTAGAAGCTCTCAAGAATTTTCCTGTCTTCTCGTGGACAGGATGTTGAGGGTTCTTCGTCTTCACGTGGAGTCTCTCCATCTCCTCCGAAACCACCGCCAGTGGTCGTTCTTCCCGTATTCTGGGGAGGCCGGCTGTTGCACCACTCACCGTCGCCGTCGTCTGTGATAGTGACTGTAACGGAGCTTTGTTGGGGGTCTTCCCTAAGCGACAAGGATGGCAGCTTGGCCGTGTCAAGTGCCACTATGAACGTCTCGTTTTCTGTGTCGCAGTCCCGCACGGCCAGGACAATCGTTTCCCCCGTCGTCCCGCCGGAAGAGACTGAGATGGTCCCCGGCGGGCCCTTGATGTCGCCTGTCTCCACCGTGCCCGTATTCCACGCCGGGAGGAGAGGGATCTCGACGCGCCCTGACAGGGCTTCTGACAGCGTTGCGGTAACCGTCACGTTCTCTCCCTCCGGCACGGGGTTAGGGTCTGCCGACAGCGACACCGTCGGAATTCCCTCGTCGTCCCTGATCGTTATCTGAACCGAGTTCTGGGTGCCTGCGGTAATCCCTGACGGCAGGTTTGCTGTGTCAAGCTCCACCGTGAACGTCTCGTCCTCGTCGTCGGTATCTTGGCTCGTCGATATGGTGCCCGTGCCGCTCGTCTGGCCGGAATTGATAGTTATGGATGACAGCGTCCCGTGGTCGGTTGACTCTGCCGAGTTGTCCGTAAGCGTCACCGGGATCATCACGGTGCTCGACAGCGCCCGCGAGAGCGTCGCCGTCACCGTCACCGAAGATCCCTCCCACACAGGGTTCGGGGAGACGGAGAGGGTGACAGGGGTGTCGGGCAGCACCAAGCTCAGCGAGACCGTGTTACCCGCAGACCAACTGAGGCCGGTGTTTCTCCACTGTGCAAAGGAATATGCTGCATTGCTAAATTGGTCATGGAATGGGAACTGGCTGCTGCCGACACGCAGTTCCAAATCCTTGAAGGCGTCAACGAAGTTCGGGCTTGAGTTTAAGATGAGGGAGCCGTTGCTAAATAATACGATTCTGTTGATCTGATAATTCGCACTTTTATAGCTAAAGTCATCGTCCGTGAGCACTGCTGTGTTAGAACATCTAACTGTAGCTGGGTTGGCCTGTAGTGTATGGCAACCCTTCTCGGTTCCGATGGTTGCCACGGTCAGCGTGGCGGACCAGATAGTGGTTTGCGCCTTGGCGGGAACCGGGGCGAACAGGCATGCGCCGAGAAGCACAGCCAGTATAAGGGAAACGAATGTTCTTTGATTATGAACTAAGGAGTAAAAATTAGGGACTTCCTACCCTTTATCAAGCAAAAAATTTATATTTAGGCCGAGTTCGTTT
>JAPPFE010000024.1 GCA_028823955.1 Candidatus Dadabacteria bacterium
TTATTACGGAAGATACGCGGGAAGCGATTCCGTTTATCAGGGTTTCATCCTCTCCCTCCACCATTACCCGCGCCAGCAGTTCGGTTCCGGAATACCTGAGGTTTATTCTTCCCTTGTCTCCAAGGATTTTTTCAGATTCCCTGACGATCTCGACAAGCCCCGGGATCTGCTCAAACGGTTTTTTCTCTTTGATTTCAAAACTGTTAAGAACCTGCGGAAACAAATCTATTATCCCGGCGAGCTCAGAAAGCGGTTTCCCCTTTCTTTTCATTATGCCCAGAATCTGAAGCGAGGCCAGCAAGCCGTCTCCCGTTGTCGAGTGGTCAAGAAACAGCAGATGACCCGATTTCTCGCCTCCCAGGTTTGCTCCCAGTTCTCTCATTGCTTCTACCACGTACCTGTCTCCCACGCGGGTTCTCTCAAGTCTGAGACCTTTTGCGCTGAGGTAGTTCTCAAGGGCCATGTTGCTCATCTGGGTAGCCACCACGGTGTCCGTTGCCAGAGTGCCGGCTTCAAGCATTTCGGATGAGCAGATCGCGAGCACATGGTCGCCGTCAACCCCATTTCCGTTTTCATCGCAGAAAACCACCCTGTCCGCGTCTCCGTCAAGCGCTATTCCTATGTCGGAACCACTTCGCACTACTTTTTCGCAGAGTATTTCGGGGCGCAGGCTTCCGCAGTCAACGTTTATGTTCGTCCCATTGGGCTCAGTGCCGATCGTGATCACCTCGGCCCCAAGTTCCTCGAAGATTATGGGTGCGACCTTGTACGCGGCTCCGTTGGCGCAGTCAACCACGATCTTCACCCCATCGAGCGTAAGATCATCAGGGAAGGTGTTTTTGAGAAACACTATGTAGCGTCCGACCGCGTCCTCGATTCTTTTCGCCTTTCCCGTCAGGGGAGGGGGGCTTAGCTGTTTTTCTCCGAGAACCATGTTCTCTATTTCAGCCTCCGTTGTGTCCGGGAGCTTGAAGCCCGTGGAATCGAATATCTTTATTCCGTTATCGGTGTAGGGATTGTGCGACGCGGAGATGACCACGCCGGCCGTGGCTCTCATGTTTGAAGTGAGAAAGGCTATGGCCGGAGTGGGCAGGGGACCAACGAGCAGTACGTCGGCTCCCATGGACGTTATGCCCGAGGCTATTGCCTGTTCGAAGACGTAGCCTGAAAGGCGGGTGTCTTTGCCGACGAGTATCTTCACGTGGCCGCCCGTTTTCCCGGACAGATATTTCGTGAGCGCTTTTCCGAGGGCAAGCGATACCTCGGGGGTCATGGGATAGGTGTTGGTAACCCCTCTTATTCCATCGGTTCCAAAAATCTTTCTTTCGGGAAATTCAGATGCGGACTTTTTCATGATTTACGTCTCGGGGGATTCTTCCGGGGGAGGCGGTTTGACCCTGACCCTGACACTCGTCGGAGAGGTCTTCGTAAGTTTCAGCAGGTCCGAACTTGGATACTGAACTTTTACCCTGAGTCTTTTCAGCCTGCTCTCGCCCATCTCTGCCCCGTCTATGAAAACTTTGACATCGTTGCTCGTAAGGTCGTTGATGGTCTTGTAGGGGCCATTGAATACCAGCGTGGCCTTAAGCTCGGGAGTTGTAGTGTATTCGAGTTCTCCGAAATTCCGGGGAACTATGTCGACGTCCCGAAACTCCTTGGACAGTATTATGTCTTTTATGTAAACCGTTACGTTCACGTGATCGCCTTCGAGGACTTCCATGTACTGGGAGGGCAGTTGCAACTGCGCCGGCGCCGTGAACTCGGCTTTTTCGCCTTCAAGCTTTATTTTCGCCGTTTCTATGCTTTCCAGCTTGCCAAGCTGCGAAGCGGGCCCTTTTACCTTTACGAATTGCGGGACGACCTTTATTTTTTTCGATATCTCGTAGCCGGAGTCCGGTTCTCCGAGCACGGGTTTCACCTTGAACCTTTTCGTCACAAGCATGTCTATGTTAAGAGAGAGCTTTGAGGGCCTCGCAGCGACTATATCGATTCCTCTGGGAACTATCTGCGACGCCGCGCGCTTTAAGTCTATTTTAAGAACGCCCCGTTCCGTTTTCTGCAGGTCAACGGGAATTGACTTGTTCGAGAAGGCAAATGAAGAGAGCAGGTTTCTCGCTCCCCTGAGAGAGAGGTCAACATTTTCGGGGGCATTGTTCACGATAATAAGGTCTTCAGGCAGGCCGCTTAGGTGAAGCGGAATCCTGACGTCCCTTTCCACGTCAAGTTCGAAGTTCGTAAATGCCCAGAGCATTACGGCCAGCGCAAGCGCGATTGTTTTTTTTGCAAGACCTTGAAAGAAAGGTTTTTTCTCCATCAGGCTTTTCCTGCCTGGCCTATTTTTACGCTGCTCAGGCTCTCGGTGGTAAGTTCGGAAACCAGACTCGGCTTAAGCAATTTATCGTTAGCGATTCTTTTAAGTTCTCCGTCCGCCGCCAGCGAGATCTTCCCCGTTTCCTCGGACACGATTACCACGACGGCGTCAGTCTCTCTGGAGAGCTCTATTGCCGCCCTGTGCCTTGTTCCAAGCTCCGTTCCCAGTTCAAGGTCAGTGCTGATCGGGAAAAAGCACCCGGCTGAAACAATAACGTCGTCTTTGACTATCACTCCTCCGTCGTGAAGAGGGGACGCCGGGTTGAAAATGGTTATAAGCATCTCGCTTGATAAGCTGGCGTTAATAGGTCTTCCGGGAAACACTCTTAGGCTCTCCTGCCTTTCAATGGCTATCAGGGCTCCGATTTTCCTTGAAGAGAGAAAAGAGCAGGCATCCCCCAGCTCTTCTATCATTGCTTCGTTCGCGGCGTGTTTTACGAAACTGAAGAGAAGAGGTTTTTTCCCTATGTTCGCAAGCCCTCTTCTTATGTCATCCTGGAAGAGAATTATTATTATGAGGATAGCGAAGCCGAGAAAGTGGGTAAGCACCCAGTTGAGCGTGAAAAACCCCCATTTCCTCGAGGCGAAGTAAAGAACCGCCATAGCCACGAGTCCTACCAGGATCTGCGAGCTTCTGGTTCCCTCTATGGCCTTCAGTACGTAGAAAAATATTATGGCGACGATCAGGATATCCAGACTGTCGGAAAAGAATCGAAAGTTCTGTATGGTAGAGTCTGTCATATCCTAGTTAGCCCCGTATATGCTCTTTACCGTCCTAATCGCCTGCACTGTCTCAAGTACATCATGAACTCTTACGATAGAAATACCCTTGAGCATTGATATTATTACTGAACAGACGGATCCTATCAATCTTTGCTCGGCAAGCGGGCTCCCCAGGATTTCTCCTATAAAGGATTTTCGCGAGGTTCCGATGCAGACCGGAAACCCGAGCCGGCAGAATTCCTCGAGCTTTCTTATGATTTCGAGGTTCTGCGGGGTGGTTTTTCCGAATCCGATGCCCGGGTCAATTATTATGTGGTCCCGCGGCACTCCAGCCTCCATTGCCGTTTGAGCCGAATTCAAAAGAAAGTCCGCTATATCGGGAATAAGCGAACTGTATTGGGTTTTCTCCTGCATGTCCAGCGGGCGTGAACTTGTGTGGGTGAGTACGATTGCGGCTCCTTTCTCCGATACTTTCTGCGCCACCTGCGGTTCGAAACTCAGTCCGCTTATATCGTTTACCATCGAGGCTCCGCACCCAAGAGCCTCCTCGGCGACAGCCGCTTTTGTGGTGTCGACGGATATTACGGTGTCAAATTCCACCGAAGCCGCCTCTATTACCGGTATAACCCTGTCAAGCTCCTCTTCCGTGCTCACGCCGAGGGAACCCGGCCTTGTGGATTCTCCTCCTATGTCGATAATATCGGCCCCGTCTCTGATTAAAGAGGCGATTCTCCCGAGAGCTTTTTGGGGATCGTTGTACGCTCCGCCGTCATAAAAGGAGTCCGGCGTCATGTTCACAATACCCATGACGAGGGGTTTTTGGCTGAGATCCAGTTCTTTTGAACCGAGTTTTATCAAATGATGTTCTGGTGCGTTCTGATTTGCTTTATGGACTGAAGACTTTAGCAAACGGCTTTTACTCCCGGTTTTGCAAAGACAGCCAGAAAACAGCGGCGGGGCAGGGCAAAGCCGTAGGGATCAGACCCTGCTGGTTATATCGAACGGCTTTTTCACTTCCGGCCTGAACTCACGTGTTTTTGACACCAGTTCGTCAAGTTCCGCCGAGTCTATAACTTCTTTTTCAAGAAGCAGGGAAGAGAGCTCATGCAGAAGATCCAGATTGTCTCCGAGGAGCTTCATTACCTCGTCGTAGCTTTCGTTCACGATCTTCCTTGTCTCCTGATCGATCTGCACCGCGGTATCTTCGCTGTAATCGCTTTTTCTCGAAATTTCCCTGCCTAAGAAAGGCTGCTGTTCCCCTTTGCCGAAAGTTACCGGTCCCACAACTTCGCTCATTCCCCATTCGCATACCATTTTTTTGGCTATGTCGGTAACTCTCTCAAGGTCGTTTGCGGCGCCGCTGGTTCTTTCGGAGAATACAAGTTCTTCGGCGGCCCTGCCTCCCAGAAGCACCTTTACTGTGGAAAGGAGATAGGTTCTCGACAGGGTGTACTTGTCTTCAAGGGGGAGCTGCTGAGTAACTCCGAGAGCCATTCCTCTCGGTATGATCGTCACCTTGTGTATGGGATCGGCCTCGGGAGTAAGTTTCGCTACGAGCGCGTGTCCGGCCTCGTGATAAGCGGTGATTTTTCTCTCTTTTTCGCTTATCAGCATACTTTTTCTCTCAACTCCCATTGTGACCTTGTCTTTTGCGTATTCAAAATCTTCTATGGAGACCTGCTCCTTGTCGTTGCGGGCAGCATGAAGGACCGACTCGTTGACCAGATTTTCAAGGTCGGCTCCGGAGAAACCCGGGGTGGACCTAGCGATCACCGAAAGATCAACGTCATCAGCCATCGGGGTGTCTTTTGAATGAACGACCAGAATGGCTTCTCTTCCCCTGACATCCGGCCTCGGGACGACAACCTGGCGGTCAAACCTCCCGGGCCTGAGAAGCGCCGGGTCAAGCACGTCCGGGCGGTTCGTGGCGGCCATGACTATAATGCCTTCGTTTCCTTCAAAGCCGTCCATCTCGACCAGAAGCTGGTTAAGGGTCTGCTCCCTTTCGTCGTGGCCTCCTCCTAGTCCTGCTCCCCTGTGTCTTCCCACGGCGTCGAGTTCGTCAACGAATATTATGCAAGGGGCGTTTTTCTTGGCCTGTATGAACAGGTCCCTTACCCTTGAAGCTCCGACTCCGACGAACATCTCCACGAAGTCACTACCGCTTATGATGAAAAACGGTACTCCCGCTTCTCCGGCTATGGCCTTTGCCAGAAGTGTTTTTCCCGTTCCCGGGGGACCGACCAGAAGAACTCCTTTAGGTATTCTTCCCCCAAGCCGCGTGAATTTCTCCGGACTTTTCAGGAACTCCACTATTTCGCTTACTTCCTCTTTTGCCTCCTCGACTCCGGCCACATCCTTGAAGGTGATCTTGTTCTGTTCATCGGAGAGCATCCTCGCGCGGTTTTTTCCGAAGCTCATCGCCTTCGTTCCCCCGGCCTGTACCTGTCTCATGAAGAAGACCATCAGGGCGACCAGTATGAAAAGAGGGCCCCAGTTTATCAGTATCTGTGTAAGCGAACTTTGTTTGCGACGGGAAAAACTGAACTCTACGCCGCTTTGCTCAAGCTTTGCGATAAGGAGCTCTCCCGCGGGACCGGTGGTTGTGAATCCGCGGTCTTCGGGGTCGGCGTTCTTAAGCTCTCCCCTTATTATGTTTTCGCCGAACTCTATCTTGGCTATCCTGTTGTTATCCAGGTGTTCCAGGAATTTGCTGTAGGATATCTCCGAGTAGACGTTTGCCGAGGTGTTCATGAACTGGTATACGGCGAACACTCCGACGAACATGGCCACCCAGAGCACAAGGTTTTTAAAAATATTTGCTGACATGCGTCGTTATTCCTCTGTCTTTACGCAACTTTCACGCGGATAAACATATCCAAAGAGTAAAATAACATAGTTAAATTTTCATTTCAAACGGGTTTTTTAATCGTAAAGGTCGGTCCCCAGGTACATTTCTCCGCTGTCGCAGAAAGTTACAAGCACTTGGCCGCCGTCTCGAAGTTCTCCTGAGATCCCAAGGGCCGCGCTGAGGCAGGCTCCCGAAGATATTCCGACCAGTATGCCTTCCTCGGAAGCGAGAGTCTTGGCGCATTCACGGGCATCTTCCGTGGAAACCGCGTAGATCCTGTCAATCACGCCGGTATCAAGTTTCTCGGGAACAAAACCGGGCGATATTCCACAGATGCCGTGAGGACCTTCCTTTCCCTCGGAAAGAGTAGGGCATTCGGTGGGTTCGACCACCACTACCTTGAGGTCGGGATAGATTTTTTTGAGTTCAGAGCCCACTCCCATTACCGTTCCCCCGCTTCCGACTCCGCACACAAAGGCATCGAGATGTCCCGGTATCTGGTTTTTTATTTCTTTTGCGGTCTCCTCGCGGTGAATCTCTATGTCCGCGGTGTTTTTGAACTGGTCAAGAAAATAGGAATCCGGGTTTTCGCGTTCTATCTTGCGGGCCTTTTCTCTCGATCCTCGAAGCCCTAAGCTTGGATCGGTAAGAACCGCCTGCCCCTTAAATGCTTTTATTACCTGGATTTTCTCTTTTGCCGTATTCTCGGGCATAACGACGGTGAAGTCGTAGCCGCCTGCCCGGCAGCAGAGGGCTATTCCTATCGCGGTATTTCCACTTGACGCTTCGATTACGGTTGTTTTACCGGGTTCTATCAGGTTTTCATGCTCCGCTTGTCTTAGCATGGCGATACATGCCCTGTCCTTTATGCTGCCAGCGGGGTTTAAGTTCTCAAGCTTCGCCCATATCTTTGAGCGTCTGTCTTTCGGTACGCTTCTGAGCTTTATTACCGGAGTGTTGCCGATGCAGTCAATCAGGTTTGCCATTTCGTGTTTTTCGTGCGGATTTTCCGTGCTCGGTCAATACACAAGAAAAGGGATTATGTCTTTGAGCGCGCTGCCGTCTTTGCTTTTGATCTCGGCCAGTATCTCTCTTATCTGCTCCCACGTCACGTCTTCTTTCCTGATCTCGTTCTTGAGTTTCAGAATAAGTACTTTTATTTCCTGGTCCGTCACGCCTTTTACGTATGAACTGAGAGCGGCCATCGCTTCATCTTCAGAAAAATGTGTCATTGGTATAATTGCCGATTAAAATAACCCAAAAAAAGCTTTTTTAAGGTAACCTTTTTTCGAGTTGATTTCCACGGAACTGTATACTCCCGGTGCAAATGAATCTTAATAGAGGGATCAATCTTGCCGGCAAAGAGCCGGGCAAGCTTCCCCGTTTCCGTTTCTTCGTGCCTGCGGTCTTTGCGTTTGCCTGCCTGGTCGGGATTCTTGCGGTCTATATCTATTTCTCAAAAGACCTCCCTGACCTGCGCGATCTCACAAGGTATCAGCCCGCTATTCTGAACGAATTCTATTCATCCGAAGGGGAGCTGATAGCGCAGTCCGGGCTTGAGAGAAGGGCGCTTGTAAATCTCGAGGATATGCCTCCTCACGTGGTAAACGCCTTCATAGCCGTCGAAGACAGGAGGTTCTACCAGCACAGCGGCGTGGACGCCAAAAGCGTTGTGAGGGCCCTTTTACAGAACCTGATTACGGGGAGAATCGTCTCCGGCGGAAGCACCATTACGCAGCAGATAACCAAAAACCTCATTCTGGGTCCCGAAAAGGCATACAGCAGGAAGATAAAAGAAGCTATTCTCTCATACAGGATAGAAAAGAACCTCTCCAAGGACGAAATACTCTACCTTTACCTAAACCACATATACCTTGCCGACGGCGTCTACGGAGTTGAAATGGCGAGCCGGAACTACTTCGGAAAATCGGCAAAAGACATAAACGTAGCCGAAGCGTGCCTGCTGGCGGGAATTCCGCGACGACCCGAGCTGTACTCACCCAGAGTCAATCCCTCAAATGCGCTTAAAAGGCAGAAAACCGTGATAAACATAATGCGCAACCAGGAGTTCATAACCGAAAGACAGAAGCGCAACGCCTTGGCATACAAGATAAAAATCATTCCGAAGCAGGAACCCAGAGGGGAGTACATAGCCCCTTATTTCATTGAGTACGTAAGGGAGTATCTTGAGAAGAAAGTCGGCAGGAGGGCCTACGAAAAGGGCGGTTACAAGGTTTACACAACCCTTGACATGGACCTGAACCTCGTGGCTTACAGGGCCATTAGAAGGGGAATACGCAACACCGAGAAAAGACAGGGCAGAACCAGATTTACCATTGCCAGACTCAGAACTCTTGAGAAGATCGAGGAATTCAAAGAACAGCAGCGCCAGCTTGCTTTTCAGGACGGAAGAACGTACAGGGCCGTTGTCACCGTCACGGGAGACGTAGATGAGAAAACTTCTTTTGCTACGATAGAAGTCGGCGGAGAGAAACGGAAGTTCAGTTACATAGTCGACCCGGAGAGGTATCTTCCCCCTCCCGATGGCATCCATCTTCTCCCGGAGAGACTGAACCCGGGAGACGTTATAAAGGTGAGAGTATCTGTAAGCGATGAGAAGGTGACCGATATAGTTCCCCTGTTCTGGCCCCAGACCCAGGGAGCCTTGGTCGCCATGGACGCAAGGGGCAACATCATCTCAATGGTAGGAGGATATGACTTCGGACTCTCGAAGTTCAATCGGGCTATTCAGGCGAAAAGGCAGCCGGGTTCCGCGTTCAAGCCTTTTCTCTACTCGGCGGCTATAGACAAAGGGTATACGCAGACGAGCAAGCTCCTTGACGTACCGATTATCGTGGATGACTGGGTTCCGGAGAATTACGACGAAGAATACATGGGGTCGATCTTCTTCAGAGAATCTCTTGTCAACTCGAGGAACCTTTCTTCGATCAGGCTTATCATGGACGTGGATCCGCGATATGTAGCGAGTTATTCCAGGCCCTTCGGGTTCGGATCCAGAATCAATCCCTATCCCTCGCTTGCTCTGGGAAGCTCCGAAGTGACTCTGCTGGAAATAACTGCAGCATATTCTGTTTTCGCAAATTCCGGGATATACAGGAAACCGAATTTCATACTCAGGATCTATGACAGGAACGGAAGCCTGATTGAGGATAACACCGGGGAGGTGTATCTGCGGTACGAGAGGAGACTTAAGCAGGGTGAGGAGTCGGGGGAATGGCATTATCAGGAGCGTCTTTCGCCGCAGCCTAGCGAGAGCAGGTCGCAGTTTTTAGGGCTTTTGGCCGAAGATCAAAGAGAGTTCGTTACCGCGGGGGAATTCGGGTTTTTCATCAAGAAAGTTCCCATCCATTATTTTGGCAATACGGAAGAGTTTAAAAGGGTTATAAGCCCCGAGACGGCATATATAATGACGGACATGATGGAAGCGGTTGTATCGGAGGGGACGGGACTGCTCGCCAACTCACTTAATTCCAAGGCAAGAGTCGCAGGCAAGACAGGGACCACAAATGATTATACGGATGCGTGGTTCATAGGATACAGTCCCATGGTTGTCGCGGGGGTGTGGGTTGGAAAGGACGATAACACCTCGCTTGGAGACAAAGAAGCAGGATCCCTGTCCGCGGTTCCAGTCTGGAAAGAGTACATGAGCAGGGTTCTTGACAAATACAATGAGCGCAAGGAATTTGAGATTCCATCCGGCATAAAAATCAGGGACACTCCCTTGGGGGAAATTTCGTTCAAGGTCAAGCCAACCATGTCCAAAGACGAGGTGCTCAGGGGATTGAAGATGATGGTAGTGGACTCTGCGGAAAAGAAAGCGGAGAGCTCAGAAGAATACGACTACAACAGGATAAGGTCTCTTTTCAGGCGGGATAAGGAAGAAGATAATGTTGAATAAGCAGGTAACGGAGAAACGACTGGGTGGAATTCATCTTCTCGAGCTTCGGGTGCTTCAAAGCTCCGGGAAGTTTAGAGGGTCATTTATTGAACATTATTGTTCTGTTTTTGTATATCAGAATTTCTCTGTTGATGTGAGACCAGATTGCTTTTGAAAGAACCTGTTTCTCCAGATCCTCTCCCTTTCTCACTAAGTCGTCTATGGAATCGTTGTAGTTTACCCGTATTACATCCTGCTCTATTATGGGTCCGGAATCCAAGTCCTCGGTTACGTAGTGACTCGTTGCCCCAACGATCTTGACACCTCTTTTGTAGGCGTTGTGGTAGGGACGTGCTCCGGGAAAGGCGGGAAGGAAGGAATGGTGAATGTTGATTATCCTGTTTCTGTAGTGTGAGACAAAATTCTCGCTAAGTATCTGCATGTACCTGGCAAGCACTATGAAATCCACTTTATAGTCCTTGAGAAGCTCAAGCTGACTGGCTTCCACTCCCTCTTTGTTATTTTCCACATCGTTGAACACATAAAAATCCATGCCGTAGCGGTCAGCAACGGGCTTGAGGTTAAGATGATTGCTTATAATGAGGGGAACTTCCACATTCCACTCCCTGACCCTTAGCCTGTATATGATATCGGAGAGACAATGTGGGAGTTTTGAGACGAAAACCGCCATGCGCAGCACTTTCCCGGTGAAGAATATGTCGAATTTTATATCGAATTCTGAAGCTACTTCCTCTTGGAAACGTTCGGAGAATTCCTCTTTGGGAATGGAAAATTTCTCCATCTCCCACTTTACACGAACAAAGGTGACCTTATCATCCATGTCCATGCAGTGCTGCATTTCATATATGTTACCGCCATACTTGGATATGAAATCGATTATTGCGCGGAGAAGACCCGGGCGGTCGGGGGAATGCGTAAGCAGTACTGCTTGTTCAGAACTTCGTGGCATGATTTAGGACCAACCTTCTTGTAATGAAAATGCCATTATACCTTAAAAAACGATATAGTCCCACAAGTTTTTAAAACAGCCCCTTCAACAATCCTCCATCAACTTGGATAGTAGTTCCAGTCATGTAACTTGCTTTCTCAGAAGCAAGAAAGCAGGCTAGGGCGGCCAGTTCTTCGGGTGTACCTATTCTTCGCAGGGGAATGTCCTTCTCCATCTCTTCTATGGCTTCTTCATATTCAATGCCTGACTGAGCGGCCCGTTTTTCCGCAAGCGCCTTTATCCTGTCCGTGTAGATCCTTCCGGGACAGATGTTGTTCACCAGTATATTGTCTTTTGCCAGTTCGTTTGAAAGAGTCTTTGAGAAGCCTATGAGCCCGGCACGGGAAGTGTTTGAGAGTATCAGCCCGTCTATCGGCTGCTTAACGGCTATTGAGGTTATGTTGACTATTCTTCCCCAGCTTCTCTTCTTCATCAGAGGAACTACTTTCTTCGCCAGGTAAATGCCGCTTAGAAGGTTAAGTTCCAGAGCGTTTTGCCAGTCAGGTGATTCAAAATCTTCGAAAAAGCCGAAAGGGGGTCCTCCGGCGTTGTTTATCAGAATGTCAATTCCGCCAAGTGTTTTTACCGTTTCTTCTATTACACGGTCAATCTGTTCTGTATTTGTTACATCGGCCGCGGAGGCAAAAACATGGACATCAAAACGAGTTCTAATCTCGGAAGCTGTGCGTTCTATTTCGTCTTCTGAACGCGAGAATATGGAGAGATTTACACCTTCATCCGCAAGAGCGAAAGCTATTGCTTTTCCGATTCCCTTGCTGGACGCCGCCACCAAGGCGACCTTTCCCTTTATGCCGAGGTCCATAAGCTATTTTTTCTTCTGCTTTGACTTTGCTTTCTTCGTATCGGACTTTATCGAGTCATATGTCTGACTGGAACCTGAAACAGCAGCTTGTTCCGTTGGAAGGACGGGACTCTGAGAAGAAGCGGCAGGGGCATCTTCTCCGATATCGTGATCTTTTAGCTGCTTGGGTTCAGATATTTTTTTCTTCCCGTAGTCAGTTTCATACCAACCCGAGCCTTTCAGATGAAAAGCGGAAACAGAGATGAGTCTTTTAAGTCTTCCTCCGCATTCCTCGCACTTTTTTACAGGTTTGTCATTAAAGCCCTGCAGGATCTCGAAGACGCCTTCACACTTTTGGCATTGATATTCGTAAATAGGCATGCCTTATAAAATCTCCCATATTTCCAGAAAATCATCCGGACATATGAGAAAAAATCAAGAACAGCGGTGAAATAGGGCACTTGTAGTTGATTTCCCCGGATTTGTTCATGGATTTATATAAGTTTACATAATATACATTATCGGACGTTGGGTATTTTCGCTCGGAAACTGGAGGAGGAGCATCATTTGGGATATATTTATGAGTAATTAGAGGTAATTAGAGATAAAAGCTTATAGGTTTTTCAGACAATTATGACTATTGCTCTTCCTGGACCATGAACTCCCAGTGTAAGGTTAAGTTCTATATCAGCCGTTCTACTCGGTCCAGTTATAAAAGAAATACACGTACACAATTCATCATAATTTTTTTCATAAGATTCCCCGAGCTTTGCAAACAGAGCATGAATATCCAGAACTATGTTCTCCTTTTCAAGTATCGCGATATGCACGGGAGGTAGAAGCGAAGTAAGTCTCGGCTGCTCCGGACCGGACAGCAGAACTAAAGTCCCTGTGTCAGCAATGGCAAAATCAGCTCCAGTTATTCCTATATCTGCGGTTGCAAGATCAGTTTCCGAGGCAATTTCAAGTGATTTCAAGGGTTTTGTATTCCAGAAGGAAACCGACTGGGCACCAAGCTCCTGGATAAGTTCATTTATTTTCTCAATCAGGCTCCCCTTTTCTTCGAGAAGATGAACTTCCCCGGATACCATCTCAAAGTTTACTATAAAATCGTTTTGTAACTTACTTTGATCAATAGATAATTGAGGATCTAGAAAGACCCTTTCTGTACTTTCGTTTACGTCTCTCTCCATTGTTGATGCAGAACATAAGTTTTGCAGTATAAGTGCCTTTGATTCTTTAGAAATCATTTTAGTAATGTTCTGTTCTTCCCATGGTATTTTTCTTTCCATCTCTCTCTGAAGGGTTTTTTCGAAAAAGCAGGAAAATTCTTTTCTTTAGTCCATTTTGAAAAAGGATATGGAAGTCCCCGTAGTTCATTATCTCTTTGGTAGAAATACTGGAGAAAGACCATCATTTTTCCTGTAAGATTATAGTAAAACGGCTTGCTGAAAACGAAACTCCAGACCCGAAAAGCAATTTTCTCCATGAATCCCGCCGGATCCGGCTTTTTCCTGCCCTGCTCCACTACTTTCTGTCTCAGAGAGAGAAGAACATGGGGAAAATCGATTTTTACCGGGCACACGTCCCTGCAGGCTCCACAAAGGGATGACGCAAACGGCAGGTCTGCCGTTTTCTCCAAGTCGTTTAACTGGGGAGTTATTACCGCGCCTATCGGTCCCGAGTAAACCCATCCGTAACTGTGCCCTCCTACCTGCCTGTAAACCGGACATATGTTGATGCAGGCTCCGCATCTTATGCAGTAGAGCGATTCCTTTGTCTCCTCTGATCTTGCTATGTCGCTTCTTCCGTTATCAAGAAAAACAAGGTGAAACTGCCGGGGACCATCGCTCTCCCCTTCCCTTCTGGGACCCGTTATGAGGGAAACATAAGTGGAGGATTTCTGCCCCGTGGCGCTCCTTGCCAGGAGGCTCAAAAAGATGGAGAGCTGCTCGAACTTGGGAACGATTTTTTCTATTCCCATGATAGCCACGTGTATGTCTGGAACCGTGGTTGCGAGTCTGGCGTTGCCCTCGTTCTCCACTATTGCTATGGTTCCACTCTCCGCCACGGCGAAATTCACCCCGGAAACGCCCATATCGGCCGAGAGAAACTTTTCTCTCAGTTTTTTTCTCGCTATTTCCGTAAGCTTTTCCGGCTCTTCATACTCGGGCACTCCGAATTTCTCGGAGAAAAGCTTTGAGATGTCCTCTTTGGTCTTATGGATTGCGGGGGCAATTATGTGGAAGGGATGATCATCGCAAAGCTGAACTATGTATTCCCCGAGGTCTGTTTCCACGGTGTTTATCCCGTTTGATATGAGGTGCCTGTTAAGTTCTATCTCCTCTGTGGCCATCGATTTACTTTTTACGACGTTTCTGACGTTGTTTTCTCTGGCTATATCGACCACTATTGAGGAAGCTTCTTCGGCATCTTTTGCCCAGTGTACGTTGCCACCCATCCTGATAACGCTTTTTTCAAGCTCCAGGAGATAGCTGTCCAGATTGTTGATCACATCTTCTTTTATCCTTCTGGCTTCGGATCTGAGTTCTTCCCACTCAGAGACTTCGTTTACCGCTTTCCGTCTGAAGGCTCTTGACCTGTCGGTGAAATTCACAAGAGCTTTTTTCAGCTTTGGGCTTTTTAGAGCCTCTACGGAATTTTTCTTGAAATCTATGCGTTCGGTAATCATTTAGTGTCCTCAAAAGCAATGAGCTCGGCCAGATGAAGCACTTTTACGGGCATTTTTTTTCTGGATACAAGTCCCTTTATGTTCATAAGGCATCCCATGTCTGTTGAAACGACAGCGTCTGCCCCTGAATCCAGGATCGAGTCTGTTTTTTCCTGAAGCATGGATTTTGATACCTCCGGATACTTAATTGAAAAAGTTCCTCCAAAGCCGCAGCAGGCATCGGCCATCTCCATTTCAATGAGTTCGACTCCGTTAAGGGACTTGATAAGTTCGCGAGGTTGAGAGCTTATCCCTAGTTCTCTGAGCGCGTGGCAGGAATCATGAAACGTAACCCTGCCCTTGTATGCCGAGTTAAGACTGAGAGCTTCTTTATGCTGGAAAACAAATTCTGAGAACTCATAAATGTTGGATGAAATCTTCTCCACTCGGGACAGTTTTTCGGAGTCATTGCGGAAGAGTTCCGCGTAATAGTGTTTTACCATGGATACGCATGAACCCGAGGGACACACGATTGCCTCGTCCCCATCGCCAAAAACATCAAGAAAGTGACAGGCGACCTTCTCGGCTTCTTTTGCATGACCGGAGTTAAACGCGGGCTGCCCACAACATGTCTGCTCTTGCGGAAATTCGATTTCCAGTCCCATGCCGGAGAGAACCCTCAGCATTGCTTCTCCTACTTGGGGGAAGAAATTGTCTACAAGACAGCTTATAAAAAGACGGATTCTCTGTTTTCTCTCAGGAGGGGTCATACTTCATATAAGATAACTTTAACCCACGGGATTTCTACAAACTGTTTCCAGCCTTCCCGCAAATAAGCTTTTGTTCCCTATAGTCTCAATTCAAATTCTCCATTCTTTATAGATCCATCCGTTAATGAATCGGAAGAATTAACAAGGGTTTTTGACATCAAAACTAAGTTGGTGGACAATCACAGGCATGAGCACGATTTTCACACAAATAATAAATCGAGAAATTCCGGCCGATATAGTATATGAAGATGAATTCTGCCTGGCTTTCAGGGATATAAACCCCCAAGCTCCTGTTCATGTCCTTCTCATACCGAAAAAGGAAATAGTTTCGATGGCGACTGTTAAGACTGAAGATCAGACCGTCCTGGGACACCTTATGGTTAAGGCTTCAGAAATAGCCTCAATGCTCGGCCTTAGTGAGAGCGGGTACAGGCTTGTCGTAAACACGAACGAGGATGCGGGACAAAGCGTTTTTCACCTGCACATGCATATTCTCGGTGGAAGGGCCCTCACCTGGCCTCCGGGGTGATTTCATATATTCTTGAGGTGTTAGAGGACTAAAGCCCTAGCGCTGATGCATCCCTCTCGCTGAGGAATCTTCCATTCGACCTTTTCTTTACGGTCCTTCCTCTCTTCCAGGACCGCTCGCATCTAGGCTCCTGGGAAAGATCCGTAAGTTCCACATGGATTTCTTCTCCCGCAAAGATTTCGAATCTGCTTACCCCGCAGAGATCTTCAAGCTCCGGTTCGAACTTCTTTATATCGTCAAAAAGATCTTTGTTAACCGTCACCAAAAGAGCAGCGTCAAGGGGATTGTTTATGCCGCCCTCCCCCCGCGCATCCTCGAGGGCTTTTAGGCATAGTTTCCTTATATCCATAACATCGTTCCAGGTTTTATCGGCCTCAACTTTCTCAACGCGTGGGAATGTTTCAAGGTGCACGTTGGCATCGCCGTCTCTTTTCAGGGATTTATAGGCTTCAAAGGAAGTATGGACCAGGACAGGGGCGAGGAACTTTATGATTCCATCGGCTACTTGGTACATGACCGTCTGGGCGCGTCTTCTTTTCCTGCTGTCCTTTTTTTCGCAGTAAAGCCTGTCTTTTATGCACGCGAGGTAAACGGCGCTCATCTCATCGGAGCAAAAAGAGAAAATAAGATCGCTTGCCTGCTTGTAGCTAAAGCCCGAGTAGGCATCCAAGGTTTCGTTCGCGAACCTGGTGAACTCGCAGTATGCCCAGTGGTCAATCGAGTTCCTGTCATCCTCTTCGAATTCAATGCTGTCTTGGGCCGGGTCGAAGTCATTTAAGTTCCCCAGCAGAAACCGTATGGTGTTCCTTATTTTCCTGTATTCATCCGCGGCGATGTCGAAAAACTCCCAGTCGACTTTTATATCGTTTGAGTAGCTAAGCGAGCTTACCCACCACCTGCAGATGTCCGCCCCGTATTTACGCAGGATATCTTCGACCTCGATCGCGTTGCCGCCGGATTTGCTCATTTTCCTGCCCCGGGCGTCCACCATGAATCCATGGGTGAAAAGCGCGCGGAAGGGAGGCTCTCCGGTTGCTCCCAGGGCCACAAGAAGCGAGGACTGGAACCACCCCCTGTGCTGATCCGAACCCTCAAGGTACATATCCGCCGGATACCCGAGATCTCTTGCGTTGAGGACCGAGTTCCAGGAAGAGCCCGATTCAAGCCACACGTCAAATACGTCACCGCCTTTTAAAAGGTCTTTTAAGTCCTCTTTTGACTTAAGCCAGTCCGGGGCTTCGGGGTCGTCTTGCCGATCATAGTTATCAAGAAGCTGGTGCGGCTCGGAGAAAAACCAGACGTCAGAACCCTTCTCCCCTATTTTTTCGGCGACGGCCAAAACGATTTTCGCCGTCATAACCGCCCTTCCCTCTCCGTCCGTGAAATACGGAAGCGGAAGCCCCCATGATCTCTGTCTCGATATGCACCAGTCGGGCCTTGACTCAAGCATGCCGCCGAGGCGGCTTCTTCCCCAGTCCGGATAGAAATCAATTTTTTTTCCGACCGCGTCAATGGCTATTTCTCTCAGGGTCTTTCCAGCCTCGCCAAACGGTTTGTCCATATGTATGAACCACTGATCTGTTGCTCTGAATATGGTAGGCGTCTTGCTTCGCCAGTCGTGCGGATAACTGTGTGTATAGGGTTCTGAATGAAAAAGGTTTCCAGCATCCGCAAGTCTCTGCGTTATCAATTCATTGCTTTCCCAGACCCCCTTCCCTCTCAGCCATTCCGGCGCCGTATCGTCAAAAGTGCCGTCCTCTCTGACCGGACAGTAGATATCAAGCCCCTCCTGAAGACCGGTTCTGTAGTCCTCATCGCCGTGACCGGGGGCCGTATGGACACATCCTGTGCCGGTTGAAAAAGTTACGTAATCGGCCGTTACTACGACTGATTTTCTTTCAATAAACGGGTGGTTGCATGATACGCCCCGTTCCGACAATTCCTCTCCCAGGCAGGAACCGGCTTTTTCGTAATCTTTTCTTCCCGATTTTTCGAAAACTTCTTCGCAAAGTGCCTCGCCGATAATCAGATTCTCACCTTCAGGGGACCTGTAAAGACCGTATTTCCCCTTCGGGGCTACGGCGACGGCGAGGTTTGCCGGAAGGGTCCATGGCGTTGTGGTCCATATCATAAGGCATACCCTTTCGGCTTGTTCCGCGTTAAGGGACGGGGGTAGCGCCGCGGGGTCGTCAACTTCAAAGAGCACGTAGACGCTCCTGTCCTCTCTTTCGTGGTATTCGAGTTCCGCCTCGGCTAGGGCAGTGCGGTTATCGATTGACCAGTGGACAGGTTTTAAGTCCCTGTAAACGAGTCCTTTTTCAAGCAGTTTCGAGAAGGCCCTTAACACTCCGGCTTCATAATCGGGGGTCATTGTCAGATAGGGTTGTTTGTAGTTGGCCAGAGTCCCGAGGCGGATCATCTGCTTTGACTGCATTTTTACGTATTTTGACGCGTATTTGCTGCAGTTGCGTCTGATTGAGAGCGCCGGCATGGAAGTTGCGTCTTCCCCCAGTTCTTTTAAGACCTTGTGCTCTATCGGGAGACCGTGGCAATCCCAGCCGGGAACGAAATCCACGTCAAACCCTTCCATTATCTTTGAGCGCACGACAAGGTCCTTTAGAACCTTGTTAAGCAGATGTCCCAAGTGAATGGGGCCATTTGCGTAAGGGGGCCCGTCATGGAAAAGGAACTTTTCACGGTCGCGGCTTTTTTCGCGGATTTCTCCGAAGAGGTCTTCCTTTTCCCAGGATTTCTGAATGAGAGGTTCTTTTTGCTGCAGGTTGGCCTTCATCGGGAAATCCGTTCTGGGAAGGTTAAGGGTGTCTTTGTAGTTTATTTTCTGCTGCATCTTATTGTTAGAAGTATTTGCGGGGAGGCTGGGAAACCCGAGGTTTCCGGTCAGTTCGCCGATAATGGATTATCAGACATTATCGAAAAAAGATTCAAATTCTTCAAGCAGGGCATTTGAAAACTCCACCCATTCTTCCCATTCGTCCATGTAGTCTCTTGATTCGTCGACTTTTTTCTTGACGATTATTCCGTTGTTGAATTTTTCTACAAGAAAATACCCGACTTTCTGGAGTTTTTTTTCAAGTATTGAAGAGTACCTGTGAAGGATTAGTATTCTTTCTTCTTGGGCCTCCCTGTATTCTGCGATGAAATAGCCGTTACTCTGGGGTGAAGGCATATCCATTATTGTTGCATGCTTGAACATTGTTGGATTTATGTTCTCAGCCTTCATTGATATGTAGAGCTCCATTCTTACCTCCGCCAAAAAAGAATTTTACAATATTTTTCAAATAATTTCTTGAAGTAAGATTCAAGGCGGTTCAACACCCCGTCTTTTGTCTCCGATACCGGAACACATCGTAGCCCGCCGCCAGCACGATGGGGGTGAACTCAAGCGGGCGCACCCATATCGGCTGCTGGTACGGCCCCATGGTGTAGTCGTTAAGGTTAAGCCCGGTTATATAGCTCGCAAGTACCGCAAGCGATGCCGTCCACGCCCAGGTGGTTGGGAAAACAGCGGCAAAGGGAAGAAGCCACAGCAGGTACCATGGGTTGATAACCGTCGATACCGCTAGAAGCGCTCCGTAGATCAAGTCACCCCGGGGTATCCGCTCGCCGCTTTTACGGTAGCGAATGCCGTAAGATATCCACAAAGCGGCAAACCCAAGGCCGAGCACGAGTTTGCTCTCAAATGTCCCCAGAACAGCTGAGAGGAGGCCGAAGAGCGCGGAATTGAACTCCCACTCCCGGGCGAAAACCGCAAACGATTGCATGTCGGTTCCGCCGCTTAAGACAAACGGTGCGTAGAGACCCAGGAACACGGCTGCCGACAGCATCCAATATCTCGGTGCGGCGCGAAGGAGCACCAGAGGGACAAGAAGCAGCGCGAATACCTTGGTCGCGGCGGCCATTCCAAGGCAGATGGAAGCGGTTTTCCATCGGGATTTTCTTGAGAGAACAATCGCTGCCAGAAGAAAGCATACCCCTACTCCGTCGGGGTGAGCGGTAAAAGCTATCTCCTTTACGACAAGTGGACACCATGCGTAGAGCATGACATTTCCGGCGGATGTCAGGCGGAAAAGCAGAGCTATGGTCACAAGATCAAATACTATGAGAATTGCCTGGAGCGCCGTTACGCTTCCCGGAGAGAGATAATAGCCTAGAAGGAAGACAAACTGGGTCACTGGGGCGTAGATGGTCGCCAGCCCGGGGTTGTTTATCTGATCAAGAATCCCCTGAAACAGCTTTGGAACTGCGGGGTCGGCAAAAAAAGCTTCGGGGGCAATACCGTAAGGAGTGCCGACCGTCGCGAAGCGATAGCCGTCCCAGAGATACCTGTAGAAGTCATCCTCAAAAAAAGGTCCACCCAGAAGGCCGCAGAACCTGAATACCGCCGCCCAGAGAAAAATGCGGCCGACCGGAAATCGTTCACCCCGGCGGGAAATATAAAAATAGAGAAAAAACACCGGAAGCCCCGCACATGCCGCTGTAAGAAAGAACAAGGACAAAGCGGGTTCTCCAGGCTGACGGGCAAAAAAGGCCAGAGCGCAATAGGCGGCGGCGCACCATAATCCGGTTATGTCCGTCAGGCGGCGAGCAGCGGTTGAAGGCCCGGCGTTCCCATTAAAAGCAGGCATCTCGGTTCAGAAATAACGCCAGTTACTTGGAGTCATTGCGTTGTCGGCAATTTTCAGAATTATTGCGTGCCCGATGAAGTTTTCTTTTCAATCTGCGAGATAAACCGTTTCCGCCGGGGGGAGAGACAGAACAAGCCATCGAGATATATGAGTGACTTTTAATTCTCAAGGGTGCTGTTAGCATTAGAAATAATAATACACAATCCGCTTTTTTATTGTTTGCCCAAATTGCCTAATAGAGAGGACACAAAGGTGATAATCCAAAAAACCGCAAAACACGGAACTGCTGGAGGGTTTTTTGTTTTTATTCTTGTTGTTTCGGCCGTTTTATTTCTTTTTACGTCTCCTGCTTCGGCTAAAACCAAGTCGGTTTCGTTCTGGGACGTAGCGAATGAGTCAAACCCGAAAAAGATTGACCACAGTGCCTGGCAACAGCTGCTTGACGGGTATCTGCGGATTCACAGCGCGGGAATAAACAAATTTGACTATGCCGCGCTCAAGAAAAGCGCCCGGGACAGGACGAAACTTGAAAGCTATCTTGACTACCTGCAGAAGATTGACCCTAGGGATTATTCAAGGGCCGAGCAGAAAGCATACTGGATTAACTTCTACAACGCCCTTACGGTGAAAATTGTTGCGGATGCCTTTCCCGTTAAGTCCATACTCGAAATATGCGAAGACCGGGCTTCCGGTTCGAAATGCTCGGGTCCGTGGAAGGAAGTGCGCGCGAAAGTAGCCGGGCGAAGTCTCACTCTTGACAATATAGAAAACGACATTCTCCGTCCCATCTGGAAGGATAACCTTATCCACTACGGGGTCAGCTGCGCGAGCTATGGATGTCCGAATCTTCTTCAGACGGCTTTTACCGGGGAAAACACCCAGAAGCTGCTAGGCGGCGCGGCGAGAGAGTACGTGAATCATCCGCGCGGGGTGAGTTTCATGGGAAACGATCTGATTGTTATCTCGAGCATCTACGACTGGTATTCGGAGGATTTCGGTAAAAGCGAGCAGGACATAATCCGGCATCTTGCAAGCTACGCCGATGAAAAGCTGGCAAAAAGACTTCGAAATTTCAAAGGAACGATGGATTACGAGTACGACTGGAACCTTAACTGCCCATGATTAAAAGCTTTTCCCTGGGCGCAATACAGATTCCCGTTAGCGGAGAAAATCGCCCTGAACATTCTCCGCATAGGTTGGTTACGCTGCGGAGCGGCGGTTCCAGCCCGTTTCTCGGGGCGAAAAAACTCCGGTCATACCGGATGAGACCCGCCTCTAGGATCCCGTCCGGCATGCCAGAGCTGATTTAAACTGAGAAGAAGAACAGTCCGCTTACGTCTGCTCTCTCCGGATCAGGCGCCTCAGAAGGAGTAACCGAGAGAAACGGCGAAAATGTTGAATTCCCCCGTGTTGCGACCGGCAATAACCCTTGCGTATGAACCGCTTATGCTCGTGCTGTCGCCCGTAAGAAAAGTGAGCGTCGACCCGATGGCGTGAAAGTCTTCTTCTACCAGCCAGAACCTCTTTCGATTTGGAACATCTTCTATGCCAAACCCGGGACCTCCGAGATCAATCGCATCCCTTGCGTTTTCCATCGTGTAGTTAACGCTCACTCCGAGCATGTCCGCAAGGATAAGGGTTCCGGTGACGTCGGCGAAAATAACATCTGGAATGTCTTGATTGAGGAAACGGTAACCAAGTTCGCCGGACATGGCGAAGTTATCAGAGAGAAACCTGCCGACGATTCCAGAAAATTCAACACCATCTCCCCCGTCGCCGATCGAGTTTATGTAGCCCGTGTCGTAGTTTCCGCCCACTATCCCCCCAATGCGGACGGCGATACTCGGCGCCGATTGGGTTACCGCTTCGTCGACCAGACGAACAGTTACGCCGGCTTTCACATCCGTTATGCCGTTTTCATCGTCAGATTTCTTCGGTCCAGTCCCGACTTTTGAAGCCCGGGACGCTCCCACAGCCAGATCAAGGGCCACGGAGTCCATAAGCCCGTACTTGACCTGAATCGTGGCGGTTCCCTGGGTAAGGTTGTTACCATCCCCAAGAGCTCCTCCATTGGGAGCTTTGCTGCTGCCGCTCCAGTATTCTTCAGCACTCTGGTAAATGAGGGAAAGAGAAACGGAACCTCCTCCCGGAGCCGGAAGCCAGGCGGAATTGCCCGCGTTGGCAAGCGGCAGGTAGCCGAAAACCGCAATAATTCCAGAAATTGCAATCAAACTTAATTTTCTCATAATCATCTCTCCTTTTTTTCTGTATGGAATCAGAGTTTGTAGCGGCGGTTTAGATACTCGCTTACAAGCTCCTTCTCTTCACTGCTGAGGTCCTGCATTTCTCCAAGGCTCTCTTTGAGGCCCATGGCGCTTTCCTTGTTCAGGTCGCCCTTCTGCATTGAACAGGTGTCGCAGACAAGCTTGCTGAACGTTATCGCCTTTCCCTTGGCGTAATCGCTTCTGGGGCTCGCTCCACTCCCCGCGGAGGCGGAACCGGACGCGAAAGCCGGAACGTTAATGAGCAGCATTGCCGCCGCAACAAGAAATAAAATGGTAAGGTATTTCATTAGGTCTTCCTCCTTTTAAAAAATTGAAAAACAATTGTAACGACTGGTTCTAGTAAATACAATTACCCAGCTGCCGCGAAACCTGACAAAAAGGCTCACTATGCTTCCGGACAGATGGCGTGCTGTTAACGGAAACATTTAAAAAATGTCTATTTCTGTTATTTTCTTCCCGAGGATGTATTGTGTTTCAGTAAAGTAAACCGAAGAAAAGCGGAACTTCCGCAAGAGGAGAGGAAAATGAAGTTCTTCATAGATTCAGCGAACATGGAAGAAATCAAGAGCGCCGCGGCTTTCGGAATAGTGGACGGCGTAACAACAAACCCTTCACTTGTCTCCAAAGAAGGAAGCCAGGAAAGCTTCGAGGACCTAGTCAAGGAGATATGCGATGTGGTAAAGGGCCCGGTAAGCGCGGAGGTGCTGAGCACCGAGTATTCCGAGATGATCTCGGAAGGCAGGAGACTGGCGGGTATAGATGAAAATATAGTCGTCAAGCTTCCTATGACCGAAGACGGTGTTAAGGCCACGAAAACCCTCTCGGACGAGGGTGTGAATGTTAACGTCACCCTTGTTTTTTCTCCTTCCCAGGCGCTTTTGGCCGCAAAAGCTGGAGCTGCCTACGTAAGCCCTTTTGTCGGAAGGCTTGACGACGTGTCGTCAGATGGAATGAATCTTGTGCTTGATATTTGCGAAATCTACGCGCACTACGCCTACGAAACCGAGATACTGGTCGCAAGTATAAGGCATCCAATGCACATAGTGGAAGCGGCAAAGATGGGAGCCGATGTTGCCACTTTCCCTTACAGAGTATTCACTCAGTTGTTCAAGCATCCTCTCACCGACATAGGACTTGAGAGGTTTCTTAAGGACTGGGGGAAGAAGTAGGCACAGTCCATGAGGCGCAAACTAAGGACTCTCTATTGCCTCCGGATCCTTTTATAGGGGATTCAATCAAACCTTTAACTTTAAATCCTAACTCACTAAGATAAGATATTATTTTATCGTTAACTTCTTTGAGTTTATCCTCATCTCTTACTATTCCCTTCGCTCCAACGTCTTTTCTGCCTACCTCGAACTGGGGTTTTATTAGAGCAATCAGCGTTGCGTTATCGGCAAGCACGGAAACGGCAGGTTCTACTATCATCGTGAGAGAAATAAAAGAAACGTCGATCGTGACTATATCGATTTTTTCTCCGACGTCTTCTGCCCGCAGGTACCTGCAGTTTATCTTTTCCCTTACTATGACCCGCTTGTCATTTCTAAGCTTCCAGTCAATCTGCCCATGACCCACGTCAAAGGCATAGACTCTGGATGCCCCAAAATGCAGAAGGCAGTCCGTAAAACCGCCGGTTGATGCTCCTATGTCAAGGGCGACTTTCCCCCTTATGTCTATATCGAACTCCGTTATTGCCTTCTCAAGCTTAAGCCCTCCCCTGCTTACGAATCTTCTAGGGTCATGCTCCACTACAACCTCGGAATCTTTTTTTACCGCCGTTCCGGGTTTCTCTACTTTTTTTCCGTCCACCGTAACCCGCCCCGACATTATAAGCGCTCGGGCCTGGTTTCCGCTTTGGGCAAGTTTTTTTTCGACAAGGAGGCTGTCAAGTCTCGTTTTATTCTTCTCTTTCACTTAACCAGATGGCTATTTCTCTTAGAGGGTTTGGAGTTTTCTGAAAACTTTCAAGCTCTCCTATGGCTTGGTTTGTAAGCTCGGAGACCCTAGTGTTTGATGCTTGTACTCCCATAACAGATACGTAGGTGTGTTTCTTCGCTCCGGTTTTGTCTTCTGACTCCTGTGTTGTGCCGTGACTTCCCGTAGCATCCAGAATGTCGTCTTTTATCTGAAAGGCGATACCTATTTTCTCCGAATAGGATTTGAGCTTCAGGACTTCTTCCTCGCCCGCTCCAGAGAGAATTGCTCCGCTAAGAACGGATGCTGTGATCATTTTTGCCGTTTTCATCAGGTAAGTATTCGAAATTTCATTAACTGATAAATGCTGTCCCCCGTCCATCTCAAGGTCAAAGGCCTGCCCGAGAACCATTCCCTTCGATCCCGCGGCCTCGGAAATAATGGAAATCACTCGCAATATAAGCTCTGACGATATACCCTCCTTGAGGGATTTTTCCGTTATCAGACTGAAGGCGTCGGTTAAAAGGGCGTCTCCTGCCAGGGTGGCCACGGCTTCTCCGAAGACCCTATGGTTCGACGGCTCCCCTCTTCTGGTATCGTCATCATCCATCGAGGGAAGATCGTCATGAATGATGGAATAGGTGTGGATCATCTCAATCGCGCACGCCGCAGGCAAAACATTTTTATGGCTTCCGCATACAAGCTCCGCGGTGGCAAGACACAGTATCGGTCTTAGTCTTTTTCCGCCTGGATGTACGCTGTAGGCGATTGATTGATGGAGTTTTGTTTCGGCCTTATCGGGAGGCAGGTATTCGCGTAGGCTGCGGTCAATGATCTCTTTTCTTGTGTGGAGGTACTCTTTTGTGTCAAAACTCATTTACTGTTCTTCGTCGTTAAAATCTTCAAGATCAAAAGTACCGTCGTTTTTTTCCACTATAAGACTTATTTTCTTTTTTACGCTCTCAAGGTTTAAATAACACTCCTTTATAAGGTCCGCCCCACGTTCGAATTTTTCAATGGATTCATCAAGAGGCAGTTTCCCCGTTTCAAGCGTATCGACAATTTTCTTTATTTCATCGAGAAGGTTCTCAAAGGATTTCATCTCGGAACTCATTTTTTCTTCACCTTTACACTTCAATTAGCTCTTTTTCGAATTCCCCAAGAACATGAGGGCTTGTTGAAACCGGGTCCACATCGAGAATGGACACCATATCCCCCACCTCAAGACTAAAGCTTTCATGGTAAACAGAAACTTCGTCGGTTCTCGGTCTCTCCACGACAAGTGGAATCATGTGCTCCGGAAGTGACTTTTCAAAATCCATTTTATCGATTGTTTCTTTTTTGATCTGGGACTTGAAAACGACATATTCCTTAGCGGTAATTTTCGAATATATATCCATCACGTCAATTTTTTTTCCGAAAGCAAGGGGAACCCTGAACCTTTCCATGTCCTCAATATCGGAAGGACTCGCCATCCTGTTTATAAGTGCACAAATGTTACTGACCTTGAAATCTATTCTCACAAGACGACAGGCAAGCACATTCACATGATCGCTTGTTGTAAGGGATATAAGGGTATCCGGGGAAGAAATCTCCGTTTTCTCAAGTCCGTCGACGGTCAGGCCGTTTCCCTCAATCGCATTTAGTCCTTGTGATTTGGAAAGCTCGACAAGCCTTCTGTTTGTATCTATTAGGCAGACTTCTTTTCCTGTTTTTTCAAGCAGTCTCGCCAGAAGTCTTGCGAGATTGTTGGCTCCTAGTATCACCACTTTATTCCTGTTATCGTTAACCCCCAGTACCCTTGAGACAAAGCCTCCTGCACCTCCCTGAAGGAAGACCGAAATAGCTATGGTAAGAAATACGAGCCCTTGGACGGTATTGCCACCCTCGATTTCATGTCTGTGCAACTCTAGGGCTATGATCGAAGCTATTGACGCGGCGATGATTCCTCTTGGGGAAACGAACGAAAGAAACATTTTTTCCCTGATCGAAAGATTGGAACGCATGCAGAGAAGAAATATCTCTATCGGTCGTACGATGAAAAGCAGCCCGAGCACAATCAAGGGGCCATAGATACCCAAATCCTTTATGTAATCGAGTTCAAGGCTTGCCGCGAGAAAAATGAAGAGCAGAGAAATGACGAGGATCGTAAGCTTGCCCTTGAATTTCTTCATTTCCTCTTCCTCTGGAATATTCAGGTTTCCGACTATGGCTCCCGAGACGATAGCCGCCACGAGCCCGGCATCCAGAGTTACCATTTCTGCAAACCCGTAGACGGCAAGCGCTGAGGCAAGCATAAAAAGATCTACGAAGTCCTCCATGTAGATATAGAACCTCTTAACTGCAAAGGTCGCCGCGTAACCTCCAAGAAGACCAAAGATTCCGCCTACTAGAAACTTGTAAATGACAAGGAGCACTGCTTGGCCGATTTCCCCGACATGACTTGTAAATCCGAAGGTTAGGCCAGACGCAGCCTGGGTGCTTCCGATAAGGATTACCTCAACTACAAAAAGAGCTATCAAGGCCCCGATAGGGTCAATCAGAACTCCTTCGTACTCAAGTATGTGTTTTAGGTTCGGCTTAACTTTGAATCTTCTCAATAGGGGATGAACGACGGTTGGGCCGGTTACTATGACCAAAGCACCGTAAACGAAGGCCATTTCCCAGGAAAGATCTCCTACAAAGTACGCGAAGGCCGCCCCGCCTACCATCGTGATCATCGCGCCCACGGTTATAAGCAGCAGTATTATGTTCCCGTGGCTACGAGCCTCCTCTTTATTCAGGTTGAGTCCTGCTTCGAAAAGAACGATGGCTACGCAGAGCTTTATTATTATTTCAAGTCCTTCTCCAAACTCCGAGGGATGGACCAGAGATAAGAATTCCGGACCTACCAAAATCCCGAAAATGAGGAAAAACACAATATTTGGAAATCCTGTCCTGATGGAGAGCATCTGGCCGACTACTCCCAGCACCAAGGCAAGGGACACCATAACAAGCAAAGAGATACCTACCCTTTTTACGGAAGTTAGGGTTCGAAAAAGAACCCCTAATGGCAAATTATAACCCGAGCAGGGTTAAAAAAGAAACAAAGATCCCATCGTGAATTTATTAGAGTAATGCTGAAGGGTGATTGCAGTTTTCAAAAAAGGCTATAGTAGCAGATTGGTAGCGGGGGCGGGATTTGAACCCGCGACCTTCGGGTTATGAGCCCGACGAGCTACCA